>CATZIT010000003.1:0-225379 GCA_958420225.1 uncultured Roseburia sp. | reverse complement strand
CAACGTTAAATAAAGAGAGTAGGGCAGACTCAGCTATGTGGGGCTGCCTTATTTTGATCCATAACGGCTTCCTTCATTTTCAAGTAGCGTTCCCGGACAGACTGCGGCATTCTGCCCTGACACATATACTCTCCGACGATAACATTGCTTGCGTCAATGAACTGCTTAACCTGACTCAGGATTTTCCGAAAATAGATATCACTGCCACCAAAGCCTGCAGTTCCAAACAGAAAAATCTGTTTATTCTTCATATCATGTTGTCTCCTTTCATAGGATCATGAAATTATCATATCGCATTCCTATTTTAGTTCGGAAAGCATGATTTGTCGAATGAATTTTCCATAAACATTTTACAGAGCGAAATGGATAGTTGCTTTTCCTGCTACTTGTGATAAATTTATTGATAAGTGGGTGAAAGATTATGGACAGAACCCCGATAAGGGAATAAAAGCGGGGGCTGTCCTGGTATCATTTAATGAGGTAGAAAAGTTGACAGAAGAGAAATATACAATCCGAAAGTATAAAAGAATTTTATTTTATGTGGTGATATGTGTGCTGCTTGCAGCATTCCTTTTGGGACAATATATTTACCCAAGTGAAAGGGAAACGGTCACGGAGGAAAGCATTACTTATACCGGAACCTTTTACCGGGTGCTGGCAGACGGAACCAAAGAGGAAATCCCGGTTCCGGGCAAATGTGATGTGCCTGCCGGAGAGCCTCTGGTCATCCAGTCAGTGCTCCCACAGGATTATCATGAAAATACGATCGCCATCAGGTCCTCTCTGGAGAATGTGCGCATTTACATCGGTGGGGAACTGAGGACGGTGTATGATACGGAGAATACCAGACCTTTTGGGAAAAATTCTGCCAGTGGGTATGTGTTCTGCGAGACATCCGGCGAGGATGCGGGACAGGAAGTGCGGATAGAGCTGCAATGCTTTACGAAAAAGTATTCCGGTGTCGTCAACACGGTATATTGTGGGGACAAATCAGATATCTGGGCATATATGTTCCACTGTTATTTTATGGTAACTCTGATCGCCTGCGCCATGCTGTTTGCCGGACTGGTCGTGCTGATCATTAGTCTGGTGCTTGATATTATATATAAGACGAGATTTGATCTGGAGTACATGGGATGGTGCATGCTCCTGGGAGCAGTGTGGATGCTGGGAGAATCGAAGCTGCGCCAGCTGTTTGTTTCCAATGCTTCTATTCTGTCGAATATGTGCTTTTTCGTTGTGATGCTCTGCCCGGTTCCGATCATGTTCTATATTGACAGTGTGCAGCAGGGAAGGTACCGGAAGGTCTATCATGTGGCAGAGTGTATCACCTGTGTGAATTTTGTACTATGCACGGCCTTACAGTTACTGAATATTGCAGATTTTATCTCGACAATGTTCTTGTCCCATCTGGTGATCGCAGGAACGTTCCTGACAATATTTATCACCATTTGCCGGGATCTCATCAAGGGAACGGCGAAACATTACAAGCTTCCGCTGATCGGACTGGTAGCTGCCATGATCGCAGTCATGCTGGAGGTGACAGAGGTGTATCGAGTGGTGTCACTGTCCGGGATATTTATCGCAATCGGACTGGTGGTCCTGCTGGTCGTTACGATGATCCAGACAATGGACCACATCCGCGAGCTGGAGCTGGTCAGGCAGAGAGAGGCAAGGGAAAGCCTGGATTATCTGACTGGTCTTCCTATGCGTCATAAGGGTGAAAAGCTGATCCTTGAAAAAATGCAGAAGCATGATGGCTGTCTGGGATTTGTCGATATGGATAATCTGAAGAAGATCAATGATGTTTATGGACATAAAGCGGGGGATTGTGCTCTCAGGCTGGTAGGAGCAATGTTAACAGAGTGCATGGAGAACGCAGTGGTCTGCCGGCTGGGAGGAGATGAATTCCTGTTCTATCTGCCGGAGGCATCAGAAGCAGAGATGAGCATGCGGATAAGAAAGCTGTTTGATAGCTTTGGTGCGGCAAAAAATGTCACGGCAGAGACTTCACCGGCATCCCTGTCCTGCGGTCTGTGCATGTGCAGACAGGGAGGAAACTTTGAAGAATATTATATAAGAGCGGACAAGGCATTGTATTATGTCAAACAGAATGGTAAGAACAGTTACCGGTTTTATGAGGAGCTGGAGGAACAGCAGACGGATGCATAGGCCAGAAAAAATGACCTGGAGGTAATCGCCGGAGCATTGCTGGAGAGCGGAAGCTATACAGGAGCATTAGATCTTGACTATCGTGAGTTCGCCAGACTGTATCAATATGTAAGCAGCCTGGGAGAACGATACCGGCACCGCTGTTATCTGGTGCTGGTCACAATGGGTGCAAAATTAGACCAGACGATGTACATTGATCATATCGATAAAGCAATGGAGTGCATGGAGAAAGCAATCCGGCAGAATATCCGGAAGAACGATATATGCACCCGATACAGCTCTCTCCAGCACCTGATCATACTGGTGGAAGCAGACGAATCTTATATCCCGGATATTTTACAGCGGATATTCACGAATTATTATGATGCCTACGACAGGAATGATTTTCTTTCCCGGTATGAGTACAGGAAGATGACACAGGCATCGGATGGAATCTTTCTTTTCCGGGATTGGGTGAAGACAAGGGAGAATTTGCTGCATGAGTATGTCCATTATCTTACGTTGGGAAATGGCAAAATTTTTAGCTCTGCATCCGGTTTGGTGGAGGGCTGGACAGAAGCGGTTGCTGTTTTTTCCTGTGAAAATCGCATGAAAACAGAGTATTTGACAAAATATGTTTCAGAGTCAGAGGAGGAGCTTGCGTCATATCAGAAGGTTGGAGTCTGGGATGAAGAAAACAATCAGGTTGATTTGCAAAAGCTGTGTTTTTATTGGGGAAACTATTTTGTGGGAGCGGATGAGACATTTGAATATGGTTCGCTTGGACAGCAAATCATCACAAAACCGGAACAGATAACACTTTATGCGCTGTCTTATCAGGCGGGAGCAAGCCTTGCAGAGTACCTGACCGAACAGTATGGAATGGATGCAGTCATTTCTGCCTGCATGGAACAGGGGAAAATCGAGGAATTGTGTGGAAAAAGCTTTGAGGATATATATAATGATTGGGCTGTATGGAATGAAGAAAAGTACAGACAGTAGGGGATATAAAAAGTTCCGACTCAGATGAGCCGGAACTTCTTTTTATACATCTTTCTCATCCGCAACAATCGCGATAATTCCCAATACCACGCGCACGGCGGTCTCCATGCCCTCTACGCTGATATGCTCGTAAGGACCGTGAAAGCCGTAGCCGCCGGTTCCGAGGTTCGGGCAGGGAAGCCCCATGAAGCTTAAGCGCGCTCCGTCCGTGCCACCGCGTACCGGGCGGGAGAGCGGCGAAAGACCGGTTTCGGAAATCGCTTTTTTGGCAATGTCAACGACATAAGGATGCTTCTCAATCACTTCAAGCATATTAGAGTAGGACTCCTTGATGACAAGGGATACGGTGCCTTCGCCGTACTTCTGGTTTAAAGCGGCTTCGAGGTTTCGCAGCGTATCAAGGCGTGCGAGAAACGTCTGCTTGTCGTGGTCCCTCACAATATAGGAAAGCGTTGCGGATGCAACATCTCCCTTCATATCGGTAAGGTGATAGAAGCCTTCCCGTCCTTCCGTGTGGGCAGGTGTTTCGGCTTCCGGAAGCATGGACTGTAGTTCGCAGGCAACCAGAGCGGCATTTACCATGATATCCTTTGCCTCACCCGGGTGGACATTCACACCGGTTATCGTAAAGAGAGCGCTTGCGGCGTTAAAATTCTCGTAAGCAACTTCCCCTTCATAATCGCCGTCTAACGTGTAGGCAAAATCAGCCTTAAAGTAGTCGAGGTCGAACAGTTCCGCACCGTTTCCAACCTCCTCATCCGGGGTAAAACCGACCCAGATATCGCCGTGTGGCTTGCCGGAAGCAATGAGCTGTTCCACGGCAGTGAGAATTTCGGCAATACCGGCTTTGTCGTCAGCACCTAATAAAGTAGTACCGTCGGTTGTAATCAGCGTGCGTCCGGCAAGGGAAGCAAGGGACGGAAAATCGCTTACCTTTAAAAGAGCGCCGCTTCCTGGAAGAAGGACATCACCACCGTCATAGTTTTTGATAATCTGCGGTTTTACATTTTCACCGGAATAATCCGGCGCTGTGTCCATATGGGAAATAAAGCCGACGGCTTTTTTGTGCTCATAGCCCGGTGTGGCAGGCAGTAAGCCGTATACATAGCAGTGGTCGGTCAGACGAACCCTGGTCAGCCCCAAATCTTTTAATTCCTGCTCTAAAACCTTTGCAAGTGCAAACTGGCGGTCGCTTGACGGGATATTTACAGCGCCGTCTTTTGTACTGTTTTCTTCGTCAGAAGTAGTCCAGTAAGAAACATACGTTAAAAATCGTTCTTCTACGCGCATAGAAAACCTCCATAAATAAAATGTCTATTAGATTGCATGCTTCATTATACCACAAAATAAAATTTTTTTAAAAAAAGTGTTGCATTTTTAAAATATTTATTATATAATGAATTTCGTCCTTGAGAGACAGGACAAACATAACATAAGAAATGCGCCACTAGCTCAGCTGGCAGAGCACCTGACTCTTAATCAGGGTGTCCAGGGTTCGAACCCCTGGTGGCGCACTACAAAGTACTGATTTTGCAGAATGGACTGCGGGGTTGGTGCTTTCTTTTTGTGTTTCAGAAAATTATGGAGAAGAAAAATCAGATTTGACAGATAGAAGAAACCCGGGCGGGGAAATCATTTCCCTGCCCGGGTTTTATGCTGTTAAAATTATCTGCTCGCAATCAGCTTACAGATGGGATTGCCAAGAGAAGAAAACTTCTCCTCGTATTCGGTCATAATATTTCCTTCATTTAAAACGGCATCGTGATGTAAGTCTCTGGTGGAGGCGTCTAAATGCCAGCCGGCCTCCGGAATCTCCTCGAGGGAGAACGTGAAGAGGTCCTGGTTGTCGGTTTTAAATTCCACCCGTCCGTTTTTGGCAAGAATTGCATCATAGCGGGCAAAAAATTCGCGGGAGGTAAGTCTGCGCTTTGCATGGCGGTCTTTTGGCCAGGGGTCGGAGAAATTTAAATAAATCCGGGAAACCTCTTCCGGTGCAAAAACTTCCGGGAGCGCTGCCGCATCCATGCAGATAAACTTTAAGTTGGGAAGCGGATTTAACTCCATTTTCTGAAGGGCACGTAAAAGGACGCTTGAGTAGCGCTCAATGCCCAGATAATTGATATCCGGGTGGGCAGCAGCCATTTCCATGATAAAACGGCCTTTTCCCATTCCAACCTCGATGTGGAGAGGAGCTTTGGAAGGAAAGTGCGACTGCCAGCTGCCGCGCTCGCAGGCAGGCTCCTTGATACAATATTCACTGTTTAAAATCGCCTCATCGGCGCCGGGGATATTTCGTAAACGCATATAAAAACCTTTCTTTCATTCAGATTACCCATCTGTCGGGGCATAAACTCCATTTCATTTTATAATAAAAAGAGAAAGAAAAAAAGTTATTTTGAAAAGTTGTTGCAAGTATTTTTCCCTGCGATTATACTGATACTAGTTGTGGCAAACGGCTGTAAGTTATTTGGAGTGACAAAATGAAGATAAAATGGAATTTGAAGCGGGCGTGTGGACTGGTGTTCGGCATTTTTTTAATGGCGGCAGCCCTTCCGAAACAGGTAATGGCGGCAGATTACTGGCCGGAGGCACCGGAAGTGGATGCGCAATCTGCCATTGTGATGGAACAGTCTACCGGAACGGTTATTTACGATAAAAATATAACAGAAAAGCAGTATCCGGCGAGTATTACCAAGATTATGACGGTGCTGGTAGCGTTAGAAAATGCAGAGCTGAATCAGGTGGTTACCTTTTCAAATGAGGCAATCGACAATACCGAAGGTTCTGGAATTGCAAGAGATTACGGCGAGCAGATGACGTTAGAGCAATGTCTTTATGCTATCATGCTGGAATCCGCAAATGAGTGTGCATACGCGGTTGCCGAGGAAGTCGGCGGCAGCGTGGAAGGCTTTGTGGATATGATGAATGCGAAGGCAAAGGAATTAGGGTGCGTCAATACGCATTTTGCCAATCCGCATGGTCTGCCGGATGAAAATCATTACACCTGTGCCTATGATATGGCGTTGATTACGCAGGCTGCATATAATAATGAAACATTCCGCATTATCACGGGAACGGCGCGTTATACGATTCCGCCGACCAATAAACATGACGAGGCGACTTATTTAAACAACCACAATGAGCTTTTAGTTTCCAGAAAGTTCAATTATGTTTATCCGTATTGCGTGGGTGGAAAAACAGGATATACCGACGATGCCCGCTATACGCTTGTAACGATTTCGGAAAAAGACGGTATGACCTTAATCTGCGTGGTCATGCGGACGGAGGTCCCGCATCAGTGGGAGGACAGTATCGCACTGTTTGACTATGCATTTGATAATTTCCAGCTCTTTAATGTTGCGGAAAATGAGACCAGCTATAATGCCATGGAAAAGACCAGCACGGGTTCTTTGAACACGAATGAGGCGTTTGTGGATATCGACCGGAATGCCAGTATCGTTCTGCCAAAGACGGCGGAATTTTCCGATGCGTCATCCTCCATTGTCTATGACAGCAGTGATAAGGACGTGGCAGGCACGATAGAATATAGGTATGCGGACCGTGTTGTGGGAAAAGCGGATATCGTGCGGACAGGGGTACAGATTCAGGGCTTTGTGTTTGATAATGAAAAGATGAATGAAGAGACGGAAAGCGTAGAAGAACAGAATTCCGTCATCCGGATTCATCCGTGGGTGATTGTGCTTGCGGTACTTGGTGTTGTGGCACTCGTTGTGATTGGATTTGTGATTAAATATTTCGTGGACAATATCTACATTATCCGTCACAATCGTGAAGTAAGAAAACAGAGAAAAGATTTGTTTGGCAGCGGTAAAAGAATCCGGAAAAAACATAAACGACGGAGACGACGTTAATCAATGTATGAAACGTAAAAACGACAGTAATTTTTAAGATTACTGTCGTTTTTGTATATGATGGTTAAATATTTGCCTTCAAACGCGGGTGAAGTTTCTTTTTGAATAAAAAAATTTGATACTTTATTTTACGACAAAAAAAACAGAATATACAAGAAATTGACAAAGGCAGTTACTTGAATTATAGTGAAATTAAAATAAGTACCGCATGAGTGTTTGATGCGTGGCAGAATGTTGTGTAAATCATGAGATTGTTGGGCGCGGGGAGGCGCCGGAATGGGGAGATTACGATGTCGGATTCATATGTCATCAACGAGAAACGGGAACTGATTTTAGAGCGTGTAAAGGAATTTATTTACCAAAACGGCGGTGTGGTAAAATGGTCAAGCCTCAAGGAGTTAGACATTGACTACCGCAGAATTTTGGACTTTGTGGAAAAAGGAGATTTAATCCGGTTAAAGAACGGATATTATTGTGTCCGTCTGTCGGATTTTTCGGAGGACGAGCTGATTGCGAAGCTGTTCCCGGACTGTGTGCTCACATTGGAGAGTGCGTTGGATGCGTATGGCTATCTTGAGAGAAAGCCTTACGGCTACCGGCTTGCGGTGGACAAGAATACGTCGAAGTCGCGGTTTCATCTGGATTATCCGCAGGTGCTTCCGCTTTACACTGAGGCGGAAACCTTGGAGCTTGGGGTAACGGAAATTCCGTTTGGCGGCGGAACGATGAAAATTTACGAAAAAGAGCGTCTTGTGTGCGACTGTCTCAAATACGAGGACAAGATGGAACGTGAGGTGCTGCGGGAAGGTGTATTTGCGTTTATCAAGGATCCGAAAAAGGACGTCGCAAAGCTTATGGAATATGCGAGAGAGCGCAGAGTAGTCAAAAAAGTACAGATGATGATTGGCGTGTGGCTGTAGAGGAAGGGGAGGAGCATGACAAAAGCGAAACTGAAAGCCAGGAGTGAGGCGTTACAGATTCCTTTTTCCCGGCTGTTAGCCGGATTTGTCTTAGAAAAAGTGCTGTCTCTTCTGGCAGAATCGGAATTTGGCGGTAATCTGTGGCTGCTAAATGGCAGCAGTCTCGGTGTGGAGCAGTACCGCAGGCAGAATGTGCTGGCACTTGAATTTACATATGTGACGGATGAAAAGGCGAAAAAGAGCGGTGCGCTTGTCAATGGGCAGACATTGTCGCCGAAGCTTGCATTTCTGATGCTCGCCTGCATTGTGCAGAAAGAGAAAACACCGGAAATCAAATGGATGGGGAATCTGTCAACCGTACAAAATAATGGAAGAAACGACATTTGCCTTTCAATAGTGGCAGAATTTGAAGAAATGAAGGTTCCGGTGCGTGTTTTCATACGGGAAAACGAAGATTTTGCGGTACAGAAAATGTCTCCGGCAAAAAAGACGCTTTTTTCCTGCGTGGAGGATGGGGTGGAAATCTCCTATTTACAGTATCCGATAGAGGAGCTTCTGGCACAGAAACTTTTTGCGGTGATTCGGGATATGGAGCTGCTTTCTGATATGGAAACGTATGCGGAAATCTATGAGATTCTTTCCCACGAAATGATTGATGGAAGATGGGTCAGGGAGCTTTTAGGAGAAGCGTGCAAGAAACAGAATATGGACGCTGCAATGAAGCGGGTGGAGGAAATACTCTCCTATCGGGATTACCCGTACATGAAGAAGCGTTGGCAACGTTATCTGCGCCAGCAGAAGAAAAAAACGCCCTCTTTTGAGGACGTGATGGAACTTCTGGCAAAATTTCTGCCGCCAATCTGGGAGGCAGTGTGTCGCGATGAGGTGTTCATCGGTGACTGGATGCCGGAGCTGTTGCGTTTTCTTGGTTAGTCCGGAAACTGGCGCAAAAATTCAACAATAAAGGCAGCAAAATCCCGTGGCTTGCCAAAATCAAAGCAGGGAAGCGTTTTTGGGGCGTCATCGGAAGCTGTCCCGGTAAGCAGTTCTTCCGGAACAGGAAAATCGGCGACGACTGCCTTTAACTTTGAGATATCCGCGGTCAGTTCCTCAGACCAGCCTTTGCGGAGAATTTCCACCGGATTTGGGGAATCTTCGCCGAAATTTTCAAGCAACAGCAAATCCGAAGTATTTAATGCCGCGGTCAGCGTTTCCGGCGTAACGGCATTTTTCATATCGTGAAAAATAACAGACTGGTCTTCTCTGGTGAGATAGGTGACGGTGAGACCGTCCCGTTTTAACAGAGGGACCAGTTTTTCTATAAAAGGAGACATAAGCGTTCCGGGCTTTGCACAAAACGAGATAGCAGGAACGCGGTGACGAAAGAGGTCTTCCTTGTCGTTAAAATATTCAATCAGAGCATCGGAGGATTCCGGGGAACGGATTCCGCTTAACATCCGAAGGGCGTGGTAATAATCGGCACGTGTGTCGAGGTTGTAAAACTGGAATTCCACGGGGGTTTTTGTGTGGTTTAACAGCGATTTCTCTGTCAGATAGCGGGTCGTGCACTTCTCGCGGAGCGGCTGGAGTGCAAACTGATGCAGCAAAAGGCTTTTTCCTATATCTGTAATACAATTTTTAGAGTAGGCGCCGGTTGCACTCTCAAGGTAATTCGCTTTTCCGCGTATCGTACAGATGTCAGCAGCGTCTAAGCCTTCAAGGAGTGCAATCCCGGTTTCAGGCTCCAAAAAAGGAGTATCCACGGACATGAAAAAAGCGGCGTCCTCGTCAATCATGGACAGACCGGAAAAAATGCCGGACATCGGACCTGCATTGGGATAAATATCCGCAATCTCTGTGACCGGGAGATTTAAGTGGGCGTAATCCCCTTTTTTCTTTACCGACAGATAAATGTTGGAAAAATACGTGGAAAACCGTCTGACCAGGTATTCAATTAAACAGTAGTCACCAAAAGGCAGCAGTGCCTTGTCAGTGCCCATGCGGGTACTTTTTCCGCCACATAAGATTACGAGTGCGTATCCCATAAAGGTCCTCCTAAACAATATCTGCGCACTACTATAGCATATTATTTCCTTGTTTTGCAAATCTTTTCATGTCATAATAAAAAGTGCATTCCTGCAAAAAGAGGAATGGTGCACTTTCAGGAGAAGTTACGATGGAATATTTGGATAAAAAACTTGCTGCTTATGCCAAAAGCGGAATTTACCCGTTTCATATGCCGGGACATAAACGAAGACCCCTGCCGTTTTTAAATCCCTATACGATAGATATTACGGAGATTGAGGGATTTGATAATCTTCATCACGCGGAAGGAATTTTAAAAGAGGGGCAGCAGCGTGTGGCAAGGCTCTACGGAGCGCACAGGAGCTATTATCTGGTCAACGGAAGCACCTGCGGACTGCTTGCCGCAATCAGTGCGGCAGTGCCGCGGAGAGGGAAAATCCTTGTGGCGCGAAACAGCCATAAGGCGGTATACCATGCCATTTCGCTTCGGGAGCTGTCGGCGGAATATCTCTATCCTGTGATTGCAGACTGTGGAATCCAGGGACAGGTGGCCTCAGAGCAGGTGAAAGAAGCGCTTGCCGCCCACCCGGATTGTGGCGCTGTTGTGATTACATCCCCGACGTATGAGGGGATTGTCTCAGATATTAAGGCAATTGCGGATGTGGCACATGCATCCGGTGTGCCGCTTATCGTGGATGCCGCGCATGGGGCTCATTTTGGCTTTGGCGGCGGATTCCCGGAAAGCCCGGTACATCAGGGGGCGGATGCGGTCATTATGAGCCTTCACAAGACCCTGCCGTCCTTTACGCAGACAGCGGTGTTACATTTATGCTCAGGGCGGATTCGCACAGAGCAGGTGGAGCGTTTCCTGGATATCTATGAGACCAGCTCGCCGTCCTATCTTTTTATGGCAGGAATGGATGCCTGCGTCCGGATGATGGCGGAGGAACAGACAGCGCTTTTTGCAGAGTATGAAAGAAAGCTTACGTCTTTTTATGAACATGTGCGGGATTTGAAGGCGCTTAAAGTACTGACGCGGGAAATGCTCGGCGGGGAAGAGGCGTTTGACTGGGATTACTCCAAGATTGTGATGTTTACCACGGGGACAGGGCTTGGTGGGGAAGCACTTAAAGAGCGGCTTCTTACAGAATACAAAATAGAGCTTGAGATGGCATCCGGTGACTATGCGATTGCAATGACAAGTATCATGGATACGGAGGAAGGATTTGACAGGCTTTGCGCTGCATTACATGAAATTGACAATGATTTGTGCAAGACAGGAACCATGAAAGGTGCTATAATAGAAGAGATTCATTTTATCCGTCAGATTTACGCGCCAAATCCGGGACAGCTTGAGATTGCCGCAGCGGAGGAACTTCCCTGTGAATGGGTTCCGGCGAAAGCGGCGTTTGGCAGGATATCATCGGATTTTGTGTATCTTTATCCGCCGGGAATCCCGCTTATCGTGCCGGGAGAGCAGATTACGGAAGAATTTGTAAGCCGGCTTGAGACGTGCCGGGGAAAAGGGCTGACCCTACAGGGCGGCGGTGTATCGGTGGATAACGATTGTATATTTTTAAAGACTATATTATACTAAGAAAGCAGGAAATATGGGCAGAATTTATTGCGTGATGGGGAAAAGTTCTTCCGGCAAAGATACGTTATTCGGGCTTCTGCGAAAAGAAAAGGAGCTTTCCTTTCAGACCATTATTCCATATACGACAAGACCCATGCGGGCAGGAGAACAAAACGGGCGGGAATATTTTTTCTGCGATGAGGCGAAGGTGGCAGAGCTTAACCGACAGGGCAAAATCATTGAGCTGCGGGAGTACCATACGGTGCAGGGCATCTGGAAATATTTTACCGTGGATGACGGACAGATAGACCTTGACAGACAAAACCGCTATCTTCTCATTGGAACGCTCGAGAGCTATTTAAAGATACGCAGTTATTTTGGAGAAAAAGCGGTTGTTCCCATCTACATCGAGGTGGAGGATGGCGAGCGGCTAAAACGTGCGATTGCCAGGGAATGTCAGCAGGAAAAACCAAAATATGAAGAAATGTGCCGCAGATTCTTGGCTGACGCGGCAGATTTTTCGGAAGAGAAGTTAAAAGAAGCAGGAATAGACACCCGGTTTTCCAACGAAAATCTGGAAGATACGCTTCGAAACATCATACATTATATAAGGGAAGGTGAGCGTCTTGGATATTAAAGTCAATAATGTTGCACAGGTGACACAGGTGCCGGACACAGAGACGACAGTCGAGGGCGACGGTTCCTTCAAATTTACGCTGGCAAGTGCGATTTCCGATGCGGATTTGCAGCAGAAGATAGATGTGCTGTTAAATGACATCACGGCGCAGGGAAACCGGCTGGCGCAGCATATGGATGTGCGGGACATGAAGCATTACAGAGAGCTGATCCGCAATTTTTTGAATGAGGTTGTGTATCGTTCCCACAAGTTTTCGCGTGAAAACTTCCTTGACCGAAAGGGACGTCACAGAGTATACGGACTGATACGGCTTTTAGATTCCAATCTCGATGAGCTGGCGCAGGAGCTGGTGAAAGACGAGCAGGACCACATTGCCATTTTGAGCAAAATTGGTGAAATTCAGGGCTTGCTGCTTGATATTTTAACGTAGACATAAGAGCTTGACAGCAAATGGAAAGGGGCGTAGGAAGCTATGGCAGGATTTAAAGACATTATCGGGCATGAACAGATTATTGAGCATCTGCAAAATGCCATTGCAATGGATAAGGTGTCCCATGCGTATATTATAAACGGACCGGACAAATCGGGAAAAATGATGCTCGCAGAGGCATTTGCAATGACGGTGCAGTGTGAACAGGGGGGAAGAGACGCCTGTCTGGAATGTCATTCCTGCAAGCAGGCGCTTGGCAGAAACCAGCCGGATATCATCTATGTAAGTCATGAAAAACCAAATACGATTTCGGTGGATGATATCAGAACGCAGGTCAATAACGATATTGTTATCAAGCCGTACAGCAGCCGACACAAGATTTACATCATTGACGAGGCGGAGAAGATGAATGTGCAGGCGCAGAATGCCCTGTTAAAAACCATCGAGGAGCCGCCGGCATATGCGATTATTTTACTTTTGACTACAAACGCAGATAACTTCCTTCCGACGATTCTCTCCAGATGTGTTTCGTTGAATATTAAGGCGGTGCCGGATGAGACGATTGAGAAATATCTGATGAGCAACTGGCAGATTCCGGATTATCAGGCACAGATTTGTGTGGCTTTTGCACAGGGAAATGTCGGAAAGGCGATTCAGCTTGCCTCGTCTTCAGACTTCAACGAACTGAAATCGTCCGTGCTTCAGCTTGTGAAACGTCTGCATGAAATTGATTTGTATGAACTGACGGAAGCGGTAAAGCAGATTGGCGAATACAAACTTCAGATAAACGATTACTTTGACCTGATGATGGTCTGGTATCGGGATGTTCTTTATTTTAAGGCAACCGGTGATGTCAACGGTCTGATTTTTAAGGATGAGGTCTATGACATCAAACGGCGTGCGGAGAAGAGTTCCTATAATGGAATTGAACAGATTATTGAGGCGTTGCAGAAAGCGCAGCTACGGCTCTTGGCAAACGTAAACTTTGACCTGGTGATGGAGCTTTTGCTTCTCACCATTCAGGAAAATTAGCAGGAAAGGATACAGGCAGAATATGATAAAGGTAGTAGGAGTCCGGTTTCGGAATGCAGGTAAAATTTATTATTTCGGACCGGGAAAATTTGAGTTAAAGAGCGGAATGCACGTTATCGTGGAGACGGCGAGAGGCGTGGAGATGGGAACGGTTCTGATGGAGCCGCGCGAGATTTCCGAGGAGAACGTGATACAGCCGTTAAAGCCGGTGATACGCATTGCAACCGAGGCGGACGAGAAGACTGCACAGAAAAATCACGAGAAAGAAAAAGAGGCATTCCAGATTTGTTTGCAGAAGATTGCAAAGCACAAGCTTGACATGAAGTTAGTGGAAGCAGAATATACCTTTGATAATAACAAGCTGTTATTTTACTTTACGGCAGACGGAAGAATTGATTTCCGTGAGTTGGTTAAAGACCTTGCAGCAGTGTTCCGTACCCGTATTGAGCTGCGCCAGATTGGTGTCCGCGACGAGACCAAAATCATGGGCGGTATCGGTATCTGCGGACGTCCGCTCTGCTGTCACAGCTATCTCTCCGAGTTTGCGCCGGTTTCCATCAAGATGGCAAAGGAGCAGAATCTTTCCCTGAACCCGACGAAGATTTCCGGTGTCTGCGGAAGATTAATGTGCTGCCTTAAGAATGAAGAAGAAACTTACGAATACTTAAACAGCCGTCTTCCGGTTGTCGGAGATATAGTTACTACAAATGACAAACTGCGCGGAGAAGTTTCTTCCGTCAACGTACTGCGCCAGACCGTCAAGGTGCTCGTTCAGGTGGATGATGAGAAGGAACTGCGTGAGTATAAGGTGGAAGAGCTTCGCTTCAAGCCGAGAAGAAGAAAAGAAAATGTAAAACTTTCTCCGGAGGAGTTAAGGGAATTAGCGGCGTTAGAGGATAAGGGAGGAAAATCCAAGATTGACGACACAAAATAACCTGGTGCATGAAAATGAGCGGCTCGATGAACTGCACCGGAACGGGTATTATATCATTCAGGACCCGAAACGCTTCTGTTTTGGGATGGATGCGGTGCTGCTTTCCGGGTTTGCTACGGCAAAAGCCGGTGAGCGGGTACTTGACCTTGGAACCGGGACAGGCATTATCCCGATTCTCATGGAGGCAAAAACTGATGCAACGGATTTTACCGCACTTGAGATTCAGGAGGAAAGCGCCGATATGGCGCGCCGCAGTGTGCTCTATAACCACCTTGAGGAGAAAATCCGTGTGGTGACAGGAGACATTAAGGATGCTACAGAGCGTTTCGGGGCATCTTCCTTTGATGTGATTACCACAAATCCGCCGTACATGATTGGAGACCACGGCTTTAACTCGCCGACGCAGGCAAAAGCGATTGCAAGACATGAAGTGCTCTGTACGCTTGATGATATTCTGCGGGAGAGCGCGAAGCTTTTGGTTCCCGGAGGACGGTTTTATATGGTACACCGTCCGTTCCGTCTGGCAGAAATCATGAGCAAGATGGTGGAATATAAGCTTGAACCAAAACGGATGAAGTTAGTCTATCCTTACATCGACCGTGAACCGAATATGGTGTTAATCGAAGGACTTCGCGGTGGAAAATCCCGGATTACGGTGGAAAAACCGCTGATTGTATACAGGGAACAGGGTGTATACACGGATGAAATCTATGACATTTACGGTTACTAAGAAAGGCGGAAAACACATATGTTTAATGATATTACAATCGGACCTGTGACACTTCATATGTATGGTCTGTTAATCGCAATCGGCTTTATCGGAGCACTGTTACTGTGCAATTACAGAGGAAAAAAGAGGGGACTTAGCGAAGATACCATCTGGGGCATCTTTTTCTGTGCGATTATCGGCGGAATGATTGGCTCACGTCTGCTTTTTTATATTGTGGAGCTTCCTTCTGTTCTCAAAGACCCGTCGATTCTGTGGAATTTTAAGAACGGCTATGTCGTTTACGGCGGAATCATCGGCGGCGTGTTAGCCAGCTTCTTATACTGCCGCTTCAAGAGAAAAGAAGCTTTTCTGCCGTACTTTGACCTGGTGATGCCGGCGGTGGCAATGGCACAGGGCTTTGGACGTATCGGGTGCTTCTGCGCAGGCTGCTGCTACGGAAGAGAGACCGATGCCTGGTATGGAATTACCTTTGCACATTCTAATTTTGCACCAAACGGTGTGAGCCTGATTCCGACACAGCTCATTTCAAGTGCAGGAGACTTTTTGATTTTTGCGCTGTTGCTTTTGTATGCGAGAAAAGAGCGTGAGACCGGACGTGTCGGCGCGCTGTATATGATTCTTTACGGAATCGGACGTTTCTTAGTGGAATTTCTGCGAAACGACTACAGGGGAAGCGTTGGCGTGCTTTCAACATCCCAGCTGATTTCCATTCTGATTGTGGCAGCAGGCGTGTGTATGTATGCGCTTTTTCCGCGGCTGGCAAAGAGAAAGTAATGTTTAAGGAGGCAGAAGATGGCAGGAAAATTATATCTGTGTGCAACGCCCATCGGTAATCTGGAAGACATTACCTACCGCGTACTTCGCACATTGCAGGAAGTGGATTTGATTGCGGCGGAAGACACGAGAAATTCCATCCGTCTTTTGAATCATTTTGAAATCAAAACACCCATGACAAGCTATCATGAGTACAATAAGATTGAAAAAGCATACCAGCTTGTGGATAAACTGCGGGAGGGAAAGAACATTGCGTTGATAACTGATGCAGGAACCCCAGGCATTTCCGACCCGGGCGAGGATCTGGTGCGCATCTGCTATGAGGAGGGAATCGAAGTGACCTCACTTCCGGGGCCGGCGGCGTGCATCACAGCACTCACAATGTCAGGACTTCCCACCAGACGGTTTGCGTTTGAGGCATTTTTACCCCGGGAGAAAAAAGAGCGGGTGCGTATCTTAGAGGAATTAAAAGACGAGACGCGGACGATTATTTTATATGAAGCACCGCATCATCTTGTTGCAACACTTGAAGAATTATACGAGACGCTCGGAGACTGCAATATTACGGTGTGCAGGGAATTAACCAAGCGTTACGAGGAAAAGAGGAAGACGACGCTCTCTGAGTGCCTTACATACTACAAGGACACAGACCCGCGTGGGGAATATGTCCTTGTGATAGAAGGAAGAACGTTTGAAGAACTTGAGGCAGAAGCCCGTAAATCCTGGGAAGACATGTCGCTTGAAGAGCATATGGCAGTCTATGAAAACCAGGGAATTGACCGGAAGGAAGCCATGAAACGTGTGGCAAAGGACCGGGGCATCAGTAAGCGGGATGTGTATCAGTCTCTTCTGAAGTAGTATAGTAATCTGCAAAATATTTTTCTATAATGTCAAATGGTGCCGGGCCGATTTCCAAAATTGCCCGGTGAAATGCGACATCATCATAGTGCAGAAGATATTTTTTCTGAGCCATTTTTTTTAATTCGAGAAATTCCAGATAACCCACATAATATTTGAGATAATGCGCGGGTTCTTCCACAATCAACTCATAAATGTCACGAATTGTATCGTCAGCGGTGATTCCATAACCGTTCCAGAACGTGACTGTGTCATCGTAAGACCAGCCGTCATGGTGAATGCCGATGTCAGTCGAGGCATAAAGGCTTAAAATCGCAGACTGGTTATGCTGCAGCATGGAAGTAACGTTGTCATCCAGCCCGGTATAATAATAGGAAAGCATTTCCACATAAGTTGCCCAGCCCTCCACGTAACCCGGGTAGTTAAAAAGGTTTCGCACATCGGCAAGCCCCGCTTCATAGGACATGACCGTCTGATAGAGGTGTCCCGGGTAGCCCTCGTGTGCAAGTGTCGTGAAATACTCCACGGTTGAGGTGTCGGTCGACTGGTTGATGAAAATAGAATTATCGGTGTAATCATCAATTGGGGACGTGATGTAGAATGCCGGAGCAAGGTAATCTTCCATACATTCGTCAATGTAGCTTACGGTAAAACGGGTATCCGGAGCCGCCGGGAACGCATCAAGCATCGCTTCCTGTAACTTGGAAAGGGTTGTGGCGGCATCAGTGTTGTTTAAGGCGGCATCGGTGCACTCTTCCCAAAGGTCAGGATATTTTTTGGTCAGCTCGGCAGCTTCTGCCAAATCATCGGTACGCTGGTTGCGAATCATATTGGCAATATCAGAGATATCCGAGGAACAGCCGGTGTTGTAGTAGACGAGATATTCATAGTAGCGGGAGCCATCTGCAAAATAGCACAGACCCTTGTCGTTGGTGCCTGTTCCAAGGAGCGATTCCAAAGCAGTGGCAAGGGTTTCGTAAGCTGGGATAACCACCTCTGTCACGAGAGATTCGTTCTGTAATTTATAGTTATCTTTTTCCTCGTCGGAAAGTCCTTCCATCCGGTCAATTTTGTTGTTGAAGGTTTCAACGAGATAGTGGTCATCTTTCTTCGCGGCAAAATCGCGGCACTGGGAAATAATCGTATTGCAGGCAAAATCGGACATGAAAAGTCCGGCATCTGCCTTTTTCTGCTCAAATGCGATAATCTGGTCAAAGTAATCTCCGGTCAGACCGATAAGCGCAAGGTAGTCATCGATATCCGATTCGCTGTGAAAACGATATTCCTCATAGAGCACCGGAAGCTCAGCCTGAACGCCTGTGGACGGGCGCAGAATCTCATCGTAGTACGTCAAATCAGCCACAGATATCTGCGTGTCGAGGTAATCCTCAAGCAAATCATAGGTGAGCTGCTGTTTTCTGGAAAGGGAGGAATAGGGAAATTTCTCAAGCGATGCCTTTGTATTCTCTAAGGACGCCGCGGAAGCAAGAAGCGCTTCCTCAGAGAGGTCGCCGAGCGTAATGGGAATTTCCGTAATGCCGTAATTCTCCGGGTGGGAGAGTGTGTAGTGCAGGTTGATGGTGTTTCCCGTAATTTCTGAGCAAAACAAATCTTCTAAAAAAACGTCAAACTCCTCGGAGTCAGCTTCCCCGGAGGCGCTCTTTAACTCATTTTTACCGCAGCCTGAGACGGTAAGAAGGAGAGAAAAGCCACAGAGCAGTGCAACAGAACCAATTTTTCCGGAAGATAAGATATAGGGTTTCAAATGTCAGTTCCTCACTTTACATGATAAATAACAGGATTGCTTCTATTATTATATCGAATTATCCTATCATATGTAAAGAATTGTGTGAATATGAGGTGCGAAAAGAGAATATATTGGGAGAGGAAAGCAAAGAGGAGGGGCTATGAACTATCTCTGGGCAGGCATGATGCTCGTTGGAATCGTCTATGCGTCATTTCACGGGACGCTTCCGCAGGTTACGGAGGGCGCCTTAGACGCCGCCAAGGAAGCGGTTTCGCTCTGCATTACCATGACAGGTGTCATGTCGTTTTGGGTTGGATTGATGAAAATTGCGGAAAAAACGGGCATGATCGGGGGGCTTTCGCGGAAACTAAAACCGATACTACAGTTTCTTTTTCCGGGCATCCCAAAGGGGCATATCGCAAATGAATATATCGCCACCAATTTTATTGCCAATGTCTTCGGGCTTGGCTGGGCGGCAACCCCGGCGGGACTAAAGGCGATGGAGGCGCTTGCAGACTTAGAAAAGGAGCGGGGAAATAGTGGGGATGCGGCAAGCGATGAGATGTGCACGTTTCTGATTTTAAATATCTCTTCGTTACAGCTTATCTCCGTAAATCTGATTGCCTACCGCAGCCAGTATGGCAGTGCAAATCCGGCGGCAATCGTGGGACCGGGAATCGTGGCAACCGTGTGCAGTACCCTTGCGGCGATTATTTTCTGTAAAATCATAAACCGCCGCAGAAAAAAGCTTTCATAAAAAGTACGATTGTGACATAAAATAAAGCAAAGGGATGCAGGGCGGTGTGAAAATGAAGGCAATCCTTTTTCTGTCGGATATCATGATTCCGCTTATGATTTTTGGAATCGTGGGATATGGGCTTATCAACCGTCACAATATTTATGAAGAGTTCATCGAGGGGGCAAAGGACGGATTCCATACGGTGCTAGGAATTATGCCGACGCTCATCGGGCTTATGGTGGCGGTTGGCGTGCTGCGGACATCCGGTTTTTTAGAATTTGTGGCACAAATTTTTTCGCACATTACAGAGCCGCTTGGATTTCCGTCCGAACTGCTTCCGGTGACACTGGTAAAAATGTTTTCTTCCTCGGCAGCAACAGGGCTTTTACTCGATATTTTCAAAGAGTACGGGGCGGACTCCCTGCTTGGGAGGATGGCATCCATCATGATGAGCAGCACAGAGACTATTTTTTATACGATGTCGGTTTATTTTATGTCCGTCGGCATCAAAAAAAGCCGTTACACGCTGGCAGGGGCGCTTCTTGCAACACTGACCGGAACGGTGGCGAGTGTTATCCTGGCATACAGGATGTGAAAACACAGGGTGAAAACGTAGGACTTTTGGCAGATTTGACATTTGCGGGGAAAAGTTCTATAATAAACAACATCAGAACAAATATCGCGGGATGGAGCAGTCTGGAAGCTCGCCGGGCTCATAACCCGGAGGTCATAGGTTCAAATCCTATTCCCGCAACTACTAAGAGTCCTAAAATCAAATGATTTTGGGACTTTTTAGGTTTTCAAGATATTCTTGAAAACCTAAAAAGTCCTGTAATATGCGCAGCTCGCGGAGAAGAAACTTATGCTTCGCATACCGCTCGCACGCAAAAGTGCGCGTCAAGCGCGCACTTTATCTGGCTTATAATGCGCAGCTCGCGGAGAAGAAGGAGGAAAAGTGCTATGGACAAAATCGAGCAGTTTTTACAGTGGGTGAACGAATCGGACAATATCGTATTCTTCGGCGGCGCCGGGGTGTCCACGGAGAGCGGAATCCCGGATTTCCGAAGTGTGGACGGACTGTATCATCAGAAATATGACTATCCGCCGGAAACCATTCTGAGCCATTCCTTCTATATAAAACATACGGATGAATTTTACCGCTTCTACCGGGACAAGATGCTTTGTCTGGATGCAAAGCCGAATGTGACCCACTGCAAGCTTGCAGAGCTTGAAGCGGCGGGCAAGGTGAAGGCTGTGGTGACGCAGAATATTGATGGACTGCATCAGGCGGCAGGAAGCAGGCGTGTGTTAGAACTTCACGGAAGCGTGTTAAGAAACTATTGCAGAAAGTGTGGAAAGGGATTTGATGCAGAATATATCTTAAAATCCAGTACAATAACGCCGCACTGCGATGCCTGCGGCGGAGAAATTAAACCGGATGTGGTGCTTTACGAGGAAGGTCTGGATCAGAGGACGCTTGAGGATGCTGTATTTTATATCAGCCATGCAGATATGTTAATTGTCGGCGGCACGTCGTTGGCGGTATATCCGGCGGCAGGGCTTATCGATTATTACAGGGGAAACAAGCTGGTGTTGATTAACAAGTCGACAACGCCGATGGATGCCAGAGCAGATCTGCTGATTCAGGCAGGGCTTGGCGAAGTGTTTGGAAAGATTAAGTGTGAGTAGAAAGGAAAATCCAGATGGACAGATACGAAGTAGGAGATATCATTCGTTTAAAGAAACCGCATCCCTGCGGCAGCAGTGAATGGGAAGTGCTGCGGGTTGGCGCGGATTTCAGATTAAAATGCACGGGGTGTGGGCATCAGGTGATGCTGGCGCGTCCGCTTGTTGAAAAAAATACAAAAGAAATTAGAAAAAAGGCTTGAATTCATGCGGAATCCATGATAGAATTGATATTCGTGATATATTATAAAAATCCTTGTTCACTCCAATAGGAGCGGACCAGAGACCAAAAGGAGGTAACATTCGCATGAATAAGTATGAATTAGCACTCGTTGTAAGTGCAAAGATCGAAGACGATGCGAGAACAGCTACCGTTGAGAGAGCAAAAGAGTACATCACTCGTGCCGGCGGTACTATTACAGAAGTAGAGGACTGGGGTAAGAAGAAATTAGCTTACGAAGTTCAGAAGATGAGCGAAGCTTACTACTACTTCATCCAGTTCGATGCAGAGTCATCCGTTCCTGCAACAGTTGAGCAGGATGTTCGTATCATGGATAACGTTCTTCGTTTCTTATGCGTTAGAAAAGACGAGGCTTAAGAGAACGGGCCGGCACAGCCGGAGGTTCCCTATAGAAGAGAGGAAATCGCATGAATAAAGTTATTCTTATGGGACGATTGACAAGAGACCCGGAAGTACGTTACTCCCAGGGTGACCAGGCAACTGCAATTGCCAGATATACGCTTGCCGTAGACCGCAGATTCCGCCGGGACGGAGACCAGCAGAGCGCTGATTTCATCGGATGCGTTGCATTCGGACGCGCAGCAGAATTCGCAGAGAAATATTTCCGCAAGGGAACCAAGATTGCGGTTACCGGACGGATTCAGACGGGAAGCTACACCAACAAAGACGGGCAGAAAGTATATACCACTGACGTAGTTGTTGAGGAGCAGGAATTTGCTGAGAGCAAAAATGCGTCTTCTGACAACGGTGGATTTGCCGGAGGCTTTTCCGGTGGAGACAGACCATCTCCGAGCAGCGCAGCCGGCGATGGCTTCATGAACATTCCGGACGGAATTGATGAAGAATTACCATTCAACTAAACCTAACAGGAGGTAAACAATCATGGCTTTCAATAAAGCAGCAGACAAAGACGGCGCTCCAATGAAGAGACGCCCAATGCATAGAAGAAAAAAGGTTTGCGTATTCTGTGGTAAAGACAATACCATCGATTACAAGGACGTAAACAAATTAAAGAGATACATCTCTGAGAGAGGAAAGATTCTTCCTCGTCGTATCACAGGAAACTGTGCAAAACATCAGAGAGCTCTTACCGTGGCAATCAAGAGAGCACGTCACGTTGCACTTATGCCATACGTATGCGAATAGGCTTTACCTAAACGCAGCGAATAAAAAGAATTTGATTCTGTTAAAACCGGTTGTCGCAAGATAACCGGTTTTATTACTTTACAAGAGATTTCGATAGATGCGAAGTGAGGCAAAAGAAGCATGAGGTTATATGATTCATCCCAGATTGATAAGAATCATCTGCTTTTTTCGGGAAACGACTTAAAAAAGCTGCTGATTCCGTTGATGATTGAGCAGCTTTTAAATTCCCTGATGGGAATGGTGGATACGATGATGGTGAGCAATGTGGGCAGCGAGGCAATCTCTGCCGTATCATTAGTGGATTCCATTAACACGCTTGTGATTCAGGTCTTTGCAGCAATGGCAACCGGTGCGGCAATCATCTGCTCGCAGTATATCGGCAGAGGAGACCATGAAGGAAGTAACCGTGCGGCAAAACAGATATTTCTTACGGTTATCGTAATATCCGCGGCGCTGACCCTTGTGGGACTTTTGTTCCGTCAGCCGTTATTACACCTGATTTTTGGTGCAATAGAGCCGGGCGTTATGGAGAAGGCAAATATCTATTTTCTGATTACGGTACTGTCATATCCGTTTATTGCACTGTTTAATGCCGGGGCAGCTTTTTTCCGGGCTTCGGGGGATGCAAAATATCCGATGAAGGTATCGGTCAGCTCAAACCTTATCAACATTGCGGGAAATGCCATATTAATTTTTGCACTGGATATGGGAGTGGCAGGAGCAGCTCTCGCCACACTTGCATCACGTATATTCTGCACGGTTGTGGTTTTCCACAGATTAGCGCGTCCGGGGCAGGAAATTGTGTTAAATCACTATTTTTCCATCCGTCCGGATTTACCGTTGATTGTTAAAATTCTTGCAATCGGTGTGCCATCCGGGATTGAAAACGGAATGTTCCAGTTTGGAAAGCTTGCAATCCAGTCGACGGTATCGACACTTGGGACTGCCGCGATTGCGGCACAGGCAATGGCGATTATTTTTGAAAATGTAAATGGTGTTGCCGGAATTGGAATCGGAATCGGACTTATGACGGTTGTGGGACAGGCAATCGGAGCAGGACGAAAAGAAGAAGCCAAATATTATATTGTGAAACTGAGCATGTATGCGGAACTCGCCATTATTCTTTCCTGTCTGTTTGTGTTTGCAATTTCAAAGCCGGTCATGTTTTTGGCGGGAACGGAGTCTGAGAGTACAGAAATCTGTTTTCATATGATGATATGGATTACAATTGTAAAGCCACTTGTGTGGGTGCCGTCTTTTATTCCGGGATATGGAATGCGTGCGGCAGGCGATGTGAAGTTTTCCATGATTGTCGCAACCTGTACGATGTGGTTCTGCCGTGTGGCGCTGGCAATATTCTGTATGCGTTTCCTTGCCGTAGGACCGATGGGCGTGTGGATTGGTATGTTTGCAGATTGGACGATTCGTGGTATTATATTCTGTATCAGATTTTGCAGCGGGAAATGGCTGAAAAAGAAAGTAATATAGCAAAAAGGAGACAACCATGAATAGAAAACGATTCTTTTTACTGACAATGATGTGTTTTGGAGTCGGAGCTGCGGTGGCGGGCTGTGAAAAGGCATATGTTACGCTTGATGAACTTGAGCAGGAAGAGGAAAAAGAGTTACAGTCAGACAGCGAAGAAGGGCTGATAAATTTTCTTACACAGGAAAATTCGGATGCTGCGATTCTGGAAATGCAGTATGCGGATAAGGAGCCATATCCTGCGCTGGCAGAGTTTTTGACGGATTATTTTGCGGTGCCGCAGGAGATGCTTGGAGAAACAAGGTACTACTATTGTCGCGTAGAGCTTGACGAAGATGGTGTTCCGGAAATCGCAGCCGTGGTATTAAACGATGAGCTTGAAGATGCTGCGGGGCATCCGCTTCTCCTGCTTAAGGAGGACGGAGAAACATTTACGGTGCTGGATGAGATTGACCATATTCATACGCCGATTATCATTGATGACGAGTGTACCGAGGGCTGGCACAATGTCATTCCGACGGTTCACGGAGGTGGAATGTCACCGGGATTTTTGATTTACCGTTATGACGGCAAGCATTACAGCGCGGATGAGGAAGCGGATTTTACGGAGAATCTCAATGGAAAATCGGGAATTCAGATTCTTTCCGACAATTTTATTGATGATCTTGACAGAGAAGATTATCTGACGCTTTTGCCGGAGGAGACCGAGCAGGAATAAAAAACTCTTTATCTTGTATCTCCGAAATGCTATAATCATTGGTAAGCGATTTATCGTGCTGTAAGAGTGTAAGAGGATAGGTTTAGGAGAAGAATATGAAAAGTAACAACGTGAAATTCAAGGGAAGGCTTCGTACGTATTTCAGCTGGCCGTTGATACTGACTATTGCACTGATTTTTATCGACATCCTGGTTTATACGAAAGACATCACATCAGGTGCTGTCATTTCAGTGTTTATTGTTGTCTATTTTTTGATCATACTGCTCTCATATATTCATAACAAGCCGCTGCTTGTGCAGGAAATGGTCAATTTTGCTACGCAGTATGCAACGGTACAAAAGCAGTTGTTATATGAATTTGAAGTGCCGTATGCACTGATTGATTATAACGGCAAAATTTTGTGGCTGAATGAGCAGTTTATGGAGCTTACCGGGAAGGACAAAAAATATCATAAGTCTATCACGACTATTTTTCCGTTGCTGACAAGGGAACTTCTTCAGAAAACAGAGATGGTGGGAAGCGTCAACCTGACGCTTGAAGACAGAACCTACCGTGCCGTGATGAAGCGAATTTACTTTGATTCCATGACGCAGGACAGTAGTATTTTGGTACTTGAGCAGGATAGTGAGTACCTGACGGCACTGTATCTGTTTGATGAGACAGAGATGAACCGTTACATCCGTGAGAATGAAGAAGAGAAGATGGTAGCGGGTCTAGTCTATATCGATAATTATGATGAGGCATTGGACAGTATCGAGGATGTAAAGCGTTCGCTTCTGGTTGCGCTGATTGACCGGAAAGTAAATAAATATTTTACAGAGATTGATGCACTTGTGCGCAAGATTGAGAAAGATAAATACTTTGTGGTATTTAAGTACAAATATTTGGCAAAGCTGCGGGAAGACCGGTTTAATCTCCTTGAAGATGTAAAGACGGTCAAGGTCGGAAACGAGATGGCGGTCACGCTCAGTATCGGTATCGGTGCGAGCGGTGTCAGCTATAACCAGAACTATGAATATGCCCGGATTTCCATTGACCTCGCATTAGGAAGAGGCGGAGACCAGGTTGTTGTCCGTGAGGGAGAGGAAATCTCCTATTATGGCGGCAAGGCAAAACAGGTAGAGCGTAATACCCGAGTAAAGGCAAGGGTAAAAGCACACGCACTGCGGGAAATTCTTGAGAGCAGAGAACATGTTGTCATTATGGGACACAGTATCAGCGATGTGGATGCGTTAGGTGCGGCAATCGGTGTTTACTGTGCGGCAAGAGTGCTCGGAAAGAAAGCACAGATTGTATTAAACACGGTGACATCTTCCCTGCGTCCGTTTGTGGAATGCTTTACTTCGGACAAGGGATATCCGGAGGATCTTTTTATCCGGAATGAGGAAGCGCTATTAATCACGAATAAAAATACACTCGTAGTTGTCGTGGATGTCAATCGTCCGAGTTATACGGAATGTCCGGAACTGTTAAAGAGAGGCGCTGCGGTCTGCGTATTCGACCATCACAGACAGTCCAGCGAAGTCATTGAGAATCCGGTGCTTTCCTACGTGGAACCGTATGCGTCAAGCGCCTGTGAAATGATTGCAGAGGTTTTACAGTATTTTACGGAAAATATCAAGTTAGAGCCGGGAGAGGCAGACTGTATCTACGGCGGAATCTTAATGGATACGGATAATTTTATGACAAAGACGGGCGTGCGCACCTTCGAGGCGGCTGCCTATCTGCGCCGTGCGGGAGCAGAGGTTACGCGTGTGCGTAAGATGCTGCGCAACGATATGGCGGATTATAAGGCAAGGGCAGAAGTGGTACGCCGTGCCGAAGTATACCGCAATGCATTTGCAATCTCTGTCTGCCAGACAGAGAACGTTGCAAGTCCTACTATTGTAGGCGCACAGGCGGCAAACGAACTGTTAAATATTGTAGGAATCAAGGCATCCTTTGTATTGACCGAATTTCAGGGGAAAATTTATGTCAGCTCACGTTCTATTGACGAGATTAATGTGCAGATTATCATGGAGCGTTTAGGGGGTGGCGGTCATCTGAATATGGCGGGGGCACAGCTTACGGATTGCACAATCGACGAGGCGGTGCGCATTATCAAAGATACATTGGATGAGATGCTTAAGGAAGGAGACATACAGGAATGAAAATCATTTTATTGGAAGACGTAAAAGCGTTAGGAAAAAAAGGTGAGGTTGTAAATGTCAGTGACGGATATGCCCGCAACGCAATTTTTCCAAAGAAATTGGGCGTAGAGGCAACACCGAAGAACTTAAACGATTTAAAGTTACAGAATCTTCATGCAGAAAAGATTGCGAAAGAGCAGTATGAGGCGGCAGTAAAGCTTTCAGAGGAGCTCACGGACAAGAAGGTAACCCTTAAGATGAAGGCGGGAGAGGGCGGAAAATCATTCGGTTCCGTTTCCACCAAGGAAATTGCCGCAGCAGCCAAGGAACAGCTCGGACTCGAACTCGATAAGAAAAAGATGCAGCTTGCTGAGCCGATTCGTACCTTCGGAGTGACAGAAGTGCCGGTTAAACTTCATCCGAAGGTAACCGGAAAGCTGGCAGTGCACGTAGTAGAAGCCCAGTAGAGGATACGGATTGATGGAAGAGACACTTATCAAACGGATTATGCCAAACAGCCTGGAGGCAGAACAGTCGGTTGTCGGTTCCATGCTGATGGATAAAGATGCCATTGTTACGGCGATGGAAATGCTTATCAGCGAGGATTTTTATCACAAACAGTATGGAATCATTTTCGACACGATGGTAGAGCTTTACAGCAAGAATCTTCCGGTGGATCTTGTGACTTTGCAGAATAAGCTGAAGGAAAAGGATGTACCGCCGGAGATTGCAAGTCTTGACTTTGTAAGGGATTTGGTAACGGCGGTGCCGACATCTGCCAATGTGAAGTACTATGCGCAGATTGTGAAGGATAATTCCATGCGCCGCAAGTTAATCAAGCTCAACGAAGAGATTGAGAATGAGTGCTATGCCGGCAAGGAGAGCGTTGAGACCGTGATGGATATCACAGAGAAAAAGGTCTTTGATCTGCTGTCCACCCGCGGTGGCGGCGGGGATTATGTGCCAATCCGCCAGGTAGTCATGAATGCGCTCGAAAAGATTGAAAATGCGGCAAAGACTTCCGGAACCGTAACGGGAATCCCGACCGGGTTTATCGATTTGGATTACCGCACGGCTGGACTACAACCGTCAGATTTAATTCTGGTGGCAGCGCGTCCTTCCATGGGAAAAACGGCATTTGTTTTAAACATTGCGCAGTATGTGGCGTTTCATGAAAATATGTGTACCGCAATCTTTTCCCTCGAGATGTCGAAGGAACAGCTTGTAAACCGACTTTTTTCGCTGGAATCGCGCGTGGATGCGCAGGCACTCCGTACCGGTAACCTGTCCGATTCGGATTGGGAAAAATTAATCGAAGGTGCCGGAACCATCGGAAATTCTGAACTTATCATTGATGATACGCCGGGTATCTCGATTTCAGAGCTGCGCAGCAAGTGCCGTAAGTATAAGCTTGAGCATGACTTGAAGTTAGTCATCATCGACTATTTACAGTTGATGTCCGGTTCCGGAAAATCATCCGATTCCCGTCAGCAGGAGATATCGGATATTTCCCGTTCTTTAAAAGCTCTGGCGCGAGAACTGTCCGTGCCGGTGATTGCACTGTCGCAGCTTTCCCGTGCGGTAGAGCAGCGTCCGGACCACAGACCGATGCTTTCGGATTTGCGTGAGTCCGGAGCCATCGAGCAGGATGCGGACGTGGTAATGTTTATCTATCGAGACGAATATTATAACCACGATTCCGATATGAAGGGAATTTCAGAAATCATTATCGCCAAGCAGAGAAACGGTCCAATCGGAACGGTCAATCTGGTATGGCTGCCGCAGTACACGAAGTTTGCAAATATGGAAAAATAACAAAAATTTTAAGAGAAAGTCGGATTGTGTCAGAATAATACGATGAAAAATGGTTGTCCGCTTTCCTTCGGATGCTTATAATGATAAGTAAATCTGAACGATATAGTTACAGAAAATGAAGGAAAGGGTTTGGTAGGAGCATGGAAAAAGTACGTTACATGATTTCCGATGCGGCGAATATCGTCAATGTGGAATCACATGTGTTACGTTACTGGGAAGATGAACTCGAACTGGATATCCCGCGCAATGAACTGGGACACCGTTACTATACCAAAGAAAACATCAATGAGTTTCAGAGGATAAAGGACTTAAAGGAACAGGGCTATCAGCTCAAAGCGATTCGCATGATTGTACATAACCTGCCGCCGGAGGCTGCGATGGAGGAGATGCCACAGCAGCAACCGCCGCAGGCAATACCCGTGCAGCAGCCGGTTACCGCCTTGCAGGAAAGCGAGCAGAGCATTCTTGCGAATACGGACAAGATGGCACAGTTTACCGAACTTATGACACAGATTGTCGGAAAGGCAATCGCCGCAAACAACGGCGAACTTTCCAAAAACATCAGCGAGGACGTCGGACAGCAGGTCATCAAGGAAATGAACTACCTGATGCGGGAGCGGGAAGAGGCTGAGGAAGAACGCTTTCGGAAGCTGGATGCGGCAATTCGCGGAAATTTAAAGAAAAAAGAGCCTGTCATGAAAAAATGGCAAAAGAAAAAACCGTCACACGCGTGACGGTTTTTTGAGTGCTTTGGATTATTCCTCGCTGATTGCTCCTGTTGGGCAAACACCTGCGCAGGTTCCGCAGCTAACGCAAGAACCAGCATCGATCTGGAACTGGCTGTCTCCCTGAGAGATAGCTCCTACTGGGCACTCTGGTTCACAAGTTCCGCAACTTACACAAGAATCAGAAATTACGTATGCCATTGTTATTCCCTCCTTAAAAATATATGAATTGACCCGCTACTGTTTCCAATAGCTTACCTTGTATTCTAATACAAAAATACGGGCATTACAAGCGAAAACACAAAAAACCATGTACTTTAATCAGGACAAAGCAATACAATATAGGACAAATGTATCAAGAAAAAGTAGGCATTTTGGTTGCCTAATTGATATAATTATGAGATAATAGGTAGGAAAATCGAATGGTTTTTGAGAGGTTCGGTGAGATATGAAGACAAAAATAACCAAAATAGATCAAGAATCCGGAAACGATACCGCGCTTGAAGAAGCGGCAGAGATTATCCGGGAAGGAGGGCTTGTGGCATTCCCGACAGAGACCGTCTATGGACTTGGAGCGGATGCCTTAAGACCGGAAGCATCAAAGAAGATTTATGCAGCGAAGGGACGTCCTTCGGACAACCCTTTGATTGTCCACATTTCCAAGTTTTCGGATTTGGAATCCATCGCAAAAGAAGTACCACCGGAGGCAAAGGTGTTAGCGGATGCGTTCTGGCCGGGGCCACTTACGATGATTGTGTGGAAGAATGACAGAGTGCCATATGAGACGACAGGCGGAATGGATACCGTTGCAATCCGGATGCCGAATCATAAGACGGCGCTTGCACTGATAGAGAAAAGCGGCTGCCTGATAGCGGCGCCGAGTGCCAATACATCCGGACGTCCGAGCCCTACGGAAGCGGCTCACGTAGCGCAGGATCTGGACGGAAAGATACCGCTGATATTAGACGGCGGACCGGTGGGAATCGGGATTGAATCTACGATTGTAGACTTGAGTGAAGAGGTTCCGATGATTTTACGTCCGGGCTATATTACGAAAGAAATGCTTGAGGCAGCGCTTGGAAAAGAAGTGCGCATTGACCCGGGAATTGTTGCCGCATCAGCGGATAAAACCGGTGTTGCTGCGACAGGATTAAAACCGAAGGCGCCGGGAATGCGTTATAAACACTATGCACCGAAAGGGGATCTGGTGTTAGTGGACGGCAGGGAAGAAGCCGTAATTGAAAAAATCAATACGCTTGTGGGGGAGAAACAGGCGCAGGGGTTAAAAGTTGGAGTGATTGCTTCCGATGAGACGAAAGATGCCTATTCGGCAGACTATGTAGTAAGCATCGGGGCAAGGGATGATGAAGATGCCATTGCAAGACATTTGTACCGGATTCTGCGGGAATTTGATGACTGGAATGTGGATGCAATCTATTCCGAGAGTTTTGAGACACCGCGTATCGGTCAGGCGATTATGAACCGCCTTCTTAAGGCAGCAGGACATCAGGTAATCTATGTATAGAGGGTTTGGAATATGAAGCAATATAACAGGATTATATTTGTGGCGGAAAGCGGAACGTGCCGCGCGCCGATGGCAGCGGGAATTCTTGGACAGTACAGTTTAAAGCATCCGGTTGAGATTCTGACAAGAGGACTTGTAGTGCTGTTCCCGGAGCCGTTAAACCAGAAGGCAGAAGCGGTTATGATCAGCAATGGAATCAATATGGAAGGCTTTATGTCTGTGCAGCTTACAGAAGAAGATTTCACCGAGGATACGCTCGTACTTGTGATGGAGCGCGCACAGTTAGAGAAGGTCTTCGAGAAATTTCCGGAGGCTGACCCGGAGAATGTGCATGTGCTGACTGAGCTGGTAGGGGATGAACTGGAAATCTTAGACCCTTACGGCGGAACGCTGCAGTCCTATGGATTGTGTTACGAAACACTTCGCAAGACAATACGGAAGCTGGTTTCCTATTTGAACGAAGAGACTTCTGCGCAATAAAAACAGACAGAAAGGGAAAAGATATGTCAAAAGTATTTGTAATGGATCATCCACTGATTCAGCATAAAATCGGAATTATCCGCAGGGAGGAAACCGGCGCTAAAGATTTCCGTACCTTAGTCAGTGAGATTGCAATGCTCATGTGCTATGAGGCGACAAGAGATTTAAAACTCACAGATATAGAGATACAGACACCGGTCTGTAAGACCACAGTCAAAGAGTTAAAAGGAAAGAAACTGGCAGTTGTGCCGATTTTACGTGCGGGTCTTGGAATGGTAGATGGAATGCTTGCCATGATTCCGGCGGCAAAAGTCGGACATATCGGACTTTACCGTGATCCGGAGACCTTAGAACCGGTAGAATATTACTGCAAACTGCCGGAGGACTGCGCAAACCGTGAGGTATTCGTCGTAGATCCGATGCTTGCCACCGGAGGTTCCTCTGCGGCAGCAATCCGTATGCTCAAGGAAAAAGGTGTCAAAAATATCCGTTTTATGTGCATTATTGCCGCGCCGGAAGGCGTCAAGCGGATGCAGGAGGAGCATCCGGATGTCGATATCTACATCGGAGCACTCGATGACCATCTCAATGACCACGGTTATATTGTACCGGGACTTGGAGATGCAGGAGACCGTATTTTCGGAACAAAATAATTACAGGGGAAATCGCACATACTTATTTTGGAGGAAACACCCTCTGCTCCCACAAGGGTGGTCGCATTTTCCTCCGGAAAACAAGGAGGGCGTATGGGAAAACGTGAAGATTACATTAGCTGGGATGAATATTTCATGGGCGTTGCCATTTTATCCGGACTGCGCTCGAAAGACCCCAATACCCAGGTTGGGGCGTGCATTGTAAGCGAGGATCACAAGATTTTGTCAATGGGTTACAACGGCTTGCCAACAGGCTGTTCCGACGATGAATTTCCATGGAACAGAGAGGGAGAACCCGGCGAGAACAAATATTTTTATACAACTCACAGTGAACTGAACGCGATTTTAAATTACCGCGGCGGAAGCCTTGAGGGAGCGACCATTTATGTGACGCTGTTCCCGTGCAACGAATGTGCCAAGGCAATTATCCAGTCGGGCATCAAACGAATCGTTTATGACAGCGACAAGTATGATGGAACGCCGGCGGTTGCCGCATCCAAGCGGATGCTTAAGGCAGCGGGAGTGGTGCTTCAACAGTATGAGCATACAAACCGCGAAGTTCATCTGACGTTATAGACTACAGATGTTACCGTCTGAAGGATTACAACAATGAAAAAATACAACAAGGTTTTTCAGTTGCTCACGCTGATTTTGCAATTTGGACTCAACATGATTGTACCGATTTTTCTGTGCACCATGTTCGGCGTGTGGCTTGGGAAAAAATATAATATCCCCCTGATTACCATCCCCCTTTTTATTGTGGGCGCGCTGGCAGGATTTACCAATATCTTTAAAATGGCAAAAAAAATCTACGGACAGGAGGGGGACGATAAAACAAATGTTAAAAAGACTAAATGATGCGCTGCCGGGACTAATCGCGGGGATTATTCTCTATGGAGTTCTGGTGGAAGTCATCGGTGTCTGGTTTGCAGAGGATAAGCTCCGTTATACGACGGGACTTCTCATTGGAATTGCACTTGCCTGTGGCATGGCAGTCCATATGGCGATGGTTTTACAGGATACGGTTGCGACAGGGGCGGAAGTTTCCTCCCGGATGATTGCACTCAAATCCATCCTGCGTTATGTGGTGGTGGTCGTGGTGTTTGTCGTAATGCTCTATTTTAACCTCGGAAGTCTGCTTACCGGTTTCTTAGGTGTTTTTGGGTTAAAGGTATCTGCGTACCTTTGGCCTGTTGCACATAAATTCCTTTCAAAAATGCAAGGAGATACAGGCGTTTGTGAGACGCCCGAAAAAAGCGAAATCGAAAAGGAGGTGAAATTGTGAATGATGCAATTTTGATGTCATCTGGCGCCGACGATATAGATTTTATGATACATGGTCTGATACCGCTTAAAATCTTTGGACAGGAAGTCTGGATTACAACATCACACGTGTGCATACTGATCGTAATGCTGATTATGCTGATTTTTGCATTTGCGGCAAATCGCAAGATGAAGCATGCCACAGAAGTACCGGATGGATTCCAGAATATTCTGGAACTGCTGGTGGAAAAGCTTGAGGGAATCGTTTACAGTACAATGGGCAAAAAGGCAGCACCTATTTTTGCCAACTATATCTTAACGATTTTCATGTTTATTTTCCTGAGCAATATTTCCGGTCTGTTTGGACTGAGACCGCCGACAGCGGACTACGGTACAACCTTCGCGCTTGGTCTGATAACATTCTTTCTGATTCATATCACCCAGTTTAAGAACATTCCTGGGAAACAGATATGGAAAGATATGTGTTCGCCACTGCCGCCATGGCTGCCGATATGGCTGCCTATCAACCTGATAAGCGAGATCGCAGTTCCGATTTCACTGTCACTGCGTTTGTTCGCAAACGTATTGTCAGGAACCGTTATGATGGCGCTTGTCTATGGTCTGCTCAGTAAACTGGCTGTTATCTGGCCGGCAGCATTGCATCTGTATTTTGATTTGTTCTCAGGTGCAATCCAGACATATGTATTCTGTATGCTGACGATGACGTACATTGGACAGAACTATGAAGCAGAGTAACAACTATCACAAAAAGTATATTTTCAGGAGGACATTTTTATGAACATTTCAGGACATGATTTAATTATGGCTTGTTCCGCAATCGGAGCTGGTTTAGCAGTTATCGCAGGTATCGGACCTGGTATTGGACAGGGTATCGCAGCAGGACATGGTGCTGCAGCAGTAGGTAGAAACCCGGGCGCAAAGGGCGATATTATGTCAACCATGCTTTTAGGACAGGCGGTAGCAGAGACCACAGGTCTTTATGGTTTGCTGATTGCCATGCTTTTACTTTTCGTAAAACCGTTAGGCTAAGAAAGGCAGAAAAAATAATCAGAAGGGAGGCCGGTGATAAAGAATGGAATTTCTTTTTGGTCTTGATGCGCAGCTACTCTTTGATACAGCGCTGTTAGCAATTGCCGTATTCTTTCTGTTCCTTGCAATGTCGTATCTGCTGTTTAACCCGGTACGCAAAATGCTGCGTGACCGTCAGGAAAAGATTGCAAATGATATTGACAGTGCAGCAAACGACAGGGAAGAAGCTGCAAAATTAAAGGCAGAGTATGAGAGCAGACTTAAAAGTATCGACAAAGAAGCCGAGCAGATTTTAAGTGAAGCTCGCCAGAAGGCAGTTAAAAATGCAGCAGCAATTGAAGCATCTGCAAAAGAAGAGGCTGCACAGATTATCCGCAGTGCGAATGAGGAAGCACAGCTTTCCAAGAAACGTGCAATGGATGAAGTAAAACAGGAAATGGTAACGGTGGCATCAATGATGGCAGCAAAGGTGGTTGCCGCATCCATCGATACAACGATACAGGATACGCTGGTAGAAGAAACATTGAAAGAAATGGGTGAATCGACATGGCAAAACTAGTATCCAAAACATACGGTGATGCATTGTTTGAGACAGCATTAGAGAGCGGGAATCTTGATTCCTACTGGGAGGAAGTAAAAGCCGTAAAGACGGCGATGGACGAAAATCCCCAGCTGTTTCAGTTAATGACTCATCCGAAAATTGTAAAAGAAGAAAAAATAAAAATCATCGAAGACATATTTGCAGGAAAAACAATACCGGAAATCGTGGGCTTAATGTGCATGATTGTCGAAAAAGACCATTTTGCAGAGATGGGAGAGGTGTTTGCATACTTTATTGACAAAGTCAAGGAGTTTAAGAACATCGGAACTGCATATGTGACTTCTGCGATGCCGTTGTCGGATGCGCAGAAGGCGGCAGTGGAGAAACGTCTCCTTGAGACTACAAAGTACGTGAAGTTTGAAATGCACTATGATGTGGATTCCGCGTTAATCGGCGGAATGGTGATTCGTATCGGCGACCGCGTCGTTGACTCCAGTGTCCGGACAAAGCTCTATGACCTGACACGGGAATTATCAAAAATACAGTTGAAAGCAGGTGAATGCGCTCCATGAATTTAAAACCAGAAGAGATTAGTTCGGTAATTAAAGAGCAGATTAAACGGTATGCAGCGCAGTTAGAAGTAGCTGATGTTGGTACTGTTATCCAGGTAGCAGACGGAATCGCGCGTATTCACGGACTTGACAACGCAATGCAGGGAGAACTTTTGGAGTTCCCCGGAGAAGTTTACGGAATGGTATTAAACCTTGAGGAAGACAACGTTGGTGCCGTATTGCTCGGAAATCAGCGCAACATCAACGAGGGAGATACCGTAAAGACCACCGGACGAGTTGTAGAGGTTCCGGTTGGCGATGCGCTGTTAGGACGTGTAGTAAATGCGTTAGGTCAGCCTATCGATGGCAAAGGACCGATTCAGACAAATAAATTCCGCCAGGTAGAACGTGTGGCATCCGGCGTTATTTCCAGAAAATCAGTAGATACTCCGTTACAGACCGGTATCAAGGCAATTGACTCCATGGTACCAATCGGTAGAGGACAGCGAGAGCTGATTATCGGAGACCGTCAGACAGGTAAGACTGCCATTGCAATTGATACCATCATTAACCAGAAGCATGAGAATGTAAAATGTATCTATGTTGCAATCGGACAGAAGGCTTCCACCGTAGCATCTATCGTAAAGACGTTAGAAGAGTTCGGTGCGATGTCCTACACCACAATCGTGGTTTCAACCGCCAGTGAGCTGGCACCATTGCAGTATATTGCTCCGTATGCAGGATGTGCAATCGGAGAAGAATGGATGGAGAATGGTGAGGACGTTCTGATTATTTACGATGATTTGAGTAAGCATGCAGCGGCATACCGTACCCTCTCCTTGCTTCTCAAGAGACCACCAGGACGTGAGGCTTATCCGGGAGATGTCTTCTATCTTCATTCCAGATTATTAGAGCGTGCAGCAAGACTTTCCGATAAACTTGGCGGTGGTTCCTTAACTGCATTGCCGATTATCGAAACCCAGGCAGGCGATGTATCTGCCTATATTCCTACTAACGTAATTTCTATTACAGACGGACAGATTTATCTGGAAACCGAGATGTTTAATGCCGGATTCCGTCCTGCTATCAACGCAGGTCTTTCCGTATCACGAGTAGGTGGTTCCGCACAGATTAAGGCAATGAAAAAGATTGCAGCGCCGATTCGTACCGATTTGGCACAGTACCGTGAGTTAGCAGCATTCTCCCAGTTTGGTTCCGAACTGGATGCAGATACCAGCGAGAAGCTTGCACAGGGTGAAAGACTCAAGGAAATCTTAAAACAGCCACAGTATCAGCCAATGCCGGTAGAGAAGCAGGTTATGATTATCTATGCGGCAACGAAGAAGTACCTGATGGACATCCCGGTAGACAAGATTCTTTCCTTTGAGAAAGAGCTGTTCGATTATATTGATACCAAGTATCCGGAGATTCCGGAGAGCATCCGTACCACAAAGGTAATGGATGAGGATACCGAGAAGAAACTTGTGACAGCCATCGAGGAATGTAAAAAGACATTTTTGAAATAAAACGGTAGAAAGGCGGTGTGCAGATTATGGCATCCATGAGGGACATAAAGCGAAGAAAAAGCAGCATACAAAGTACCCAGCAGATCACAAAAGCCATGAAGCTGGTTTCTACCGTTAAACTGCAGAAAGCAAGAAACCGGGCAGAGCAGACGAATCCATATTTTAATTATATGTATCAGACGGTTTCATCCATGCTGGCAAAATCGGGAAATGTGAATCATCCTTATCTGAAAAAGGGAGATTCCACACGCAAGGCAGTGGTTGTGATTACTTCTAACCGCGGACTTGCGGGAGGTTACAATACCAACGTTGTAAAGATGGTGACAGGAGATACGACACTTGCAGCAGAAGATTTGGATATCTACGCAATCGGCGGCAAGGGACGTGAGATGTTAGAGCGGCGCGGCTATTCCATTAAGGAAGACCGTTCCGATATCATCGAATCTCCGGCTTATGCGGACGCCGCAGCACTCTGCGCGCAGATTCTTGAGGCATACGCAAAAGGGGAAATCGGTGAGATTTATCTGGCATACACCCATTTTAAGAACACGGTAAGCCATGAGCCGAAGCTTTTAAAACTGCTTCCGGTGGAATTTTCCGAGGAGGAGATTGCACCGGCATCGGATACGAATGTGCTTATGAACTATGAGCCAAACGAGGAAGAAGCATTGGATATGATTATTCCGAAGTATATTACAAGTCTGTTTTACGGCGCACTTGTGGAGGCGGTTGCCAGTGAAAACGGAGCCAGAATGCAGGCAATGGATTCCGCAACCAGCAATGCAGAGGATATGATCAGTGATCTGTCGCTGAAGTACAACAGAGCACGTCAGGGTTCCATCACGCAGGAGCTGACGGAGATTATCGCAGGAGCTTCCGCGATTTCTTAATGCTTTTTGGATACTTGCAGCAACTACAATATTTTTTAAGAATAAAAACAAGGAGAACAATGAGCGATGGCAAATAATATAGGTAAGATTACCCAGATTATCAGTGCCGTTCTGGACATTAAGTTCACAGAAGGCAATCTGCCGGAGATCAACGAAGCAATCAAGGTTCCGTTAAAAGACGGAAAAGAGCTGGTTGTGGAAGTTGCGCAGCATCTGGGTGATGACATAGTACGCTGTATCGCGATGGGACCGACCGATGGTCTTGTTCGTGGTATGGATGCAATCGCTACCGGAGCGCCTATCAGTGTACCGGTCGGAGAGAATACCCTTGGACGTATGTTTAATGTACTGGGAAATCCGATTGACGAGGTAGCAGCGCCGGTTGTGGAAGAAAAATGGCCGATTCACAGACCGGCTCCGGCATTTGAGGAGCAGGCGACTTCCCAGGAAATGTTAGAGACGGGAATCAAAGTCGTAGACCTTCTCTGCCCGTATCAGAAGGGTGGAAAGATTGGTCTGTTCGGTGGTGCCGGTGTAGGAAAGACCGTATTAATCCAGGAGCTGATTCACAACATCGCTACGGAGCACGGTGGATTTTCCGTATTTACAGGTGTAGGAGAGCGTACCCGTGAGGGAAATGACCTTTACTACGAAATGAAAGAATCAGGAGTTATCGATAAGACCACCATGGTGTTCGGACAGATGAATGAGCCGCCAGGAGCACGTATGCGTGTTGCATTAACCGGTCTTACCATGGCTGAATATTTCCGTGATAAAGGTGGAAAGGATGTGCTGTTATTCATTGACAACATTTTCCGATTCACACAGGCAGGTTCCGAGGTATCTGCACTTCTTGGACGAGTACCGTCCGCAGTAGGATATCAGCCGACCTTACAGACAGAGATGGGTGCGCTTCAGGAGCGTATCACATCCACAAAGAACGGATCTATCACATCCGTACAGGCAGTTTATGTGCCGGCGGACGACTTGACGGACCCGGCTCCGGCAACGACTTTCGCACATCTCGATGCAACGACCGTATTGGACCGTTCCATCGTAGAGCTTGGTATCTACCCGGCGGTAGATCCGTTAGGTTCCACCTCACGTATTCTTGACCCACGTATCGTAGGACAGGAGCACTTCGAGGTTGCCCGTGGCGTTCAGGAGATTTTACAGAAGTATAAAGAATTGCAGGATATCATCGCAATTCTTGGTATGGACGAGCTGTCAGAGGAAGATAAACTCGTTGTAAGCCGTGCGAGAAAGGTTCAGAGATTCCTTTCCCAGCCGTTCTCTGTTGCAACCCAGTTTACCGGTCTCGAAGGAAAATATGTTCCAATCGCAGAGACAGTACGTGGTTTCAAGGAGATTCTGGAAGGCAAGCATGACGATGTGCCAGAAAGTTTATTCTTAAATGCCGGAACTATTGATGAAGTTCGAGAGAGAATGAATTAATTTTTTGCGGAAGGAAGAATGAGTATGGCAGAGGAGACCAGGAACTTTAAAGTGGAAATCATTACACCGGACCGCATTTTTCATCAGGGAGAAGCGGCAATGATTGAATTCAATACAGCCGCAGGTGAAATCGGTGTGTATAAAAACCACATTCCGCTTACCACAGTCCTTGCGCCGGGAGTGGTCACAATCCACAATGACGGACAGGAAGATGTGATTGCAGCGGTACATTCCGGGTTTGCAGAGATTCTGCCGGATAAGGTAACATTGCTGGCAGAAACCGCAGAATGGCCGGAGGAAATTGACAAGGCGCGTGCAGAAGCCGCGAAAGAGCGAGCAGAAGAACGTCTTGCCCACAGGACAGAGTCCATTGATGTAAAACGTGCTGAGTTTGCACTTCGCAAAGCACTTGTGCGAATTAATATTGCAAAATAGGCGTAACAAAAAGCCCTTCCCGCGTGATTGCGGGAGGGGCTTTTTGTGCTCTACAGGCGATATTCCTCTATCGTTATGCTTCGGGATACAAATGCTTTTTGATTTCTTCTTCCACGAGATTTTCACCGATGACGATAATGACCTCCTGCCCGTTTGTAATCGGGCGGATGGTAATCTGCTCGTGGGTTGCGTTTAATTCCAGCCAGCGTCCATCATCGGTCAGGAGAAAGCCTTTGATACGGAAAATATTTCCACAGGCGGTATCTGCCATAAGCGCTTCCGTCACCGTGCGAAGGGCAGTTTCCGGCAGGCGCACATTTAAGAAATAAAGTGACGTGAACGTCTTTCTTGAATCAAACCAGAGCTTGGCAGCGGATTCGTTTTTATAGCCGCTGTCGGAGATGGCTTTAAAATCTGCCGCTGTCAGTGCTTCCCAGTCCTTTGCAATGATTTCATCGGAAAGTTTTCTTTTACAGCCAAAATGTTCCAAGGCGCTGTTCAGGTGTGAGGTGGTTTTCGCAATTGTTTCTTCGGAAACATCCTGACATTTGCTCAAAAGCACGGTTCCGGCGGGGGCGAGCTGGGACGCGAGAAGGTATTCCGATTCCTCGGAGAGGTGCTCCTCAAGCCCGGCGTCCGCAATCGTGATGACACTTCCAATCTCGTACCAGCGGTCTAATGGCTCTTCGTGCAGAAGGTCAAAAAATTCATCCACATCAAAGATGCCGGACGGCTCCACCAGAACACGGTCATAACCGCACATCCCCATCGAAATCAGTTTCGTCTTAAAACGTCTTCTGTGACAGTCCTCGTCGCAGCCGCCTGCAATCATCTCAAGTTCGCAGTGCTCCCCCATCAAATCCTGCAACAGCATCATATCGACATTGACGGCACCAAAATCATTCTCAAGAATACAGATATTAAGCCCTGCATCCATCAGATATCTGGCGTACTTTTTCAGAAATGTGGTTTTCCCGGAACCGAGAAAACCGGTAATCAAATCTACTTTTATCATTTGAAATCCTTTCGTTATTTTTTAATCTTAATCAACTGGGCATTGACCGATTCCGGAAATCCCTCCGGCATCGAGCTGCCCGCCATGGCAAATAAGGTTTCTAACGTGGAGTTCTTCATCATGTTATACATGCCCTCGTCTTTTTCAAACTTCATGCCGGTGGAAAGATGGATTGCCTCCTGTAAAAGAGAGAAAGCTTCCTCGTTCTGCGCGATGTCGGCAATCGTGTCCCGGATGTTGTAGCGGTCAGCAGGAAATTCCATCGGAGCAGTCAAATCCAGGTTCCCGGCAAGCTTGAACCAGTTTGCAACGCCCTCGGCGCGCTCGTTTACTTCCGGCAGCGTGTAGATTTCCGGCTCTTTTTCCACTTTTTCCAGAGAAATGCAGTCTTTGATGGTATCCGGCTTCGTCTGTGTTCCGGCAAGCGCCGTAACGGTGTTAAAACCGTCCTCCAGGGCGACAGAGAAGACTGCGATGTGGTCTGAAACCGCACAGACGCCCACGAGTTTTCGATTTACAAACAGGGAGACATAAGGCTCGTTGGTGTAAACCTTTATCTGCGTCTGTTCCCCGGCGCGCTTTGCATAGCGGCGTCCGGTGATGTGCACCATCGGCTTGTCACTCCAGTAAGCCTGGTAAATATAGAAGCTGTCCTTGCGGATTTTCCGGTCCATTGTGACAAGTCCTTTGTTGTTGCGTCCGGCAACGCCGCCCTCATTTCTGGCAGCACAGCCAAAATCAAACATATTCCAGACATGGGTCGACCAAAGCCACGGGCGTTCCGTTAAAATTTTTGCCATATGCTCATGGTACATCGCCTGATATTCCTCCGAATAATCCTTGCAGGCAGGATTTGCACCGTGATAGGTGAGAATACCTTCGCAGCCGTACTCGGAAAGCCCCAGACAGATATCGGGATGTTTGGCGTGATACTCGTCAAGCCATGATTCATTGTCAGAGTATTTGCCGCCGTACCAGCCGAAGTAGTGATTATAACTCTCGACATCTGTAATGCCGTGCATCGGACCGTCGACAGGCGTCATGGATACATGTGCAATCGTGGTGAGACGGGTCGGGTCTAACTCTTTGGCGAGTGCATTTAAGGCAACGTGATTTTTCACAAGCTGCTCGGAGATACCGCCAATCAGAATTTCGTTGGAAATCCCCCAGAAGCAGATGGAGCTGTGGTTAAAATTCTGGAAAATCAGCTCTTTTAACTGGTGTACGCAGTTTTCGTGAGCGGCAGGGTCTTCACTCATTGCCGTGATAAACGGAATTTCTGCCCAGACCACAAATCCGAGCGCATCGCAGGCATCATAGAAAACATCGGCGTGCTGGTAATGTGCGAGGCGGATGGTGTTTGCGCCAAGCTCCTTGATGATGCGGGCGTCCTCGTAGTGCTCCTCTGCGGTTAAGGCATTTCCGTGGTAGAGCAAGTCCTGATGACGGCTGACACCGCGGAGGGGTGTGGGAACACCGTTTAAGAGGAATCCCATCTGCGGGTCACAGGAGAAGGTGCGGATACCATGGCGTGTGGAGATTTCATCACAGACCTCATTGCGGCGCAGAAGCGTCGCCTTCACCGTGTAGAGATAAGGATGCGCAGTGTTCCAGAGTTTCACATCCGGAAGATAGAGCGTGATTTTGGTGTCGGAAGCAGGACAGACGCCGGATGCAACCTCATGGGAGGATGGCGTAAGTTCCGGTGCTCCTCCTTTCATAACAGTTTCAATATAATCAACGGCGTCTGTAATAGAATAAAGCACGGTGTAATCTTCACTGGTATTGACCAGATAGGTTTCAATCGTGACAAGGGCGCCTCCGTCTGCAACCGGCTTCGAGGTCACCTTGATGCCGGAGGCACCGTAGTAATCTAACGTAAAGTGTGTGTCCGGCACACTGATGAGGTTGACGCCGCGGTAGAGACCGCCGTAAAAGGTAAAATCCGCCGCCTGCGGGTAAACATTGCTTTTTTCCTCATTGGAGCACTCAATGACTAAAAGATTATCATCCGTATCCTTTAAGGTTTCGGTCAGGTCAACCCGGAATGCAGAGTAGCCGCCCTCGTGGGTGGTCAGCTTTTTCCCATTTAAATAGACGGATGCCTGCTGTCCTGCCGCCGGAATGTCAAGATATGTTTTTCCGCCGGAGAGAGGCTGGTGAAGGGGCGCAAGCTTATGGCTGTAGCACGCCGTCGTGCGCAGATAGGAGCCGTTGCCGTCGTGCCCGTCAATCGCGTTCCAGGTGTGGGGCAGAGTGACAGTTTCGGTCTGTTTGGAATGGGAGCCATAGGCTCCGATGGAAAAATTCCAGTTATCGTTGATAGGAATGATTTTTCGCATAAAATACCTCTTTTTTGCTTTTTCTTTCAGCTTCTCGTTTATGATTGCTATTTTACGCGTGCAATGGGGCAAAGTCCATGCCTTATAAAAATTTAACAATTGCCGCGCTTTTATATATTTTTGCGAAAAAACAGTGGAATCATACCTGTTTTAAAAAGAAGCAAAAAAGATATTGACATTTTCCCAGGAAGTGGTATAGTTTAATTAACATTTGAACAAATGAACAGATGTTAATATGAAAAGGACAACAGGCAGCATGATTCATAGACAGACTGCCTGTCATAAATTAAAAAGAAAAGGAGAACATACTATGAAAAAGACTTACAAAATCGAGGTTGACTGTGCAAACTGTGCAAACAAAATGGAGGAAGCTGCAAAGAACACCGCAGGAGTTGCAGATGCAAGCGTAAACTTCATGACCTTAAAAATGAGCGTTGAATTTGCAGAGGGTGCAGAACCGAAGGCTGTTATGGAAGATGTTTTAAAAGCATGCCGTAAGGTTGAGCCGGACTGCGAAATCTTTTTCTAAATCTGAATAAAAAGGAGGCGTGCGTATGACACGGAAACAGAAAAAAGTCCTGATCCGTATAATACTTGCTGCGGCACTGATCCTTGCATATAAAGGAATCTTTCATTTCTTCCCACTGAACGGGTATGTGGAACTGGCACTTTATATGATTCCGTATCTGATTATCGGCTATGACATTTTACAGAAAGCGGGGAAAGGCATCTTAAACCGCCAGGTATTTGACGAGAATTTCCTGATGGCAGTCGCAACCGTCGGCGCAATTGTGCTCGGTGAGTACGTTGAGGGTGTTGCGGTTATGCTGTTTTACCAGATTGGCGAGCTGTTTCAGAGCTATGCGGTTGGAAAAAGCCGTAAGAACATCAGCGAGCTGATGGATATCCGTCCTGATTATGCAAATATCGAGGTGGACGGCGAACTGACCGAGGTAGATCCGGATGAGGTTGAGGTTGGTTCTGTGATTGTTGTAAAACCGGGAGAAAAGGTTCCGATTGACGGTGTGATTGTCGAGGGACATTCCTCTTTGAATACGAGTGCACTGACCGGAGAGAGTCTTCCGAGGGAAGTGGCAGAGGGCGAGGAGGTCATCAGCGGAAGCATCAATATGACCGGACTGCTGCGAATCCAGACGACCAGGGAATTTGGGGAATCTACGGTTTCCAAAATTCTTGACCTGGTGGAGAATGCCAGCTCAAAGAAATCCCGCTCCGAGAATTTTATCACGAAATTTGCCAAGTATTATACCCCGGCGGTATGTTATGGTGCATTAGCACTTGCAATCCTTCCGCCACTTGTGAGGATGTTGTTCCTCTCCATGTCGCCGGATTGGGCAGACTGGATTATGAGAGCGCTGACATTCCTTGTTATCAGCTGCCCGTGTGCACTTGTCATCAGTATTCCGCTTAGCTTCTTTGCCGGAATCGGCGGTGCGAGCGATGCAGGGATTCTGATTAAAGGCTCGAACTACCTGGAAACCTTAGCAAAAACGAAATATGTAGTATTCGATAAGACCGGAACCATGACACAGGGCGTGTTTGAGGTGACCGGTGTCCATCACAATGAAATGCCAAAGGAGAAATTGCTTGAGTATGCGGCACTTGCGGAGAGTTATTCTTCCCATCCAATCAGCCGCAGCTTACAGCGTGCCTACGGAAAAGAGATTGACAAGACACGTGTGACAGAGGTTGAGGAAATCAGCGGACACGGCATCACCGCAAAGGTGGACGGCGTACCGGTTGCAGCCGGAAATGATAAGCTGATGGAACGTCTCGGAATTGCCTGCAATGACTGTCACTCTGTCGGAACCATCATCCATATGGCAGTAAACGGCACTTATGCCGGACATATAGTCATCTCGGATATCATCAAGCCGCATGCAAAGGAAGCCATCAAGGCATTAAAGGCAGCAGGCGTGAAGAAAACCGTCATGCTGACAGGCGATGCCGACCGCGTGGCACAGAGCGTTGCCAAGGAGCTTGGCATCGATGAGGTGCACAGCGAGCTGCTTCCGGCAGATAAGGTTTCGATTGTGGAAAGCCTGTTAGACAAGAAGAGCGCGAAAGAAAAACTTGCCTTTGTCGGTGACGGTATCAACGATGCTCCGGTATTATCCCGTGCGGATATCGGAATTGCAATGGGCGCACTCGGTTCGGATGCAGCCATCGAGGCTGCGGATATCGTGCTGATGGACGATGACCCGTTAAAGATTTCCAAGGCAATCCGCATTTCAAGAAAATGTCTGCGGATTGTATACGAGAATATCTACTTTGCAATTGGTATCAAGATCATCTGCCTCCTGCTTGGCGCACTTGGAGTTGCCAATATGTGGGCGGCCATCTTTGCAGACGTGGGCGTTATGGTGATTGCAGTATTAAACGCAATCCGTGTTCTTGCAACAAAGAAACTCTAAAAAACTAGGATATCTGCCCTGGCAGATATCCTTTTTGGTTGCAAAAAACAGACCACTGTTATACAATAAAGTGGTAACGAGGGGAAATTTACACGGGAAGAAAGGATTGCAAAATGGGGTCAATTAGGAACAGAATCAGCATTTTTGTAGGAGCAAGCCTGTTAGCAGTTATTTTAATCTGCCAGTTTGTCAGCACATATACATTAAACAGAAATCTATCAGAAAGTATTTCAGATTACGTTGAGATGGAGGCGGATACCAAGGCGGATGTGGTCAATGCCTGGCTTAATAATCAGGCAGAGACGGTAAATCAGATGGCACAGGCGGCAATGGCTCTTGGGGCAAAGGATAAGACGAAGATACAGGAATATCTTGGAACGTGTCTGGCGCAGAATGAGAATGCCCTGATGTATTATATGTGCTATGAAGATGAGACAACCGCATATATGGCGGGTGGGGATACCCTGTCAATTAATGTAACAGAGCGTGACTGGTGGAAACAGGCGGTTGGACAGCAGACATTAATCTATACAGATCCATATCAGGATGCGGCAACCGGGCAGATGGTGGTATCGATTGCGGCGCCACTTAAGGCAGATGGGTTACAGTGTGTACTGTTAGCGGATTTTAACCTTACGGTACTGGTAGACCTCATCAATAACATTGATTCCAACGAAAATATACACGGATTTCTTCTGGCAGGCGATGGAAGCGTAATCGTGCATGAAAATGAGGCATTTCTTCCGACGGAAAACGGAAGCACCAACCTTGGAGAAGCGCTTGGAATTGATATATCGGCAGCCGGTCTGAACAAAATGAAAGAATATGACGGAAGTGACCGGTTTGTACATATATCTACAATTGAAGAAACAGGCTGGAAGCTTGGAATCACAGAAAATGTTTCGGTTGTGTCAGCGCGTCTTATGAAAAACGTACTGACGATTGCACTGCTTGGCCTGATATTGTTAGCAGCGTCTGTTCTTGCAACGGGACTTTTGATTGGAAAATGTTTAAAGCCTGTAAAATATATGAAGGACTTCATTGTTGACCGTATTATCGGACGTGAAAATGCCACCAGGCAGAAGGATGAGGTCAAAGAAATTCAGCATCTGATTGACACGATGCAGCAGAACTTCATTGGAACGATACGTCAGGCAAAGAGTATAGCTGCAAATGTAGATGAAAAGCTGACGGGAACCAGTGAAAAAATCGGGGCAATCAATCAGAATATTACCGACATCAGTGCAAAGGTGGAGGAAACAGGAGAAAGTATTCAGACACAGGGAAATTCCATTTCCGGAATTAATACGACCTGTGGGGAGGTTGCAGAGTCTGTAGATGAACTTGCGCAACAGGCACAGAATATCTCAGAGCGTGCCAGTGATATTATTGAGCGGGTCAACCGGATTGTGCCGGAAATTATTACAGATAAGAAAAATGCAGTACAGATTGCAACAGAGAGTAGAAAGAAACTGGAAGGCGCAATTGCACAGGCAGCAGTTATCAAGGAGATTACAACTGTAACGGCGGCAATCAAAGAAATTGCAGACCAGACGAACCTCTTAGCGTTAAATGCGAGCATTGAGGCAGCACGGGCGGGAGAGGCAGGAAAAGGTTTTGCAGTTGTAGCCGAAGAAATCAAAAAGTTAAGTGAAAGTACAAATGAGGAAATTGATAAGGTAAACGCACTTACAGGAAAAATTCTTGCAAGTGTAGATGTGCTGAGCGAGGAGAGCCGTGGAATTGTCGGATTTATAGATACAAAAGTAATGTCTGATTACGATAAGTTAGAGCATCTTGCAACCAGTTACCGGGATGACGCAGCCTACTATGAGTCGGTCAGCACAGAACTAGGAGCATCCAGTGAGGAATTGAGTGCAAGTATAGAGGATATTGTAAACTCACTCGGAGAGATTGCAGACGAACAGAACCAGCTCAATACAGCAATGGAAGTTATTACGGAAAACCTCACAAAGATTACCGGTGCCAGCGATGACGTGGCAGAAGATACAAAACAGGTGTTAAAAGAGGTAATTGACCTGAACGAAACGGTAAAGAATTTTAACATATAACGGAATAAATGGATAAAAAGGGAACAAAAGAGATGGAAAAAGCAGTAAACCGACTGACACTGATTGTAATTGCAATTATTGATATGTTTTTCTTTGCAGGATATATCAGTGACTTTAAACAGGGAAATATTTCATTTGCATTTATGATGGCGGTAGAAGTTACCGTGTTTCTTACTCTGCTGGCATCCACTGTTGTGTTTTTTCATAAGCAGGACAGCGAAGTATTTAAATACGTATCATTGATTGGCTACATGGTGGTTTATACACTGGTTTTGTTCGGAGCACAGAACAATTCTGTGTTTGCAGTTATATTTCCGATTGCACTCATTTACCTTCTTTACTACAATTACAAATTGATATTAGGGGCAGTGATTGGATTCAGCGTGATTAATATTGCAGACATTGTGTATTATGTGGGAGTATTAAAACATATGCCGGACGGAGGCGCAGTCAACAGCACATCGGTTTTATTGCAGGCAGCGTGTGTGGAAGTGTTTCTGATTGTTTTAGCACAGACGACAAAGCTTTCCAATGATAATAATGCCAGAAAGATAGCAAGTCTTAATGAGGAGAAGGAGAAGAGCGCGCAGCTTTTGAAGGATGTTCTGGTAGTTGTTGAAAATGTAAAAAACAATTCTGCCGAGGCGGAGGATTATATCAAAGACCTTGGGAAAGATGTAGAACGGACAGCGGCAACGCTTGGGGATATCTCAGAGGGAAACAATAATAATGCCAGAAATATCGAGCAGCAGACGATGATGACTGGAAGTATTCAGGAGATTATCGTGGGAACAAAAAAGATGGCGGACGAAATGCTGACGCTTGCAAGGGAGTCCGGTGAGGCAGTTGATGGCGGCAGGGACTCCATGGGCGAGCTTTTAACGCAGTCCGGGGAAACAAAAGCGGCAAATGAAGAGGTAGTGGCGGCAGTTACCAGACTGATTGAGAATGCCAAAGCAGTGGAAAACATTACTGAGCAGATTTTTTCTATTTCAGGTCAGACGAATCTTCTTGCATTAAATGCTTCGATTGAAAGTGCACGTGCCGGGGAAGCAGGACGCGGATTTGCGGTTGTTGCGGATGAAATCCGGGCGTTAGCAGATCAGACGCGCAAGCTCACCGAAGAAATTCAGAGCGTGGTAGGCGATTTGCAGCACAATGCCGACACCGCAAAAAATACGGTCGATAACGTAATGGCAACTGCCGGAACGGAGCATGAACTGATTAATCATGCAAATGAACAGTTTTCCGGTATTGGAAGCCGCATGACGAGGTTGAATGAGACGGTGGAGGAAACCTACCGCAAGATAGAAGAAATTTTACAGTCGAACAATACCATTGTTGAAAGTATTCATCAGATTTCCGCGGTCAGCCAGGAGGTTGCAGCAAGTACACAGCAGGTTGTGGAATTAGGAGAAGACACCAGACAAAAAGCGGTCAATGCGCAGAAGCTGATGGAGGATTTGAACAATACGGTAAAAATTGCAGACAAATATCTGTAAGTCCGGTCTGAAAAAGGTTGCATTTCATAAAAGAGAGTGCTATAATAAGTAAGCAATTTAGCACTTTAAAGCGTTGGTGCAGAAAAGAAAGATAGGAGATATACGGAAACAATGAAAGAAATCGCAAGCTTGATGGAATACCGTTCTGGTGTAAAAGTAGTAGATGCAACCCTGCGTGACGGGGGACTGGTAAATGATTTTTATTTTACAGATGAATTTGTAAAGGACTTATACCAGACAAACGTCAAAGCGGGTGTCGATTATATGGAGTTCGGCTATAAAGCGGATAAGGAAATTTTTGACGAGAAGCAGTTTGGCAAATGGAAGTTCTGTAAGGATGAGGATATCCGTGCAATTGTGGGTGACAACAACACGGATTTAAAGATTGCAGTCATGGCTGATGTGGGACGCTGCAATTATAAAGAAGATATTCATGACAAGGCAGAAAGCCCGATTGATTTGATTCGTGTAGCAACTTACCTCAATACAATCCCAGCAGCGGCAGATATGATCGAAGATGCAGTCAACAAAGGCTATCAGGCGACCTGCAACATTATGGCAATCTCCAATGCACAGGAGTCTGATTTAAAGGTGGCGCTTGACATTCTCGGAAAGACACCGGTGGAGGTGTTCTACATTGTGGACAGCTTCGGGGCACTTTACCCGGAACAGATTGCACGTATTGCAGATATCTATATGGAAGCTGCGACCAAGTATGGCAAAAAGATAGGAATCCACGCACATAACAATCAGCAGCTTGCATTTGCGAACACGATTGAGGCAGTGGGAGATGGTGTGGACTGGCTGGACGCAACCTATGCTTCGATGGGACGCGGGGCAGGAAACTGTGCAATGGAGCTTTTGTTAGGTTTTCTGCGCAATCCGAAGTATGATGTATACCCGGCAATCCGCTTTATCGAGAAGCATATGACGAAGTTAAAGGAAGACGGCGTTGTCTGGGGCTATGATTTACAGTACCTGATGACCGGTCTTTTGAACCAGCATCCGAGAACCGCAATCCAGTTTACCAAGGAGAAACGAAACGACTATTCCGCATTTTACAGGGAAGTCGTGGCTCAGGATTAAAAGCAGATAGGAAAAAAGCAAATAGAGCAGTGATTTTGTAAAAAATGCACAAAATCACTGCTCTATTTTTGTGACTGAAAATGACGGATTGTGATTGACTATGACGGAAAGTGAAGCTATAATACAGACATAAGGTGAACGGAATTGAATGAAGTTGACCGAAAATGGAGGAATAGATATGCTGACAGAGGAAAGATTTGCAAGGATTTTAACCATACTAGAACGTATGGGAAGTGTTACGGTTCAGCAGCTTATGACAGAACTGGATGCTTCGGAATCCACCATCCGCCGCGACCTGAATGCTCTTGACACGGCAGGGCAGCTCACAAAGGTTCACGGAGGGGCAATCGCAAAGACCACGGCTTACAGTACCATGGATGATGAGGTGGTACACCGCAAGGAACAGAATAAGGAAGCGAAGGCGCGGGTAGCGAAATATGCGGCGGGATTAATCGAGCCGGGAGATTTTGTTTATCTGGATGCCGGAACGACAACCGAGCAGATGATTGATTATATCGAAGTGAAGAAGGCAGTGTTTGTTACAAATGCGATTACCCATGCAAGGCTGCTTTCCGAGAAAGGCTACACCGTCTACATCCTCGGCGGAGAATTTAAAGCCGTCACGGAGGCAATCGTCGGCGAGGAAGCGGTCGCTTCCCTGGATAAATATAATTTTACAAAAGGCTTCTGGGGCACAAATGCAGTGAGTCTTACAAAAGGATTTTCCACACCGGAGCCAAAGGAAGCATTAGTAAAGAAGCGTTCCATGGAAAATTGCAGAAAGTGCTATATATTAGCGGATGCGAGCAAGTTTAACAAGATTTCCAATGTGACCTTTGCAGGATTTGATAGTGCTGATATTTTAACGACAGACCTTACGGCAGGGGTTTATTTAGAAAAAGCAAATGTAATAAATTTATAGAGGAAAGGAGAGAAACACAATGATTTACACCGTAACTTTTAATCCTTCGCTGGATTACATCGTAACCGTTCCGGGATTTACCTGCGGACGCACCAACCGGACAGCGGAAGAGAAGATTTTTCCGGGCGGAAAGGGTGTCAATGTTTCGATGGTGTTAAAAAACCTTGGAATTGACAGCACCGCACTTGGATTCTATGCCGGATTTACCGGGCAGGAGCTAAAGCGCCTGATGGAGCAGAAGGGCGTTTCGGCAGATTTTATTCCGGTGGAGGATGGAATTACCCGCATCAATGTCAAAATCCGCGGAGAGGAAGAATCCGAAATCAACGGACAGGGACCGGCAATCGGCAAAGCGGAAATTGCAAAGCTTTATGAAAAGCTTGATTCGCTTACGGACGGAGATACGTTGATTCTTGCCGGAAGTATTCCGGGCGTAATGCCGCAGACGATGTACAGCGATATCATGGAGCACCTGAAAAACAAAAAACTTAACATTGTAGTAGATGCGACGAGAGACCTTTTGGTCAATGTGCTCTGCTATCATCCGTTTTTAATTAAGCCAAACAACCATGAGCTCGAAGAAATTTTTGGGGTGACGATGGAGGGAAAAGCCGAAATCGCGCGCTATGCGAAAAAGCTTCAGGAAAAGGGGGCAAGAAACGTTCTTGTTTCCATGGCAGGAGACGGCGCAGTTCTTGTGACGGAAACCGGTGAGATTTACGAGGCGGCAGCACCGAAAGGAAAGGTAGTGAATTCCGTTGGAGCCGGAGATTCCATGGTGGCAGGTTTCCTGGCAGGCTATTTTGCGGAGAATGACTACAGAGCGGCATTTCAGATGGGTCTTTGCACCGGAAGTGCATCGGCGTTCTCGGAGGAACTTGCGACGAAGGATACAGTGGAAGCGCTGTTAGAGGAAGTGAAAATTTTTAAAGTTGTGTAGACCCGGAACAGGAGATTCCGGTTTGCAGATAATCATGTAGTGAAAAAAATAGAGGAGGATTCTTTATGAGAATCAGAGATTTGCTTTCAAAGGAAAGTATCCGGCTTGACGGGGTTGCAGAAAACAAGCAGGATGCGCTCGAGAAAATGGTTGCATTGATGGCAGCCAGCGGAAAGATTGCGGATGTTGAGAAGTACCGTAAGGGTGTTTTTGCAAGAGAAGAAGAGGGAACGACAGGAATCGGAGAGGGAATCGCGATTCCGCACTGCAAATCCGATGCGGTAAAGGCACCGGGACTTGCGGCAATGGTCGTAAAAGGCGGCGTAGACTTTGACGCACTAGATGGAGCGCCGACCGATTTGATTTTCCTTATTGCAGCACCGGATACAGAGGACAACGTACATTTGGATGTATTAAGCCGTCTGTCTGTGATGTTGATGGATGAGAATTTTACAAACGGTCTTCGGAATGCAAAGACCGTCGATGAATTTCTGGCAGTGATTGACGGTGCCGAGGAAGAGCGCGAAGATAAAGAAGAGAAAAAGGAGCCGGCTGCGGCAGAGAAAACAGCGGATAACCGTCTGGTGCTTGCAGTTACCGGATGTCCGACCGGAATCGCACATACTTATATGGCAGCAGAGAGCCTTGAGAAGAAGGCAGCAGAGCTTGGCTGCCGCATCAAGGTTGAGACCAGAGGAAGCGGCGGTGCCAAGAATGTGCTGACGAAGCAGGAGATTGACGAAGCAGTCTGCATCATCGTGGCAGCAGATACACAGGTTCCGATGGACCGTTTCTCCGGAAAACCGGTCATCCAGTGTAAGGTTTCAGACGGAATCAGCAAGGCAGACGAACTTTTACACAAGGCATTGGACGGAAAAGCATCTATTTACCACGGCAAAGGCGGTGAAGCGGAAGATAATTCCGATGACGCAAAGGACAGCATTGGACACAGAATCTATACGAACCTGATGAACGGTGTTTCCCATATGCTTCCATTCGTAGTCGGTGGCGGTATTCTGATTGCAATTGCTTTTTTGATTGACGGTTTCTCGGTAGACTTAAATTCCCTTCCGGTGGCAGACCGTGCAAACTTTGGTACGATTACCCCGCTTGCGGCAATGTTCAAGCAGATTGGTGGCGTGGCATTCGGCTTTATGCTCCCGATTCTCGCAGGATTTATTGCGATGAGTATTGCAGACCGTCCGGGACTTGCAGTCGGATTTGTGGGCGGTTCCATCGCAGCAACCGGAACATCCGGATTCCTTGGCGCTTTAGTAGCCGGATTCCTTGCAGGATATCTGGTATTGTTATTAAAGAAGATTTTCTCGAAGCTGCCGGAAAGCCTTGACGGAATCAAACCGGTACTGCTTTACCCGGTGCTTGGTATCTTACTTGTCGGCGTGATTATGTTATATGTAGTAGAACCGCCGATTGGTGCATTAAATACATGGATTAACAGCGCACTCGAGGGAATGAATGGTACAAGAGCCGTTATCTTAGGCACTCTGTTAGGCGGTATGATGTCTGTGGATATGGGAGGCCCGGTCAACAAGGCAGCATACGTATTCGGAACAGCATCTATCGCAGCCGGAAATTACAATATTATGGCAGCCGTTATGATTGGCGGTATGGTTCCACCGATTGCAATTGCACTGGCAACCTTATTCTTCAAAAACAAGTTTACTGCTGAGGAGCGCAAGGCAGGACCGACAAACTTTATCATGGGTCTTTCTTTTATCACAGAGGGAGCTATCCCGTTTGCAGCATCCGACCCGCTTCGTGTCCTTCCGGCTTGTATCGTCGGTTCCGCAGTGGCAGGAGGAATGTCCATGGCATTTAACTGTACGCTTATGGCACCGCACGGAGGAATCTTCGTATTCTTAACCGTAGGTCATCCGTTACTTTACCTGCTGTCTCTGGCAGTTGGTTCCGCAATCACCTGCGTACTGCTTGGCATTTTGAAAAAAGAGAAGAAAAACGCTTAGAACTTAGAAACAAAAAATTTAAAAACCATATAAAATTGTATTTTTAAGGAGGAAACAATCATGAAAGAATTTCAGTATACCATTACAGACAGAGAAGGAATCCACGCACGTCCGGCAGGCATTTTTGTAAAAGAGGCAGCAGCATTCCCATGCAAAGTCACTATCGCAAAGGGTGACAAGGAAGTTGACGCAAAGCGTATTTTCGGTGTGATGGGACTTGGCGTGAAATGTGGAGAGGAAATCACCATCCGCACAGACGGCGAGCAGGAAGAGGAAGCAATCGCAAAATTAAGCAGCTTCTTACAGGAGAACTTATAAAAATCGTTGCCGCAAACGGCAGGTGCTTACGTGGGGAGGGAAAACCATGGAACTGACAGGAAAAAGTGTGTTTGGCGGAATCGCCATTGGAAAAATTGCTGTTTATCATAAAAAAGACAATCAGGTGAAGCGTACCAGAGTGGACGATGTGGACGCAGAGACCAGCCGCTTTGAGAGTGCCAAGGAACGTGCCAAGGAACAGCTTGCTGCCCTTTATGAGAAGGCGGTCAAGGAAGTGGGCGAGACCGGAGCCATGATTTTTGAGGTGCATCAGATGATGCTTGACGACCTCGATTACGTGGAATCCATCGAAAACATGATAAAGACCCAGTCGGTCAATGCAGAATTTGCAGTGGCATCCACGGCGGACAATTTTTCCCAGATGTTTGCGGCAATGGACGATGAATATATGCAGGCGAGAGCGGCAGATGTTAAGGATATTTCAAACCGCGTCATCAATATTTTACAGGGCGGCGGAGACGGCATGCTGACCGGAGACGAACCGGTGATTCTGATGGCAGATGATTTGGCACCGAGTGAGACCGTCCAGCTTGACAAGTCAAAGGTGCTTGCGTTTGTGACACGCTTTGGCTCTGCAAACTCCCACACGGCAATCCTTGCAAGAACCATGAACATTCCGGCGTTAATCGGCGTTGATTTTCCGGCAGAGGAGGCAGCCGAAATGGCGGCTGCCGGGAAAATCGGAATCGTGGACGGATTTGCCGGAACCTGTATCCTTGACCCGGCGGAGGATGTACTTTCCGCATACGACAATCGTAAGAATGAGGAAGAACAGAAAAAACGCCTGCTCCTTGAATTAAGAGGCAAGGAGAATGTGACGATTGACGGGAAAAAGATTAATCTTTACGCTAACATCGGTGGAACCGGGGACGTGGCAGCTGTGCTTGCCAATGATGCAGGCGGAATCGGATTATTCCGCAGCGAGTTCCTTTACCTTGAATCCGAGGATTATCCGTCCGAGGAAACACAGTTTGCCGCTTATAAGGCAGTTGCCGAGAATATGGCGGGAAAAAAGGTGATTATCCGTACCCTCGATATCGGAGCCGACAAAAAGGCAGATTATTTCGGACTTGAGAAGGAAGAAAATCCGGCGATGGGCTACCGCGCGATTCGTATCTGCCTTGACCGTGTGGACATTTTTAAGACGCAGCTTCGCGCCATCTACCGGGCAAGCTATTACGGAACCGTCTCCATTATGTTCCCGATGATTATCTCGGTGGCAGAGGTGAAACGTATCAAGGAAATCTGCGCGGAGGTACGCAAAGAGTTAGACGAGGCAAACATTCCGTACAAGGATGTGGAACTTGGCGTGATGATTGAGACGCCGGCAGCCGTCATGATTTCAGATTTGCTGGCAAAAGAGGTAGATTTCTTCTCCATCGGAACGAATGACCTCACGCAGTATACGCTTGCGATTGACAGGCAGAATCCGAGACTCGACAATATTTATGATTCCCATCACGAGGCAGTGCTTCGGATGCTTCAGATGGTGGTCGACAACGGACATAAGGAAGGCTGCTGGGTCGGCATCTGTGGAGAGCTTGGCGCCGATGTGACGCTGACGGAAACCTTTTTACGGATGGGATTTGACGAGCTTTCGGTATCACCGTCCATGGTGCTTCGGGTACGCGAGCAGATTCGCAAGACAGACCTTTCAAAATAGGAAGAAACAGGAATAAAAACCGCTTCAATTGGGTATCCTCGAATCAGGTAATGTGGAAGAGAGGTACACAATATGAGCGGTTTTTTGTTGATAAAACAGGGCACAATCCATAATGCGGTGGAAAAAGAGCCGTTTACGTCGGATATTCTGGTGGAAGACGGCAAAATCAAAAAGATTGCACCGGTTCTGGAGGGAAAAATCATCAATGAGGCAAAAATCATTGATGCGACAGGACTTGATGTCTATCCGGGCTTTGTGGATGCACACTGCCATCTGGGGCTTGACGGCTATGCGGTGGGATTTGCTGGGGAGGACTTTAACGAGACCGGAGACCCGGTAACGCCGCAGTTATCCGCCATAGATGCGGTAAATCCGCAGGATGAGACCTTCCGGCAGGCGAGGGAAGCCGGCGTGACCTGCGTGTGCACGGGACCTGGCAGCTCGAATGTCATCGGAGGAACGTTCTGCGCGATTAAGACGACCGGAAACCGGATTGATGAGATGCTTGTGAAGGAAAAGGCGGCGATGAAGATTGCCTTTGGCGAGAATCCGAAGAGCTGTTACAAGGAAAAAGGAATTTATTCGCGGATGTCGGTTGCGGCAAAGCTTCGTGAAATGTTTCACAAAGCAATGGAATACGAGGAGAAAAAGCGCGCCGCGGGCTTTCCGGATGCGATTGATTACGCGAAACTGCCGCCGTATGACTGCAAGTTGGAAGCGTTGCTTCCGGTGATACGAAAGGAACTGCCGATAAAGGCGCACGCACACCGGGCGGACGATATTTTTACGGCGATACGGATTGCAAAGGAGTTTGAGTTTGACCTGCGGCTAGACCATGTGACAGACGGCGCGCTGATTGCAGAGGAACTTGCGAAGGAGGGTTATCCGGTTGCGGTAGGACCGTCGTTTGGGCACGCGACAAAGTATGAGTTAAAGAATAAGAGCTTTGAGACGCCGGCAGTGCTTGCGAAGGCGGGCTGTCAGGTGTCGATTATCACGGATTCACCGGTTATAGAGGAGCGCTATCTGCCGCTTTGCGCGGGGCGTGCCATCTACTGTGGGATGGATGCGTTTGATGCACTAAAGGCGATTACGATTCATGCGGCAAGGCATATCGGCGTGGAAGACCGTGTCGGGAGCATTGAGGAGGGAAAAGATGCAGATTTTGTGCTGGTAAAAGGAAATCCATTTGCGGTGGATACCGAGATTGTGTCTGTGATGATTGACGGGAATGTGGTTGTCCAAAAATAAAATTTTTCTTATCCAACCGGAAACATTTCCTTAAATAAACCGTGTGGTTCTTGACGAAGGCTAAAAGCAGGCATACAGTCATAGATAGAACGAAAGAAAGGCATGGTTTTAAATTATGGGAAAAGTAATTGGCATTGATTTGGGGACTACGAATAGCTGTGTGGCGGTTTTGGAGAACGGAAATCCGGTCGTGATTCCGAATGCGGAGGGCGGACGCACCACGCCGTCAGTGGTTGCATTTACGAAGGATGGAGAGCGGTTAGTCGGAGATGTGGCAAGGCGTCAGGCGGCGGTCAACACGGAGCGCACGTTTTTCTCCATCAAGCGTGAGATGGGAGGCAGCTTCCGTGCCAAAATCGATGGCAAGCTTTACTCACCGCAGGAAATTTCTGCGATGGTGCTGCGCAAACTGAAAAAAGACGCAGAGAGCTATCTTGGAGAGTCCGTGCAGGAAGCGGTCATTACGGTTCCGGCATACTTTAACGATGCCCAGAGGCAGGCGACAAAGGACGCCGGAAGGATTGCGGGGTTAAACGTGCTTCGTATCATCAACGAGCCGACCTCCGCGGCATTGGCATATGGCCTGGACCACGGGGCACCGCAGAAAATCATGGTGTACGATTTAGGCGGCGGCACGTTTGACGTCTCTGTCATTGAAATCGGGGACAATCTGATTGAGGTACTTGCAACCGCTGGGGACAATCATCTCGGCGGGGATGATTTTGATGCACGGTTAGCGGACTATATCGTATCGGAGTATCGAAAGACCGAGCGGATTGATTTGTCAAAGGATGCAACAGCGATGCAGCGTGTGCGGGAGGAGGCAGAGAAGGCAAAAAAGGCGCTCTCTGCATCTGCAACCGTAGAAATCAACCTTCCGTTTATCACGACCCAGCGCGGAGAGGCAAAGCATCTTGATATGAACATCACCAGAGCACAGTTCGAGGAACTGACGGCAGATTTGGTGGAGCGGACAAGAGGTCCGGTCACACAGGCATTATCGGATGCCGGAATCTCTTCGGGAGAGCTTGGGATGGTACTGCTTGTCGGAGGATCAACCCGTATGCCGGCTGTCGTGGAAAAAGTGCGGCAGATGACCGGAAAGGAACCGTCTAAGAATTTAAATCCGGATGAGTGTGTGGCACTCGGCGCAGCGGTACAGGGCGGCAAACTTGGCGGACAGCTTGTGGCAGGAAGTGCGGCGGCAGAGATTATTCTGATGGATGTCACGCCGTTATCACTCTCCATTGAAACCTTAGGCGGCGTTGCGACAAAGCTGATTGACCGCAACACTCCGATTCCGACCAGACACAGCAAGATTTTCAGTACGGCAGGGAACTTCCAGACCTCGGTGGAAATCAAGGTATTGCAGGGCGAGCGCCAGTTTGCAAGAGACAATAAGCTTCTCGGCAATTTCAAGCTTTCCGGCATAAAGCCGGCAATGGCGGGCGTGCCGCAGATAGAGGTGACGTTTGACATAGATGCCAATGGCATCGTGCAGGTGTCCGCGAAGGATTTAGGCACCGGAAAACAGCAGCAGATTACGATTACGTCGAGCAGTAATATGTCGGATGCGGACATTGAGCGTGCCATCCGCGAAGCGGCAGAATACGAGGCGACGGACGGAGAACGCCGTGCATATGTGGATGTGCGCAACGAATCCGAGACGTTAATCCGCCGCACGCAGGCGGCACTTTCGGAGGCAAAGAAGAATAAGACGATAGACAAGGCTTCTGTAAAACAGATAAAATCCGATCTTTCTTATCTTGAAAAACTCGTAAAACGGATTCGCCCGGGAGATGTGAGCATGGAGCAGGCAAACGAGCTGACAAGGGCGAAACAGGCATTGGAGGCGTCCGCAGCATCGATTTTAGGGCAGGATGAGAACTCAAGTAATAGTTGAAAAAGAGGAATGTGTGAACTCAAGTACACGTTGATAGACAGCAAATCCTGCGTATGCTAGCATGGAATCATCAATGAGAACGTTTGATTGATGATTCAATGCTGGCGGGGATTGTCGGCGGGAAGGCTTGGGACACATGAAGGACAAAAAAGAACAACAGACAAAAAATCCATACCATACATCTTATGGGTTATGGAACAACATTTCTTACATCTGCAAAAATATGGTAAAGATAGACCGGTGGTTTCTGGTTCTGATTCCGATTGGAATGGTCTGTACGCCAATGTTGCAGTATCTGTGGACATTTATTTCCAAATTTGTAATTGATGCAATCACAAACGAGCAGGGGACGGGACAGCTTTCGAAGCTGCTTCTGATTTTTATTGTGCTTCAGTTAATCGCTGCAATGTTAAATACATACTATGGTTGTAATATATGGTGGCGTTTTATTCATGCCCGTCTGTGCATGATTCAGAAACAGAATTTAAAAATCATGCGCATCAACTATGAGCATCTGGAAAATCCCGATGTGATGGACTGCTACGAGAGAGCTGGGCAGGCATGTAATAATAATATGAACGGTGTCGAGGGGATGATGCGTGAAGGTGCAGAGTTCTTAAAATCTCTTGCAGTTGTTCTTGTCGGACTTGCAATTATGGGGTCTTTAAATCTGTGGATGGTGCTTCTCGTGTTCGCGGTGACCGTGTTAAACTTTCTGTTTCGGAATTACACAAGCCGCACAGCGAAGAAAAAGGTCTGGGACCCGTTGGCACCCTGGTGGAGAAAAAATCAGTATATGCAGAATACCACGACGGATTTTGCTGCGGCAAAGGATATCCGGATGTTTGGGTTAAAAGACTGGCTTTGTGACAAGTACCGGGAGCTTGCAAAGGTTCGCTGCGATGCACAGCGGAAAAATGAAAAGCTCTGGAGAAATGCGGGCTTTGTCGGAGCCGCTACCTGGCTTGTTTCACAGGCAGGTGTGTACGCGTACCTGATTTATCAGGTAATTCAGGGAAATGTCACCATCGGTGATTTTACGATGTATACGGCATCGTTTGCAACTTTTTTTAATTTTATAAATGAATTGCTCACACATGCGGGAAATCTTCTGGCGTGCAGCAGGGAAGTGGACGATTTCCGGAGTTTTCTGGATTTTGGAGAAGGAGACGAAGAGGACGGCGGAATCCCGGTTCCAAAGCTTGACTCCTACGAGTTTACGTTCAAAAATGTATCGTTTCGTTATCCGAAGGCAGAAGCCTATGCTTTAAAAAACTTAAATCTCACGGTAAAAGCGGGAGAACGGTTGGCCGTTGTGGGCTTAAACGGTGCCGGAAAATCGACATTTATCAAGCTTTTACTGCGCCTTTATGAGCCGACAGAGGGAGAAATCCTCTTAAATGGAGTGAATGTTAAGGATTATAACAGGCATGATTATTATCAGGTGTTTGCACCGGTATTTCAGAACGTAGAGCTTTTCGCATTTCCGCTGGCAGAAAATATTTCCATGCAGGCACCGGATGAAACCGATGCGAAAAAAGCGGAGGAATGTTTACAGGCGGCAGGATTGAAGGAGAAATTAGAGACACTGCCAAAGGGTGTAAAGACCGAGGTGTTAAAGGTGATTTACGATGACGGCGTGGATTTCTCCGGCGGCGAGAAGCAGAAGATTGCGCTCGCAAGGGCACTCTATAAGGACGCTCCGGTGGTAGTTCTCGATGAGCCGACGGCGGCACTTGACGCGGTGGCGGAAAGCCGTCTCTATGAGGATTTCGATAAACTTATCGGCGGCAAGACGGCGGTCTACATCAGCCACAGACTCAGCTCTACACAGTTTTGCAATCATGTGGCAATGTTTTCGGGCGGTGAGATGGTCGAGTACGGAACGCATAAGAGCCTGTTAGAACAGGATGGGGAGTATGCAAAGATGTTCCGTATCCAGGCACAGTATTATATGGAAGAAAGCGGGGAAGAGGCCGATGCGTGAGAAGAAAAAGAAATCATCTGAAAAGAACACGAAATTTGTAGGTGAAACACTTGCATTTATGTTAAAAACGGCAGCAAAGGAAAAGCCATCCCTGTTTTTCTGCTATCTGGGGCTGTTTCTTGCCGAGCTTGCAATGAATCTTAAAAATATTCTGATTCCAAAGTTTTTGATTGATGAGCTGTTGCTTGTCATAAATGGTGCTCCGGTGGAAAGCCATCTGCATACGATTATCGTGTGTGCCCTGCTTTTGGTGGGAATTGATTTTGTGGCGACCGGGTGTAAGACTATCGCAGAAAGCATCAAAAATACGTTAGGAGAATGGTTTAACCAGTATTTTGCGGTGATGCTCGCAGAGCACGCCATGGGAATGGACTATGAACACACGGAAAATCCGCAGGCGCTTGACCAGTTAAATAAGGCAAAGGAAGGCATTTCGTGGTACAGCGGCGGAGTAGTCGGGATTCTGGATTATTTTTATCAGATTGTTTTAAACACTACGATTTTTGTAAGCGTTGCGGCAATTATTCTGGTGAAATGCCCGCTGATTTTCCCGGTACAGATTGTGGCGCTGCTTTTCGATTCTTTTTATAACGCAAAGATTAATAAAAAAGAGGAAGAAAATTTCCTGAAACTCGCTAAGATTAACCGGATGTTTGGCTATGTGCTGTACCGTCTGGTGAGCTTTGAATATGGAAAGGATATCAGACTTTATAACAGCAGCGGTCTGATGGCACAGAAGGCGGATGCCTATACGGAAGATACGACGAATGTCTGGAAGGATGGGGCAATCGCAGGGGAGAAGAATCTTTTAAAAATGGATGTTGTCAACTGTCTGCGTGCCGGAATCAGCTATTTTTATATCGGATTCCTTGCGGTGGCGAAAAAAATTTCCATCGGAGATTTTTCCATGTGTATTTCAGCTTCAGCGTCGCTGTACTCCAGCCTGAATCAGATGATTGACTGCGGAATGGAGATTCGCAAGCGTTGTAATTATGCGTACCAGTTTCTGCTGTTTCTCGAATACCCAAGGGCAATGCAGACGGGAGAGAAAAAGGTGTCCGGCGGGGAACATGTGATAGAGTTTTCGGATGTGAGCTTTCGTTATCCGAGGTCGGAAAAATATGTGCTGCGCCACATTAATCTCACCATCCACTCGGGAGAGCATCTTTCCATCGTGGGTTTAAACGGTGCAGGAAAAACGACGTTTATTAAACTTTTATGCCGCTTGTACGCTGTTACAGAGGGAAAAATATACATTGATGGTGTGGATATCATGGAGTATTCCGAGGAGGAGTACCGGAAATTGTTCGCAGTTGTTTTTCAGGATTTTAAGCTGTTTGCGTTTACACTGCGGGAGAATATTACGTTTGGGGATGCGGATTTTTCCGAGGAGGAGATTGCGCGTGTCCTGAAACTGTCCGGCTTTTATGAGGATGCAGGAAAGCTCGAAAAGGGGCTTGATACCATGATTTATAAGAGTTTTGATGAGAAGGGAACAGAGCTTTCCGGCGGACAGCAGCAGAAGGTGGCAATCAGCCGGGCGTTATACCGCAATGCGCCGATTGTGATTCTCGACGAGCCGACGGCGGCGCTTGACCCGGTGGCAGAATACGATATTTACCGCAAGTTTAACAGTTTGGTAGGCGGGAAGACGGCGATTTATATTTCACACCGGCTTTCAAGCTGTAAATTCTGTGACCATATCGCGGTGTTTGCAGAGGACACTATCAAAGAGTATGGCACGCATGAGGAGCTGGTACATAAGAAGGACGGAATTTATGCGCAGATGTTTTTCACGCAGGCAAAGCATTACATTGACATTGCATAGGTGTGGCAGACTGGTCGGATTTTTGCGGTAGAAAGGGAAGAAAAAACCACGTTGTAATCGCATCCGGGATATTCTAAAATGAAATCAGAATGTGTTGAGGACAGGAGGAGAGATTGATGAGATATACGAATCCGATTGTAAAAGGATTTTACCCGGACCCCAGTGTGTGCGAGGCAAACGGAAAATATTATCTGGTGTGCAGTTCGTTTCAGTATTTTCCGGGAGTACCGCTGTTTGAGAGCGAGGACCTGGTAAACTGGAAGCAGATTGGTCATGTGCTGACCAGAAAAAGTCAGGTAATGTTAGACGGTGTGCGCAGCTCCGGCGGTGTATTTGCCCCGACAATCCGCTACTATGACGGCAGATTTTACATGACCACGAATAACAATTCCACGAATGAAAATTTTTATGTATACACGGATGACATTTACGGCGAGTGGTCGGACCCGGTGAATGTGGAGATGGATGGAATCGACCCATCCCTGTATTTTGAGAACGGCAGAGCCTACTATATGACAAACGGGCATGATGATGCCGGAAATGCAGGAATTGTGCAGTGCGAGATTGAGATTGCGACCGGAAAGAAGCTGACAGAAAGCCGTGTTATCTGGCAGGGCAGCGGCGGTCGTTATCTCGAGAGCCCGCATCTTTACAAGATAAACGGAACCTATTATGTGATGGCGGCAGAGGGTGGAACGGAGTACGGACATATGGTAACGTATGCAAAATCCGATTCGGTCTGGGGACCGTTTGAGCCGTATGCGATGAATCCGGTGCTGACAAACCGCAACAAGGCGCCGTATCTCATTCAGGCTATCGGACACGGCGATTTGATTTGTGACCGTTACGGCGACTGGCATATTTTATGCTTGGGCTTCCGGCAGATTGATATCTGGCAGCCGTTCCATCACCTCGGCAGGGAGGTTTTCCTGATGCCGGTGCAGTTTGGAAAGGATGGCTGGTTTACGGCAGGACTGGACGGAACGGCAGATGAGCGTTATGAGATTCAAAGCGAAGCAGGATGCGTGCAGCAGGAGAAGAAATGCTATACCTTTGAGAATACGCCGTGGAATCTGGACTGGTGCTATCTGAGACACCCGCATCCGGAAAATTATGAGTGCAGGGAAAACAGTCTTGTACTTCATGGAACCTCCGTCACATTGGATGAGGTGGATTCTCCTACATTTATCGGACTCCGCCAGAAAGATTTTTCGATGGAATTAAAGTGTGAGGTAGCATTAGAAGAGCCGCAGAGCGAGGTGGAAGCCGGTGTTACAATGTATATGACAGAGGACGAACACTATGATATCGCAGTCCGCCGGACAAAAGAAGGCTGTGAAGCCGTCTTAAAGCTGAATATTGGCGGAATTAAGCATCTTCAAAACCGTATCGCATTAGAGGGAGACCATGCAGAACTTATTGTGCGTGCAGACCGTTTACAGTACCATTTCTTTGTAAAGACCGCGCAGGGAGAGGTGGAGCTTGGTAGTGCCTTTACAAAGTACTTATCGAGTGAGGTCGCAAGCGGATTTACCGGTGTTGTCATGGGACTTTATGCCATTGGAAAAGGAAATGCAGAGTTTAGAGGGTTCTCTGTGAACTATCAGGATGCAGAAAAATAAAAAATAGAAAGAAAAAAACGGACAGTCGCTTTCACAATGCTTTATTTGTGAAAGCGGCTGTCTTATTTTGACTATCTTATTCTATGTTTACTGTTTCAGAAAATTATTTTCCGGGAACGTAATCGAAGGTAATTTCGATAGTTTCCACCTGACCTAAGGTGTCGGCATCTAACAGGTTCGGCGTTACATAGTTGAGATTTCCATCCGGTGTACGTGCCTCATCCGGAATCGCAGATACCCACGAATTGTAGAGGTTGACACGGGTGCATAAACCGTCATCGCTGGAGGTGTAAGGCCGTCCGTTCATCTTGTAAGGTTCTCCGTTAATAAGGATTTCCTTGATATCAATGCAGTAACCCGGGTAGAGGGTTTCTCCGTTGCTGATGGCAACGGCGGAGAACACAACGCTGTTGGCGGAGCCTGCATCGGTTCCGGTGAAATCAAGGGCAACGGTATAAGTGCCTTCTCCGGTAACTTCGACATCGGTTGCCTCGATTCCGGCAGTCTTGTCGGTTGGGTTATAGGCATCGCCTACGCTGTAGAGCATCGACCAGTCACTGCTGTTATACATAATCCATGCCACCGAAGTGTTTTCGTCAACGCCGGAGCCCTCCGGTGCATTGGCAAGTGCTTCTTCCATGGCAGCTTTTGCGTTGGATTTGATGGTATCTTCAGAAAGCTCTGCCTGTGCAGATACGCTGCGTGACTGATAAAAGGCAGCAATGTCATCATAGATGATTTTTCCAGCATTGCGGTCATACAGGTTATTGCAGTCCCAGAGCATTGGTGCATAGCCGTATAAGTCGCAGTTGTTTAAGAAGTTCGTATAATAATCAAGTGTTCCGTCTTTTAAGTCATTCTGTTCAATTAAGACGCCATACTCACCGATGATGACACCGTAGCCCTCGTCGGTAAATTTTGTCATTTTTTCCAGAGTCTCATTCTGGCTTTCGTAGTCATTCTTGTCCCCCCAGGAGGAAAGGCTGGTGTTGATGCAGTAGCCTGACGGGTCATAGTAATGAACCGATACTAAAAGTTTACTGTCTGCAGAATCGGTTGGCATCACAAACCTGCTGTCACAGGTATTGGTAATGTCGGTTCCGAAGCCTGCAATCAGAAGAAAACGGTTTTCGTTGTTCCCGCCGGTTGCACGGATGGTGTCGACAAAAGCCTGGTTGATTTCATTTGTGACAGTATAACATTCGTCATCTGAGAGTGTGCCGGAATCAGCGGCAATATCGGTATCGTTTAAGCGGAAGCCAAGTTCCTCATTTCCGGATTCAAAAATCAGATAGTCGGAATATTCCTTATAACGTTCCGCAATCTGCGTCCACATGGATTTGTACATATCCATAGCTGCGGTGCGGGTCTCCTCGGATGCGGAACCGAACATTCCCCACCATCCGCCGTCCCAGTGGTCGTTGATGATAACGTACATATCTTCATTACGGGCGTAATTAATGATTTCTTCTACACGGTTTAAATAATCTTCGCCGATGGTATAATCCCCGCTCTCGTAGTTCATGGCATTCGTCCAGGCTACCGGAATACGGATTGCGGAAAAACCGGCTTCTTTCATGCCGGTAATCATTTCCTGTGTTGTGACCGGGCATCCCCATGTAGTTTCATAGGAAGAAACATCGGCGCCAACACCGTAGGATGCGCGTCCGTATGCCTCCATGGTATTTCCAAGGTTAATACCGTTTCCCATAAGGTCCGTCAGTTCTACTGCGGTCAGTTCTTTGCGGATTTCCCCATTATCGGAAGTCGTGATGCCGTTTGCAGAGGCGTGCGGACCATCGGTATTCCCGCAGGCGCCAAGGCTTATAGCGGCAAGAGCCGCAAGGGCCAGTGCGGCAAAAGATTTCTGGTGTTTCATAAATAAACCCTCTCCTTCTATTTTAATAATCTCTATTATAAAGGAAGAGAACAAAGAGGAAAAATAGTGATTTTTAGAGGTGATTCATAGTAAATATCCGATGTTTCCATCAAAACCAGATAATTAGTCTTGATGCGGCATCGAACTTAAAACTTCTGCACGTCCTTCGGCGAGCCCCTCTGCAGTCGCTTCTTTACGAATCATATCTTCCCATTCCCAAGATTTCGGAGGTTTTGTTTGGCTCAATGTCATAGATATCCGGGCAGAGCTCAGCATTTGCAATGTCCGAAGAAAGAGTAGACCAGTCCTCGATATAGGCATCAAGCCGGATTCCGTGGCGGTCAACATCGGGACCAAGAAATGGTTGCCTGGAATAAAAAGATATTGTTTGATTGGAATACTATAAATGAAGAATCATAAAAAGGCAAGTGTTGCGCGTAAAATTTGGTAATTCTGACGATAAGACTTGTCAGAACGGAGAATCCGGTGTTATGTTAGAGGGAGAAACGTGGGAGATAGTGCGGAATGTGGCATTGTCATAACAGGAAAACATATTATAAAAATTTGGGAGAACATCATATGAAAAACAGACATTATAAAAAATACGCGCGATTACTGCCGGTGCTGCTGATATTGGGGCTGCTTTCGGCATGCAGTCTGGCATCGCAGAATAAAGACACAGGTGCGGAAAGCGGCACAGAACGCGAAAACACAGTGGCAACCGACACAGAGTCTGAGAGCGAATTGCAAGAAGAGCCAGAAGGCGAGCCAGAGAGCGCAACGGAAACAGAAAGCAAAGCAGAGCCGGAGAGCGAGAGCCAGACAGAGCGTGAGCAGCAGGCGGCAACAGAGAGCGAAAGCGAAGCTGAGCTGCCGACAGAGTCAGAGAATACGCCTGCAACAGAAACGGAGGCAGGTGAAGCGCAGGTGCGGGAACAAAACGGCTATATCGTAGCTATCGATGCAGGACATCAGGCAAAAGGCAACAGCGAGCAGGAGCCAATCGGTCCGGGGGCAACAGAGACAAAGGCAAAGGTTGCAGGCGGAACAACAGGCACTACGACAGGACTCAAAGAATATGAGCTTACACTTGAAGTCTCGTTGAAATTGCAGACAGAATTAGAAAACCGTGGATATCAGGTTGTGATGGTGCGAACCACAAATGACGTAAACATCAGTAATGCAGAGCGGGCAGAAATTGCAAATCAGGCGGGAGCAAATGCTTTTTTACGGATTCATGCAGATGGTTCGGACAACACCTCGGCGAGCGGCGCAATGACCATCTGCCAGACTGCGGGCAATCCCTATAACGGGGCACTTTACAGTGCAAGCAGAGCACTTTCGGATAATGTGCTTTCAGAGCTTTCGGCGGCAACAGGGTGTGCAACGCGCAATGTCTGGGAAACAGACAGCATGAGCGGCATCAACTGGTGTCAGGTGCCGGTCACAATCGTGGAGCTCGGTTTTATGACCAACCCGACAGAGGATGCGTTAATGGCATCGGATGACTATCAGGATAAAATGGTACAGGGACTTGCCAACGGACTGGATAAGTACTTTGGATTATAGGGCAGCACAGGGGAGGAAGAAAAATGAGACACAAAAGAATTATTCTGGCAGCGATGGCAGTCGGACTGTTTGCATTATGTCCGCAGAATGCCAAAGGCGGACAGGATGTGGAGAAAACGGTCAGTTTGTTTCAACAAGGCGAGATACCGCAGGAGGAAGAGGCAAAACAGGCAGATGAATGTGCGGTGGAATATGCGGATGCGGCAGAGGCAATTCGAGCAGATATTTTGCAGATGAATGCACAGACAGACCTGTCTTCCTATGATATGACTGCGGAAGATGTGGCAGCGGTATATCAGTCGGTGATTAATCACGACAGCGGGCTTTTTTATGTGTCCGAAAATCTTACCGTAAGCTGTGACGAGAATGGAATCGCAGAAGCGGTTTCTTATACGTATACAGCGGACACAGCGGAACTTGAAGCGCAAAGGGCAGAGTATTATCAGGCGCTTAACCGGATTGTGGCGCAGGTGGATAGGAATTGGACGGATGTGCAGAAAGCATTGTTTGTCAATGACTATCTGACTTCAACTGTAATTTATGACCAAACATTGCTGCACCATGATGCGTATTCCCTGTTAGTGAATCAGACGGGAGTCTGTGAAGCATATTCGTTGGCGTACCGGGCAATCATGGAAGAGCTTGGAATTCCGGCAATTATGGTGTCGAGTGCGCAGATGAACCATGCGTGGAATGAGATATATGTGAACGAACACTGGTATCACGTAGATGTAACCTGGAATGACCCGGATTCGGATGTGTACGGAAGGGCTGACCATTACTTTTTCCTGTTAAGTGATGCGGCAATGGAAAAAGGAGGCAGATTGGGCTTATGTGACGAGCATACCGGATGGGACAAGGCAGTTGAATGTAGTGATACGACATTTGACAATTATTTTTGGGAGGATATCGAAAACCCGATTGTTTGCTGTAATGGAAACTGGTATACCTTAAAAAGCAGCAAGATTTTACAAATTGACTGGCAGACAGGTGCCACAGAGGAGATAGCATCCTATGCGGATACGGGAGATTCTTTGCGTACCGGATTGATTTCCCATAACGGCTTACTGTATGTGACAACCGCAGATAAATTGCTTTCTTTTGATACGGAAACAAAAACATTTTCGGTGGTGCTCTCAATGCCGGATGTGTGGGGAATTGCAAACGATGCGGGCGTTATCCGTGGCTGCAGCTTATTCGGAAACTATACGGATTCAGACCTCACAGACCTGATGACACTTTATACATTGGGGACAGCCACAGATGCGCAGGGATTTTGCTATATTCCGGGCGTATGGAAACAGGCAGTGCTTGTATCCGGTGGTGATGCGACCGCAATTTCTGTTCCGCAGACAGTTTCGCTGACTCCGGCAGAAGGAGAGACGGCAGACTACACGGTTGTACAAATCGGAGCCGGGGCTTTTTATGGAAATAAAAATCTTTCCACAATTACATTGCCGGAAAGCGTGACGGGAATTGGAGCCGGGGCTTTCTATGGAGCAGAAAATCTCACAGAGGTAAATGTTCAGGCATCACATATTTCGGTTGGAGAAAATGCGTTTTATGGGTGCAGCAGCCTGAATTCATTTGCGGGAAGCAGCGTGCGTCTTGACATTGTCGGGGAAAATGCTTTCTATGGATGCGAGAAGATACAGGCAATAGATGCCACAGGTCTGAAAACAGTTTCGGCACGGGCGTTTTATGGATGCAGCGGTCTTCATGAATTACAGCTTACGGCGGCCGATATGATAGATACGGCTGCGTTACAGAATTGTGCGGGGCTGACAAGTGTTTCCTTAAAATCGACGGTCCGGGTGATTCCGACCGAATGTTTTTCCGGCTGTACTTCGCTGGAGGAAATCATCTTGCCGGAACAGTTGCAGGCAATCGAAGAACATGCATTTTATAACTGTAGTAAAATCACATCGATGGCGGTTCCGGCTACAGTTACAGAGATTGCAGAAGGCGCATGGCAGGGATGTGCAAACTTACAGTCGGTAAATTTTCCGTCTGGAATAACGGAAATTCCAGCGTATTCATTTGCGGACTGCAGTGCGCTTCTTTCGTTTGAAATTCCGGCGGGAGTGACTATAATTGGAGACCATGCATTTGCCGGATGCAGCTCGATACAAAAGCTTGATTTGCCGCAGACAGTGACGGAAATAGATATCTGTGCTTTTATGGAAAGCGGTCTTACGGAAGTAGTTGTGCCGGATGGCGTTACTGCATTAAACAACGGAGTTTTTGCAGACTGTGTGGCATTAAAGAGTGTTACATTGCCGGAGACGATAGAGACAATGGGAAATACGTTTCGTGGGTGTACGGCGTTAGAAGAAATTGTAATTCCAGCGAAAATTACGGAGATTGTGCCACAGGCATTTTATAAATGCAGCAGTTTGAAAAAAATGATTATTCCATCCGGGGTGACCAAAATTGGAGAGTATTCCTTTTATGAGTGCAGTGCGTTAGAGGAAATCTCGTTACCGGATGGACTGACAGAGATTGGAAAATATGCTTTTGCGGGCTGTAGTGCACTTTCTGTGCTCAAATTGCCAAAGACAGTGGCGACTGTGGGGGAAAGTGTAGTAGACGGTTGTGCTTCTTTAAAGGAAATACAGTTAGACGAAGAAAACGCAAATTTTTCCGTATATAAGAGTGTTTTATATAATAAGGAAAAAACCAGTCTGATTGCCTGTCCGGGAACGGTCAGACATTTGTATCTGCCTGAGGAATACGCTTCAATTGCAGAAGATTTTTGCCAGTCCATGCCATTTTTAAAGAGTCTTACCGTTTTAAATCCATCCTGCGAAATAGCGGATTCAGAAAAGACCCTTAAAAGCCTGGCACTTTACGGGGAGCCTGGTTCAACGCTGGCAGCCTATGCGGCAAAGTATGGGAATCCGTTTAATGTCGAGCAGATTACAGAACCGGGGCAATATGAGCAGGCGTTGGCAGCAGATGGAAGTATCAGCTGGCAGTTTGCACCACAGGAGGCAGGAACTTATTTTATTCTGTTTTACTGTGACGATGAGAAAGAACTGAGTATTTCCTATGGAAAGGGTGGCAACAGTGGCGCCGGGGTGATTTACCTGGTAGAGACACTGCAGGAAAACGAGAACGATACCTTTATCCTGAAACCGAGCTGCTGGCTTAATGATGAACATCTGGAAAGCTGGCCGGACGGCGTGGCACGGACGGTGACAGTACGTGTATACAGGCAGGAAGAAAATCAGGAATGCTACCAGTCGCCGGGAAAATATACGATTTCAATCGAGCCATATACGGTATATCTGTTAAATATAAAGGCAGACGGAGCATCCGAATGTAAATTCCGGCTGGAAAATGCAGATGCACTATATTGGAACGAATATCAGCAGAGTGACATTAGCTGGGAATATGTTCTGCCAAATGATAAAGCGGTGCAAAGTGGAAAAGCAGTATCTTTTTCCGCTACGGATGGAAAAGCAATACTGCGGGTGAACCCATATCTGGGGAAGGAATGGAATCCTGCACAGGACGATACAAAGACACAGAGCGTGACCTTATATCTGGGAAGTGAGGCAGAGAAGATACCGGATACGGAAGAGACAGAGGATACGGAGGATACGGGGGAGAGTGAGCACACGCATACGGTTGTGAAAGACAAAGCGGTTGCTGCAACCTGTACGAAATCCGGTCTGACGGAGGGAAGCCACTGCGCTACCTGCAATGAAGTACTTGTCGCACAGAAGAAAATTCCGGCAACCGGACATTCCTGGGATTCCGGTACAGTGACAAAGAAGGCAACTGTGTCAGAGGCAGGAATAAAAACTTATAAATGTAGCAGATGCGGAACAACGAAGACGGAATCCATTGCAAAACTTACCGTGAAATACACGATTGTCTATAAGGGAAATGGCTCTACCGGTGGGAAAATGAGCAGCCAGAAGGTGACTTACGGAAACGGTGCAACGCTCACGGCAAATGCTTTTACAAGAAAGGGTTATACGTTTACGGGCTGGAATACGAAGGCAAATGGAAGTGGAACAGCTTATAAAAATCAGTCAAACGGTTCGACCCTGACGAAGGCGGACGGAAGTACTGTCACATTGTATGCACAGTGGAAGGCAAATCGGTACACGATTAAGTTCAACGGAAACGGCGCGGCATCCGGCAGCATGAAGACGTTAAAGAACTGCCAGTACGGTAAGAATTATAAGTTAAAGTCAAATGCTTACAAGAAAAAAGGCTATACATTTGCAGGCTGGAATACAAAGAAAAATGGTTCCGGTAAGACGTATAAAAACAAAGCGCAGATAAAGAATCTGACGACAAAGTCGGGTGGGACAGTAACGCTATATGCACAGTGGAAGGCGAATCAATACACCGTCAAGTTTAACGGAAACGGTGCGTCATCCGGCAGCATGAAGACGTTAAAGAACTGCCAGTACGGTAAGAATTATAAGTTAAAGTCAAATGCTTACAAGAAAAAAGGCTATACATTTGCAGGCTGGAATACAAAGAAAAATGGTTCCGGTAAGACGTATAAAAACAAAGCGCAGATAAAGAATCTGACGACAAAATCAGGTGGAACCGTAACACTATATGCACAGTGGAAGAAGAAAAAGTAAAAGTAAAAGCGGTGCCGGAAATTACTTTGAACAAAATAACGCGCGGGACTATAATAAGATATATTATGCAAACATGGAGGAGCTAAGTATGAAAAATAGAATGGCAAAACGTGTGCTGTGCCTGTTGCTTTCTACTGCAGTATTATTTGGCGGTGTGACAGAGTGCAATGCAGCAGCGCTTGGTGAAACAACCGAGGTGGCAGAGACGGAAATCGCAGAAAGTGAAGCGGTGGAAATCGAAGAGACCGAGGTCACTGAAGCAGTCCCAACCGAGACTACGGAAGCAGCTGGAACCGAAGAGACAGAAATAGCCGAAACCGAGGCGACGGAAACCGTCGAAACAGAAGAAACAGAAGCAGCCGAAACCGAGGCGACGGAAGCAGTTGAAACAGAAGAAACAGAAGCAGTCGAAAGCGAGACTACGGAAATCGAGGCAACCGAAGTAATTGAAACAGAGGAGACCGAGATTTCTGTGACGGAAGAAGAGACATTTGCTTCCTTAAGCGATGTGGAAAAAAATGCAACTGTTTTAAGCTTTGGGAAAAAGGTTACAGGAAAGCTGACAAGCTGTACCGCCGAGAACTGGTATAAATTCACCAGCAAGGCAAACGGCTATTTTCAGATTAATTTTTCTAAAAATGCAGCAGCAAATGTGGATGACATTGACAGGGGTTGGGATGTCTATCTGTATAGTGATTCGAATCTGACAGACTGTATCAAATCTTATAGAGGGATTACGGATAAACAGCTTTCGGCCTATCTGCCGCTTGGAAACCGGACCTGTTATATTAAGGTGTGTGCAAATTTTAACTACAGTGATGGTTATGCACCGACAAACTGCCCTTATGATTTGACGGTTTCTTTTACCGGAAGCGATGCATGGGAGACAGAATACAATGACACAAATGCAACCGCAAATACAATTTCTGTAAATAAAAATTATTCTGCAACTCTGTATCAGGCAAAAGATGTGGACTGGTATAAAGTGAATATCACGGAACGTGGGTATTTCAAGTTTAATTTTATCATGAATGCGACCTCCGATGAGACAAAATATGGCTGGGATGTTTCTGTTTATGATTCTTCCCTCAATGAACTTAAAACCTACAGTGCATTGAAATCATCCTTTACCAGTCAGGCACTTCCATTTGCCAAGGGAACCTATTATGTGAAAGTGTGTGCAAATTTTAATTACAGTGATGGTTATGCGCCAGTAGATTGTGTGTACAAGTTTAATGTTTCGTTTGCAGCAACGGATGCGTGGGAAAATGAGTACAATGATACGAATGCAACCGCAAATACCATTTCTGCTAACAAAAATTATTCCGGAACTCTGTATAAGTCGACAGATGTAGACTGGTATAAAGTAAAGATTACCGATAAAGGATATTTCAGAATTAAATTTACCGTGGATTCATCGGTAAATGTGGATGATATTGACCGGGGCTGGGATGTTTCTGTTTATGATTCCTCCCTCAACGAGATAAAAACGTACAGCGGGATTACAGGTTCCGTATCAGAGCCGGTATTGCCATATGCGCCGGGAACCTATTATGTGAAGGTGTGTGCAAATTATAATTACAGTGACGGTTATGCACCGACCGACTGTCTTTACAAATTAAATGTGGTTACCAAGGCAAGTTCCACATGGGAATCCGAGAAAAACGATACGCAGAAAAAAGCAACTTCCATGGCATTAAACAAGACTTACAGCGGAATCTTTACAAACTCAAGTGATGTAGACTGGTATAAGATTAATGTCAAGAATCCGGGTGTTGTCAAGTTTACACTGGCAAAAGATAAGAATGTCAGCGTGGATGACGTTAAGGATGGTTGGAATGTCTACGTTTATAACAAAGCCGGCGATAAGGTGTTAGATAAAATGGAGGGAGTAAAAAGTTCTTCGTCTGTCAAGCTGACACTTAAAAAGGGAATCTATTATATTAAGGTGTGTGCAGCCAGCAGCTACAGTGCTTCCTATACACCGACACAGTGTGTTTATAAACTGTCAGCAATGTACAGCAAGACTCCGGCACAGGTAACGCTTACGAGCGTGAAAGGCGGTAAAAAGCAGGAGACACTTAACTGGAAGAAGGCATCCGGGGCAACCGGATATTATGTATACCGCAGTACTTCCAAAAAAGGAAAATACAAAAAGATTGCGACCATCAAAAAAGCGTCAACCCTCACCTATAAAGATAAGAAGTCATTAAAGAGTAAAAAGACTTATTACTATAAAGTTGTGGCATACCGTACAGAAAATGGTGTGACTGCAACTGGTAAGGCGTCAGCGATTAAATCTGCAAAGACGAAATAAGACTTTTGCAGGGAAACAGAACGCAGGGAAAGCACTTGACTTTCCCTGCGTTCCGTGCTAATCTTGGAAATGCAAAACAGAAAAACACTGAGAAAAAGAGAGTACATTTGCAGGAACTTTACAGAGAGATTCTTAAATCCCGTGTGAGTGCGAAGCATCGGCGTGGGATTTGCTGCGAGAGAATGGGGAAATGCAGGTGGAACATGGCTTTGGAGTGGCAGGGATGAACTGTTCTTTGTGCCGGATATGAAGATGCGGCAGAGTGCTGCCGGAGGGACAGATAAGACCTGACAGGACCGCCTGTTACAGCGGGGGATATTGAAACAGCGTACACACAGGATGCGCAGTGAGATGTCCGCAGAGGCTTAAGAGACACCTTTGAATGCAGGGAAAATGGCGTATTTTAAGCGAATAGAAGTGGTACCACGGGATAATGCCTCGTCTTCTTTAGAAGACGAGGTTTTTTATTTTTTGGGAAATTCATTTAATTTGAAAGGAGCAGACAACATGAGTAACAAAGGGAAATTTTATATGACAACTGCCATCGCTTACACTTCCGGTAAGCCGCATATTGGAAACACCTATGAAATCGTACTGGCAGATGCGATTGCAAGATTCCGCAGACAGGAAGGGTATGACGTATACTTCCAGACCGGAACGGATGAGCACGGACAGAAGATTCAGGAGAAGGCAGAGAAGGCAGGCATCACACCGAAGGAATATGTAGATAAGGTTGCAGGAGAGGTAAAAGAAATCTGGGATATGATGAACACCTCTTATGATAATTTTGTCCGTACTACAGATGCAGACCACGAGAAACAGGTACAGAAGATTTTCAAGAAGCTGTATGACAAGGGTGATATCTATAAGGGTGCCTACGAGGGACTTTACTGTACCCCGTGTGAGTCCTTCTGGACAGAATCCCAGCTGGTAGACGGCAAATGCCCGGACTGTGGAAGAGAAGTAAAGCCGGCGAAGGAAGAGGCATATTTCTTTAAAATGAGCAAGTATGCAGACCGCCTGATTGAGCATATCAACACACATCCGGAATTTATCCAGCCGGTTGCCCGCAAAAACGAGATGATGAACAACTTCTTACTTCCGGGCTTACAGGATCTTTGCGTGTCAAGAACCTCCTTTAGCTGGGGAATTCCGGTGGACTTTGACCCGAAACATGTCGTATATGTATGGCTGGATGCGCTTACCAACTATATCACCAAAATTGGTTATGATGCAGACGGCAACTCAAGCGACCTCTTCAACAAAAACTGGCCGGCAGATTTGCATCTGATTGGAAAAGATATCATCCGCTTTCATACCATTTACTGGCCGATTTTCTTAATGGCACTGGATTTACCGCTTCCGAAGCAGGTATTTGGTCATCCGTGGCTGTTACAGGGCGGCGAAAAGATGAGTAAATCCAAGGGAAATGTGATTTACGCAGACGATATGGTCAACCTGTTTGGCGTGGATGCAACCCGTTATTTCGTGCTTCACGAGATGCCGTTTGAGAACGACGGAATCATCACCTGGGAGCTTGTGGTAGAGCGCTTGAACTCAGATCTTGCAAACGTCCTTGGAAATCTGGTGAACCGTACCATTTCCATGACAAACAAATATTTTGGCGGCGTTGTGACTAAAACAGGCGTTACCGAGGCAGTCGATGATGACTTAAAGGCAGTTGTGACAGGAACAAGAGCTACCGTAGAAAAGAAAATGGCAGATTTGCGCGTTGCAGATGCAATCACAGAAGTATTTGCATTATTCAAACGCTGCAACAAATATATCGATGAGACAGCACCATGGGTACTTGCAAAGGATGAGGCAAAAAAAGACCGCTTAAGCGAAGTGCTTTACAACCTGACCGAGTCCATCGTCATCGGAGCAAGCCTGCTTGAAAGCTTCCTGCCGGAGACCGCAGAAAAAATCGTGGCACAGCTTGGCACAACCATCCGTGATTATGACAGCCTTGACCAGTTCGGACTTTATGAGAGTGGCAGCAAGGTAACCGATACACCGGAAATCTTATTTGCACGTCTGGATGTAAAGGAAATCATGCCGAAGGTAGATGCAATCCGCGAGCGTCAGAAAGCAGAGTTTATCGCAGAGCAGAAGGCACTCGGCGAGGAAGAGGCAGAGGAGTCGGAAAAGACCGAAGAGGCTGGAATTGATATTGAGGCAAAGCCGGAGATTGCATACGATGATTTCATGAAAATGCAGTTTCAGGTAGGCGAGATTATTGCCTGTGAAGCGGTTGAGAAATCCAAAAAACTGCTTTGCTCCCAGGTGAAAATCGGAAGCCAGGTAAAACAGATTGTTTCCGGAATCCGCAAATATTACAGCCCGGAAGAGATGGTCGGCAAAAAGGTAATGGTTTTAGTGAACTTAAAGCCGGCAAAATTAGCAGGCGTTCTCTCTGAGGGAATGTTACTATGTGCAGAGGATGCAGAGGGCAATTTAGCACTGATGACACCGGAAAAGGCAATGCCTTCAGGAGCTGAAATCTGCTAATCAGGCGGGAAAGAAATGGAGAAGGAAGGACGGCAGTCAGATGAAAAAAAGTAAAATAGCTGCATTAGTGCTTGCACTTGGCGTATCCGGTCTTGGGGGCATTACCGGATGCGGAAGCGCGGCACCGGATGGACGGGTGACGCAGGAAACGACAGTGATAGAGACAACTGTAGAAGAAACTGCAACCACAGAAGCCGGTGCGGTGGCAGCACCGCTTGCTGACTATCTGACAGACGAACAGTTTGCGCTTGCAGACCAGTGGAACTCCTGCGATGACACGGCGCTTGCGGCGGTTATGCGCAAGGCGGCAGCCGGGGAAAAAGTGACAATTGCCTGCATCGGCGGTTCCATCACGCAGGGAACGATTTCAAGCGGAAGTATGGATGAGGAAGTAGGTTTTAAAAAGTGCTATGCAGACCTGTTCTTTGAATGGTGGAGCGATACGTTCCCGGATACGGAGTTTGATTTTATCAATGCGGGAATCGGCGGCACGGACTCGTACCTTGGCGTGCACCGGGTACAGAAGGATGTGCTGGATTACGAGCCGGATTTAGTGTTGGTGGAATTTTCCGTCAACGACGGAGATACTCCTTCCTATAAAAAGTCATATGACAACCTTGTGCGCAAAATTTTAAAATCGGACAGTCAGCCGGCAGTCATGCTTTTGTTTATGGGGCAGACAAATGGAACGACGGCGCAGAACAGTCATGTTCTGGTTGGATTCAACTACAAGCTTCCAATGTTAAGCTACCATAATGTATGTAAAAACCTGATAGAAACCGGAACCTATACCGCCGGAGAACTTTCCGGGGACGAGGTGCATCCGTCGGCATTCGGGCATGCCATTACAGGGGAAATTCTGTGGAAGTACTTAAATCAGGTGTATGCACAGAAGGATACGTATGGAGAGCCGGAGGAGTTTACGGCGGATGCGGTGACCTATGAGGCGTATCTGGATGCACAGATTTTAGATGCTACAAACCTTACCCCGGATGCGCTTGGAACCTTTGAGGAAAAGAGTGTCTGTCAGCAATTCCCAAACGGCTGGGTCTGCGAGAGCGGTGAGGGAGAGCTTACAGTTACGGCGACATTCCGCAACCTGGGAATCCTTTATTATGCGACGGTGGACGGCAAGAGCGGTCAGTTTGAAATCTATGTGGACGGGGAAGCGGTCCGCACAATAGATGCAGATTTTTCCGGTGGATGGGGAAATGCCATCAATGGAACGGAGGTTTATACCTCTGATGAGGCGGCAGAGCATACCGTTACCATCAAAAAAGCGGCGGACTCTGCCGGAGATGTATTTGATTTGCTGGGCTTTCTGGTATCTTAAAGTCTAAACATCAATCTGGCGGAAACTTAGATATCCGTCGCGGTAGGCCTGCGGCGTAAGCCCGGTAAGGGACTTGAACAGATTGATAAAATGGGTGGTGTTGTCGATTCCCACGGCGGAACCGACTTCATGAATCCGCAGATTTGTGGATTCTAACAGGTTTTTTGCATGGGAGAGCCGCACGCCGTTTAAATAGCGGACGGGCGGCTTCCCGAAATATTTGGAAAATTCCCGGCACAGTCTGTAACGGCTGATATGGTATTTTTCCGCAAGAATTTCTACAGAGTAATTTCTCTGATAAACATTGTCAAACGCATATTTAATTTCTTTTAAGTAGGCGGGAATCGGTTTCTCGTCTAATTCTCCAATGTGCATTCCAAGCAAAATATCCGTTAAAATGTCTGTTAAAAGCCGGTTTTGCAGTATCGCATGGTGCGGTGAAGTTTCCGTGCCCATGGTAAGAAGCCGTTTTAAACAGGATAAAACCGGTGAATCGGAAGGAAGCTTCACGGCAGGAAACGAGAGCTTACAGATTTCTTCATAGTAAGTCTGGGCTGCATTTCCGTCAAAGAAAAACAGGTGAACACTCCATGGGGAGCGGACTGCTTTTAGGGTAATGCGGTCACGGCAGTCCCAGAACAAAAGAGTGCCCGCAGAGAGTGTGGATGTCTCGCTTTCTGTTTCTGCTTCGCCTCTGCCAGACTCCGTATATATAGAAGAAACCCGTTCACATCCTGAAAGGAAAAGGAATCCGGCTGCTTTAGGGTGCGGTGCCCGCCGGCACACAGATACAGCAGATGTTCCTGCAAATCCGGAAGAGAAGTGTGGGAATCCGGTAAAAAGTCCGAAAGATCCCCTCTTGAATATTCCTTTAATGCCCCTTCTAAACCGGATGTAAAAAACTCCGTAATCTGCATGAAACCCCCTCCATTTACTTTAGAATCTACTTTATGAACTATAAGATAACTTAACATATTCTAAGGGAAGCTGTCAAACCAAAGGTTCGACAGCTTAATTTTTTTAGGGAAAAATGACTGTTAATCGTTAATGTTAGAAAAATATTCGTTGTATAATTGCACAAAAATGCCATTTTCTTTTTGTATAAATGGACGAACTGCACAATGAAAGCACAAATATATGATTAAATGCAATAATAAATGATGAAATGGGAGATTAAGTGGGCTATACTTTAGTTACTTAAAATTACTTAACAAAACTGATAACCAAAACGGAGCGAAAATTTTGTTGTTTATGTGGGGACATAAAACAGAAATGTTTTTTGGTTCATTAGGGGGGAATATGATGAAGAGATGGAGAGGCGCTGCGGGAATTCTTGCAGCCGCTACAGTAGGATTAACCGCCTGTGCAGGTAATGCGGGTGCCACAGACACCGAGACGGAGAAAGAAACATTTGTTCCGGAAGTAGTCGGAACTTATGAAGCGGAGGATGCAGAGTTTTCCGGTAACGTACATGCGGAATCCGAGGTTTCCGGTTACAGCGGAAGCGGTTATGCAGCAGGATTTGCGGAAGATGATGACAGTTGTACCTTTCAGGTTGAAATTACAGAAGACGGGTTTTACGATTTGGACTTCATCAGCGCAAGCAGCGGCGACTACAAAGAAAATTATGTGAGTGTGGATGGTGAAAGCCTTGGAACCATAAGTGTTTCCGAGCAGACCTTTACAGATTCCGTGGTAAACCGGGTATATCTCACGAGCGGACAGCATGCGGTTTCCGTTTCCAAGTACTGGGGCTGGGTGTACATCGATAAACTGATTGTACAGACGGCAGAACCGATTGATACTTCGATTTACGAAGTTTCCGCAGAGCTTTGTAACAAGAATGCGACCGACAGTGCAAAGCGTCTGATGAGTTATCTCGCCGATACCTATGGAAGCAGCATTCTTTCCGGACAGTATTGTGATACCGGACAGTTTGGAAAGGAAATGACGGTTATCAATAAGGAAACCGGAAAGTATCCGGCGGTGTTAGGACTTGACTTTATTGAGTATACGCCTTCCCGTGTGGAGAATGGCAGCACTTCTAAAGCAACGGACTACGCCATCAACTTCTGGGAAAACGGAGGAATCGTTACTTTCTGCTGGCACTGGAACGCACCGACAAAATATCTTACCGGAGAGTGGTACAGCGGATTTAGGACGGAGGCAACCAACATTGACCTGGCAAAGATTATGAACGGAGAAGACCAGGAAGGATATGACCTCTTAATGCAGGACATTGATGCGATTGCCAAACAGCTTCAGATTTTACAGGAAGCAGATGTTCCGGTTCTCTGGAGACCGCTTCATGAAGCAAGCGGCGGCTGGTTCTGGTGGGGCGCAAGCGGACCGGAAGCTTACAAACAGTTATACATTCTCCTTTATGACAAACTTACCAATGAGTACGGCCTCAATAACCTCATCTGGCTGTGGAACGGTCAGGATAAGGAATGGTATCCGGGAGATGAATATGTAGACATCATCGGAGAAGACATTTATCCGGGAGAACAGGTTTACACTTCTCAGGTAAATAAGTATCTGGAAGCAGTCGATTATACGGAAGCAAAAAAAATGGTTGTCCTTTCGGAAAACGGATGTGTGTTTGACCCGGATCTTGCAGTACGGGACGGAGCAATGTGGGGATTCTTCTGTACCTGGGGCGGCGAATTTGTGGCAAAGAGCAGTGCAATCTATTCTTACAGCGAACAGTATACCGACACTGAGATGCTGAAAAAAGCATACGACAGCGATGTCGTCATCACGTTGGATGAATTGCCGGATTTGAAGACATATCCGATTCGTGACTGATGACAGAAAGGGTGATGAACGTGAAAGAATGGTTTTCCTATGAGGGACGGCTGATGCAGTTTCTCCAGAAAACTGGAGAGCTGATCCTGCTAAATATTGCATTTATCCTCTGCTGTATTCCGGTTGTGACCATTGGACCGGCGCTGACATCGTTTTACTACGCGGTTGTGAAAAGCATCCGGCATGAGAGGGGCAACCCACTGGAAGAGTTTTTCGGCTCCATGAAACGGACACTTGGAAGAGGATGTCTTCTGACGATTGAGATTCTGCTTGGTGCGGCAATCCTGTATCTTGGGAAAACTACAGCACAGGCAGCAGGAAACAGACATCTGATGGCAGTTTATCTGGGACTTCTCGTGATAGGCTCCTGCGTCATCGTGTATGTATTCCCGGTGTTGTCACGATTTGAAATGAAATTATCCGGAATCTGGAAACTGTCCTTTGTGATGGCAATCCGGTTTCTTCCGATAACAGTGGCAATGATTGCAGGAATTGCGATTGTAGTATGGATGTTGTTTTTCATTTTACCGATGCCCTGTGTGGTAATCGTTCCCGGAGTGTTCTGCCTGTTGGCAACCTACTTGATGGAACGGGCTCTGCTGGCATATATGCCGAAGGCAGAGGGAGACGAAGATGCATGGTATTATGAAAAGAGAGAACGAAAACAGCAGAAAAATGAAAGGAAAGAGGTAAGGCATGAAGGCTTATAATGGATTAAAGAGAGCAGCTTCGGCGCTTTTAATCGTTGGAATGGTTTTTACAATGCTGCCACAGGCAATGACCAACACCTACGCCATGACGGACCTGACAATGGACGAATACGATGACATCGTAAGTACTTACTCAGTCAATGATTCCGTGCCGGATTACAAGGATTATGTGAATCAGTTTGATGCGGTATATCCGTCCGAACCTGTCACAATCGGCGCAGAGGACTGCGTCCGTTATGATGAGAGCGATGTTTCGACAGAGCCGGTCATCTATACGGATTATGAGGGAATGTCCGGTGACAGTATTTATACCAGCGAGGATTCACTGGTAGAGTACGAGGTAGAGATAAAAGAAGAAGGATTTTATAATCTTTCGTTGGAATATTATCCGATTGAGGGTAAGAACTCTGATATTGAACGAAGCATTTTCGTAGATGGAGAACTTCCTTACGGCGAGTTATCTTTGATTACCTTCCACCGCGTATGGAAATACGAGGCAGAGCAGGGAGACAACACAAATGGTTCCGTTTCCTATGTCTGGGAAAAGGATAACCAGGGAAACGACTGCAAGCCGGGTATGGAAGAAGCGCCGGAATGGATGACCAGCTTTGTATATGACAGCGATGGTTATATTACCTCTCCATTGTCTGTATATCTGACAAAAGGAACCCATACCATTTCACTTCTTTCCCTTCGTGAGCCAATGTTAATCCATTCGATTACATTGAGCAATGCGACAGAGACAGAAGATTATGCAACGGTTAAGGCAGCAAATGATGCGGCTGGTGCGACAGACACCACCGGTCAGAAGATTGTAATCGAGGGTGAAAACCCGACAAAGACATCTTCCCAGATGCTTTACCCGATTCAGGACCAGTCCTCTCCGGCAGTATCTCCGGCAAGTGCGAAGGAACTGCTTAATAACACCATCGGAGGGAACTCCTGGAGACTGGTAGGACAGTGGATTGAATGGGATTTTGATGTTGCAGAGACCGGATATTACAATATTTCTCTTTATGATTGTCAGAATTATGTCCGCGGTACTTACGTTTCCCGCCGAATCATGATTGACGGGGAGGTTCCTTTCAAGGAAATGGAAGCTTACGGTTTTAACTATGACCAGAGCTGGAGAGAGGATGTTCTTTCAGATGATTCCGGAACGCCATATTCGTTCTACCTGGAAGAAGGACATCACACCATCCGCATGGAAGTAGTACTTGGTGACTTCTCTACAATCGTAAGTGAAGTAGAAGACTGCGTACAGCAGTTAAACAGCATTTACAGAGAAATTATTAAGATTACCGGTGTATCTCCGGATACCTACCGTGACTATCAGATTGAAAACACCCTGCCGGGGCTTCATGATGAACTTGTAGCAGTAAGAGATCAGCTTGATGCAGCAATCACAAGCTTACAGAACTTAACCGGAAAGAAATCAGATAAAGAGACCGTACTCATTACGATGAGAGACCAGCTCGATGACCTGATTGATGATGCGGAATATTTTGTAAGGACCATCGGTGCTTATAAGATTAATGCCCGTGCCTGCGGAAACTGGATTACCCAGGTAATCGACCAGCCGCTTGCAATCGACCGCATTAATATTTATTCCGCAGACCAGACAATTTCTTACGACAATACTTCTTTCCTTGCAAAAGCGGGTTACGAGTGCAAGAGATTGTTCTACTCCTTCATTATTGATTACAACCAGATTGGTAACGTTGCAGAATCCGATGACGGAACAGACGAAACCATCACACTCTGGATTGGTTCCGGACGTGACCAGGCAAACGTTATCAAGGCAATGATTGATGAAACCTTCACAAATGAAACCGGCGTGAACGTCAATGTACAGCTCGTAGATATGTCAACACTGCTTCGTGCAGAGTTAGCGGGCGAGGGACCGGATGTGGCAATTCAGGTAGCAAATACCAACGGAATTGCAGGAGCGGTATTAAATACCGGAAATGATACACCAGTCAACTACGGTATCCGTAACGCGGTATTGGATTTGACACAGTTTGATGATTTGGACGAAGTAACATCCCGTTTTTCCGATGCGGCGATGACAGCATTCTCCTTTGATGGTGCGGTATACGCACTTCCGGAGACCATTACCTTCCCGGTAATGTTCTACCGCAAGGATATCCTTGCTGAACTTGGAATGGAAGTTCCACAGACCTGGGATGAAGTTAAGGTGGCAATGACAATCCTCTCCAAGAACCAGATGGAATTTGGTATGTTGCCGAGTGAACAGATTTTTGCAATGCTGCTCTATCAGAACGGCGGACAGTATTACTCAGAAGACGGCTCACGTTCCATGTTAGATTCGGACGTAGCAGTCAACACTTTCAAAGAATATTGTGAGTTCTACACAGATTATAAGTTAGATAAAGCAACAAGTGCTGAGGAGCGTTTCCGTACCGGTGAATGTCCGATTATCATCGCAGACTATACCACCTACAACAACCTGGTTGTATCCGCACCGGATATCGCAGGACTTTGGGATTTTGCTCCGGTTCCGGGAACCGTACAGGAAGATGGAACGATTGACCGAAGCGTAGGCTGTACCGGACTTGCCAGCATCATCATGGCAGACACCGAATATCCGGATGCCTGCTGGGAGTTCTTAAAATGGTGGACTTCCGCAGACGTACAGACACAGTACGGACGGGAGATGGAAAGTCTTATGGGTTCCGCAGCCCGTGTGCCGACCGCAAACTTAGAGGCATTCAGCAATATGCCTTGGCCGGTGGATGATTACGAAGCACTTGAGGATGCATTCCAGTGGGTAAAAGGAATCCCACAGGTACCCGGAGGATATTACTCCTGGCGTAACGTAAACAATGCATTCTACACTGTAACAACCGAAACAGACACTGCATCCCCGCGAGAGGAATTGATGGATAAGGTTATCTACATCAATGCAGAGATTGATTACAAGCGGCAGGAGTTAGGTCTCCCGTTAGCAGGAAATTAGAAAGGAGGAAATATCGATGGCACAACAGACGACACCAACGACAGGAAGCGTCTCACAGGAAGCATTGGAAATTGCGGCAAAACAGAAGACATTGCGCTACCGTATCAAGAAAAGCCGTGTCTCTTATGCAATGATGGCACCGTATTTCATCCTGTTTTTTCTGTTTACAGTACTTCCGGTTGTCATTTCAATCATACTGAGCTTTACCTATTTTAACATGCTCGAGTGGCCAACCTTCACCGGATGGTCCAACTATATCAAGCTGTTTCTTGAGGATGACATTTTCCTCATTGCCTTAAAGAATACGTTACTGTTCGCAGTAATCACCGGACCAATCAGTTATATCCTCTGCTTACTGTTTGCATGGATTATCAATGAGTTTTCCGGAAAGCTTCGTTCTTTCTTAACCTTAATCTTTTATGCACCGAGTATCTGTGGTAACGCATACATGGTATGGAACTTAATCCTTACCGGTGACCGTTACGGATACTTAAACGGTATTTTGTTAAAACTTGGAATTATCGATGAAGCAATCCTCTGGATGCAGACCGAGAAATACGTTCTTCCGGTACTCATCGTAGTTCAGTTGTGGTTATCACTTGGTACCGGATTCCTTTCCTTTATCGCAGGTCTTCAGACCGTTGATAAGAGCCTGTATGAAGCGGCCGCATTAGACGGTATCAAGAACCGCTGGCAGGAATTATGGTATGTAACACTTCCAGCAATGAAACCGCAGTTGATGTTCGGTGCGGTTATGCAGATTACACAGTCCTTTGCAGTAGCAGATATTTCCATCCAGTTAGCCGGAAACCCATCTGTCAACTACGCAGGTGCAACCGTTGTAACTCACCTTTTAGATTATGGTTCCACCCGATTTGATATGGGTTATGCATCCGCCATTGCAACCGTACTGTTCTTACTCATGGTAGGAACCAATAAACTGGTACAGAAACTGTTAAGGAGGGTTGGAGAATAATGAAAAAGAAAAATCAGACACCTTCTGGCAGAAAAAGACGGTTCTTTAAGCGAAGAGAGAAAAAATTAAACCGCTCCATGGCGGGAAATACAATATTGTTCGTCATCATGTTTATCTGTGGTGTGTTCATGGCGTTGCCGCTTGTCATGATTATCAACAATGCGTTAAAGCCACTCGACGAAATCTTCCAGTTCCCACCGAAGATTTTCGTAAGAAACCCCACACTGGAAAACTTCTCCGACCTGTTCGTATTAATGAACAACTCCTGGGTACCGTTTTCCAGATACATATTAAACACCATCCTGATTACCGGAGGCGGTATGGTAGGACACGTTATCTGTGCTTCCCTTGCAGCCTACCCGCTTGCAAAGCATAAATTTCCGGGAAAAGATATTTTGTTCAGCATGGTTGTATTGTCCATGATGTTTTCCTGGACCGTTACACAGATTCCACAGTACTTAATCATCAGCTGGCTGCACATCAACAACACTTATGCAGCATTAATCCTTCCGGCGTTTTCCTTTGGTATGGGTCTTTACCTGATGAAACAGTTCATGGAACAGCTCCCGGATTCCCTGATGGAGTCGGCGAGACTTGACGGTGCTTCCGAGTGGAAGATTTTCTGGTCCATCGTAATGCCAAACGTAAAACCGGCATGGCTGACACTGGCAATTTTCCAGTTCCAGCAGATGTGGGGAAATACAGGAAGCCTTTTCTTGAGAAATGAGGAGTTAAAGCCTTTACAGTATGCCTTACAGCAGATTACGGCAGGTGGTACGGCAAGAGCAGGTGCGGCAGCAGCAGTAACTTTTATCATTGCAGCAGTGCCGATTACGTTCTTCTTAATCTGCCAGAACAACGTATTGGAAACCATGACCACATCCGGTATGAAGGATTGACGGGAGGAGCAGAATGAAAAAACAGAAAATGTTTACAAAGATTGCTGCCTTCTTCGCCGCAGTCGTGATGGTGGTTACCTCACCCTGTATGGCAGCACTTGCGGAAGAGTTACCATATGATACTTACAATTATGATTATCGTAAAAATATCGTTTTAACACCGGCAGCTTATGTGCCAAACGGCAGAACAACAGGGCTTTCAGCAGGAACGACAGATTTTAAGGAACCACAGGATTTATGTGTGGCACCGGATGGTCTGGTATATGTGGCAGATACCGGAAATAACCGGATTGTGGTTCTCGATGAATCTTTAAACAAAGTAGTCCGCGTGATTGATTCTTTCAGGAGAGACGGCGCAGACGATACCTTCAATGCACCATACGGTGTATGTGTATCAGAAAAAAATGAGCTTTATGTTGCAGATTCCAACAACAAGCGAATCGTAGTGTTGACACCGGAAGGTGAATTTGTAAAGATTGTGGATAACCCACAGTCCGAAATCCTCGAAGAGGGATTCGACTTCGTACCGTTAAAGGTAACCGTTGACTATGCAGACCGTGTATATGTCATCGCCAAGAACGCATTTGAAGGAATTCTGGTATTTGAGAGCAGCGGCGATTTTACCGGATACTTCGGAACCATCGAGGTTAAGATTACCATGTGGGAGAAGTTCTGGAGAAGACTTGCAAGTAAGGAAGAGCGTTCCAAACAGCAGCTCTATATCCCGACTGAGTTTACCGGAATCGACATCGACAGCGACGGTTTCGTATACGCATCCAACATTGATGCGGACGGCGTACAGGGTGTCAGACGTCTGAATCCAAGAGGTGAGGACGTTATCCAGAAAGGTGAGAATGAGAACCTTGGCGGAGATATTGTGACAGGAACTTACGGAACCTACAGCGGAGCTTCAGAGTTTACTGATGTAGTATACAGAGGACACGGAATTTACTCCCTGTTAGACCGCAAGCGCGGACGTATCTTTACTTATGATAAGGAAGGAAATCTCCTTTATATCTTCGGTGGACTTGGAAGCCAGGAGGGAACCTTCAACACTCCGGTTGCCATCGAAAGCATCGGAGACCAGATTATCGTACTGGATGCCTACTATGGAGCAATCTTAAAGTTCGGGGAAACCCGTTACGGTTCCCTGATTAACGATGCCGTAGCACTTCGTTATGACGGTGATGAGACACAGGCAATCGATAAATGGCAGGAAGTATTAAAGCTTAACGAAGACAATGAGCTGGCAAATACCGGTATCGGAAAAGCATATCTGACTGCCGGTGACAACAAGGAGGCGATGAAGTACTTAAAGCTCGGTATGAACCGCAAGTATTATTCCATCGCATGGAAGCGTTATCGGAACGAGGTTTTGACAGACAGCCTCGGAGCAGTTATGAGTACCGTAATTGTACTGATTGTGGTACTGGTAGTGTACAACAAGTTTTTCAAAGAAAAATTAAAGAAAAAACGGGCGCTTAAGAGAGCAAACGGGAAAGGAGGACTTGCTTAAATGAAGGAGTTATTTTCAAAGGAAAAATGGAAATATGCTTTTTATACGGTGAGTCATCCGATGGATGCCTATTATGAAATCCGTCACCGCGACAGAGGAAGCGTTCCAATCGCCATCGTGCTGGTCATCCTGTTTTCCTTCAGTTTTTCCATCAACCGTATGTCGGCAAGCTTCGTTGTCAATGACACCGACCCGTTGACCGTCAATGCGGCGACAGAGCTTATCGCAGTATTATTACTGTATCTGCTCTTCTGTATCGGAAACTGGTCGATTACCTGCCTGATGGAAGGCGAGGGAAGACTCAAAGACATTGCAATTGCCATCGGCTATGCAATGACACCGATGATAGTCTGCTTTAACATTGCAACCGTTTTCAGCCAGTATGTATCACAGGAAGAGGGCGCGTTCTACGGAATTATCATGGGACTTGGAATCGCCTACAGCCTTCTCATGATGCTGATGGGAATTATGGAGGTGCACAATTACACACTGGGAAAAACACTTCTCACAATTATTTTAACCTTTATTGCAATGTTTATTATCATATTTGTAGTTTTACTTTTTGTAGACTTAATTAATCAGGTATACAGTTTCTTCCATAGTATTTATCAGGAACTGATATTCCGGGTATAGGAGGAGGATGAAATGCGTAAAAGTAAAAAGATTTTAATCGCCATTGTAAGCCTCATCCTGGCAGTTTTTGTTATTTATTTTGCACACTGGATGATCCGCTATTATTTCTATAATGATTATCAGAAAGACCTTTCTTCCTACAGCTACGAGGAGGGCAAAGAATTTACCCCGATTAAGGAATCTTCCTCAGATGTAAAAGGAATGGAGCTTGCAGCGGAAAACGATACGTTAAAACTTTACGTGAATACGGAGACCGGAGAGGTGGCTGTGGAAGATAAGAGAAACGGTCAGATTACCTACTCCAATCCGCAGAACGCAGATGACGATGCAGTTGCCAACGGCACAAACAAAAGTTACATGAAGTCACAGATTATTGTGGATTACTTCAATGAGTCAAGAACGCAGGGAACTTTTGATTCCTATACGTACAGCACTTCCATCGGACAGCTGGAAACACAGTCGATTGAAAATGGAATCCGGTTCATCTACACGATGGGAGACCTTTCAAGTTCAACCGGTATTGTACCGCAGTACATCAGTGAGGAAACATTAAACAACGTAAAGGCAGCGCTTTCTGAGGACGATGCAAAACAGGTTGCAAAGAAGTACGTTCAGAGTGATGTTGCAGACGGTTACATGGAATTGCTGGAATCCGCAGTAAAGGGAGCATCCCAGCTTCGTAAGTTAAATAAATACTTCGAAGCAGCCGGATTTACTGAGGAAGATTACATCCGTGAGATGGAGAATTCCGGAGTAGATGGAGCAGTACCGATTTCCTTTATTATTCCACTTGAGTACCGCCTTGATGGAGATGCAGTGGATGTATCCGTTCCGATGAGCGGAGTAGAAGAAAACGGCGACGGAAGCATTTTCCGTATCCAGCTTTTAAGATACTTTGGAGCAGCAGGAACGGATGAAGACGGTTATATGTTAGTACCAAACGGTTCCGGTTCCCTGATTTACTTCAACAATGGAAAGACAACCGTTGAGAACTACTCCGAATATGTATACGGAATCGACCCGTTAGCAGCCGAGTATACCGTTCGTGAGAATACAGAGAACGTAAAGATGGCGCTCTTCGGAATCTTCCGTGAGGACAGCAGCGTATTTGCAACGATTGAGGATGGCGCATCCTTTGCATATCTGTCCGCCGGTGTATCCGGCAAGATTAACGAGTACAATTATGTATATCCTACATTTGTACTCCGCGGAAACGACAAATTGTCCATGTTTGGTACAACTGGAAACGAAGCAGATATTCCAATTGTAGAGACCAACTTCTACGATGCAAACCTTACCGTAAAATACACCATGCTGACCGATGAAAACAGCGGTTATGCAGGTGCCGCAAACTATTACAGAAACCGCCTGGTAAATGAAGGCGTTCTCACCGCAAAGGAATCAGACAGCGAGGACATCAAGTTCTACTATGACATCTTAGGCGGTGTCGGAATGACAGAATTTATCCTTGGAAGCCAGCATCAGGGAATGTACGCAATGACAACCTTTGATGAGGCGGAAGAGATTTCAAACGATTTGGCAGCACAGGGAATTACGAATCAGGTGATGAACTATCAGGGCTGGATGAATCGTGGATATTACCACGACGTTGTGGATAAGATTAAGGTTCCACAGAAGCTCGGTGGAAAATCCGGACTGCAAGATTTAAGCCAGACAGTGACCGCAAACGGCGGAACCTTCTACGCAGATGTGGCGTTCCAGCAGGTAACCTCCATCAGCAGGCGTTACTCTGAAGGAAATGAAACAGCCCGTTATTACGGAGCCGGATATGTGGCAGAGCTTGGACTTGTAAACCCGGCAACCCTTCGTAAGACTTCGGGACTTGGATACGATGAGAACCACTACTATCTGGTATCTCCGAAATTCCTGGTAAGATATACCGATAAGTTTTCTTCCAGGATAACGAAGTACGATATTTCCGGAATTTCCTTAAGAGATTTGGGAAGCGAGCTTCACTCCGATAAGAAGAGAACAAACATCATTAACCGCGAAGAAGCACTCGACGTTGTAAACGCATCGTTAGCACAGATGGAAGAGACCAACAAAAACATCATGATTAACAGCGGAAACGATTACTCTTTTGCATATGCGGATGATATGTTGAATGTTCCACTGACGGACAATGATTACTACATTGTGGATGAGACAGTACCGTTTTACGAGATGCTGCTCCACGGATATATTGATTATTCCGGAAGCGTGATTAACTTAAGTGATACTTATGATAAGACGGATATCGTATTGAATCTGGTGGAAGCCGGAGCGTCTCCGCACTTCATGTTCTCCTATGAGAACTCCAGTGAGATTAAGAATACCGGATTAAACCGGTTCTACTCTACCACATATGCGAACTGGAAAGATGATGCGGCAGCAATTTATGCGCAGGTAAATGAAGCATTGAAGAATGTAAATGGTGCATATATCACAAACCATCAAATCTTAGACGACAATCTGCGGGCTGTCACATACAGCAATGGAGTTACGATTTACATCAACAGCGGAACTGAGGATCAGACCGTTGACGGAGTAAAGGTTCCTGCGAGAAACTTTGGAATAGGGGGAGCGAGATAATGGAAAAACAGAAAAAAAAGAAAAAAATGTCGCTTTCAACGAAACGAAGTATTACAGGATTAATATTCATCCTTCCATGGTTGATTGGATTTATCTGTTTTTACTTAAGAAGTCTGATTATGACCGTCGAGTTTTCACTGTCAGAGCTGACCGTGAATCCCGGCGGGGGCTATAGCCTCAAGTTTGTAGGACTCGACAATTTCATTTATGCGTTCCGCGCACATGCAACCTACAAACAGATTCTTACCACATCCATTGGCAATATGTTAATCGATGTACCGCTCATTACCTTTTTCAGTTTGTTTATGGCAATGTTGTTAAACAGAAAGTTTAAGGGAAGAACGTTGGTAAGAGCCATCTTCTTCTTACCGGTTATCCTTAATTCCGGAGCAATCATGGATGCGATGGATCTGGCAAGAAGCATGATGAGCGGCGGAATTTCAAACGCCAGTGCAGAAATGGCAGCAGCGGCGGCAGGAAGCGGTGTAAGCATCGAGTATTATATTCAGATGTTTAGTGCACTGGGACTTCCGGAGAGCATTATCCAGTACATATCCGGAGCGGTTGGCCGAATCAGCGACATCATCAATGCTTCCGGTGTACAGATTATCATCTTCATCGCGGCATTGCAGTCCATTCCGGGCTCCATGTACGAGGTTGCCAAGATTGAAGGCGCAACCGCTTATGAGACATTCTGGAAGGTTACTTTCCCGATGGTAATGCCTCACATTATCACGAACGTTGTTTATACCGTTGTAGACAGCTTTACCGAATCCGATGTAGTAGAGCTTGCTTACAACACAGCGTTTAAGGAAATGAATTATGGATTAAGTTCCGTATTCAGTCTGGTTTCGACCGTAATCACCTGTTTGATTCTGGTTCTTGTATGCAGGTTCATTCAGAAGCGGACGTTCTACTATAATTAGGAAAGGAGAAAAAAGATGGAAAAGGCAAAGAAAAAAATTTCGCTGGATTCCTTAAAGGGCGGATTAAAAGACTGGAAAGAAGATTCACAGTTTGCCAATGACAGAGTGCGCTGGGCAACAAGTGGAAAAGCGTTTTTACTTGGATTCTTCCGGTTAGTGCTTATCATTGGAATCTGCTATGTTATCTTAGGACCGGTGATTGGTATCATCAGCAGTTCTTTTTTCTCCGATGCGGATAACTACAACCCGATGGTTTACCTGATTCCGCAGGAGCCGACATTAGAGCGTTACAAGATAGCAATCCAGTATCTCGATTACGGCAGAACCGTAACGGCATCTCTTCTGTATTCACTGACACTGATGCTGATTCAGGTTTTGGTATGTTCTATGGTCGGATACGGATTTGCAAGATATGATTTTCCGTTTAAGAAGTTATTGTTTGGATGTGTCGTCGTAATGATTGTAATTCCGACCCACACCATCATGCTTCCGCTTTACATGACATTTGCAAAGTTTGATGTATTTGGAATCCTGAAACTGACAACGGGTTCGGCAGTAAACCTTCTGTCCACCCCGATACCGATGTATATCATGACCTTATTTGGATGTGGTTTACGCTCCGGTCTTTATATTTACATTTTCAATCAGTTCTTCCGCGGACTTCCGAAGGAAATTGAGGAAGCGGCATTTGTGGACGGAGCCGGAACATGGTATACGTATTTCAGAATTATGTTAGTAAACGCACTTCCGTCTGTTGTAACCGTAGCAATCTTTTCTATGGTATGGCAGTACAATGATACGTTTTACGCAAACTTGTTTTTGATTAGCGATGACATCGTAATCAGTAAGAAGATTTCTACCATTGAGGCAACCATTTCAAACGTAGAGAAAATCCTAGACCCGAATATTCTGGAATTGTTCCTGGATGCCGGTATTGTGCTGATTATGATTCCAATTATCATTATTTACATAGCATTACAAAAGCAGTTTATTGAGGGTGTTGAGAGAAGTGGTATCGTCGGGTAAGAGGCGATGCACTTATCTTATAAAAACAACTATTTTAAAGGAGGAGAAAGAGTTGAAAGCAAGAAAAATCATGGCATTATCGTTGACAGCAGCAATGACTTTGAGCATGGCTGCCTGTGGTGACAACAGTGCGCAGACAAACGGCGGAGATACCGCAGGAGCCGGCACAGAAGTTACCAGCGAACAGGGCGGGGCAACAGAGGCCACAGAACAGGCATCAGATGCCGGCACAGCCGACAATGATGCAGCAGACGCAGGTGAGGTTAGTATCGACTTTGAAGATGGGGTGTACGGATTTGTCGGAGTAGACAAAACTGTAAATTCCGCAGGCGATGATTCCGCACTTTCTGTAGAAGATTTTGCAGGATCTAAGGCATTAAAGGTAACCGCAGCTTCCAGCAAAGCAAGATTCCTTGGTATTCAGGTGGATGCGCTTCTTGGGGACAGCGCTTCTTCCGTGAAGACAGTTGAGATGTCCATCGGTACTTCCCGTTCTGACGGAACATTTGCAGCAACTTCCGGTAATATCTATGCATTCCTCGGCGAGGACAACACAAAGAATGCGCAGGAGTGGTCTGTATATCTTGAGACCGCAAATCCAAAGACCGTTACCTATACGGTTCCGGACGGACAGTCTTTTGTAGCAGGAAATTACATGGTAGTTTCTCTTGAGACAGATGCTGGCGAGACACCGGCAGACTTCTACATTGACAACATCGTATTCAAAGATGCTTCCGGAAATGTCTTAACAGCGGATACTTCTGCTGAATATGCAGCAGCAGACACCGGTGTTGACAGATCCAACCTTTGCAGCTTAAAGAATGCAGTAGAGTTTGAAGGATTTGCAACCAGCGGAGACGGCTGGGCACAGAACGGCTACGATATGCCGCAGGAAATCATTGACGCATTAGTTTCGGGTTCTGTTGTAGAGATTTCTTACAGCAGTGAGAACGGAGATATGTGGCTTGTAATGCCGGGCGCAGCAGCAGGCTGGATGAGAGTTGGTCAGGGTAACGCAGACGGAAGCGGAAGCGATGCAGCAGTTATCAACGGCTCTAAGAACATTGCTCAGATTACTTATGAACAGATTGCAGCAGTATGTGGTGATGATGTATCTACCTGGGGTGCTACCATGCAGTGTGAAGCATCCGGAGCATGGGAAGTTTACAGCGTAAAAGTTGGAACAAAGGCTCCAAGTTATTCTATTACAGATGCAGTAGAATTTGAAGGATTTGCAACCAGCGGAGACGGCTGGGCACAGAACGGATATGATATGCCGCAGGAAATCATCGATGCATTAGTTCCGGGCTCTATTGTAGAGATTACCTACAGCAGTGACAACGGAGATATGTGGCTTGTAATGCCAGGTGCAGAAGCAGGCTGGATGAGAGTTGGCCAGGGTAATGCAGACGGAAGCGGAAGCGATTCTGCAGTATTTGACGGAAGCAAGTGCTACATCACCTACGAGCAGATTGCAGCAGTATGCGGTGACGATGTATCAAAATGGGGAACCACAATGCAGTGTGAAGCATCCGGTGCATGGGAAGTTTACGGTGTCAAGGTTGGAAAAGCAGCAGAATTTGCAATGGTTAAGAATCCGGTAGAATTTGAAGGATTTGCAACCAGCGGAGATGGCTGGGCACAGAACGGTTTTGATATGCCACAGGAAATCATTGACGCATTAGTTCCGGGTTCTGTAGTTACAATCAACTACACAAGTGAAACCGGCGATATGTGGCTCGTAATGCCAGGCGCAACAGCAGGCTGGATGAGAGTTGGTCAGGGTAACGCAGACGGAAGCGGAAGCGATTCTGCAGTCTTCAACGGAAAGACCTGCCAGGTTACATATGAGCAGATTGCAGCAGTATGCGGCGACGATGTATCTGCATGGGGAACCACAATGCAGTGTGAAGCATCCGGCGCATGGGAGGTTTACAGCGTATCCGTAGGAACCGCTGTAGAATAAATTGAAAATCGGAACCGTGCGGGGCAACTTGCCTTGCCCCGCGGGTTCTTAGGTGAAGGTAAAAAAGGAGGAATTAAAACATGAAAAATTATAAGAGAGTATTAGCTCTTGGACTCAGCACAGCAATGCTTGTAGGAGCAGCAGCCTGTGGTAACACAAATGCAGGAGCTGGAAGCAGCAACGGCGGCAGCGACAATAACAGCGCAGCAGCAGGCACAGAGAGCAATACGGGAAATGAGGCAAGTGACAACAACGCATCTGCAGATGACAACTCTGCAACCGTTCGCAATGATGGTGAGACAAGAACCATCAAGATTGGTACCTGGTATGACCATTACTATGACAGTACCGATACGGATATCCATGATGACCCGAGCGTTTCTGATGAGGAACTTGCACAGAAGCACTTCGATATCGTAAAAGAAGTTGAAGACAAATATAACGTAAAGATTGAATTCGTAAACCTTACTTATGCAGGTACACAGGAGTCCATCAATACCTCTATTCTTGCAGGTGCACCGGACTGCGATATCTACGAAGTGGACTTAAGCTTTGGTATTCCGGCAGCATTGAACGGATTTGCTACAAACCTTGAGGACATTCTTCCGGCTGATTCTGATATCTTTAACGACCAGATGGTATTTTCTCAGGTAGACATCGGAACTGACGATGGTGTATATTTGTTCCAGTCCAACAGTGCAGAGATGCTTCTGGCTGGTACTTATATGCTTGCATACAATAAGCAGATGTTAGACGAAGCAGGTCTTGAGGATCCGAACGCTTTATATGAAAGAGGCGAGTGGACCTGGGATAAGTGGAGAGAGTATATGCTTGCTCTGACCCAGGATACCGATGGAGATGGTGTGACAGATGTATATGGTTATGGTTCCAGATGGGATTTCCTTGTATATAACCTTTTAATGAGCAACGGTACCGGTATTGCAATGAGCGATACAGAGAACCTTTCCAGCCCGGAAGTTGCTGAAGCACTTGATTTCATCTACAACATGTACAATGTAGACCACGTTGCAAATCCTTGGAATTCAGAGGATTTTGATTACAACCAGAACTGCTACATGGACGGAAGAGTTGCTTTCTGGATTGACGCAGCCTGGATTTCTTCTGCAAACCAGGATGCAAACCTTGGATTTGACGTTGTATGGTGCCCATGGCCAATCGGACCAAGCGGTGATGAAGCTACTAACAAGTTCAAGAACGTATCTTCCGGTAATGCTTGGATGATTCCGGCAGGTGTTGAGGATCCGGAACTTGTATACAATGTATTCTATGATTGGCAGAACTGGTACCATGGCGATACCGATCTTCGTGACGGTGACTTAACATGGTGGGAAGACTGTGCTATCACAGAAGAGAACTACAAAGTTATGGAGTACATGGGAACAAGAGGTGCATTCGACCTGTGGAACTCTTTAGGTCTTGAATGGGATTGGTCACAGTTATTAAATGGCGAGATGACCGCAGCTCAGTTCCAGGAGTCCTATAAACAGAACGTACAGGATGCTTTGGACGGCTTCTACAAATAAGGATTAAGTTTGGTGGATGTACGGACGGGAACCGATTCCGGTTCCCACCGTGCAAAAGCCATAAAACAGCAGTAGCAGGAAATGAGGGATTTTATGTTTCGCAGCGATGGTCCGTTTGCCAGATTTATGAATATGTTAGGTGATATCCTTTTCACCGGAATCCTGTGGATTCTTTTTTCTCTGCCGGTGATTACCGCAGGGGCATCCATGACGGCAGCTTATTACACCATGGCGAAGTGTGTGAAGCATAGAACCGGTTACATTGGAAAAGAGTTTTTGGGTTCTTTTAAGCGCAATTTAAAACAGACACTGCCAATGACCTGTATCTTTCTGATTGCGACGGCAGTTCTGATTGTAGATGTCGTTTATTTGTGGAAAAATGACAGTACACTAAACAGCGCACTGTTTATGGTATTAATATTTGTGACATTTCTGGTCTGGGGACTGGCACTTTACATTTATCCCCTGTTGTCCAGATTTGATAAGAAGAGTTTAGAGTTGATTAAAATAGCATCGGTAGTATTATTTAAGTATCTGCCGGTGACGATAGCAGGAATATTGCTTTTTGCAATCGCCTGCGTAGGAGTATATCTGATGCCCTGGGCGATACTTGTAATCCCGGGAGTGTATTTATATCTTCTGTCCTATCCGATGGAACGTATTCTGAGGAAACTGATGCCTCCGGTGGAAGAAGACAGTGAAGAGGCGCAAAAATGGTATTACCAATAGAAACGGCGGGAATGTTTTATGGCAAAAAGCGTTACGATGAGAGACATTGCAGAAAAAGTAGGCGTCAGCACGGTTACGATTTCAAAAGCGCTGACAGATAAAGAAGGCGTAGGAAGCGAGCTTCGTGCGCTCATTAAGCAGACAGCGGAAGAGATGGGATACCACTATAGCATTGGAACGAAAACGTTTCGAGAAGGAAAGAGTTACAATGTGGGTGTCCTTGTGGAGGAGCATTATGTAGAGAATGCTGCCACTGCATTTCCGTTTTACATGAAGATGTATCACAGCGTCATCATGCAGCTTACCCAGTTTCATTATTCTGCCATCATGGAAGTCGTGACACCGGTTATGATGGACGAAATCATTATGCCAAACATTGTTGTTGGACAGAAAGTAGATGGAATCATCGTACTTGGGCAGATTAAATCGGGATACTTAAACAAAGTCAGGGAATCCGGCATACCGATGGTGTATCTGGATTTTTATGACAGACATATGGAAGTGCCGAGCATTATTACAGACAATGTATATGGTTCGTATATGTTGTCAAATTATCTCGTAAGCAAAGGGCATACGAAAATGGCATTTATTGGAAGTATTGATGCCACACCGAGTATTTTAGACCGTTATCTGGGATATTACCGTTCCCTTTTAGTCAATCACATACCGCTCCGTGAAGATTATATCATTCCGGATCGTGGAGAGGATGGACTGTTTATCGAGTTAAAGCTTCCGGAAAAAGATATGCCGACGGCATTTGTATGTAACTGTGATGAAATCGCATATATTCTGATGGAACGTTTGGGCAGGATGGGTTACCGCGTGCCGGAGGACATCTCAGTTGTTGGATTTGATAATTATGCGTTTGCAACTTATACGGCACCAAGACTTACAACTGTGGAAGTCAACATTGAAGAGATGACGAAAAACGCTGTGGAAATTCTGATACGGCTGATGAAGGGCGAAGAGGAAGTTCATGGCAGAAAAGTCATCAGTGGTAAATTAATCATCCGTGATTCCGTTGCAGAGGCAAAAAAATAAAAGAGAATATGAAAAATATGGAGGCAGCTATGAGCGAAGTAAAAATGATTGCGCCAGTGGTAAAAAATGTGCCATGGCAGGAAAAACCAGAAGGATTAAAAGGAGCTCCGGTATGGAGATATTCTGAAAATCCGATTATTGACCGCAACCCGGTAGAGGGCGTTGCACGTATCTTTAACAGTGCCGTAATGCCGTATGGAGATGAATTCATCGGCGTATTCCGCGGTGAGCAGACAAATGGTATCCCATATATTTACCTTGGACACAGCAAAGATGCAATCCATTGGAATATCGAGAAGGACAAGATTCCATTCAAAGATGAAAACGGAAATGATTTTATGCCGATTTACGCATATGATCCGCGTCTGGTAAAAGTAGAAGACACCTATTATATTATCTGGTGCCAGGATTTCTACGGAGCAGCAATCGGAATGGCAAAGACAACTGATTTCAAGACCTTCACACGTCTGGAGAATCCGTTCCTTCCATTTAACCGTAATGCTGTATTATTCCCGCGTAAAATTAACGGAAACTACATGCTGTTAAGCCGCCCGTCTGATTCCGGCCATACACCGTTTGGTGATATTTTCATCAGCGAGAGCCCGGATTTGGTATACTGGGGCAAGCACAGACATGTGATGAGCCGCGGAAATGAGTGGTGGGAATCTTTAAAGATTGGCGGAGGCGCAACACCGATTGAGACAACAGAGGGATGGCTTTTGTTCTACCACGGCGTAAGCGGAACCTGCAACGGATATGTATATTCCATCGGTGGAGCAATTCTCGACCTTGAGAATCCATCCAAGGTATTATACCGTTGTGAGAACTTCCTGCTGACACCGGAACAGTGGTATGAGGAGCGTGGATTTGTACCGAACGTAACATTCCCATGTGCAACTATTCATGATTCCGAGTCCGGCAAGATTGCAATCTATTACGGCTGTGCAGACAGCTATGTAGGTCTTGCATTCACTAAGCTTGATGAAGTTGTAGCTTATATTAAAGAGCATAGCGTAACAAATGATACAGACCGTGAAATCGGAATGAGATAAGATGTACATACGGCTGCTGCAGAGAGACAATTGGGTTGTACTGTGGCAGCCGTTTTTGGGAGGGAAAAAATTGAAAAAAAGAGGTTTGGGTTTACTGCTTGCAGGAATGCTTTTTGTCACAGGACTTGCGGGATGTGGAAGTGCCGGAGGAAATCAGGCATCAGAGAATCAGACATCGGAAAGCCGGACATCTGAAGCGGCAGGCGGTCAGGAGAGCGAAGCAGGTACAGAAGCGGAGAATGGGACACAGGTGGCAGAGGAGACAGAAGCGTCTGTCGAGAAGGCACCGAATATAAATGTAGACATGGAGGATATGAATGCGATGAATGTAGTAAGCAATATGAGAATTGGATGGAATATCGGAAACACACTTGATTCCACCAGCGACAGACTGACCAGAGTGGATATGGCGTTTAAATTTGAGACAGCCTGGGGAAATCCGAAGGTGACACAGGAACTCATCGATGCCGTGCTTGATGCCGGATTTAATGTGATTCGTGTACCGGTTTCATGGACGAATCATATGGCAGGCGAACCGGATTACCTGATTACAGAAAGCTGGATGGACCGTGTGCAGGAGGTTGTCGACTATGCGTATAACAAAGGCGCTTATGTCATCTTAAATCTTCATCATGAAGACTGGAACTATCCGTATTACGATAACGAGGAAGCTGCCTGTGCACGTATGAAAGCAGTTTGGAGCCAGATTGCGGAGCGTTTTCAGGATTATGATGAGCACCTTATTTTTGAGGGACAGAACGAGCCAAGAAAAATTGGAACATCTGTAGAGTGGACCGGAGGAGACCAGGAAGGCTGGGATGTTGTAAATGCAACAAACAAGGCATTCGTGGAAGCAATCCGTAACGCCGGAGGCTCCAATCCATATCGTATTCTTATGATTCCGGGCTACGGTGCAAACAGCACAGTGGGAATCAGGCATATTGAACTGCCGGAAAACGATGACCGCATCGTGGTATCCGTACACGCATATGAGCCGTATGATTTTGCATTGAATACCGCAGGAAGAAGCGAGTGGAATGAAGATACCGCCGCAATTGACACACTGATGAAAACGCTCAAGGAATTATACATTGACAAAGGAACACCGGTCATTATCGGTGAGTTTGGTGCAATGAATAAGGACAATGAATCAGACCGTGCTGCCTGGGCAGAATATTATGTGAAGGCTGCAGCCGAGATTGGTGTACCGTGTGTATGGTGGGACAATGGATTGTTTGAAGGTGATGGAGAACGATTCGGATTGTTTGACCGCCACACCTATGAGTGCAAATATCCACAGTTGATGGAAGCGTTAATGCGCGGAACAAATGTAACGAATTAGTTATTATTAAATCCCCTGTTTTTGCCGATGAAGAATGTAGCGATGGAATGGATGCTATCGAAATGTTTTTCACGGAGGAACAGGGGATTATGAGTATTATGGTAAACAGTGCGGGGGCAAACAGCACTTCTGCGATGATATCAGGAACACTGACGATTAAAAACCAGAATGACAGAAAAGCCGTTGCTTCCAGTATGAGTATGACGAAGAGTCAGACGAAAAAGAAAACGACAAAACAGCTTAACTACAATCACAAAGAAATTTCCAGCCAGATTATGCGCGCCAAGAAGACACAGAGTGCAAATGCAGCATTGGTGAAGGCAAAAAGCAGAGTATCCATGTTAAAACGCTGTGCGGCAAGCGGTGAGTATGATAGCCGCGAAGTGGCGGTTGCGCTTGCACATGCAAAGCGGATGGTACGCTGTGCGCAGATGAAGGCAAATAATATTAAGCAGGAAGAGCAGGAGCGAAGACAGCACGAGAGGGAGAATGCGACAGAAGAGCGCCAGCAGAAAAACGAGGTAAAACGCCGTGCCGGACAGAAGGAGCAGCAGTTAAAGCAGAAGATGGCTGCAAAGGAAATCGGAAAAGTCCAGCAGGAGAAGCGAATCCGCCAGCAGATGATACAGAAACGCCGTCAGCACCGCAATCAGGAGCAGGCGAAAATAAATGAAGCGGATTTTAAATATTTAAAGGCGTGGGCGGATGAGCATTACGGAAATAACTCAAATTACTACGACGACAATTCGGGTGTTATCGTAGAGCTGAGTGCGCAGATGCAGCAGGAGATTGAAGCGGAAGTAGAAGCCGAGATTTCTGCGGAGATGGCATCCGCTGCAGATATGGGCACAGGGGATGTCTCGATGGCTACGTCGATGCCAGCTTCCGCTACAGCGGCAGTCAGTACGCCGTCTGTGGATATTTCACTGTAACTGAGGCGGACAGAAAGGAAACAGGTACAATGATATTTGAAACACACGCACATTACGATGATGAGCGGTTTGCAGAGGACAGAGATACGTTACTGGCATCCCTGCCGGAGCGCGGAATTGGAAGAATTATAAATGTAGGTTCAACACTTGTCTCTACAAAGGAAACACTCGCAATTGCACAGAATTATCCTTATGTTTACGCTGCGGTCGGGGTTCATCCAAGCGAAATCGGGGACTTGAATGAAGAGACATTCGCCTGGTTAAAAGAGCAGACCAGACAGGAAAAGACAGTGGCGGTAGGAGAAATCGGTCTGGACTATTACTGGGATAAAGAACCGGAAGTACAAAAGGCACAGCGCTACTGGTTTAAAAGACAGATGGAGCTGGCGCGTGAGGAAACTCTTCCGGTCATTATTCATTCACGGGATGCAGCGGAGGATACGATGCGTCTGATGCAGGAAATCCACGCAGAGGAGATACCGGGTGTGATACACTGCTATTCCTATTCCAAAGAAATGGCGCTCGAATTTGTCAAAATGGGCTATCGGATTGGAGTGGGCGGTGTTGTGACCTTTAAAAATGCCAGAAAGTTAAAGGAGACTGTCGAGGCGGTTCCGATGGAAGCGATTCTGTTGGAAACAGACTGCCCTTATATGGCACCGGAACCACACCGTGGAACGCGCAATGATTCCTCAAACATTCCGTACGTCGTAAATACAATTGCACAGATAAAGGGAATCAGTACCGATGAGGTCGAGCAGATTACCTGGGAGAACGCCATGCGGCTCTTTACGCGGGTGAGATGATGCTGGTATGGGGGAAGAAACATCTGGCGCCAGCGTGGGAACATGTGCCGCAGGAAGCATTGCATCTTATGAGAGTGTGCGGGATAATTCCGGTGTGTCCTTCCAGTAACGTTTTGGAATCAACTGCATCTGTAAATCCGGATTCGTGCGCGCCTTGATGGCGATACTGTCAAAGAAGGCAAGCCAGAGCTTCTGGTATTCCGCTTCATTTGCGGAACAGCGTGTCAGCCTGTCGCGGTCAAGGTCGGTGGCGTCGGTCAGCAGATAGCCCTTTCCGGCACGATGGATGGCAACGGTATTTCTGGTCTCGTCAAAAATCATAAAGTTCTCCGGGGAAAGCCGGTCGGTAAAATGTTCTGCCAGATAGGGCAGGACATTATTTTTGGGGTGAATGGTGGCAAACAAAACGCCATTTTCAAGTTCCTTAAAGCGTAAAAACCCAAGCAGATGGGCTGCTTCACGGTTTGTGGCACGGCAGAGCTCAAAGACACGCATGACGCATGGCTCTCCGAGCGCGAGAAGAACGCGGTTTCCGTCATTGCAGGAGAACGCAAGGAGAATCGTGCGGTAGATGGCATCTGCCTTGTCCATGGCGGGTTTGTGGGAGGCACCGGGTTTATAGGGGAACTCCCTTGCCATTGCGGTCTGATAGATGGCTTCGTAAAACTCTCTGCCAAAGCGCTCATTTAACGTCCGCACGACTTTGGCGGTCTTCTCCACAGAAGGCGTGACGGTCCGGTATTCAGAAAAAAGTTCGTAATTTTCCGGCTCTCCGGTGGTGAGCCGGATATTTTTGTGCCCAAGCCTGCTGGCGCAGGCATCATAGACACCGGTAAAAATCCCTTCCGGACTGTCTTCACATACAAATACATACATGGCAAAATCCATCCTTTCTTAAATGTCCGGGTTCATGAGACAGCCTCACTCTGGATGACGGTGGTCTGTGGAATGGCAAGGTCACAAAGTGTATCCGTATCAAACAGGGAGAGCTGCTTGTAACCACAGTTTCTGAGCTCGCGGGGAATCTGCGTGCGGTCTGCCATCAGATTGGCGCAGATATAATCTTCATCGAGCTTTGTATGGTACATCATTCTGCCGGAGCAGGTAATAAAATAAAGGGCGCGCTTTAAAACAACGCCGATGCGCTTTAAATCCGGGAAATCCAGACGGTTCTGCCGTCTTGCCGCAACAATGCGCTGGGCGGACTTGTAACCGATGCCTGGGACCCGTAAAAGCGTCTGGTAGGGCGCAGAGTTAATCTCCACCGGAAACTGTTCGAGGTGGCGCAGTGCCCAGTCACATTTCGGGTCTAAATAAATGTTAAAATCCGGGCGCTCCTCGGACAGCAGTTCATCTACCTTAAAGTGATAATAGCGCAACAGCCAGTCTGCCTGATAGAGCCGGTGTTCCCGCAGCAGAGGTGGTCCGCCCGGAAGCATGGGGAGATTGGAGTTGTGGTTTACATTCACAAAGGCGGAATAGAACACGCGCTTGAGCGAAAAATGGTCGTAAAGTCCTTCCGCGACGCGCATAATCTGATAATCACTTTCAGGGGTTGCACCGATAATCATCTGCGTGCTCTGTCCGGCGGGAACAAAGGTCGGAGTCTTGCGATAGGGAATCAGCTCATTCCGGTTTGCGGTGATGCCGTTTTGAATCAGCCGCATCGGTTTTAAAATCGTATTGCGCGATTTGCACGGAGCAAGCTTCTTTAAACCGTCCGCGGTGGGGAGCTCTAAGTTGATGCTCATGCGGTCTGCCAGACAGCCGGTCTTTTCAATCAGTACCGGGTCAGCGCCCGGAATCGCCTTCACATGGATATAGCCATTAAAATGGTATTCATTGCGGAGCTTGAATAACGTCTGGTAAATCAGATCCATCGTGTAGTTTGGGCTAATCATGATGCCGGAACTTAAGAAAAGTCCTTCTATATAGTTCCTGCGGTAAAATTCCATCGTCAGCGTGCAGACCTCCTCCGGCGTGAATGACGCGCGGGGAACATCGGAGTTGCAATTGTTCTGGCAGTAGGCACAGTTAAAGATGCATTCGTTTGTATAGAGAATCTTGAGCAGGGAGATACAGCGCCCGTCCGCCGCGAAGCTGTGGCAGATTCCTGCAGCAACAGAATTGCCGATGCCGTCTTTCTTCCCCTTGCGGTCAACACCGCTGGAAGTGCAGGCAACGTCATATTTGGCGGCATCTGCTAAGATAGAAAGTTTCTCCATCAGAGACATATTTTGCTGGATATTCATTATGCTACCTCCTGCTTTCTGGATTGCTCATGGGAATCAATTGCAAGTGAATCATGCGTCCTGTCAGGGCAGAAAAAGAACGAATGTTCGATATGAAAACTATAACACAGCCGGGCAAAAATTACAAGAGAAAATCGAACACTTGTTTGAGAAAATTTTGTAAAATGATGCAGCGTTTTCTTGAAACTGACAGAAAATATGGTATGATAGAACTATAGCAACAGTATCGTTTTTGCTGCGTACAAATGAATAGGGAAGATGGGGGAGAAAGTATGAAATCGATTAAAACCAAAATTATAGCAGCCGTGATTTTTTGTTCATTGATTTCAGCCGGAATCTGCGGTGCAATCAGTATTGCAAATGCATCGAAGAACTATGAGGCGGATTCCAAACAGGAGATGCTTCTTACAGCGCACAACCAGGCGCTCGAACTTAACGCAAGCATGGAACAGGTAGAGCAGTCGGTAGATACGCTGTATGATGTGGCACTCGGAAGACTTGACGATGTGAACAAGTTCAAGACAAGCAGTGAGTATGTGGATTCCTACACCGAGGGCATTAAAGATATGATGCTCCAGACTGCAACGCACACCAAGGGGGCGCTGACAGCATATATCCGTTATAATCCGGAATTTACGGAACCGACCAGCGGAATTTTCATGACAAGGGATGACAGCAACAGTGCGTTTTCCATCGTGACACCGACGGACTTCTCTATGTATGATCCGTCCGATGTTGAGCATGTCGGCTGGTATTACATTCCGGTAGAAAATAAACAGGCGACCTGGATGATGCCGTATTTGAATTCCAACATTAACGTTTACATGGTTTCCTACGTCGTTCCGATTTATGTGGACGGAGAGTCCATCGGAATCGTTGGCATGGATATTGACTTTGGCGTATTCACCGATATGGTGGATGCATCGGATATTTTTACCACCGGTTATGCGTTCCTGGCGGATGCGGATGGAAATATCGTTTACCATGAAGGACTTGACAATGGAACCGCAATCAGCGCAGCGGGAGATGGTTTGCAGACAGTTGCATCCGCACTTTCGGACTCTTCCAAAGAAAATCAGTTTATTCATTACAGCTACCAGGGAAAAGATAAGGTGCTCTGCTATGAGACACTTGAGAATGGCATGAAATTTGTGCTGACAGCGCCGAAATCAGAGCTTCATGCTGAGGCGAGCCGGAATGCAAATATGATATTTGTAGGCGCAGTGTTCGCAGTTGTCATCACGGCGATAATCGGTTTCATACTTGCCGTTACGCTGACAAAACCAATCCGCCAGATTGATACGATTGTAACGAGCACGGCAGAACTGGATTTTTCCCACAATGCAGCAAACGAGCAGCTTTACAGGAGAAAAGACGAGACGGCACATATGGCAAAGTCGCTCCATGTCATGCGTAAGAATCTGCGGGGAATGGTAGCGGATATCCGCACGACCTATGACAACCTGAAAGAAAGTATGGAACAGCTTGCGCAGACGACCGAGCAGGTAAGCTCCATGAGCAATAAGAACTCTGACACCACGCAGCAGCTTGCAGCAGCGATGGAAGAGACTGCGGCAACGATGGAGGATGTCAATGATAACATTACAGATGTAAGAAAACGTGCTGATGCCATCGAAGAACGTTCCAGAAATGGAAAAGAGGCGGCTGTTGAAGTGCGTGGCAGAGCAGACCAGCTGCGGAAGACGACGGATGAAGCAAGCACGAAGACGACAGAGATGTACGAGAGTGTACAGCAGAAGACCGTGGAGGCAATTGAGCGTGCGAAGGCGGTGGAGAAGATTAATCAGCTTACGCAGGCAATTCTTGAGATTTCAAGCCAGACCAATCTTCTGGCATTAAACGCATCCATTGAGGCGGCAAGAGCCGGAGATGCAGGAAGAGGATTTGCTGTTGTCGCAGAAGAAATCGGACAGCTTGCAACCCAGACCTCTCAGACCGTAGGCGATATTAACAATATCATTGATGAAGTAAACGGTGCCGTAAAGAATATGGCAGACTGCCTCAAGGAGAGCACCGATTTCTTAGAGTCAGCAGTATTAAAGGACTACGGCAGTTTCAGCCAGGTTGCAGAGGAGTATACGAAGGATGCGGCGACCTTTGAAAATGATATGAATGATATCAGCAGGGAGGTAGACACATTGCTTGCGGCAATTGTCAATATCTCCGATGCTGCGGATTCCGTCAGCCGTACAGTAAATGATGCTGCAAATGGTGTGACCGATATCGCACAGAAGACGCAGGATGTGGCAGATATGGTGGAGACCAATACCGGTCTTGTAGAGAGCAATCAGGGAAATATGGAACGTCTGCGTCACATTATTGCAATGTTTAAAAATGAATAAAAAGGAGCAACAGACCAAATGACTATTTTTGAGCAGTTTCCGGACAGGGAAACATTTGACAGATATTGGAATGAGAATTATGTTCCGGTGACTTACGAAGATGTACGGGAGGCGTTTGAGAACTTTGTGTCCGCAGCAGACGGACATATCTATAACTCCGATTACGAGGAAAACGGATGTGTTTCTAAGGAGGATTTTAAGGACAACCTGAGTGAAGAAGCGCAGTTCTCATTTCAGGATGGACTTACAGAGGCATTTTACGATAAGAACCCGGAGGTTTATGAGAACGCATTTGCCCTGTTTGAGGAAGCACAGATGTCCGGCAATGGAAAGCTGGATGTGGCGCAGACGTTTCACAAGGTTTTTAACAGTCTGTATGCGGAATTTTTAGACCGCCTGTTTGACGAGAAATTATCAGACTGACGAAGACGGAAACGACAACAAAACAGGGAGGATACATGGCAACACTTGGAATTCCGCAGAACACCATTGCGGTGCTGCAAAAATATAATTTTAATTTTCAGAAGAAATTCGGACAGAATTTCCTGATTGATACACACGTACTTGAGCGCATCATACAGGAAGCGGGCATCACGAAGGATGATTTCGTGTTAGAGATTGGACCGGGAATCGGAACCATGACCCAGTATCTGTGTGAGAGTGCCAGAGAAGTCGTAGCGGTGGAAATTGACAAGAACCTGATTCCGATTCTTGCGGACACCTTGCAGGATTATCAGAATGTAACGGTTTTGAACGAAGACATTCTCAAGGTGGACATCAATGCACTTGCGCAGGAAAAAAACGGGGGTGCGCCGATTAAGGTGGTTGCAAACCTTCCTTATTATATTACGACACCGATTATCATGGGACTCTTTGAGAGCCACGTGCCGATTGAGAGCATCACAGTCATGGTGCAGAAGGAAGTCGCAGACCGGATGCAGGTAGGACCTGGAACGAAGGATTATGGTGCGCTGTCGCTTGCAGTGCAGTACTATGCGAAGCCTGAAATTGTTGCAAACGTGCCGCCAAACTGTTTTATGCCAAGACCGAATGTGGGCAGTGCGGTGATTCGCCTGACCTGCCACGAAAAGCCGCCGGTTCAGGTGGACGATGAAAAGCTGATGTTTTCTCTGATTCGTGCATCGTTTAACCAGCGCAGAAAAACACTTGCGAACGGGCTTAATAATGCACCGGATATTCATTTTTCCAAGGAAGCGATACAGGAGAGTATCGCAGAGCTTGGCGTTCCGGCTGGAATCCGTGGAGAGGCATTGACGTTAGAGCAGTTTGCCGCACTCAGCAATATCATTGCAAAGAAATGAATGAGAAATCTCTCTGTTTCATATAGTAAGTATATGGACAGGGAGATTTTTTTATGAAAAAAAGGAGAAAACAGCAGAACAGCTATCTTTTGTCAATTTTTTTGCTTTTAGCGCTTCTCTTTCTGCTTGCGGTGGTCATTTTGCAGCAGATGAAGTTAGATGAGCTGTTAGCGGGGGCAGAGACAGAGTTAGAACAGAGTATGACGGATGAAGAATTAGAAAAGAAGGTGCTGCTCATTACTGCAAAAGAAATTTCCGTGATGGCAGAGCCAGAGGCGCTTCAGGCGCAGTGTGTGATTGCGCGGACGAATCTCATTGCGGCAATGAAGGAGGGCGAAAACGAACCACAGGCATTTACCTTAGAAGAACTGCAGGAAATGTGGGGAGAACAGTTTAAAAGCTATTACACAAAACTTGAGGATGCAGCAGCTGATACGAGAGGGCAGTATCTTGCCTATCATGGGAATTGTATTTATGCCGCATATCATGCCATCAGTGCCGGAGAGACCAGAGCGATGGAAGAACTTTATCCAGAGGTACAGATGCCATATCTTACAAATATTGAATGTCATGGGGATGCGATGGCAGAAGATTATGTATCGGTTTTTACCTGGAGCAGGGAGGAATTCATGGCACTGTGTAAGGAGGCATATCCCGACAGCGGGCTAAAAGAGCCGGAAGGCTGCAGCGTGCAGAGCAGAGACTCGGCAGACTATGCGCTTACAATCGCAGTTGGAAAACTGCGCATTACAGGAGAAGAATTTCGGACGGCATTAAAACTTCCATCCGCCTGTTTTTCGATTACGGTGGATGAAGAAAAGGTGCGGATTGTCACAAAAGGCTGCGGGCATGGACTTGGACTCAGCCAGTATGCGGCAGAACAGCTGGCAAAGGAAGGTGATACCTGGCAGGAAATTCTTACACAGTTTTATCCGGGATGCGAACTTTTGACGTATAAACCATGAGAATCCGGCAACACTATGATTAATAGTCGACAGGCTAAATAATCATATGGATGGTGAAGAGGATGAGGAAACAGAAAGGATGGATTGGTTTTTTACGTGGAAAACAGTACGTCATTGCAGGGACACTGGTCATTTTAGCTGCAATTGCAACGACTGTGATTTATAATGACCATCAGGAAAAGGAGCGTGCCCAGATGGAGGCAGAGCTTGCAGAGGAAATGACTGACATTGCGGAAAGTAATCAGGTGGCGGAACTTACCCAGGAAACGGAACTTTCCAAGGAAAAAGAACTTTCTCTGGGGATGGAAGAAGAAAGAGAGCAGCCGTCTGCATATACTTCTGCAGTAATCCCGCCGGAAACCACAGCAGAGGAGGAAACCGATGCGGCTGGCGCAGAAGTGGCGGCAATCGAATATGATGAGGAAGGTGTTGAGGTCGAAGAGGAAGTGCAGGAAACGACATCTTCAAATGTAGAAACATTACATTTTGCGGCAGAAGATGGAATCCTCTGGCCGACAGAAGGAAATGTGATTTTAAATTACAGCATGGATTCCACGGTTTATTTTGCGACGCTTGACCAGTATAAATATAATCCGGCGGTGATTATTTCCGGTGAGGTGAACCAGAAGGTGTATTCGGTGGCGCCGGGGCGCATCAGCGCGATTGAGAATGATGAGGTGACCGGGTGCACAGTGACGGTAGACCTTGGAGATGGCTATCAGGCAGTGTACGGACAGCTCAAGGAACTGAACTTTGCGGAGGGGGATTATGTGGAGTCCGGACATGTATTGGGCTACATCAGTGAGCCGACAAAATATTTTTCCGTCGAGGGAAGCAACCTGTATTTTGAGCTGTTAAAGGACGGTTCCCCAATAGACCCGGTGGAATGTTTTCAGTAAAATTCATGTAGACGGCACTTTCTCTTCTTGAAAAGCACACATTTCCTGTTTATAATAGGATAGAGTAAATGTTGGATTACACAAGTAGAGGAGGTTGCCGTCGTGGATTTTGCCGAATACAGGGAGCCGGTACATTCGTGGATTGAACAAATCCAGAAATACCGTGGTGAAGATGCGGAAAAAACGCTTCTTTACAGTCAGAAGTTAGAAGACTATGCCGTAGAGCATGACGATATCAAGCTGCTTGGAATTGCAAGCTATTATTTTGGAGAAACATATTACGTTCTTAATGACGGAGAACATTTTTTTAAATACATTACCCGTGCGATTTCGTATCTTGACGAGGCAAAACAGTGGAATCTGGTGGCACTCGCGTGCAATCTTATGGCGATTACGTCGGTGAACCGTGGAAATGCACCGATTGCGATGGATTACTATCTTCGTGGACTTAATTACTGCAAAAAATATGATATGAAGTACGAGGAGCGGATTTTAACGCTCAACCTTGGAACCCTTTATCTGTCAAATAAGCAGTGCCAGGAGGCGCAGAAGCGTTTCGAGTACGTGCTTGGGATGTTGGGAACCGATGAAGAGGAGCCGAACTATTACAGCGTATTAAACTGTATCTATACCAGCATGGGAAGATGCTATATGCTCAGAGATATGCCGGAGAAAGCGCAGGAGTATATTGACCGGCTCGATAACGAGTGCTGGGAAAAACTCGATAAGCTTGACCGGCTCTACACGCTGTGTTTTAAGGCAGAGTATTATAACAGAACCGGACGCAGCTCATTGCGGGATGAGTGCATCCAGATTGTACATGATAATACAAATGTCGATATGCCGATTATGGATATCTTTGAGGATTATGACAATTTCTGTGAGATGTTGCTTAAGATAGGGTGTGATGATGTGTTCTGGGATATCATGAAGGTGCTCGAAGAGCTGACAGATTCCGCAAGAATCATCAACCTGAAACACCGGGTTCTTTCACTGAAGATTGAGTATTACCGGATGCATGGCGAGGAACAGAATTATCTGCGTGCAGCCGGAATGTACTATGAGATGTCCAAAGTGTTAGAGCAGGAAAACAGCAATATGGTTGCCAATATGCTAAGAGTGCGCAATTCTCTTGAGGAGGTCAAGGCAAAGCGAAGAGAGCTTCTTGAGGAGAATGAAGAACTACAGAAGAAGTCAGAGACGGATGCGCTTACAAAACTTCCAAACCGTTTCCGGCTTAATGCGTACTCGGAGGAAGCATTTGAACGAGCCATGAGCGAACGTTCGCCGCTTGCGGTGGAAATCCTCGATATTGACTATTTCAAGGAATACAATGACAATTACGGGCATCAGGCGGGCGACAGATGTATTGCCTCGATTGCAAAAGAATTGCAGAAAATGCAGGATGACAAAATTTTCGTTGCGCGTTACGGCGGCGATGAGTTTATTATTATTTATGAAAACATGACCGAGCAGGCGGTACGCGAGAAGGCGGAGGACTTAAAGAAGCGTATCATGGATTTACAGATTACGCATGAGTATTCGAAAAGTCTGCCGATTGTAACGGTTTCACAGGGAATCTGCTATGATATTCCAAGGGGAGCGAACCGGAACTGGGACTTCCTCTCCTGTGCGGATAACAGACTCTATCGTGCGAAAAAAGCGAACCGGAACAACATTTCCATGGGCTATATGAATGTAGTTTCTGAAACGTGATGGAAACATTTGCGGAGCGTTGCATAAGATATGAAAGAAGGAAAATCCGCAATCGAAGGTTCACATTTCTACCAGAGAAATTTTCCACGGAAGAACAATGATGAGAACAGGAATACCCCAGGTAAAATACTTTCTTTTCGATTGCTTTTTATAGCATCTCCTGTCTGATAAGGCAGGGGGTACATAGGAGCATAAGGCACTGCGCAAAAAGGCGGCGGCAGGAGGCACCTTGCGCAGGGAAAAGGCTTGACAAATGGGGATTGCAATGTTATCATCCTAATTGTTTTGCAGAAGAGACCGATGTGTGGAAGGGCGCATTTCATGCGCCCTTTCTGTGCGTTTCCATGTGGAAACGCTTTTTATAAATAGAAAGGATTTTGAATGGAAACAGTAAGATTTGACGAACTTAATTTATACCCGCAGGTGCTTCGGGCAATCGCCGAGATGGGATTTGAAGAGGCAACACCGATTCAGAGCCAGGCGATTCCGGTTGTCATGTCCGGCGTTGACGTCATCGGACAGGCGCAGACCGGAACCGGAAAGACAGCTTCCTTTGGTATTCCGATGCTGCAGAAGGTAGACACTGCGAACCATAAAACGCAGATTATCATTCTCTCTCCGACCAGAGAGCTTGCCATCCAGGTGGCAGATGAGATGCGCAAGCTGGCAAAATATATGCACGGAGTGAAGATTCTTCCGGTATATGGTGGACAGGAAATCGGACGCCAGATTAAGGCATTAAAAGGCGGCGCGCAGATTATTATCGGAACACCGGGACGTGTCATGGACCATCTGCGCAGAAAGACCATCCGTTGTGAGGCGGTCAATACCATCGTGCTTGACGAGGCAGATGAGATGTTAAACATGGGATTCCGCGAGGATATCGAGACCATCCTCCAGTATATCCCGGAAGAGGGAAGACAGACGGTACTGTTTTCCGCGACGATGCCAAAGCCAATTTTAGACATTACCAAGAAATATCAGCATGATGCCGTGACGATTAAAGTGGTAAAAAAAGAGCTGACCGTTCCGAGCATTGAGCAGTATTACTATGATGTAAAGCGCCATGACAAGGTGGATGTGCTGACAAGATTACTCGATTACTATAATCCAAAGCTTTCTTTGGTGTTCTGTAATACCAAGCGTATGGTAGATGAGCTGGCAAGTGAGCTGCAAGGGAGAGGTTATTTTGCAGAAGGACTCCACGGTGATATGAAGCAGGCACAGAGAGACCGTGTCATGAAGGGCTTCCGCAACGGCAAGACAGAGATTTTGATTGCGACAGATGTAGCTGCAAGAGGAATTGACGTGGATGACGTGGAAGCAGTATTCAACTTTGACATTCCGCAGGACGATGAGTATTATGTACACCGTATCGGACGTACCGGACGTGCCGGACGCACCGGGCGAGCATTTACTTTCGTAAAGGGCAAGGAAGTCTACAAGTTAAAGGATATCATGCGCTACTGCAAGACCAAGATTATTGCCATGCCGATTCCGTCCACCGATGATGTGGCACAGATTAAGGCAGAGAAGGTCATGGACGAGATTGGAAGAATTATCGACGAGGAAAATCTCAAAGATATGATTGAGATTATTGAGAAGCAGGTCAACAGCTCCGACTACACCGCAATGGACATTGCAGCAGCTTTCTTAAAGCAGGCACTCGGTCAGGTGAAGCTCGATAAGGAGTCCGATGATGAGGCAGATTTTGATAATACCGGGGCAGAGGAAGGAATGGTGCGCCTGTTTGTCAATATCGGCAAGAAAGACCGCGTAAAACCGGGCGATATCTTAGGAGCCATCGCAGGCGAATCCGGTATGCCGGGCAAACTTGTGGGAGCCATTGATATGTATGATAAATACACGTTTGTGGAAGTCCCAAGAGAGTACGGCAGAGAAGTATTAGATGCCATGAAAAATGCAAAAATCAAGGGCAGGGCTGTCAATATGGAGCCGGCCAATTCCAAATAGACTGTAACAATAAAAGGTACTGTGGAAATTCCCTACAGTACCTTTTTCATATATTCATCAAATCTTAATCTTTTAACTCATTGGAAATTCATAAACGTTTCGTTACAATAGAAGCATGATGATCATAGAAAACGCAAAGGAGCGGACGAATGTATAACATACTGGTATGTGATGATGAAAAGGATATTGTTTCTGCATTAAAAATCTATCTGACAGCGGACGGCTATCAGGTTTATGAAGCATACAACGGAAAGCAGGCAATCGAGGTGTTAAGGGAGCAGCAAATCCACTTAGTACTCATGGATATCATGATGCCGGAGATGGACGGTATCACGGCGATGGTAAAAATCCGCGAGACAAGTAACGTGCCGGTCATTCTTCTGACGGCAAAGAGCGAGGACATGGATAAGGTCTTAGGGCTTACCGTAGGGGCGGATGACTATATTACAAAACCATTTAATCCGGTAGAGCTACAGGCGAGAGTCAAGTCACAGCTCAGACGCTATATGCAGCTTGGCGGTGGGGAAATCCGCAAGGATGTGCTTACCATCGGCGGAATTGAGCTCGATGACTGCACCAAGGAAGTGCAGCTTGACGGAGAAAAAATATCGCTTACCCGTACCGAGTATGACATTTTAAAGCTGTTGATGGAACATCCGGGAAAAGTATATTCCCCGAATGAAATCTATGAACTGGTGTGGAAGGACAATCCTTACGGAACCGAGAATACGGTTGCGGTACATATCCGCCATTTGCGCGAGAAAGTGGAATATAACCCGGCGGAGCCCCGCTATCTGAAAGTGGTGTGGGGAAGAGGCTACAAGATGGAGCAATGAGAGAAAGGTGGATAAGGAATGATAAAATATAAGGACCGTATGTGGTATAAAGCGGTTTTATGGATATTGTTGATACTTTCCGGAATTTCGCTTGTCACAAATATCGCATTTGTGACACTTGCGTATGACTGGGGCGTCTATGAGAAAGAGAGCAAGGAGACGTATCAGGAGAACATTGGGGATGCAAACCGGAGCTATTCTGTGCAGGCGCTGTATGGCTATTTAAATCAGACAGAGGAAGAACTGCCGGACGGTTTCCAGTATGGAATATTAAAATGTGATGAAAAAGATTTAAGCAAGGTAGACTTAAAGGATACTGCAAATTATCTGGTATCGCATTTTACGACGGATTCATGGGATGAAAAAGAGCTGACATGGTTTAATTATCAGGTTTTGGTGACGACATCGTTCTCGTTTTATCAGAATGCGCTGTGGATGGAAAATCATATCCATTCCGACACGCAGTATCAGAGCTTCATTGAGAAAATCTGCTATTGTAAGAAAAACGACACCTATTACTATAAGATGGCAGATGGCGAGTGGCTGATTCCGGTTCTTACCGTGGGAGATGGCGAAGACGGAACGGTTCTTCTGGATGGAAACACATATAAAAGCAGCACGATTGAGACGATAAGCGAAAAGGAAGTAGAGACGGCGGAAACAAATGAAAAGCTTGTGGAAAGCACTTACCAGTACCTCGACGACGGTGAGCTTTTTATGGATACGGACAACGGACAGGGCATCGTTGGAAACTTCTGGGTGGTATCGTATTATCTGCGGGATACGACGGTGGATACGGCTTCGCTGTGGGAAGATGGAGACCGTTACGAGAAGGTAACGGTGTTAAACGAAATTTTTTATAATTATGCGTATGGTGCAATTGTGATGGGCGTCATCTCCTTTGGCATTGCGCTTTTATGTGTGATTTTACTGTGCGCGAGTGCCGGACACCGGAAAGGAAAAGAGGGAATCTACACCAACCTTTTGCAGAGACTGCCACTTGAAGCAGAGTGGTTTTTGTTTGGAATGCTGGTGCTTGGCTGTCTGTTTTCAATGGCGCTGACACTCAATGCGTTCAGTTCCTATTATAACGAACAGAGCTTTCTTGCGATGATTTCCATGCTCGCGGTGGAGGGTGTTGTCATAGGATGCCTTCTGGTATGTGTGCTTATCAACTTTGCCGCCCGCATCAAAGTAGGAGACTGGTGGAAAAATACATTTTGCTACCGTATCTTTGCAATAATAAAACGTTTTGTAAAGCGGATATTAGGTGGTATCAACCGGAATCTGCCGCTATTTGTGAAAACGGTAATCGTGTTTGCAGGAATTTCATTTGTGGAATTTGTTGTGATTGTTGCAACGGATAACGACACGGATACGGAAATGCTGTTCTGGCTTTTCGAGAAGGCACTGCTGTTTGCCGGATGCATCTTTGTACTGCTTCAGCTTAAAAAGCTGCAGGAGGGCAGCAGGAATATCGCAGAAGGGGATTTGACGCACCAGATTGACACCGGCAAAATGCTGTGGGAATTTAAGCAGCACGCTGAAAACTTAAACAGCATCAGCTCCGGGATGTCCCGTGCGGTCGAGGAGCGGATGAAGAGCGAGCGGTTTAAAACAGAATTAATTACAAATGTCTCACACGATATCAAGACACCGCTTACGTCCATTATCAATTACGTTGACCTTCTGGAAAAGGAAAAGCTGGATAATTCAAAGGCAGAGGAATACTTGGAAGTATTGGAGCGGCAGTCCGCGCGGCTAAAGAAGCTGATTGAGGATTTAATGGAGGCATCAAAGGCATCCACCGGAAACCTTGCAGTTCATTTGGAGCGGCTGGAAGCGGGTGTGTTTTTAGTACAGACGGTCGGTGAATTTGAGGAGAAGACGATGGCTTCTAATCTGGAGCTTCTGATTCAGAAACCGGAAACTCCGGTCTATATCATGGCGGATGGCAGACATTTCTGGCGTGTTATTGACAACCTGATGAACAACATCTGCAAGTATGCACAGCCGGGAACCCGCGTCTACATTAACCTTGAAGTATCCGGAGAAGAGGTGCTTATGACCTTCCGCAACACCTCCCGTTATGCGCTTAATATTTCAAGTGAAGAGCTGATGGAACGGTTTGTCCGCGGAGACAGCTCGCGCAATACGGAAGGCAGTGGACTCGGTCTTTCCATTGCACAAAGCCTGATGGAGCTGATGAATGGAAAGATGGAGTTATATGTGGACGGCGACCTCTTTAAGGTGGTACTGCATTTTTCACGCCTGACAGATGCTACGGAATAAGTCTGTGAATGTCTCTCGGGAAGAGTGCTGCGCGCCGCACATTTTCAAAACCGAGAAGTCTGGCGGTAAAACGCTCTAAGCCGATGCCAAGTCCGCCGTGCGGCGGCAGACCGTACTTGTGTGCCATCAGGTAGCTTTCAAACAGCTCCGGGTGCATACCGAGGCGCTCCATCTTGGCAAGCTGCATCTGATAGTCGTGGATGCGCTGTCCGCCGGTTGTGACCTCAAGACCGCGGAATAGAAGGTCAAAGCTCAAGGTCTCCGCCGGGTTCTTGGGATTCTCCATTGCGTAGAATGGACGCTTGGAGGAAGGATAATGTGTGACAAACACAAAGTCCGAACCGGTCTTCTTTTTGATAATCTCACATAGCAGCTTTTCTTCCTCCGGTTCAAAGTCCTCATGGTCCGTGATTGGACGGTGGTAGGTGGAAGAGATTAATTCCTTTGCTTCATGAAATGGAATCGAAGGAATCTCTTTCACTTCCGGGAGGACGGCATGCAGGGTAGAAAGTTCCGCTTCATAGTTCTTAGAGAGGTAAGAAAGTGCAGAACGAATCATTGCAGTTTCCATTTCCATAATCTCTGTAAAGTCTTTAATATATCCCATTTCAAAGTCAACACTGGTATATTCGTTTAAGTGTCTGGAAGTGTCGTGTTTTTCCGCGCGGAAAACAGGGGCAATCTCATAGACGCGCTCGAATACGCCGACCATGGTCTGCTTGTAGAACTGCGGGCTCTGGGCAAGGAACGCATCTTTTCCGAAGTATTCCAGATGAAAAATATTGGCACCGCCCTCGGCACCGGTGGCGACTACCTTTGGTGTATGGATTTCGGTAAAGCCTTCTGTGGCGAGGAAACGGCGGAAGCCCTCACATAAGCCTGCCTGAATTTTAAAAATGGCGCGTTCGGATTCATTGCGCAGGGTGACTGGGCGGTAGTCTAAAAGGTTTTCAATCGAGGTCTCCACCTGCTTGTTGTGGATGACGATGGGAGAAGGCTCGGCTGGTGTGGATAACACTTCCGCAGTCAGAAGACGAAGCTCAAAGCCGCTTTTGGAACGCGGCTCTTCCACCACGAGAGCGGAGAGGGACACACACGCTTCCTCCTTTAACAAGGAGAGCGGAAACTGGGAAAATTCTTCACCGTAAACACACTGGATGATTTCCTCTCTGGTGCGAAGCAGTACAAAGGCGAAGCCGCTCATACGGCGGATTTTGTGGATGCTGCCGTGGATTTGCACGGTATGACCGATGTTTTCAAGTAAAAATTCTTTCATGGGATAGTCCTCCTTTTTCTTGGGAAATGGAATTACAAAAAGACCACGCAGGTATGATATGTACCTGTGTGGTCTTAAAAAATGGGAGACTTCTCTGCCAGATTCTGGCAGGACGCCTGCGTTATCTTTTTCCGACACCGTACAGGTACAACACAAAGAGCGCTTGTACCTGCGCGGTGCAGTCACAGCTTAAAGTCTGTCACTGTCCGGCACGTACAAACGCTGCCGATCGTCGTCCCTGTTTACTTTACGGAACAAATTAGATAACATCATGGCGTAAATCCCTTTCCTGCTTTAATTTTTTTGTATCTTAGCACTATTGTGAGGACTTGTCAAGCATCCGATGTTTCTTTTCCAATGCACAGATTACGATGGCATAAAAAATGCGCCCTATGTGAAACACATAAGGCGCATGGCTTTTTGCTAGAAACCATTTCCGGTTATTGGCTTTATTTTTCAGGCAAGATGAATTTGCTGATTAATTCGTCTAAGGAAACTGCCTGAGCGGATAACTCCTCGCTGGTAGCAGAAGATTCCTGAGCGGTAGCGGAGTTTGCCTGAACAACTTCGGAAATCTGATTGACACCCTGCTCAGCCTGATCCATAGCAGTTGCCTGGTCTTTGGATACAACACTGATATTTCTGGATGCTTCTGCAATCTTCTCGATTCCTTCAACAACAGTTTCAATAGATGCTGCTGCGTTCTCTGCAGCCTTGTTACCTTCGTTAATCTCCTGTAAGGAGCCTTCAATCAGCTCTCTGGTATCAACAGCAGATTTGGTACTCTGTTCCGCTAACTGACGAATCTGGTCAGCAACGACTGCAAACCCACGTCCTGCTTCTCCGGCTCTTGCAGCCTCGATAGATGCGTTCAGAGAGAGAAGGTTGGTCTGGGAAGCGATATCCTCGATTTCGGAAATAATGTTTTCAATCTTCTTGGAGGTATCATTGATGCGTGCCATTGCGTCAACCATGGCTTTCATCTGGGCACGGCTGTTATCTGCCTCATCAGCGTATTTCTTGGCCTGTAAGTAAGAATCATGTGCCTGCTCACTGGCTTTATCGATGTTCTCGGTAATGCTTGTGATGGTTGCCTGGAGCTCTTCAACGGCACCGGCCTGTTCGGTAGCACCCTCCGCAAGGCTCTGGGAAGCCTCGGCAAGGTTTGTGGAGCCGGCGGATACCTGGCTGGAAGCATCTTCGATTGAATTTAAGGTATCAATCATGCGGTCTCTTAAATCATGCATTGCAATGATAAGTCCCTCGAATTCTCCGGCATAGATAGAAATATCTTTGGAATTGATAACGTAATTGCCATCTGCCATCTGACCAAGGAGTTCAGAACAGTCTTCAATTACAAGTCCTAAAGACTCTTTCATTTCATTTGCAGTCTGAATCATATCTGCAACTTCGTCCTGTGTATCCACCACAGGGAATGGGTCTTTTAAGTTACCTTTGGCAAATGTCTTGAAACGTGCAGCCAGTGCGGTAATCGGGTCTGCAATTCCTTTTGCAATGGAATCGCCCATACGTATGGACAGTACCAGGGAAACAACCACAAGTGCAATAATGACAAGTAACAGGACAATACTTAAAATGGAAAGTCTGTTTGCAAGGACATTTCCTTCATTCACATTCTCGTTCATCAGGGATACCATATCATCGTAAATCGCCTGATATAATGGAGCTACTTCGTTCTGCATCAGCTGCTGTGCCTGGATGCTTGCATCGGCATCTGTGGATTTTCCGATTTCAACTGCCTGCTCATCAAGTTCCCAGTATTTGGAAAGGTTTTCATTGATGGAATTATAAAGTTCTTTTTCAGTTTTGGACACGAGAGTTTCCGAAACAGTTTCCCAATAGTTTTCAAAAGATTCTTTCTTGGAATCGTGGGTTTCCAAAAGAGAATCGGTAAGAGCCTCATCGTCGTAACCGATTATACCACGTGTTGCGCTTCGGATATCGGTAAATACAGTCAGGGCTTTTCCGATATCACCCTGTGAAAAGCCGTAGTTGATTAAAGCGTGTTTGTACTGGCTGGAAGTTAAAAGCAGCATCAGTGCTCCGACAATGCCTGCAATCGATGCAATCAGTGCAACCAGAGTGAAAGACTTTTTCAGCCGTTCTTTGATTCCTAAGTTTGTGAACATAACATTCTCCTCCTATGTTGATAATGAATGAGTCTTTTTAGAACTATCTTCGACGAGCTGTGCGACTTCCTGCTGTGCCTCATTTACGATGGAAGGCATGGGAATGAGCTGCTGTTCGTTTACATCGATAATTCCCTCAAAATGTGCCGGAGCGTTTGGAACGCCCACAACGTCCATCCGGTTTTCAATGGATTCCACATCTTCCACGGGAACACCAAAACGGATGTCGTTTAGCGTAAACGTCAGCAATTGCATGATTTCCGCCTTCTTCTTATGACATAGCTCTATTGTACTATTATAAGAGAATATGTGTAAAGTGTTTTTTCGTATTTTATTGCAAATATTTCATAAAAAATTAAAAATTTTAGAAATCCCGGCAAAAAGGTGCTTTTCTACCTTTTTAAAATATGTTAAAATGACTCCGCATTTTTTATGAGAAAGGCATGGTTATTTTTATGACACAGGAAAGAGAAAATCCCATCGGTGTACTGCCGGTAAAGAAGCTGCTTGGCAAGTTTGCCATTCCAAGCATCATCGCAATGCTGGTGGGAGCACTATACAATATTGTAGATCAGTTTTTTATCGGGCAGAGTGTCGGAGAGCTTGGAAATGCGGCGACAAACATTGCGTTTCCGCTGTCCACGGCGTGCCTGTCGTTAGCGTTATTATTCGGAATCGGCGGCGCATCAGCGTTTAACCTCTCCATGGGAAGCGGAGAGAAGGACAAAGCGGCACATTTTCTTGGTAATTCGGCATCCATGCTTGTCATTTGCGGTCTGGTACTTCTTGTTGTGACACAGATTTTTTTGGAGCCGCTTCTGCGGTTATTTGGCTCACCGGAGAATGTGTTAGAATATGCAAAGACCTATACACGGATTACGTCTATCGGGTTTCCTTTTTTTCTGCTGTCCACCGGGGGCGGACACCTGGTGCGTGCAGATGGCAGCCCCCAAATGACGATGGTCTGCAATCTGACCGGAGCTGTTATCAATACGGTACTGGATGCGGTTTTTGTGTTTGGACTTAACATGGGGATGGCTGGAGCAGCGCTTGCTACTATCATCGGGCAGTTTGTTGCAGGCTGCATGATTATTCAATATCTGTTCCACTGTAAGACAGTGAATTTGAAAAAAGAGCACCTGATTCCACATGCAGCGTATGTCGGCAGGGTTGCGGCGCTTGGAGCTGCACCGTGCAGCAACCAGCTTGCGATGATGATTGTGCAGATCGTGCTCAATAATTCCCTGCGCAAATATGGTGCGGCATCCGTGTATGGCGAGTCAATCCCGCTTGCCTGCTCCGGCATTATTATGAAGGTCAACCAGGTCTTTTTCTCTCTGGTGATTGGAATTTCCCAAGGATTGCAGCCGATTGTAAGCTTTAATTATGGCGCAAAGAAATATGACCGCGTGAGGGAAGGATATCTGCTGGCGAGTATTTACGGTGGTGTACTGTCTGTGATTGCTTTTGCCATTTTCCAGCTCTTCCCGCGGCAGATTATATCTGTTTTTGGCAATGGAAACGAGCTTTATTATCAGTTTGCAACTTCGTATTTCCGGGTATTTCTGTTTTTTACATTTTTGAATTTTATGCAGCCGATTACATCGAACTTTTTTACGGCGACTGGATTTCCGAAAAAGGGAATGTTTTTGTCTCTGACAAGACAGATTATCTTCCTCTTGCCGCTTCTTGTGCTTCTACCGCTTTTTATGGGAATCGACGGAATCCTCTATGCTGGACCGGCTGCTGACTTTCTCGCAGGAATTGTTGCAATCGGCATGATGGCGTTTGAGCTGAGGAAGCCGGTGTACCGGAAGGGAAAGCAGGGGTAGGCGGCAGATGCCTGCCGGACGGTTACAGATGCAGAGAAGGTGTATTTGTATCTTGACAATCTGAGAGAAAACTGGTAACCTAGAACCAACGAACACACAAGTATTTTTGAAAGGTAGGAACAGAGGAGTGCGGATTCGATAGTAGATTCTAATGAAACCAGAATAATGCGTCAGTCAGAGATTATCTGACGGAAACCTCGGATGGAGCACGGATAAAGCCGTGAACAAAAGAGGTTTACTTTGTTGCGCTTCCGGTGCCGGAGTATACTATCAAGAGAGTCCATAACAAATCTGTCGCAGTACCCATGTGTGGGTGCTGGCATATGGAACCTTTAAGCGTTCCCTTAGGATATAGTGGATGATTTAGAAGTCTGTTTCCGGCTGCGGAAGCAGGCTTTTTTTGCTTGCGCACCTCGCAGAGAGGAAGTTTATGCTTCGCATACCGCTCGGGCGCAATCGTGTGCGGCAGGCGCACACGTTATTTTGAATCAAAAGGGGGCAGATATATGTTACAGATTAAGAACTTATCTATTTATCATAGGAAAGATTTACGACCAATTGTGGAAAACTTTTCGTTTTTCTTAAATCCAGGGGATAAAGCGGTGATTATCGGGGAGGAAGGAAACGGAAAATCAACATTGTTAAAGTTAATTTATGACGAGGAACTGGTGGCGGACTATGCCGGATATGAAGGAGAGATTCTGCGTGGCGGACTTCGGATGGGTTATCTTGCACAGGAGCTTTCAAGCGCGAAGAAGGAAAAGACCGTGTATGAATTCTTGTCGGAGATACCGGCGTTTTATGAAAAAAGTCCAAAGGAACTTGCCGCGGTTGCAGTGGAACTTGGCATTTCCCAGGAAATGCTATTTTCTGATCAGAAGATGGGAATGCTTTCGGGCGGGGAGAAGGTGAAGATGCAGCTTGCAGGACTCTTGCTGGAAGCACCGGATGTTTTTCTGCTTGACGAACCATCAAATGATATTGATATCGAGACGTTAGAATGGCTGGAGCGTTTTATCAATCAAAGTGAGGTACCGGTGTTATTTGTGTCGCATGATGAGACACTGATTGAAAATACGGCAAACGTCGTAATACATCTTGAACAGCTTCGCAGAAAGACGGTGGCGCGTCACACGGTAGCGCAGATGCCTTATCGGACATATGTGTCGGAACGCGAGCTTGGGATGGAACGGCAGGAGCAGAGAGCGCGTAAGGAGCGGAGCGAGTATGAAAAGCAGATGGAGAAATACCGCCAGATTGAGCAGCGCGTGGAACATGAACAGCGTGTTATTACCAGACAGGCACCAGGGGTAGGCGCTGCTTTGAAAAAGAAAATGCACACCGTAAAATCCATGGGAAGACGATTTGAGCGGGAAAAAGATTCCTTGACGCAGATGCCGGAGACGGAAGAAGCAATTTTTTCCAAAATGGAGGCTTTAAAGAAGATTCCAAACGGAAAACGTGTGCTTGAGTATGAGTTGGAGGAGCTGCGTGCAGTGGAAGATGGACCGCTTCTTGCGGAGCATATTTTCTTACGACTGATGGGACCGGAGAAAATCTGCATTGTGGGGCGGAACGGAGCGGGGAAGACAACGCTTCTTAAGAGGATGGCAAAGGAACTTTTGGGCAGGGATGACATTTCTGCCGCCTATATGCCGCAGGATTATGAGGAAATGTTTGTAAAACGGGAGAAGGAACTTGGAAAAGTTTTGACGCCGGTGGAGTTTCTTGCGACGACCGGGGATAAGGAGGAACTCACACGGATTCGCACTTATCTGGGGAGTATGAAATACACTGCGGATGAGATGGAGCACAGTATTAATGAACTGTCCGGAGGACAGAAGGCGAAGCTTTTGTTTTTGAAAATGAGTATGGCGGGCAGCAATGTGCTGATTTTAGATGAGCCGACACGTAATTTTTCCCCACTGTCGGGACCTGTGATCCGCGGAATTTTAAAGGAATTTGACGGCGCTATTATCAGCATTTCCCATGACAGAAAATATATTGAGGAAGTCTGTGACGCCGTGTACCGGCTGGAAAAAGATGGATTAAAGAAAATTGAAAAATTATGAGAAGCTTGAATAAATAAAAAATGCCGCGGCAACATTCGTGCCGCGGCATTTTTGTAAAAACTATTTCATTCCATTATTTGTGTAGAGTTTCTTAGTAGAATAGCCGGAAACAAGGGATTTCCAGTTTGATTTACCGCCGCAGGTCTTAATATATTTCTTGGTATATTTTTCAGCCTTTTTGGTGTCCATATATTTGAACACATTGTAAGACGCTCTGCCTTTAATACCAAAGTGCAGACCCTGTGCAGCCTCGGAGGCATCATCAACATAGCTGCGGATGATGAATGCGTCTACCATATCGTTGCAGGCGGCCTTGTTATATGCGTAAGCAAGGGCAGCAGCCTGTGTGGTATTGCTGCTTGGATTGCCGGCGTTAAAACCAATTTCGGAAATAATAACGCGGTGCTCTTTTCCGTAGGTTTTCTTGACATAATCGGTCAGTACATTCAGGTTTCTCATGGTGACAAACGGCGAATCTGCGGAATTTGTTACCAGATAATTGAGACCGTAGTTGCTGGAGTCAGACCAGAATGCCGGGTCCGTAATTTTTGCGGTGTAAGGATGGAATGCAATATTCCAGCTTACGTTTTTCTGTAATTTATTTACTTTCTTTACAAAAGTATCCAAGAAGGTTTTGGTTGCAATTCCACCGCCGGTATTTTTGTGTGTCCACATATCATCCATGCAGATAAATACACGGGAACTGCTTCTTACACTTCGTACGGCAGAGTAAAGTGCGCGGAAAGAATATGCGTAGGAAGAAATAAATGCATCGTTGGACATGGAACCACGCCAGTTGTAAGCATAATCGGCATTTACCTCATTTCCGAGAATCCAGTTGGAAACATAGCGGTCATCGGTGCCGAAAGACTCGGCAAGGAAACAGAACATTGCTTCCATTTTTTCGCGGGCAGCCTTGTCCTTGGTATTCCAGGTGTAGAACGGATGTCCGGAAGAGCGGGCTTCCTTGGCAACAAGGCTTGGATCTGCATTGTAGGCAGCCGCATCAAGCATAACCTGTACGGTGACATTCATGCCGGCAGCGCAGGCTTCCTGAATACCGCCGGAGCATCCACCGGTGTTGAAATAATAGGTTTTTCCGTTATATTTGTACGGAGTGCCGCCGTTAATAACGGTTGAAACCATCAGGTTAAAGAAAACGTTGTCACAACCGGTCGTTTTTGCCTCGGAAGCAGAACCCTGGATACCTTTTTTGGTAGAACCGAGGTCATAAGCCTTGGTGTATGCAGCAAGTTTCTCCGGATTAGAGATATTGCTGGAAGTCTTGGAAATCTTTACATATTTTTTGCCGGACTTTACGGCGATGGCATACTTGGAAAGTGCGTATCCGCGGTCTTTGGAAGTATCTAATTTAAAACTGATTTTTTGGGCTTTGCCAGTCTGGGCAACTTTTCTTAAAATCTTGTCCGAGTTCGGGTCGATGGTTACAAGATAGTATTTGGAGTCGGAACTCTTGACACGTTTTGAGATGGTGGCATTTACCTTGATGGTATTAACGCCGGTTGCCTTGCAGGATGTAATCTTGGCGGATGTGGAAGTTGCCTTGTATTCTTTTTCCCACTTTGCATACAGTGTAATTTTTCCGGTGCTTCCTTTTTTAATCTCTGTAACCTTGTTTTTGAAGTTCTTATCTTTGTACCATCCGGCAAATGCGTAGTTCTTGCGGGATGGGTTCTTTAACTTAATTGTTTTGGTTGTGATGGTATAGACGGAAGGATTGGATTTGTTGTTCGTTCCTTTGTTTAGTTTGTAAACAATGGAATATTCCGTTGCCTTCCACTGCGCATAGAGCGTCAGGGAGTTGTTCTTGTCCCATTTTGCAGTATCCGGGTTCAAAGTAGCTTTATCTTTTAAGGTTACTTTGGCATTCTTGGCGAGTGCCCATCCGGTAAAAGTGTAGCCCTTGCGTGTAAAAGTATTAGCTGTAAGCTTTGCAGAAGCACCGGACTGGAAGGTCTGCGGAGTCATCGTTCCTTTGCCGCCGTTTGCATTAAATGACACTTTGTAAGTTACTTCTTCCGTTTCAGTCTCTTCAGTGGTTAAACCGTCTAAGAGGTCATCAGAAGTAATGTCCATGATGGTTTCGGTCGTTTCGGTTTCAGTCGTTTCAGTCTCAGAAATTTCCGTATCCGGGATTTCAGTGTCCGGAATTTCGGTTTCAGTTGTTTCAGTTTCAGTGCTTTCGGTCTCAGTGCTTTCGGTTTCAGTGCTTTCGGTTTCGGTCGTTTCGGTCTCAGTTGTTTCAGTCTCAGTACTTTCGGTTTCGGTCGTTTCGGTCTCAGCCGTTTCGGTTTCAGAAATTTCGGTGCCTTCGGTCTCGGTGCTCTCGGTTTCAGTGTCAGAAATCTCAGCCTCTAAGACTTCGGTGTCTGCATCCGCAGACTCGGTTGTTTCATAGATTTCCGTGGCTGGCTGTTCAGCAGTTTCTGCAAAAGCAGATGCGCCAGGGGAAATTAGCATGAACGCTGCCAACAGAAGTGCAATGCACTTTTTTTTCATAATTCATTCCTCCTATGTTTTTGATATGCCAATTATAGCATAAGGCAGGGAGGGATGCTATAAGAAAACCCGAATTTTTTCTTATATTGTAGTATGAAAAAATTCGGGTTTTAGTGCCCCTTCGGGCAAAGATGCGAAGCCTGCCGGGACGAAGATAACTACTATGCTTCATCCAAAAAACGATACCAGCAGCCGAAACGGTTAATTGGTTCGGCGGTTTCCGGCGCGTCCGGAATCCATTCGGGTACAAATTCGGGGAAGCCGAATATGGTCGCCATCACGCGCTCCTGATTCTGGTAGATGCCGGGAATGCCGAGAAAGTAACGTTCATTCGGGCATTTTGCAAGAACAAGATAGCGGTAATTGAAAAATCCGTGCAGCAGAAAACTGTTGTTTCCGAGATACCAGAAACGGCGGGGCAGTTCACGCAGGTCTTTTAATTCAATTTTAAGGCATTCAATGCCTTTTTCGGGAAAAGGCGTGCTCACGGTCTGGGCGGATGAAAGGGTTTCCCAAACATCGGTAAGCCGGTAGCGCGGGAAAAAATTGCGCATCGGAAGTTCTGTCGCAGAAAGTGTGTCAGGTGTAGAATCCTGTGCAGCGGGGGTGTCTGTCGCGGAAGAACCCGAAGCAGGAGTGGGGGCAGGGGCATCCTGCACGTCAGAGATGCTCCACTCTTTAAAATGGGAAAAATCGACAATGAGTGCTTCCCCTTCTTTCCAGCGGCTTACAAAAAAGCGGTTTTCTTCATCAGAAAGCATAAGTCCATCCATATCGCGGATACTATAGTCAGAGCCGGCAATTTTTAATGCGGACATTCCAAGACTGCAATCGCCGGTGCCATTTGCAAATTCCATTTTACCGACCGGGAACCCAATCATCGTGCTGTTTTCAACCCGAATCAGATAAATCCGGCAGAGAGAGCGTGAGAGTAAAAGCCTGCGCAGATGGATTTCCAGACGAAAAACATCGCCCCGCAGCTCTATTTTGGCGAATCCCACATTGCTTCCTTTGCGATTGTCCTCATAAGAATATATATATGTAACAAAACGTTTCATTCCTGGCATCGGATACTCCGATTTCTTTCTTACTGCTATCTGTATGTGGATTTTTAAAATTTATGACGGAAAACTGTTGACAGCTGCTTCAATTTCGGTTATATTAATTTCAGTAACAATTACTAATATTGATTTGGAGTGATACAGATGCTTAAATACAGCAGACAGAGAGAGGCGATTAAGACCTTCCTTGGCTGCAGATACGATCATCCGACAGCGGAGACCGTGTATCTGAATATCAGGGAAGAATTTCCGAACATCAGCCTTGGAACCGTTTACCGGAATCTTTCGCTGCTTGCCGATATCGGCGAGATTCAAAAGCTTTCCACCGGAATCGGACCTGACCGTTTTGACGGCAATCCTGCGCCACATTACCACTTTATCTGTAAGCATTGCGGAAGCGTGTTAGACCTTAAGGTGGAGGGGCTTGACCATATCAATATCCTGGCTGCGCAGGGGTTTGATGGTGAAATAGAGGGGCATATCACCTATTTTTACGGGAAGTGCCCGGATTGCAAAAAGACGGTTTTGCCAGAGCAGACAAAAGATTTGGAAACCTTAAAATAGGGGTTGACAAAAAACAATGTATCGGATAAAATCAGTAATAGTTACTGATTTAAACAAAAGGCACACAATATATTTTAAAAAGAAAAGGAGATAAGATTATGGCAAAGTATGTATGTACAGTATGTGGTTATGTTTACGAGGGAGATGCAGCTCCGGCTGAGTGTCCGGTATGCCACGTAGGCGCTGACAAGTTCAAGAAGGTAGAGGGCGAGCTTAGCCTTGCAGCAGAGCATGAGTATGGCATCTACGCAAAGACCGTAAAGAACAACCCGGAAATCAGCGAAGAAGACAAGAAGTTTATCTTTGACCAGTTAAAAGCAAACTTCGAGGGAGAGTGCTCTGAGGTTGGCATGTATCTTTGCATGGCACGTGTTGCACACCGCGAGGGTTATCCGGAAATCGGACTTTACTGGGAGAAGGCCGCCTACGAAGAGGCAGAACATGCCGCAAAATTTGCTGAGATGTTAGGCGAGGACCTTGAGCCGAACATGAAAGCAACCACGAAGGACAATCTGGCATGGAGAGTGGACTGCGAGTTTGGCGCAACTTCCGGTAAGGTAGACCTTGCAAAATGTGCAAAGAAATACAACCTTGATGCAATCCATGACACCGTTCATGAGATGGCACGTGACGAGGCCAGACATGGCAAGGCATTAAAGGGATTATTAGACAGATATTTCGGCTAAGAGGAAGTCTGGCTGGATATCGACGGAATAAAAAAGGGTATGGCGGAGAAATCCGGCATACCCTTTTTGCATCCTTTTTGCACACTCATTGCGCAACACATTTCCACATCCTGTTGCATACATATGCAAAGAATTGTGACATTGCATATAATTTCCGGAAATATATTAGAAAATATATGGATTGTAAACAAGAAAATATGGATGTATAATAAATACAAAAACCTTAAAAATGGGTTGAACAACAAAAGGATAACCGGAGGGGAAGGTACATGGTAAAACTGACAGTCAATGCAAACCAGAAATTGAGCAAAATTGAAAAAGAACTGTACGGACAGTTTTCGGAGCATCTTGGAAGATGTATTTATGAGGGAATTTATGTCGGGGAGAATTCAGATATTCCGAATGAGAACGGGATGCGGAAGGACCTTGTAAACGCCTTAAAAGAAATCGGTGTGCCGGTGCTGCGCTGGCCGGGCGGCTGTTTCGCGGACGAATACCACTGGAAAGACGGAATTGGGGACAAGAAGGACCGGAAGAAGATGATTAACACGCACTGGGGCGGAGCTGTGGAAGATAACAGTTTCGGAACCCATGAGTATATGGAACTTTGCAGACAGCTTGGGTGCAAGACTTATGTCAATGGAAATGTGGGAAGCGGAACGGTGCAGGAAATGTCCGAGTGGGTTGAATATATGACGTTTGACGGCGTATCGCCGATGGCAGATCTGCGCAAGAAAAACGGGCATGAGAAGCCGTGGAAGGTGGATTACTTTGGCGTTGGAAACGAGAGCTGGGGCTGCGGCGGAAATATGCGCCCACAGTATTACGCGGATGAGTACCGCAGATATCAGACCTATGTGCGCAATTACAATGCAGACAGCAGGATTTTTAAGATTGCCTGCGGACCGAATGCAGACGATTACGACTGGACAAGAGAGGTATTAAAAACCTGCTGTACACCGGGAAAAACAGACGCTTCCCGTTTCATGGATGGTCTTTCCTTACATTATTATACGGTTCCGACCGGAAACTGGGATGACAAGGGGAGTGCAACGGAATTTGACGAGGCACTGTTTTATGAGACATTAAAGAAAACCTATTATATGGAAGAACTCATAAGGCGTCACAGTGCTATTATGGACGAATATGACCCGGAGAAGAAAATCGGGCTGATGATTGACGAGTGGGGAACCTGGTATAATGTAGAGCCGGGCACCAATCCGGGATTTTTGTATCAGCAGAATACAATGCGTGATGCACTGGTTGCAGCGATTAACCTGAACTTATTTAACAAGCACAGCGACCGCGTGAAGATGGCAAACATTGCGCAGGCGGTAAATGTTCTTCAGGCGATGATTCTGACCGAGGGAGAAAAAATATTACTTACCCCGACTTATCACGTATTCCATCTGTACAAGCAGCATCAGGGAAATGTGCTGTTAAACAGCCATCTGGACACCGATATGATTGGAAATCCGGGAAGAGAGATTCCGCGTGTCAGTGAATCGGCATCTGTAGATGAGAATGGAAATATCCACATCACATTGGCAAATCTTTCTGCAACCGAAGCCTGCACGGTAGAGTGTGAGCTTTACGGAAGAGCATTAGGAGAGGTGAAGGGAGAACTGCTTGCCGGAAAGATGACGGACAAGAATACCTTTGATGCGCCGGATGCGGTAAAAGAAGTATCATTGACCCAGGCAGAAATACGGGATGGAAAGCTTTCTGTAGAACTTCCGGCGTGCAGCGTAGCACACCTTGTACTTTAAATAAACTGAAAGATTGAGCAACTGTAAGTGCGCAACATTATTGTAAATAATGTTGCGCACTTTGCGTTAAAAATATAAAAATTGTACATTATTACAGCAAATATATTATATATTATGTGGATTGCCAACAATATGACGAAAAAGTATAATAATATCAGAAACAAAAACAAAGGCTTGAGCAACAAAAAAGTTGCGCAAAGAGGAAAGGGAACGTGAAAATGAAAAAGAGTGGATGGAGGGGCTTTTGTAAAAAACTTTACAAATATCGAGTATTTTTATTGATGCTTGCACCGGCAGTTATTTATACACTGGTGTTTGCTTATTACCCGATGACTGGAATCGTAATGGCATTTAAAAAGTACAATTACGCCGGTGGTATCTGGGGAAGCCCGTGGAACGGAATTGAGAATTTCAAATTCTTCTTCAAATCTGGGCAGGCAGGACTGGTTACAAGAAACACCGTGTTGTATAACCTTTTGTTTATTGCGGTAAACACGATTATGCAGATTGCGGTAGCAATTCTTTTAACAGAGATAAGAAATAAACATTATCGGAAAATTACACAGTCGTTAATGTTCTTACCTTATTTTATTTCCTGGGTTATCGTAGGAGTTATGGCATTCAACATTTTCAGCTCCGATTACGGATTCTTAAACCGCATCATCGAAGCATTCGGTGGACAGCCGATTAAGTTCTACACAACGCCGCAGGTATGGCCGTTCATCCTTTTATTCTTCAATGTATGGAAGGGCATCGGATATGGCTCGGTAATGTACTTAGCCGCAATCATGGGTATTGATACTTCCATTTATGAAGCGGCAAAAATTGACGGAGCAAACGTGTTCCAGAGAATCTTCCAGGTAACGATTCCAATGATTATGCCGACCACCATTATTTTACTGTTATTATCCGTCGGCGGTATCTTCAAAGGAAACTTTGATATGTTCTACAACCTGGTTGGCTCAAACGGATTACTTTACAACTATACGGACGTAATTGATACCTTAACATTCCGTGCATTAATCAGCAGCAATGACTTTGGTATGTCATCAGCCATCGGTTTATATCAGTCGGTACTCTGCTTCATTACAATCGTAATCGTAAACAAGCTGGTTGGTCTCTATGATAAAGACTACACCTTATTTTAAGGGAGGGATAAAAAGTGGCATCTTCCAAGAATATCAACAAAATCAAAACAGGAAAAGATGTAATCGCACTGAATATCATAGCGTACACCTTCTGCGGACTGATTGCTCTTATCTGTCTGGTGCCGTTTATCATGATTGTCTCGGGTTCCTTTTCTTCCGAGAGTGCAATCACTCAGAACGGATTCAGCCTGTTGCCGCAGGATTTCAGCTTAGAAGCATATAAAACGGTTTTTAAAGACCCGTTAGTCGTATTCAGAGCATATGGAACAACAATCGGACTTACTATCGTCGGAACGGCAGCAGGACTTCTGCTCCAGACCATGACAGCCTATGTACTGTCAAGAAAGGATTTCGAGTGGAGAAACAAGTTTTCCTTTTTCTTTTACTTTACAACCCTGTTTTCCGGCGGTCTGGTTCCGTACTATGTCTTAATGACACAGACATTAAAATTAAGAGACAGCTACTTAGCATTGCTTCTTCCGTTACTCTTTAGTGTATACAACCTTTTAATTATGAAGAGTTACATTATGGGAATCCCGGATTCACTGATTGAAGCAGCAAAGATTGACGGATGCGGAGAGTTCCGTACCTTATTCCAGATTGTACTGCCGCTTATTAAACCGGCACTTGCAACGGTAGGTCTTTTCATCGCACTTGCCTACTGGAACGACTGGTACAACGCAATGTTATACATCAAGGATACCAACAAATATCCGTTACAGTATTTCTTATATCAGCAGGTAAATGATATCGAAGCATATAAGAAATTACTTGCAAACAATGCAGCCGGAAGTGCTGCGGTAAGCGCAATCTCATTGCCGACACAGTCGTTAAAGATGGCGCTTACAATAGTAGTAACAGGACCAATCGTACTGGCATACCCGCTGGTTCAGAAGTATTTCGTTCAGGGTATCACGATTGGAGCAGTTAAGGGTTAAGGTAATTATTAACTATATATTTATTAAAGGAGGCTCTTTATGAAAAAGAGAACAAAAAAACTTTTGTCAGTTTTACTGACGACTGCAATGACAGTAGGAATGCTTGCTGGATGTGGTTCCGGTAACACATCAGGAAACTCCGGCAGCAGCAACGACAGCGGTTCCACAGGAAATGATGCTGCAACATCTACCGAAAGTGGAAGCGATGCTTCCGGCAGCAGCGACCTTGCAGTGGATACCTCAGAACACGTTGACCTCACCATGTATCTCATTGGTGACAGAACACCGGATTTTGATGAAGTTTATGGAGAAATCAACAAAATCCTGGAAGACAAGTTAAACTGCTCTTTGAACGTTGAGTTCTTATCCTGGGGCGAGCATGATACAAAATATTCTCTGCTCTTCTCTTCACAGGAAGATTTTGACTTAATCTTTACCGCTTCAAGCTGGTGCCATTATGAGCAGACTGTTGCATTAGGTGGTTTCGCAGCACTGTCTGAGGACTTCATTAAGACTTATGCACCGGGCATCTGGGAAGTTGTACCGGAGATGGCCTGGGAGCAGGCAAAGATTGACGGACAGATTTACATGGTTCCGAACTATGCAAACGAGTTTGGTCAGGATGTTATGGCTGTCCGCGGCGATTTATTAGAGAAATATGGTTTTGACGACATCTCATCCTGGGATGAGTTAATGGCCTTCTACAAGGCTTGTGCAGCAGACGGTATGTATGCAAGCCAGGGTGGTCCTTGGTATCAGTACTTCCAGACAGCCGGATATTCCACAACCGGTGGTGCTCCAAAGGGTGGAGAGTTAATCCTTTACAATGCACAGGATCCGACAGACTTAAGCTTCAACTATATCTGTGACTGGGATGGATTCCGTGACTACTGCGTACAGATGAAAGAACTTGCAGACGCAGGAGCATGGTCCAGCGACGTATTAAACTCCAGTGATGAGAGACAGACAGGTCTTTTAACCGGAAGAACAGCCGGTATGATCTGGAACCTTGGAAGCTGCATGACTTATGCAAAACAGGCAAACGAAGAACATCCGGACTGGAATGTAACCATTATCGACCCGGTTGCTTCACAGCCTAAGAAAGTAAACTCTTACATCAACAACGGTGTAGCAATCAACGCAAACAGCAAGAACAAAGAAAGAGCTATGATGGTATTGAACGAGTTCTATACCAACCCGGATGTATATGACCTTGCAATGTTAGGTATCGAAGGAAAGCATTGGGAAGCAGTTGGCGATGACCAGTACAAAGTAATCGATGAGAGCGGATACGGTGTATCCAGCAACTGTAACTGGGGATGGAATAACTGCACAATCCAGAGAAGTGAGTACATCGAGGACAGAACTGTATTAGATGATACTTACGATGAATTAACAGCAAAATTTGAAGCAAACATCAAACCGGATCACGTTTATGATGGATTTAACTTTGACTCCACGAACGTAAGCACACAGTTTGCAGCAGTGGAAGCAGCAATCGATAACTACTACAACCCATTAATCAATGGTCTGGTAGACGATGTAGATGCAACAATTGACGCAATGAAGACAGCATTAGACAGCGCTGGTATCCAGGATATCATCGATGAGATGAACCGCCAGGGAGCTGAATATGCAGCAAGCAAACAGGCGAACTAAGTAAAACAGAGGACGGCCGCACGAAAAAAACAGAGAAGAAATTCACTTTGGTGCGGCGTCCTCTGTTTACTCTATAGAGAAAATTTTAATAATGAGTTGATGATTCGCAGAATACTGCGAGTCACCACCTGGTTATTAAAAACAACGCAGGATGTTATCAGAGATTAGGAGCCGTAATGACATTAGACGAGATTGCAAGCGAATTAGGAGTATCAAAGAGCACCGTTTCCAGGGCATTGTCAGGAAAGGGCAGAATCGGAGAAGAGACAAGAAAAAGAATCACAGATTTTGTGAGTCGCAACCAGATGGAAAGCGCAGGACAAAACAAAGAACGTCCGGTGACACACAATATCGGTGTGGTTTTGCCTGCGGATGTCTATTATGGTGGTGGTGCCTATTTCCAGAACTGTCTTCTCGGAATCTGTGAAGCGGCATCTTCGTTTGGCTATAATGTCTTAATTACAACGGCAAAGGCATATGACATTTCGGAATTGCAGTCGTTAGTCGAGAATAACCGGGTGGACGGAGTTATCCTGACGCGAAGCCTTGAGGATGACAAAGCACTCCAATATCTGACCGGCATTCATTTCCCGACAGCAATCACCGGAAGCTGCAAATACGATGAGGTGATTCAGGTAGACACGGATAACGAGGGAGCTGCCGAGAAGATGACATCTCTTTTAATCGGAAAAGGCTTCCGTAAGTTTGCACTGCTTGTGAAAGATATGACAATCAGCGTTGATAAGAAGCGTCACGACGGCTTCTGTAAAGCGTTATACAAAAACGGAATTTCAGAGAAAAATCAGATATTTTATAACGGTTCGGTCAAAATGGAATTTCTCGATTCCATCATCGGAAATATCATTGCAAATAAAGTGGAATGTATTATCTGCGGAGACGATGAGATGTGCACGATGATTATGTCGAAGCTTCAGGCGGAAGGCTACCAGATTCCAAAGGATATTGCAATCGCTTCCTTATATAACAGTCCGAACTTAGACTGTTATTCTCCGGCGGTCACAGCCGTCAATGTTGCTGCGGCACAGATGGGGAATGTAGTTGGAAAACAGTTATTACAGCATTTAGCTGGAAAAAGCTATGAACCAAAAACGATGGTTGACTACGAGATGGTATTTCGCAAATCGACCAATTAGGGCAAAGGGAGAAAACACATGGAATTTCAAAAGGGAATGGATATATCGGGGCTGCCGGAATTAGAAGCATCCGGTGCAGAGATAAAAGACTTTGACGGGACGGTAAAAGACGCATTTGATTTGATAAAAGAATACGGTGTGAACTCCGTGAGACTGCGTCTGTGGAACAATCCCGAGAATGTAAAAGAGGCAAACGGCTACTGCGATTATGCGCATACGCTTGCAATGGCAAAGCGGATTAAGGCGCACGGCATGAGTTTCATGCTCGATTTTCATTATTCGGATTTCTGGGCGGACCCGGGACAGCAGAACAAACCGCTTGCGTGGAAGGATTTAAGCTTTGAGAAATTAAAAGAGGCGGTATTTACTTTTACAAAGGAAACCCTTTCGGGGTTAAAAGCAGAGGGTGTGCTGCCGGATGTTGTCCAGATTGGAAATGAAATCCGGAGCGGACTTTTGTTTCCAGATGGGGAGCTTCCGGACTATAAGCAGATGGTACAGCTCGTAAATGCCGGAATCAAGGGCGCAAGAGCTGTCGCAGATGCAGATGAGATGCAGGTGATGATTCACCTTGACCAGGGCGGCAGATATTTTTACCTGAAAGAATGGTTTGAAAAATCCTTCGAAGCGGGACTTGACGATTTTGATTTGATTGGACTGTCTTATTATCCGTTCTGGCATGGAACTTTCAGCGACCTGAAAGAGACGCTGACAAAGCTTTTGGCGGATTACCACAAACCAATTATGATTGTAGAGACAGCCCACGCATGGCGCAAGAGCGCACAGGGCTTTATCGATGAGAAGCAGGAAAAAATCGCAGGTGTTCCGGCGACACCGGAGGGACAGCGCAAGGTGCTCGATTTGGTTGCCAACATTGTTGCATCACTTCCGGATGAAATGGGACGCGGCATCTACTACTGGGAGCCAATCTGCATCCCGAAAGAGGGAGAGGGCGGCTGGTCCGAAAACATGGGACTGCTTGATACGACGGGCAAGGTCATGGAAGGAATCCACGCATTTGAATTTACCAGAGAAAATTACCGCGGTAAGGAACCGGCAAAAATATATGAGCCGGAGCTTATCCGTATGGTACTTAACGATAAACCGGCACTACCGGAAAAACTTTCCGTTCTTTATTACGACGGAACCATCGAAAAGAAGCCGGTGAGCTGGAAAAATGTTCCGGATGGTCAGGAGCTTGGAACATTTGCCATCGAAGGCGAGATAGAAGGAGTTTCCTTCCCGGCACACTGCACGATAGAGGTTGTGAAAGAACTGCCGGTAGCAGAGAATCTTCTTGCCGATGCAAACTGGGACGACGGTCTGACGCAGTGGGAAGTGAAGAAGTCCGAAGAACAGGTGACGGTACAGCTTATGCCGGAATTTATCGATCCGTTCCCGGCACCTCCGGTCAATGGACTTCGCGTCGAATCGCCGAAGAATTTTACTTTCTCTGTCAGCCAGAAGGTGCATCTTGCGAAAGAGGGATTTTATCAGCTTTCCGTGGAATTTTGTGGAACAGATACCACAAACGTAGATGTAAGACTGTTTTTGGAGAGCGAAGAGGGAACGAAGGAGACAACGATTCATCCGACCGAGCACGAGTGGTCACTGTATGAGATAAAGGATGTGTTCTGCAAACCACAGGATATTACGGTGGGAATCCGCATTTCATCTCCTCCGGTTTACGGAATGATGCGAAAATTTTGTCTGTCAAGGACAGAAACGGAGGAAAAGTAGATGTCCGAAGCAACGTATGAATACAATCAGAATTATCTGATGAAAGATAAAAAACCGTGGTTCCCGGTAATGGGAGAGATGCACTACAGCAGATACAAAAAAGAACTCTGGGAAGAGTCCTTGCGCAAAATAAAGGCGGGAGGCGTCTCAATTGTATCCATGTATGTCATCTGGATTCACCATGAGGAAGAAGAGGGCGTTTTTGATTTCGAGGGATGCCGGGATGTCGGAACCTTTGTAAAGCTCTGTCAGAAGGTCGGACTGTCCGTATTTATGCGCCTTGGACCATTCGTACACGGCGAGGTGCGTAACGGTGGGTTCCCGGACTGGCTTGTAAAGAGAGAAAAAGAGGGACTTTTGCTCCGGAGTAACGACGAAGAATACATGGGCTATGTGAGAAGATTCTGGACAAAGGTCTATGAGCAGGTCAAAGGCTCTATGGCAGAGGATGGCGGCCCGGTCATCGGCGTACAGATTGAGAACGAATACGGACACGTCGGCGGACTCCGCGGACCGGAAGGGGAAGCACATATGCGTGCACTCACAGCCCTTGCAAAAGAAATCGGTTTTCGCGTTCCGTTATACACGGCAACGGGCTGGGGCGGCGCCTGCATCGGAGATTTGCTTCCAGTGATGGGCGGTTACTGCGAGGCACCGTGGGACCAGAGAACCTGTGAGATTGAGCCAAATACGAATTTTGTATTCAGTCATACCAGAAATGATTCCCTGATTGCGTGCGACCACCATATAGAGGACGTCAATACTTACAATGAGGAAGAGTTTCCGTTCTTAACAGCAGAGCTTGGCGGCGGACTTCAGGTGACGATGCACAGACGCCCGGTTGCAGAGGGAAGAGATGTTGGCGCAATGTCAACTGTGAAGATGGGAAGCGGTGCGGCACTGCTTGGATATTATATGTACCACGGCGGAAGCAACCCGAAGGGCAAGCTTTCCACCTTGCAGGAGAGCCGTGCAACCGGATATTTAAACGACCTTCCGGAGATTAATTACGACTTTAATGCACCCATCCGTCAGTACGGAACCGTTGCAGACAGCTATAAGGAAATCAAATTACTGGCGTACTTTTTACAGGATTTTGGCGAAGATATGGCAGCGTTAAAGGCAGAGGTTCCGGCGGTCAGAATTACACCGGGCGATATGCACACACTGCGCACGACGTGCAGACACGATGAGACACACGGATACGTCTTTTTCAATAATTATCAGAGACGCATGAAGATGGAAGACCATCCGGGCGTACAGCTAGAGGGCTGGCTTGGCGCATTTGATGAGGAAAATAAGAATCCAAACCGTGAAAAAATCGTATTTCCGGCGTTTGACCTCAAAGAAGGAATGTACGGATTTTTCCCATACAATATGAAGTTAAAGGATGCAACACTAAAAACAGCGCTTGCGACACCACTTTGTATTCTGCATACAAAAGAAGATGACACCTTCGTGTTCTATGGATGCCAGGAACCACAGTTTACCTGGAAAGACGAAAAACGTGTGGATATCCTGCACTTAAGCCGAGAGGAAGCGTTAAACGCATGGAAGGTGACACTTGACCAGGATTACCTCGTGCTTTCTGGAAATTACGTCTGGGCAGAAGATGACAAAATCAAAGTTACCGGCGGAAACGATACGAAAATCGCTGTTTATCCGGCTGTGGAAAACGGAATCGAGAATTTCAAAGAATGTGGAAAATCCGGAAGATTCACGGTTTACGAGAGAGTGATTGAGACAGCGGAGACTACGGCAGACGTACAGGTGGTGAAGGAAACACCGGAAAGTTCTGTTTATGAGATAACGGTAAACTATCCGGATTCTCTCAAAAAAGAGGCGCGCCAGACGGGACGGGATGTTTTATTATACTTTACCTATCAGGGAAACCGCATGGAAGTATTCTTAGATGGAGAGAAAATTAACGATTATTTTTACACCGGACAGGAAGTGCCGATAAGCCTTGGCTACTTTGAGTTCCCAAAGAAGCTTACGGTAGAAATATTCCCGCTCGGCGAAGGGGATGCAGTATTTTTGGAAAAGAAACCGGAATTTGTGGACGGCGTTGCATGCAAGCTGTCACAGGTTCGCATAGAAGAGCAGTTCCGATAAACATCAGCATAAAAAACATGGAAAAGTGAGACAGGAGTTATGAATCAGGCAGGTTTTATTTACGGCGGGGATTACAACCCGGAGCAGTGGCTTAGTTCACCGGAGATTTTGAAAAAAGATATTGAATACATGAAAGCAGCGCACATCAATGAGGTAACACTCGGCGTGTTCGCATGGTCGACGCTTGAGCCGCGGGAGGGCGAGTATGAGCTCGACTGGCTCGAGGAGATTATCAACAACCTTTATGCAAACGGAATATCGGTAATTTTGTCCACACCGTCCGCAGCAAGGCCGAAGTGGCTGTCAGACCGCTACCCGGAGGTGCTGCGCGTGAATGCAGACCGGAGTAAAAATCTGTTTGGTGCAAGACACAATCATTGCTACACCTCGCCGGTATATAGGGAAAAAGTAAGTAAGATTGACCGTCTGCTCTCAGAACGGTTTGGAAAGCACCCGGCAGTCATTTTATGGCATATTTCCAATGAGCTTGGCGGAGAGTGCCACTGTCCGTTGTGCCAGAAGGCATTCCAGGGATGGTTAAAAGACAAATATAAGACGATTGACGCGCTCAATGAGGCATGGGATACCGTATTCTGGAGCCATACCTACCAGAATTTTGAACAGATAGAGAGTCCGTCACCGAAGGGTGAGACAGGGGTGCACGGCTTAAATCTGGACTGGAAACGCTTTGTCACCGACCAGACCGCAGATTTTGTTGCAGTGGAAAAGCAGGCAATCCGGGATGGCGGTTCCGCGCTTCCGGTCACCATCAATATGATGTACGATTTCCAGGGGCTTAACTACCATAAATTCAAACCGTTAATTGATATTGTCTCCTGGGACAATTATCCGACCTGGCATAAGGAAGCAGTCGAAAAAACGGCATTGGATACCGCATTACAGCACGATTTTATGCGGAGTCTGTTCAAAAAACCATTTTTACTGATGGAGTCCAGCCCGACTTATACGAACTGGCAGAGCGTCAGCAAGTTAAAGCGTCCGGGCGTGTTGAATGCAGCGTCTCTTCAGGCAGTTGCACACGGTTCCGACAGCGTGCAGTATTTCCAGATTCGCCAGAGCCGCGGGGCAACCGAGAAGTTCCACGGAGCGGTCATTGACCATTACGGCGGAATGGACACCCGTGTTTTTAAGGAAGTGACACAGGTAGGAGAAGATTTGATTTCCCTTGCACAGGTGGCAGGAAGCACGACAAGGGCACGGGTTGCCATCCTTCACGACTGCGAGAGCAGATGGGCGATGGAAGATGCCTTCGGACCGCGGAACAAAGGGCTTCACTACATGGATACCGTGAAAAAAATATACGGTGCACTGCGCAAGCTTGGACTTGACGTTGACATTCTTGACATGGAAGATACGCTTGACGGCTACGACATGATTTTTGCACCGATGCTTTATATGTTCCGCGCGAACATTGAAGAAAAAATCCGTAACTATGTGACAGCCGGCGGAACGTTTGTCATAACTTACTGGTCAGGCATCGTAAACGACACCGATTTGTGCCACCTCGGCGGAACTCCGCACGCACTCATGGATGTGTTCGGTCTCAGAAGCACAGAGTTAGATGCACTTTACGACGGAGACGAAAATAGGGGCGTTAAGACCGCAGAAGAATTTCTGCCAGGGGCAGATTATCGCTGTACGAATTTCTGCGATTTGGTGAAAGCAGACACTGCAAAAGCCCTGTTACAGTACGGCGCAGATTTTTATGAGGGCTATCCGGCACTTACCCAAAATACATTTGGAGCAGGAACTGCCTATTATATCTGCGCAGACTTTGAACAGCGCTTTTACGATGATTTCTGCAAAAAACTGGCAGCAGACCTTGGAATCGAGCTTCTCTCAGAGAACATAGCGGAAGGATTGGACATTACCACCAGAGAGAACGAAGAGTACCGCTATGTCTTTGTTCAAAACTTTGGGGAAAAGGCGGTACCGTTTGCATTTTCATCCGCAGATTATCAGGTGTTATCCGGCAATTATGACGGAACAATCGGCAGATACGAGACGGTTGTGTTTGCAGCAAAGAAGTAAGGGACTACCTTTGTAAAATGAGCCGCAGGAATTGAAGAACTTTTTCCCGGTGTGTGTTTAGAAGGTCTAAGTATGACATAACATTTGGATATTGGGAAATCAGACAGATGCTTCGATAATCCTCGAGAACAGCAGCTTCGGATTCGTTTAGGGAATACTCGCTTAGAATCAGTTGAAGCTCGCGGTTTTGCTCCTGTATCCAGTTGTTGTAAATCTCTAAGGCATCCTTGGAGGAAAAGTCATCTTCATTGATACAACTATTCGTTTCACAGCAGAAATGGTTTACGTTTACCTCGGTGCCTGCCATATTAAAATCAATCAGTCCTTTAAAATGACCATCTGCAACCAGCAAATTTGAAAAATTAAGATCTCCCTGAATCACGCATTGCGGGAGCTGGCTGTGGATGGCTTTTATACGGTTTCTGATCCGTTCGTTAAAGGCGATAAGTTTCTCGGCGAGCGAATCTTCTTTGATGGCAGTTAAATGTTCCACCAGCATATCTAAATTTTCCTGTTTTTCATCCACATCATTGTCTAACGGAGCTAAGTCAAACAGACTCCACATGGAGCGAATTGGAGACAAGTCGTAGTCAGAATAAGCAGAGGCAAATTTTCCAATGTAATATTGAAGAAATTTCAGTCCTGTTCATAACAACCCTCCCTGTTTTTTTAATGATAGCATATTTTTACAGGGGTTTCTATGATTGCAGGGGAACAAAACAGATAAAATTTTTTCCGGAGATTGACAGAAACTGATTTCTGGGTTATAGTGGCTAAAGAGTGCAAAAGCTGCACGAAGGGGTACACCACCGCGGGTGTATTTTTTCGTGCGGCTTTTTTTGCGTACCTCACGGAGAAGAAGTGAATGCTTCGCATACCGTTCGGGCGCTGTACATTTTACGAAAGGAGCAGAGACTATGGTAAAGGTAAATGGCGAGGCATTGCAGGACGCAGACGGAATGAGCGTTTCTGAGTTTTTATCGGCACACGGCTATCCGGATAAAATGATAGCGGTGGAATGTAACGGAACCATCATTTCCAGAAAAGACTGGGATGAGGTCACCCTGAAAGATGGGGATGCAGTGGAAGTTGTCCGGTTTGTAGGAGGGGGCTGAAATGACAATCTGTTTAAACGGAAAAAAGTATGAGACAAAGGCAGCGTGCCTTGAGGAACTGAAAGAGGAGTATCAGGTCCCGGAAAATCAGACCGTTATCTGGATTGTGGAGGGATTTCAGACGCAGGAGAATCTGCCGATTTCGGAAGGAATGACGGTACACTGTATTCCCAAAGGCGTATTCCCGCCGGAGGAGGAGCTTTTGAGCATGATGTGCGCAAGGCATACCCCGCATGTGCATGAAAAAGTCAGACAGGCGGGCGTTGCGATAGCAGGACTCGGCGGGCTTGGTTCCAACATTGCGGTCATGCTGGCAAGAACCGGAGTGGGACGCTTGCATCTGATCGATTTTGATATCGTGGAGCCGAGCAACTTGAACCGGCAGCAGTATTTTATCCGCCATCTTGGAATGTATAAGACGGAAGCGATGAAGGATTTGCTGTTCCAGATTAATCCCTATATTGAAGTGCAGGTTGACACGGTAAAGATAGATGAGTCTAACTGTGCCGGCTTATTTGCAGAGGATGAGATTATCTGTGAGGCATTTGACAAACCGGATGCAAAAGCATTGCTTACAGATGTAATATTGACAGAGTACCCGGAGAAATATCTTATCTGCGGTTCGGGGATGGCAGGGTATGGAACATCCAATGCAATTTGCACAAGAGCAATTACAGACCATTTTTATCTGTGCGGAGACGGTGTGAGTGCCGCAGCGCCCGGAAACGGTCTGATGGCGCCGAGAGTGACAATCTGCGCCGCCCATGAGGCAAATATGGCGCTCCGCTGTATCTTAGGGCTTGGGGCAGACGGGGAAGCATAACAAAAAAATATGTTGCGCAGGGAATGTGCGCAGAAATGAGGAATATATGATAAAGCAGGATGAATGGAAACTTGGAAACCACACGTTTCACTCGAGATTTATTCTCGGTTCCGGAAAATACAATATGAATCTGATTCAGGCGGCTGTGTGTGACGCCGGTGCAGAAATCATTACGCTGGCGTTACGCCGGGCGAACACCAAAAAAGAAGAAAATATTCTCGACTATATCCCGGAGGGCGTAACGCTCCTTCCGAACACATCCGGCGCAAGAAATGCCGATGAGGCTGTCCGGATTGCAAGAATGGCAAGGGAAATGGGATGCGGGAATTTTGTGAAAGTCGAGATTATGCACGATTCAAAATATCTGCTTCCGGATAACTATGAGACCATCCGGGCAACAGAAATCCTTGCAAAGGAAGGCTTTGTCGTAATGCCGTATATGTACCCGGATTTAAATGTCGCAAGAGACTTAGTCAACGCCGGTGCGGCATGCGTGATGCCGTTGGCGTCACCGATAGGCTCTAATAAAGGGCTTGCAACAAAAGAGTTCCTTCGGATTCTGATTGATGAAATCGACCTTCCGGTTATTGTAGATGCCGGAATCGGGCGCCCGTCACAGGCATGTGAGGCGATGGAGATGGGAGCTGCGGCAATTATGGCAAACACTGCCATTGCAACGGCAGGTGACATCCCGGCGATGGCGGGAGCGTTCAAAAATGCGATACTTGCGGGACGTGCAGCATACCTTGCCGGACTTGGAAGAGTGCTAGACGGTGGAGCAAGCGCTTCTGACCCGCTGACCGGATTTTTACATGATTAATGGGCGGGAGAGCAGAGATGGCAAACGAAGAATATATTATCAACCGCAGCAATCTGAGTGAGGCGGCACAGGAAAAGAAAAGACGGCTGGAGACAGACCCGTCATCGCGGACGGACCATATGGCTTATATGCCCGGCATGGAACAGATTCAGTCTGACGTCATGGAAAAGGTCATGACACATGTAAAAAATTATGAGGAAACGTCCTACACTGCGGCGGATGTAGAGCGGGCACTTGCGGATGAAGTCTGTACGATAGAGGATTTCAAGGCGCTTCTTTCTCCGGCGGCAAGACCATACTTAGAGCAGATGGCAGAGCGGGCGAGAAGAGAAAAACGAAACCATTTCGGGGACTGTGTGTATCTTTTTACACCGCTTTATATTGCAAACTACTGCGAGAACTATTGTATTTATTGTGGGTTTAACTGCTATAACGACATTCATAGAAAGAAACTGACACCGGAAGAAATTGAGCATGAAATGAAAATTATTGCCGATTCCGGGATGGAGGAAGTACTGATGCTGACAGGCGAAAGCCGCAGTATGAGCGATATTCACTATATCGGCGAAGCCTGTAAGGTGGCAAGAAAATATTTCCGGAATGTGGGACTTGAAATCTATCCGGTCAATACGGAGGAATACCGTTATCTCCATGAATGTGGCGCCGACTATATTACGGTATTTCAGGAAACCTATGATTCGGACAAATATGAGACGCTGCATCTGATGGGGCATAAACGTGTGTGGCCGTACCGTTTTGAGGCACAGGAGCGCGCACTGATGGGCGGCATGCGCGGTGTCGGATTTTCAGCGCTGCTGGGGCTTGCTGATTTCAGGAAGGATGCACTTGCCACGGCACTTCATGTCTATTATTTACAGCGGAAATATCCACATGCGGAAATGTCGTTATCCTGTCCGAGACTGCGGCCGATTGTAAACAACGACAAAATTAATCCGAAGGATGTGCATGAGACGGAGCTGTTCCAGATTCTCTGTGCATACCGCATTTTCCTGCCATTTGCGGGTATCACGGTTTCCTCGCGGGAAGTGGCACGGTTTCGGGATGGAATTATCAATGTGGCTGCCACCAAAATCTCGGCAGGGGTCAGCACGGGAATCGGTGACCATGAGGAAAAATATACCGGGCAGGAACAGGAGACGGCAAGCGGTGATGAACAGTTTGAGATTGCCGACAACCGGAGTCTTGGTGAGATTTACCATGCCATCAAAAAACAGGGGCTTCAGCCGGTGCTGAATGAGTATATCTATGTATAGCGGGTTGCTTGCAGTGACAAACCGCAAACTTTGTGAGCGGGATTTTTTAGAGCAGATAGAGCGGCTGGCGAAAAGCGACATTGAAGCCATTATTTTGCGGGAAAAAGATTTGGATGAGACAGCGTATGAGGCGTTGGCAGAATCTGTGTTGAAAATCTGCGGGCGTTATAAAAAAACGTGTATACTGCATACATTTACGGACGCAGCAATACGTCTGGGCTGTACGGCAATACATCTGCCGCTTCCGGTACTGCTTGCGCAAAAAGAAAGGCTGACAGGATTTGAGCGCATTGGGGTTTCCGTTCATTCGGTCGAAGAGGCGAGGTTTGCAGCGGCAGCCGGAGCTACCTATCTGACGGCGGGACATATTTATGAAACGGACTGTAAGCGGGGGCTTCCCGGAAGAGGACTTTCGTTTTTAAAAGAGGTCTGTGAGAATGTTTCGATTCCGGTGTATGCCATCGGCGGCATCACGCCGGAAAGATTGCTAGAACTAAAAGTGGCGGGGGCAGCAGGCGGCTGTATCATGTCGCTTGCGATGAAGCTGTAAAAAAGATTAGTGAAAGATATAAGAAAGCGCGCAAAAAAACGTCTGACGGTTTTTCTGCGCGCTGTTTTGTGGCATACATTTATAATAGGTAATTACTCTTTTTTTGTGTGCTCACTTACAAGGGAGTCCACTTTGGCAAGTGGTAAATCACCCATATGTAATGCCTTGATACCAAGTACTAAGAACACGATTCCCCGGATAAAGTAGATGACATTATTGATAAAGGAAACGATGCTGTCAATAAGACTAAAGTTGAAATAAGCACCGAAAATATTAATAAAGGAAGTAATAATGTCAAATGCGTCTGGAATCAGTCCGATTGCGTAGGTTAAGACATTGAAACACAAAAGAGTTACTACGGCTTTCACCGCAGATTTTCTTAACCACTCGTTCTCCTCCGCCAACAGGACGTAGCCTGCGATTAACAACAACGGAATATAGCCGGAAAAGATACCGGTGAAATACATTGCAGCTGCAATCAGTCCTGCGGAAACACCAAGTTTAGTTTTCATTGCTGTTTTCCTCCGTCGGTGCGGCAGCTTCTGCTGCCGGAGTCTCTGTTGCCGGAGCTTCCTCTGTTGCGACAGCTTCTTCTGCCGGAGTCTCTGTTACGACAGCTTCTTCTGCCGGAGCATCTTCTGCTACGCAGGCTTCCTGCGAAGCGGCCGGACCCCTGCCTGCTACGAAGGTACCGCACTGTGGACAAGCGTTAGCGCCGGTCGGCAGTTTGGCTCCACAGTTGGCGCAGTAGCTGCTTCCCTCGATGCGCTGGATGTCGTTCTCAAGACTTGCAATCTTATCTTTGGAAGCCTTGATGGCTTCAAAGAGCGGACCGTAAACGTCTTCTGCTACGTCCCAGTTATTTGTGTAGGCGATTTCGCCGAGCTTCTGATAGTTTGTCTGGATATTGCTTTTCTCAGAGCTGATCTGAGATTTTAAAGACATGACTTCGGTCATATCCTTTGTTGCTTTTGCAACGGCTTTTCCTTTTTCCTGAATATTTTTTCCAAGATTGTCAAAAAATCCCATATTCTTATCTCCTTTGTTTTTTGATAAGTATATTCTATTATAATGTCCGGTAGATGTAAAGCGGATTATTTCCGTAAAAATCCCGCAAAATCCCCGTAAAATATGGGAAAAACCGCTTGACAAGCGCGGGTTTCGCTTATATAATAATTTAGCGTGCATAGAACTAGCACTATCAGTGCGCTTATATGTATGGCTCATAAAATCAGCAGGAGGTGAAAATAATGCCAACATTTAACCAGTTAGTAAGAAAAGGACGTCAGACATCTGTTAAGAAGTCTACAGCACCAGCTCTTCAGAAGGGTTACAACTCTTTACAGAAGAGACCTACCAATACGTCTTCTCCACAGAAGCGTGGTGTATGTACAGCTGTTAAGACAGCTACTCCTAAGAAACCTAACTCAGCTCTTAGAAAGATCGCCAGAGTTCGTCTTTCCAACGGAATCGAAGTAACAAGCTATATTCCAGGAGAGGGACATAACTTACAGGAGCACAGCGTTGTTCTGATTCGTGGTGGTCGTGTTAAGGACTTACCAGGTACCAGATACCACATCATCCGTGGTACGCTTGATACTGCAGGAGTTGCTAACAGAAAGCAGGCTCGTTCCAAGTACGGCGCTAAGAGACCGAAACCAGCTAAATAAGTAATTTTAGCAAACCAATAGTATCACAAAGGTTTGGTGTTGGGATTATTATCACAATTGATAGATTTCCGCACGAACACTAATTACACATTGTGAGTACCGTTGAATTAATCGAAATGAAGTCCACCGGTCGGAAAGAAAGACCGGGCAATGCAGGCAGTGCCTGTAAACAGGTTACACCTGTATAGTAAATTATGATTAAGGAGGGAAGAACCGTGCCACGTAAAGGACATACTCAGAAAAGAGATGTATTAGCAGATCCAATGTACAATAACAAAGTGGTTACCAAGCTTATCAACAACATTATGTTAGATGGTAAGAAGGGTGTCGCTCAGAAGATTGTATACGGAGCTTTCAATAGAGTAGAGGAGAAAGCTGAGAAGCCAGCACTCGAGGTATTTGAGGAGGCTATGAACAATATCATGCCACTTCTTGAGGTAAAGGCAAGACGTATCGGTGGAGCAACATACCAGGTGCCGATCGAGGTAAGACCAGATCGTCGTCAGGCATTAGCACTCCGTTGGCTCACCACCTACTCTCGTAACAGAGGCGAGAAGACTATGGAAGAAAGACTCGCTAACGAGATTCTTGATGCAGCAAACAACACTGGTGCATCTGTGAAGAAGAAAGAAGATATGCACAAAATGGCAGAGGCAAACAAAGCATTTGCTCATTACCGTTTCTAATTTTTTCTTGCATATCGTTTTATTTTTAAGGAGGAAATACCTTGGCTGGAAGAGAATATCCATTAGAGAGAACCAGAAACATTGGTATTATGGCTCATATCGATGCAGGTAAGACTACTCTTACAGAGCGTATCCTGTATTATACCGGTGTTAACTATAAGATTGGTGATACTCATGAAGGTACTGCTACCATGGACTGGATGGAGCAGGAGCAGGAAAGAGGTATCACAATTACTTCAGCCGCTACAACCTGTCACTGGACTTTGGAAGAGTTTACAAAGCCAAAGAAAGGTGCTTTAGAGCATCGTATCAATATCATTGATACTCCGGGACACGTTGACTTCACGGTTGAGGTTGAGCGTTCCCTTCGTGTATTAGATGGCGCTGTCGGCGTCTTCTGTGCAAAGGGTGGTGTAGAGCCTCAGTCAGAGAACGTATGGCGTCAGGCTGACACCTACAACGTACCGAGAATGGCATTTGTAAATAAGATGGATATCCTGGGTGCGAACTTCTACGCTTGTGTAGACCAGATTCGTAACCGTTTAGGAAAAAATGCTATTGTTATCCAGTTACCAATCGGTAAGGAAGACGATTTCAAAGGAATCATCGACCTTTTCGAGATGAAAGCCTACATCTACAACGATGAGAAGGGTGATGATATCACCGTAACAGACGATTTAGGTGATATGGCTGATGAAGCTGAACTTTACCGTTCAGAGTTAATCGAAAAAGTTTGCGAGTTAGATGACGACCTGATGATGATGTATCTGGAAGGTGAAGAGCCGTCTAACGACGAAATGAAAAAAGCATTAAGAACTGCTACCTGCGAATGCCGTGCCGTTCCGGTATGCTGTGGTACAGCTTACAGAAACAAGGGTGTTCAGAAGCTTCTTGATGCAATCATCGAGTATATGCCGTCTCCGTTGGATGTACCGGCTATCAAAGGTGTTGACTTAGAAGGCAATGAAGTAGAGAGACACTCTTCTGATGAAGAGCCATTCGCTGCTCTTGCATTCAAGATTATGGCTGACCCATTCGTAGGTAAACTGGCATTCTTCCGTGTGTACTCCGGTACCATGAATGCAGGTTCTTACGTATTAAACGCAACCAAAGATAAGAAGGAACGTGTTGGACGTATTCTTCAGATGCATGCGAACAAACGTCAGGAGTTAGAAAAGGTTTACTCCGGAGATATCGCAGCAGCAGTTGGTTTTAAATTTACAACAACTGGTGATACTATCTGTGACGAGCAGCATCCGGTAATCTTAGAGTCCATGGAATTCCCAGAGCCGGTTATCGAGCTTGCTATCGAGCCGAAGACCAAGGCTGGACAGGGTAAGATGGGTGAAGCTCTTGCAAAACTTGCAGAAGAAGATCCGACATTCCGTGCTCATACTGATCAGGAAACCGGTCAGACCATCATCGCTGGTATGGGTGAACTGCATCTGGAAATCATCGTTGACCGTCTGCTTCGTGAATTCAAGGTAGAGGCAAACGTTGGTGCTCCTCAGGTTGCATACAAAGAGACATTTACCAAACCGGTAGACGTTGAATACAAATATGCAAAACAGTCCGGTGGACGTGGACAGTACGGACACTGTAAAGTTAAATTTGACCCGATGGATCCGAACGGTGAAGAGACATTCAAGTTTGAGTCTACCGTAGTCGGTGGTGCAATTCCGAAGGAATATATCCCGGCAGTCGGTGAAGGTATCGAGGAAGCTGCTCAGGCAGGTATCCTTGGTGGATTCCCGGTACTCGGTGTACACGCAAACGTATACGATGGATCTTACCATGAGGTCGACTCTTCTGAAATGGCATTCCACATTGCCGGATCTATGGCATTCAAGGAAGCTATGCAGAAGGCAAACCCAGTATTACTCGAGCCGATTATGAAGGTTGAAGTAACCATGCCGGAAGAGTACATGGGTGATGTAATCGGTGATATCAACTCCCGTCGTGGACGTATTGAGGGTATGGACGATATCGGTGGTGGAAAGCTTGTAAAAGCATATGTTCCGCTTGCTGAGATGTTCGGATACTCTACAGACCTTCGTTCTAAGACCCAGGGACGTGGTAACTACTCTATGTTCTTCGAGAAATATGAGCAGGTTCCGAAGTCCGTACAGGAGAAAGTTCTTGCTGATAAGGCAAAATAAGGTCTGATATTTAAAAAATAGCCGTATTTCCCATAATTTATGGGAAATGCGGTGAGAAATAGCTTGAAAAACCAACGATTATTTTATATAATCAGAGTTAGCCGAGTTGTTTTTTATAAAAGAAACCAGCCCGTAAGAGGCATCATTTTAAGGAGGATATTCAAAATGGCAAAAGCTAAGTTTGAAAGAACAAAACCACATTGTAATATCGGTACCATTGGACACGTTGACCATGGTAAAACAACTTTAACAGCTGCTATCTCTAAAGTATTAGCTGCAAGAGTTGCTGGTAACACCGCTACAGATTTCGAGAACATTGATAAAGCTCCAGAAGAGAGAGAGCGTGGTATTACAATTTCTACCGCTCATATCGAGTATGAGACAGAGAAGAGACATTACGCACATGTTGACTGCCCGGGACATGCTGACTACGTTAAGAACATGATTACTGGTGCAGCTCAGATGGATGGCGCTATCCTTGTAGTAGCAGCTACCGATGGTGTTATGGCTCAGACAAAAGAGCACATCTTATTATCTCGTCAGGTAGGTGTACCTTACATCGTTGTTTTCTTAAACAAATGCGATATGGTAGACGATCCGGAGTTAATCGAGTTAGTAGAGATGGAAGTAACCGAGCAGCTTGAAGAGTATGGTTTCAATGACTGCCCAATTATCAAAGGTTCTGCATTAAAGGCTCTTGAAGATCCGAACGGCGAGTGGGGCGACAAGATCATGGAGTTAATGGATACCGTTGATGAGTATATTCCGGATCCGCAGCGTGATACAGATAAGCCATTCCTTATGCCTGTAGAGGACGTATTCACCATTACCGGTCGTGGTACTGTTGCTACCGGACGTGTTGAGAGAGGAACCTTACACTTAAACGACAACCTTGAGATTCTTGGTGTTAAGGAAGATGTTCAGACAACAGTTGTAACTGGTATCGAGATGTTCCGTAAACAGTTAGACGAAGCTCAGGCTGGTGATAACATCGGTGCATTACTTCGTGGTATCAACCGTGACCAGATCGTTCGTGGTCAGGTTCTTGCTAAACCAGGTACTGTTACCTGCCATCGTAAATTTACCGCTCAGGTATACGTATTAACAAAGGACGAGGGTGGTCGTCATACTCCATTCTTTAACAACTATCGTCCACAGTTCTACTTCAGAACAACAGACGTTACTGGTGTCTGCAACTTACCAGCAGGTACAGAGATGTGTATGCCGGGTGATAACATCGAGATGACTATCGAGTTAATTCATCCAGTAGCTATGGAGCAGGGTCTTACATTCGCTATCCGTGAGGGTGGACGTACAGTAGGATCTGGACGTGTTGCTACCGTTATCGAGTAATCACTGATTACAGATAATCATATAAAATTAGTGCTGTAAGACACCGTGTGTCTAAGTGCAAGATACCCCGGGACCGTTAGGTTTCCGGGGTTTTTTTCTGTATGTTCGCCATTTCCCATCTTTACAAATCTTTTTTAACAGAGTATTGTATAATTCCGGATAAAGAGATTTTTTATAAATTTTATGAGGCAATTTTATGTGTGAAAATAAAGAAAAGAAATCCCGCTCCATAGAGATGACGACAGGCTCTCTCTGGAAAAATATACTCCTCTTCAGCCTTCCACTTATGGGTTCACAGGTGTTGGAGGTTCTTTTTAACTTAAGCGATGTTGCCGTTGTGGGAAGGTTTGCAGATTACCTGGCACTAGGTGCCGTCGGGTCCACAACTTTACTGGTTACTCTGTTTACCGGAATCCTCATTGGAATGGGTGCCGGTGTTAATGTCCGCGTAGCTCACGAACTGGGTGCCGGAAATAAGAGAGGCACAGAAGAAACGATTCATACTTCTCTTCTTTTGTGCGCAATCACAGGTCTGCTCGTCTGTGCCATCTGCCTTCTGTTTTCAGAGCGGCTGCTGTCCATGATGAACACAAAGCCAGAGTTTATTGCTCAGGCTATTTTATATATGAAAATTTATTCCCTGGGAATGCCTGCAATGGCCGTATACAATTTCGGCAACGGCGTATTAAGTGCCAGGGGCGATACGAAACGACCATTAATCTATCTTTCCATCGCAGGTGTGATTAATGTTCTTTTGAATCTGTTTTTCGTTATTGTCTGTCGTATGGCAGCCGCAGGTGTTGCAACAGCCAGTGCAATTTCTCTGTATGTCTCTGCTTCTCTGGTGATGATCCATCTTCTCAGAAGAACCGATGAATGCAAAGTATCTCTGCGAAAAATCCGCTTGAACCCCAAGGCATGCAAAGCAGTTCTCATGCTTGGTATCCCTACCGGTCTTCAGAACGGAATCTTTGCCATTGCAAACCTGTTTGTGCAGACTGGCGTCAACTCTTTTGACGCAGTGATGGTTTCCGGAAATGCAGCTGCCGCAAATGCTGATTCCCTGATTTATAACGTTATGTTTGCTTTCTATACTGCATGTGCAAGTTTTATCGGTCAGAACTGGGGTGCCCAAAATAAAAAACGAATGTTGAAATCTTATGGAGTCAGTCTTACATATGCCTTCATTTCCGGCGCAATCCTGGGCGGACTGCTCCTTGTACTTGGCCCGCAGTTTCTCTCTCTGTTTGCTACGGAACCGGCAGTGATTGATGCTGGTATGCAGAGAATCCGTATCATGGGGTTCAGCTATGCATTCAGCTGCTTTATGGACGGCAGCATCGCCGCATCCCGAGGTATCGGAAAAAGCATCCCGCCTACCATCATCGTTATCCTGGGTTCCTGTGTCTTCCGTATTATCTGGATTTATACAGTATTTGCACATTTTCAGACAATTTCATCACTGTATCTTCTGTATATCTTCTCATGGGGAATTACAGGACTTGCGGAAACGCTGTTCTTTGCAGTAAGCTTTAAGAAAATTCGGGTTGGAAAATAATAGAGGAGTCATTTAGACTCCTCTAAAAAATATGCCCTTGAGCCTCGTAGGTATTCAAGGTACTTTCACCAATATTATATGCTGAAAACTTCAAATTAATCAGTGAATTAATATTAATTCAAAAAAGAAAAATGTCAAGCCGTTTTACAAATTTCGTAATTTTCGCCAATTGGCGGGTAATCCCATAATTCCACGAATTTTCTTCAGAGGTATAGATTTCAGTTGGGAAGATAATTCGTTTAATATCGTTTCCAATTTTGTGTGATATTCTCTATATTCAGTATCAGATAAAAGTAGCTTAAAAGCAACCATTCATCAAGTTTCAGAAACATCTTGTTGTCATCGTAGCCTCTGTCCATGGCAAAGGTTGCTTTGCCAAAGAGAGCCGCACCACGTTCCATTGCAGAAAAAATAACATCATTTATAGAGGTAAAATGCTTTTCTTTTGAAGAATGAATTTCTGAAAAAATACTGACAGGATGATTATTTTTAGTGAGAACACAGGCTTCTGTCACATGATATCCTTTTTCATAAACTGTTTTGGAAGCAGTACTTTTAGAGCCGTCTCTGACAAGTCCGAGAGCTTCAAATTTGTAACCATCAGGCTTTACAACGTCGCTGTCATTGATGTGTATGACAGGCTCTTGCGGAGCCCATTTACGGATGGTAGTAAGATAAGATTTAAGTGCGGTGGAGGAAGTGCCATTGTTTAAATGCCTGGTTAGCCGTTCAACAGAATTGACCTTTTTAGTATCTTCATGAAGCTGATCCACAACATCGGTTAAAATACAGCTTCCGGAAGCAAGCATACCGTAAGTCATATCGGCAGAAAACTTTTTATCCGGCTTGGACAGGTGTTTTGAAATTTTATTTGATAAGTATTTGATGTAAAATTGATCATGAGGAATTCTCCTTCTTTTTGTTTAGTAGATTTTTGTTTGGTCACTTAAATTTTACATCAAAAAGGATGAAGATTCCTTATATTTTGGGCATTTTTTGAAAGTTGTTTATAGCAGAGTCTGTGAAAGCAGGGGAGTGTGGATAAAAGTACGGAAACTCAAGTAAACTCCATAATGCAGAACAACAAAGGTTATGTTATACTTAAAAAGTGAACTGTCAACAGTAGATGCAAAAGACGAAAAGGAAAAGCCAATGAATCGTAATCATAATGTTTCAACAGGGAGTCTGATTTTACTCTTTGTGATTGTATTTGTCATCGCAAATGTAGCATTTGCCATTGCCATGGCAGCCATGGGTGAAGATGCAGCGATGGTAAAAAAAATTGCAATGCAAACAGGAATCATAGTATTGGTCAATTCTGTGCTTCTGATATTAGTCGATTGCTGTACGGGAATCGAAAAAAAGATATGGGACAGGAAAAATGAGACGGATTGCTTCGCAGGTGAAACCTATCAGCTGTTAAAGTGCAGTCCTCTTTATTTTATGCTGCCAATTGCCACGATTCTTATCGATATTATGATGGTTGTGATGTCGTGGCCCGAATATCAGGAAAATCCACAGGCTTTGATAGCAGATTTGATGCAGGATAGGAAGACCGCGCTTGGTTTTTTTGTGTATGCAGTCGTATTTCATGTTTACAGTATATACGTGATTTTTCGGTACTGTGGTTATAAGGTGTATTACACGAGAACTAAAATTGTCGTATCAGGCGTTTTTCGGAAAAAGAATATTTTATGGAGTGAGGTAAGGAGCATAGAGCATCACTATGTGACAAAGAAGAAACGCCAGGAACTGGTATTAAAGACCAGAGACGATAAGATTGTATTTCGTTCAGACATATTAAATGATGGCTGGGAAATGTTTTTAAGCTGGACGGAGTCGTTGGCGGACCTGTATCAGATTGGGATAAATGGAGTATATCATTCTTACAATTGACGCATTTATACATCCGAGAAATTTGCAAGGGAATTTGAGGAGGTAATAAAATAGTGTACGAAACAGACAGGCTTATAATGCGACATTTCTTACCGGATGATGTGGAAAAGTGTATGGAAAGCTGGGGCAAAGACACGAATCTGGGAAGGTACATAATAGGTTACCCTATGACGGATATTGTCCAAATGAAAAATTTTGTTGAAAGTATGTCCAGACAAAAAAATGCGTGGGTTCTCGTTGAAAAAGAAAGTAATGATATCGTGGGATATGTTACATTTGACATACCATATGAACCATTGAAAGTGGGCGAAGTGGGGTATGTTATTGGTGAAAAATACCAGGGAAATAAATATTCATATGAAGCACTCAAATATCTTTTGCAAATATATTTTACAGAATACGGTTTGTATCTGATTGAAGCCAAATACAATGCAAGTAATAAAGCATCGGAGCAAATATTACAGAGATTGGGATTTAAAAAAGAGGCTGTTTTAAGAGGCAGAAGAATGAATTTTCTTACAGGAGAAAGAAATGATATGGTAATATGCAGTATAGATAGAAAAGAAATGGATAAGTATACTGCGATAAATGCTCGTTGAGCGTATGCCAACAGTCGGTTGCTTTACGCAGAGTCCATGTATTGGTATCATGAAATTACAAAAAATGATTGGAGGACTGATTTATGGGCTATGATTTAGGTGAAGTGATTTGCCAGTACAGGCAGAGCAGGAAAATGACACAGGATGAATTTGCATCAAGACTTGGAGTGACACCACAAGCGGTAAGTAAGTGGGAAAGAGGCAACGGATTGCCGGATGTTTCACTGATAGAGGGAATCTGTTCCGTATTGGAAATAAGTGCAGATACTTTATTGGGAATTTCGGAAAAGGTGGTAGAAAGCGGCAATCCAATGGAAGATGCAGAAATAAAAACAAATTTGATTGCAGAACCGTTGGTAATCGAGTTTTCTGAGACACTGGTGGAACTGATTTGTGAAGGCTTAAAGACTTCGCTCGTTCAGGAAAGCAGAAAGCGGCTGGCGAGAGAGAACGGACTTCTTCTTCCGATACTCAGATTTAGAGACAATTGTAATCTGGAAAAGAATTCATACCGGATTTTAGTGTATGGCGAAACCGTGTTCCATGGTGTTGTGGAACCGGATGATAAGCATTTTTATGAGACAGTCATAAAAGACATAGAGGATTATTGCAGAACAAATTATGCAAAAGTAATCAATAAGAGCATTGTAAAGACAATGATTGATAATCTCAAAAATCAATATCCGGGTGTCGCCGATGGCATGATTCCGGAACAGATATCCTATTTAAAGGTAGAAATGAAGTTAAAGGAAATCCTTGAAGCGGGAGAATCTATCAAGGATTTGATACATATTATTGAGAATTTAGAAGCAGATAATTGCTGAAATTTTATGGACGGTGAAACGGAAGGAGAGCACACCAATGTCGCAGATTACAAAGCGTGCACTTGAGCAGTCATTAAAAAATTTGCTGTTAAAAAAGCCGTTGACGAAGATTACCATCAACGATATTACAGAGGATTGCGGGATAAACCGCATGACATTTTATTACCATTTCAAGGATATTTATGATTTGGTGGAATGGTCGTGTCTGGAGGATGCGCGCAAGGCACTGGAAGAAAAGAAAACGTATGATACCTGGCAGCAGGGATTTTTGCAGATATTTGAGGCCGTGCTGGAGAATAAGCCGTTTATCATGAACGTGTACCGCTGCGTTCACAGAGAACAGGTGGAAAAATATTTAAAGCCGCTTGTGGACAATCTACTGCTTGGCGTGATTAATGAGGAAGCGGAAGGAATTACGGTGCGGGAAGAAGACCGCGAATTTATTGCACAGGTGTACTCGTATATTTTTGTCGGGCTGATGTTGGACTGGATTAAGGATGACATGAAGGAGAACCCGGAGGACATTGTGGAGCGGCTTGCCGTTTTAATAAAAGGTTCTATTCCGAAGGCACTGTCCCGCTTTAAAGTCTGAATTTTTATCAAAAAGAGCTGTTTGATAAGTCTTTTATCAGGCAGTTCTTTCTGTTTATAGTAAACTCTGCGAATCTGGATATAATGAAATCAGAACAGAAATCTGAGACGAGGAGGTTTTCATTATGTACTATTCTGCAGGAACTTACGAATCATTCGCACACCCGGAAAAACCAAAGGATGTGGACAAAAAATCAGCATACATCATCGGTACAGGACTTGCCGGTTTAACGGCAGCATTTTACCTTGTCCGCGATGGTCAGATGAAAGGGGAGCATATTCATCTTCTTGAGAAGTTAGAACTTGCCGGTGGCAGCTGCGATGGCAGGAAGGACGTCACGAAAGGATTCTTTATGCGTGGCGGACGTGAGATGGACAACCATTTTGAGGTAATGTGGGATATGTTCCGCGATGTGCCGTCGTTAGAGACCCCGGGCGTTTCCGTGCTGGATGAATATTACTGGCTGAACAAGCATGACCCGAACTATTCCCTCTGCCGTGCCACGGTGGAACGCGGGGAAGATGCGCACACTGACAAGAAATTCAACCTGGATAAGGAGTCGGCGCAGGCGCTTTCGAGACTTTTTATTACACCGGAAACAGAGCTGGAGGGCAAAAAGATTTCGGATGTACTTCCGGATTCTTTCTGGGAAACGAATTTCTGGCTTTACTGGCAGACGATGTTTGCATTCCAGCGCTGGTCAAGTGCCCTGGAAATGAAGCGGTATCTGTGCCGTTATGTCCATCATATTGACGGACTGCCGGATTTCAGTGCGCTCCGTTTTACAAAATTAAACCAGTATGAGAGCCTGATTCTGCCGCTTGTAAACTATCTGCAATCTCATGGTGTTCAGATTGAGTATGGAATGGATGTAAAAAATGTCATCATTGAGACGGTCGGTGACAAAAAGATTGCAAAGCAGATTTTGTATGTGAAGGACGGGAAAGAGCAGGCAATTGATTTGATTGAGGATGATCTGGTCTTTATCACAAATGGCTGCTGTACGGATTCTTCCTGCTATGGAGACCAGACGCATCAGCCGGATTTATCAAAGTTAAAGGATGGATATGGCGAGTCCTGGGATATGTGGAAGGCAATTGCAGCGCAGGCAGAGCATGGCGAATTCGGAAATCCGGATGCATTTTGCAGCAATATTGATGCGACAAACTGGATGAGTGCAACGGTTGCAACTTCAAATGAAGAAGTGATTGAGCACATCATGAAAATCTGTAAGCGTGACCCGCGTGCAGGAAAAGTAACAACCGGAGGAATTGTGACGGTCAAGGACAGCACTGACAACTGGTATCTTTCCTGGACGATTAACCGCCAGCCGCAGTTTAAATCACAGGATAAGAATATGGTTCTCGTCTGGCTGTATTCTCTGAATACGAACCGGGAAGGAAATTACGTGAAAAAGGCGATGCGGGACTGCACCGGTGAGGAGGTCTGCCGCGAGTGGCTTTACCATATCGGAATCCCGGAAAATGAAATTGATAAGCTTGCAAAGGATGCCTGCAACACGACGACCTGCTTCATGCCGTATATCAATGCCTTTTTCCAGCCGCGTAAAAATGAGGACCGTCCGCACGTCGTGCCGGATGGCGCAGTGAACTTTGCATTTTTGGGACAGTTTGCGGAAACGCCGCGCGACACCATTTTTACCATCGAGTACTCAATGCGTACCGGTATGGAATCGGTATACACGCTGCTTGATATTGACCGCGGTGTGCCGGAGGTCTGGGGCAGCAAGTACGATGTGAGAGAACTCTTACGTGCCTGCTATTATGCCATCGACAAGAAACCAATCACAGATGTAAAACTTTCGTTTAAGGAAAAGGAAATGTTAAAAGTTTTGCTGCGAAAGGTTCACGGAACGGACATTGAGCTTCTTCTGCGGGAGAGCGGTCTGATTGAATAGAAAACAAATGTAGTGTCTTATTTGCGCCTGTCAGGGGAAGCTTCTGGCAGGCGTTTTCCGTTCTGGTCAAAATTTATTTTAAATATTTGCAGTTCAGCCGGTTATGATACCAGATTAAAACCAGCAGACCACCGAGACACTCGATACCGCCCGCAATCGCGGCGCCATATCCATGGGGACCATCCATAACAAGACCGATGAAAAAGCAGAGCACAAAGGCAGCCGAATATACCATCCACATAATGCCGTGCCTGTGATTGTAGGCTTTTACATCTGTAAGCTGCTCAGCCTTTGCATATACCTTCTAATACAAAGCATAATGCAATACAATAACAAAGTCAATAGCGAAGGGAACCGTGCATTGTGTGTGCAAAAAAATTGTGGTATGATGGGGGAAACAGACAGCTGAGGGAGGGGAAGACGATGAAATTACTGATTAAGCAGCGTGTATTTTCCTGGACAGATACCTATGATATCTATGACGAGGCGGGAAATGCGAAGTACTTTGTAAAAGCAGAATTTTTGGCACTCGGACACCAGATTCATGTCTATGATAGCGCAAAGCAGGAGGTCGGAATGGTAAAACAACGGTTGTTTACCCTGCTTCCGGCGTTTGACATTGAGATAAACGGGATGGATTTTGGCAGCATCCAAAAACAGTTTTCCCTGTTTAAACCGAAGTATGAGCTTGACTACAATGGATGGCGGTGTGAGGGCGATTTTCTTTCGTGGGACTATGATGTGTATGCAGGATGCAGTGTTGCCGTGCATATCTCCAAGGAACTGTTCCGCTGGGGAGATACATATGTGATTGACATTGTAAACCCGGAGGACGAAATCATGGCATTGATGCTTGCCATTGCAATTGATGCGGCGAACTGTTCCGATGGAAATTAAGAAGGAGGAAATACAGATGGAGAGCATTTTTCACAGAATCAGCGTAAGAAAATATAAAGAAAATGAGGTAGAGCAGGAAAAAATCGAGTTGCTGTTACGGGCGGCAATGGCAGCACCTTCCGCCTGCAACCAGCAGCCGTGGGAGTTTTATGTTGTGACGGATAAGAACGTAATCCGTGAACTTTCCGAGGCATCTCCGTATGCAAAATGTGCAAAGGATGCGCCTGTGGTGTTTGTTCCATGTTTCCGGTCGGAGGGAATCGCACCGGAATATTTTAACATTGATTTGAGTGCGGCAGTGGAAAATCTGCTTTTGGAGGCGGATGCACAGGGACTTGGTGCCGTGTGGATGGGCATTTCACCGGATGAGGGCAGAATGGAGGCAGTCAGGAATGTACTTCACCTGCCAGAACACCTTCATGCATTTGCGCTTGTTCCGTGCGGATATCCGGCAGAGGAGCGTGCACAGGAAGATCGGTATGACGAGAGCAGAGTTCATTACGTGAGATAAGGAGAGAACACCGATGGAAGACTACAGCATTGCAAATACAACCAAGGAACAGCGGATTGCACTGATTCGACAGTGGATTCCCGATGAAGACGGCATCGACAGCAGAGGAGAGATGGACCTTTGGGAAATCTATGCAGATTACATCAATGGAACGCGTGAAATTTCAGAAATCAATGCGGCGATGTCCGGAACGTATTATACAGAGGAGGATTTGCAGTAATGGAAACCTGGTATTATGAAGTAGTGTCAATTGACGGAGATTATGCCAATCTGCGCAGAACCGACATCCCGTCGGATGATTTGAAGTTAGTGGCAAGGGCACTGCTTCCGGCAGAGATTATGGAAGGCAGCAGGCTCAAGTACGAACTGATGCAGTACGAGCTGATGGCATAGAAACGGAGCAGAACAAATATGTTTTTTCGGGAAGATAATACCTATAATGATATCAGGGATAAATCGCTGATGCAGTGGCTTGATGAGATGGAGCAGCATGAGGATGTGGCGGTGCGAAGCGGCGTCCGGCTTGCGCGGGATTATATCCAGTACTTAAAGGATGAGAATCAGAAGCTTAAGAATGAAAATGAGCTGAAAAACAGCTATCTGAAGAAGATGGCGGGGAAGTAAGTGGGAAGAGGTTCGTGTGAATGTAATGCCAATTGAAGAAATCATAGAGCGGGTGACAGCAATATGCAAAAAAAATGACGTGAAACATCTGGCATTATTTGGCTCGTTTGCAACGGGCGCAATATCTGCCACTGTTTGAACAGCTAGAGAAAACTGTCAGGAAATATTATCGGGATTCATGATTGTAAATACCGGACAGATATGCTAATATGGTAAAAGTTTCATAGAGAAGATAATTGGTGCCGGCTGTATCCGCGTGCGGATGCAAAGCCGGTTAAAAGGGAAACAGGTGCGATTCCTGTACGATCTCGTCACTGTGATTAGGGAGTGCAGATTCTATAGAGATGTCACTGATGCCCAGAGCGGTATTGGGAAGGCGGAATCTGTGTGATGATCTTTCAGCCAGGAAACCTGCCAGTTGTCTGGTACAGGGAAATAAATTTCCCAGATCACGAGTAATTGGTCGTACTGTTATAGGAAGCTGTCTTGCTGTCAGCTTGTTTTTCGTAGACTTATTACTCCGTTCCTTAGAAAGGGCGGAGTTTTTCTTGTCGTGACCTTTTTGTGACCTTTTTGGGGAAAACTTTGTACCTTCTTTGGAACTGCAAAGAAGCAGAGCGCACAAAATGGCGCGGAAAAGAGGAAAATTATGAAAAAAAGGACACTTGTATTGTTAATGACATTTGCAATGTCAGCCAGCCTGCTTGCAGGATGCGGAAATAATAACGCACCGACAACAGCAGACAACACAACAGAGACACAGCAGACAGAGGTTCAGACGGAAGCCCCTGCAACAGAGGAAAGCGCTGATACCGAGGTGGATGATCAGGCAGCAGCAGACCACGTTGCAGAACTGATTGACGCAATCTATGTACAGAGCAGAACCGATGAGACAGATGCACAGTGTGCAGAAGCAAAAGAAGCATGGGATGCCCTGACAGATGCACAGAAGGAACTGGTTTCCGGTGAGAATGCAGACCCGGATTATTTTGGAAGAGATACCGGAGATGCCTCAAAGGATGACCCGCTCAATGAAGACAGCATCGGAGAAAATGAACTTTTAGTGGTAAGCTTTGGTACATCCTTCAATGACAGCCGTACTGCAGATATCGGTGGCATTGAGAAGGCACTGGCAGCAGCATATCCGGACTGGTCAGTAAGAAGAGCTTTCACGGCACAGATTATTATCAATCATGTCCAGGCAAGAGACGGCGAGAGCATTGACAACGTAGATCAGGCATTACAGAGAGCCGTTGATAACGGTGTAAAGAATCTTGTGGTACAGCCGACCCATCTGATGCACGGTGCTGAGTATGATGAGCTGGTAGAGACACTTGAGACATACAAGGACAAGTTTGAAACCGTTACCGTTGCAGAGCCGTTGCTCGGTGAGGTAGGAAGTGATGCAACTGTAATTAATGAGGATAAGGCAAAGGTTGCAGAGGCAATCACAGCCCAGGCGGTAGAAGCAGCAGGATATGATTCCTTAGATGCAGCAAAAGAAGACAAGACCGCATTTGTTTTCATGGGACACGGAACCTCCCATTCTGCAAAAGTAAGCTACAGCCAGATGGCAACCCAGATGCAGCAGCTTGGCTATGACAACGTATATATCGGAACCGTTGAAGGTGAGCCGGAAGAGACTGCATGTGAGAATGTCATTGAAGCAGTAAAAGAGGCAGGATATACAAAAGTAGTTTTAAGGCCGTTAATGGTTGTTGCCGGTGACCATGCAAATAACGATATGGCTGGTGATGATGACGATTCCTGGAAGAGCCAGTTTGAAGCAAGCGGATATTTCGAGAGCATCGATACACAGATTTCCGGGCTTGGCGAAATCGAAGCAATCCAGCAGATTTATGTAGAGCATACAAAAAATGCGATTGATTCCATTGGAACCATCACAACATCCTCTGAGAGTACCACTGGTACTCTCGAGGATGGGAGCTATTTGGCAAAATTTGATACCGACAGCAGCATGTTTCATGTAAATGAGGCAAATGACGGACGCGGCGTGCTTACCGTACAGGACGGAAAAATGACGATTCACATCAGCCTTGTTTCCAAGAAAATCGTAAACCTGTTTGTTGGAACGGCGGAGGATGCAGCAAAAGAAGGTGCAGCCGTATTAGAGCCGACAACCGATACCGTAAAATACAGTGATGGAACAGAGGAAGAGGTATACGGATTTGACGTTCCGGTGGAAGCGTTAGACCAGGAGTTTGACCTTGCAATCCTTGGATCTAAGGGTGAGTGGTATGACCATAAGGTCAGCGTTTCAGACCCACAGGCAGCAGAAAACTAAGTCCGGTGTAACGTATCCGGTAGAAAAAGTAAGGGATTTCTATGAGAAAAAGAAGAATTTCAGCGATAATTTTAGCAGTACTGCTTCTGGTGCAGATGTTTGCGGGGTGCGGTGCAGGAACGAATACCGGTGCAGCAGGAAGTACATCAGATGGCGCTAAGAGCGGCGGGACAGAGAGCGCAGTGCTCGAGGACGGGGAGTATACCGTAAACGTCACACTAGAGGGCGGCAGCGGAAAAGCCACGGTTGATGAGACGGCGAAAGTGACCGTCACAGACGGACAGGCATATGCCACAATCGTGTGGAGCAGCATCTATTACGACTATATGATTGTGGACGGTGAAAAATATCTGAATGAAAATGAAGGCGGAAATTCGACCTTTACATTCCCAATTGAAGGGGTTCCATGCCAGATGGAAGTCACAGGCGATACGACAGCGATGAGTACGCCGCATGAGATTGACTATACACTGACATTTGTATTTCCGGAGGAAGTGAGCTTTGGGGAGCTTACATCCGGGGGGCAGATGGAACTTGCATATGCCGACCAGTTTTCGGTGGAACAATATGGTGCTTATAAAATGATTACGATCGTGGACAACGGTCGTTTTTTGCTTGTTCCGGAAGGGGTGGAAACGCCGTCAGATATACCGGATGATGTAGTTTTATTGCAACAGCCGTTAAATCAGGTGTACCTGGTATCGAGTGCCGTGATGGATCTGGTCTGTGAAATCGGAGCGCTGCCCCATGTGACATATACTGCAACGAAGCAGAAGGACTGGTATGTGGCAAAGGCAGTAAAGGCGATGGAAGACGGGGAGCTTATCTATGCCGGAAAATACAGTGCACCGGATTATGAGCTTCTGCTTTCCGGCGGGTGCAGTTTTGCCGTTGAAAACACGATGATTACCCACAATCCGGAGGTAAAGGAAAAACTCGAAGAACTCGGTATAAAGGTGATGATTGAGCGCTCAAGCTATGAAAAACACCCGTTAGGGCGGTTGGAATGGATAAAACTTTTTGGCGTCCTGTTTAACAGGGAAGAGGAGGCCAAAGCGTTTTTTGAGGAGCAGGTAGCGCGTATCGAGCCGATTCTGCAAAAAGAAAAGACCGGGCAGCAGGTAGCGTTTTTTGCTGTGGCATCGGACGGAACCATCACGGTCCGAAAGCCGAATGACTATGTCGCATCCATGATTGCGCTTGCAGGAGGAACCTATTCGTTAGGGGACTATGTGGATACGGAAGAAAATGCGCTTTCCACGATGAAAATGCAGATGGAAGATTTTTATGCGGCGGAAAAGGATGCGGATGTTCTGATTTATAACGGCACGATAGAGGGAGAGCTGACATCGGTTGACGATTTGATTCAGAAAAACAGTCTGTTTGCCGATTTTAAGGCGGTCAAAACGGGGCAGATTTATACGACCGGAAGCAATTTTTACCAGCAGACGAGCGGAACCTGCGACTTTATCGAGGATTTGAGTAAGATACTGAACGGAGATACGGATTCAGAATTCCGGTTCTTGAAAAAGATACCGGAGTAGAAGATAGGAAAATCATGAAAAAACGGTATATCATTACTTTTGTCATATTAAGCATACTGCTTGTACTGTTGTTATTTTGGAATATCGGAGCGGGAAGTGTGGAAATATCCTGGGCGGATATCGCGCGGATTCTGACCGGAAATGCGCCCGATGAGACGCGTGCGCAGATTGTATGGAAAATCAGACTGCCGCGGATTCTTGCCGCCATCTGGCTTGGCGGAGCACTTTCCGTGTCGGGATTTCTGTTGCAGAGCTTTTTTCATAACCCGATAGCCGGGCCTTATGTGCTTGGAATTTCATCCGGGGCAAAGCTTGTCGTGGCGCTTGTCATGATTTTTCTGCTCGAGAGAGGAATCACCATCAGCTCTGCCGGGATGGTTGCCGCTGCATTTGTCGGCTCATTGCTTGCGATGGGATTTGTGCTTTTGATTTCATTTAGGGTGTCTAAGATGTCGCTTCTGGTGGTCTGCGGAATCATGATAGGCTATATCTGTTCTGCCATTACGGATTTCTGCGTTACCTTTGCAAATGATTCCAATATCGTAAATCTCCATAACTGGTCGATGGGCAGTTTTTCGGGAATGACCTGGGAAAATATTAAGATGATTGTTCTGATTGTCGGAGTTTCGCTTGCGGTGACCTTTTTTCTTGCAAAACCGATTGGCGCTTATCAGATGGGTGAGGCGTATGCAAGAAATCTTGGCGTCAATGTGAAAGCGCTCCGCGTGGGATTGATTTTGCTTTCGAGCCTGCTTTCCGCCTGCGTGACTGCATTTGCAGGACCGATTTCCTTTGTGGGAATTGCAGTGCCGCATCTGGTAAAGCTTGCGACAAAGACGTCAAAACCGCTCATTTTGATTCCGGGCTGTTTTTTATGCGGTGCGGTCGTCACACTGTTTTGTGACGGAATCGCAAGAACCGTGTTTGCACCGACCGAAATCAGTATCAGCTCCGTGACGGCGCTGTTTTTGGTTCCGGTTGTCATTGCGGCGATGCTGCGCAGACAGGAGGGATATCGATGACAGGCGATATTATTTCAAAAAACGTCATTTCAGAAAACGGCATCCACACAGAGCACCTGACCGTGGGCTATGACCGGATTCCGCTTATCCGGGACATCAATTTAAGCGTGGGGCGTGGCGAGATTCTGACACTGATTGGACCAAACGGTTCCGGAAAATCAACGATTCTAAAAACCATCACAAGACAGTTAAGGGAAGTAGAGGGCACGGTGTTCCTCGGGAAAGATTCCATGCAAAAGTTAAAGGACAGCGAGGTTTCCAAAAGACTTTCCATGGTGATGACGGAGCGCATCAAAACAGAATTGCAGACCGGCAGGGAGATTGTGGCATCCGGCAGATATCCTTACACCGGAAGATTTGGCGTGTTGTCAGAACAGGACTGGGCAAAGGTGGACGAGGCGATTACGCTCGTGCACGCCGAAAAAGTGCAGGAACAGGATTTTATGAAAATCAGTGACGGGCAGAGACAGAGACTGATGCTTGCACGGGCAATCTGCCAGGATACGGACATTCTGATTCTCGATGAGCCGACGTCCTATCTGGATATGGGATTTAAGATGGACATTCTTGCCAATATCCGGATGCTTGCGCGGGAGAAAAAAATGGCAATCATCATGTCGCTTCATGAGTTAGACCTTGCCGCGAAGGTTTCGGATATCATTGCCTGCGTCAAGGGCGCAGAGATTGACCGGGTGGGAACACCGGAGGAAATCTTTTCCGGGGACTATGTGCAGAAGCTTTACAGTGTGCCGGAAAAAAGCTTTGACCCGGTCACAGGGGAAGTATTTCCGGGCATGGGACAGGCACAGAGGTCTCCTGAGGTCTTTGTTATCGGTGGAGCCGGGGATGGAATCCCGGTATACAACAGGCTTTGCAGGCAGAACATTCCGTTTGCAGCCGGAATTTTGCAGGAAAATGATGTGGAATTTGCCACGGCGCAGGCACTTGCAGCCGAGGTTGTCTGGGAAAAGGCATTTTATCCGGCAGCGGCAGAGACGGAGGAGCGTGCAAAACAGATTATCGACAGATGTAAAACATGTATCTGTGCGGTGAAAACATTTGGACCGCTAAACGAGGCGAATAAAAGGCTGCTTCTTTATGCGAAAGAGAAGGGAAAGCTGGCAGAAAGCAGGGAAACGGACAGAAAATGAGGCTTGCATTCCGAAAATAATATGATAAGATACAGTCAGGAACAAAAAATAAAAAAGATATAGAAAGATGTATTCTACATAAAAAAGGTATTAAAAATGGATATTAGGGCAATGCGTTATTTTCTTGCAATCGCGGAAACGGAGAATGTATCAAAAGCTGCCGAGAAGCTTCATATGTCACAGCCTCCGCTGACACGCCAGATGAAGCAACTCGAGGAAGAGCTAAATGTGGAGCTTTTTGAGCGGGAGAGCGGGAGACTTCATCTGACAGAAGCGGGCTATTATTTCAGGGAGCGTGCGAGGGAAATCGTGGAACTGACTGACAAACTTGAAGAGGAAATGAAGAGCACGTTTGGGACGTATGACGGGAATATCAGCATTGGAAGTATTGAAACGGTCGGGGTGAGCGTGCTTCCAACCTGGATTACGGAATTTCACAGTCAATTTCCAGAGATTACGTACAATATCTGCTACAGCAATACCGAGGAGATTCTAAGAAAATTAGACCTTGGCATTTTTGATGTCGGGATTGTGCGCGAGCCATTTAACAGTGAAAAATATGAGTGCATCCGCCTGCGCGAGGAATCGTGGATAGCCTGTATTCATAAGGATAATCCGCTGGCAGCGGGGGATGCGGACACGTTGGAACTGGCGGAGCTTGCAAAAGAAAATCTGATTGCACCGGGGAGAAACAGCCACGAGGAACAGATAAAAAACTGGTTTCATATGATTGGAATGAAGCCGCATATCGTCTGCCTATATACGGCGCTTGGCGGCGGCTTTGAGCTGGTTCGTCAGGGGTTAGGAATCCTGTTGTGTCCAAAATCTGCGGCGAGCAGGTTACAGACACCGGATATCGTGTGCAAGGAGATTATCAATCCGAAATTTACCTCCTGCGCGGTGGTTGTCTGGAAAAAATATGGGGCGCTGTCAAGTTCTGCAAGTCGTTTTGCAGACTATCTGAAAATAAAAATTGAATAGAAACAAATGATAAATACCGAAATGGTATCGTTTTTGCGGATTTCACCGAAAAAGCCCACTTGAAAAAGTGGAGGAATGATGCTAGACTTGCGTCAACATACAGGTGAGGGAAAAGACAAAGAGGTCTGAAAAGATTTCTTTGTCTTTTTTTGTTTATCAGAAAAGGAGAATGACTATGAAAAAACGAGTAATAGCTACAGTAATGATTGTTGTACTTACGGCAGGCGCCATGATGGGATGCGGCGCATCACAGACAGCAGGAGATGGAAAACAGACTTCGGAGGAAAGCGCAGGCACCACAACAGCGACAGAAGCAAAAACAGAAACAAAAACGGACGGTGATAAGAAAGTAGCAATGCTTTACGGAGCGTCCATTAATGATGGGGGCTGGGGTGCAAGCTGTTACCAGGCAATGTGCGATGCTGCAGAGGCATACGGATATGAGACAGCTTATACCGAAAACGTGGACACATCCGAATATGTATCAGTTCTTACCGGATATGCAGACTTAAATTACGATTTGATTTTTGCACCGGGCAGCGAGTACTCAGATGCGGTAAAGCAGGTAGCAACGGAATATCCGGACGTAAAATTCTGCCTGTTAAACGGAACCTTCTCTTCGGATAACGTGGTATCTGTGATGCCGGATGCAAAACAGATTGGTTATCTGGCAGGTGCGCTTGCAGGACTGATGACAAAGACCAACTATATTGGTTTTATCGGAGGAATGGAACTGGATACGACGCAGGCAAAGCTTGAAGCATATGAGGCGGCAGCAAAGGCAGTCAATCCGGACGTAAACGTTACCTCAGGATATGCAGGAGATTATTACGACGCAGCAAAGGGAAAAGAAATTGCTTCTTCCATGATGTCTACCTACGATGTGGATGTATTGTTTGGCGATGCCGGCGCAGTTGATACCGGAGCGAGAGAAGCACTTGCAGAATCGGAAGGACACTACAGCATCGGTCAGCCGGGAGATTTGGGTTCCGCAGAAGATAAAGTCATTATAAGCAGTGTGGTAACCGATAATGCAGCTCTTGTGGAACAGTGTATGCAGGCAATTGAGGATGGCACATTTGGAAATACGACAATCTATGGAACAGTCGAAAATGGATGTCTGTCGGTAGGAACGTTCAGTTCAGAGGTGCCGGAAGATATAAAAACACAGTATCTCGAATATGTAGAACAGATTAAAAACGGTACATTCATCAGCGAATAAATAAAAAGAGGGATGACTATGAACATACTGCAAATGAGAAATATTTCAAAATCCTTTGGCGGTGTCAAGGCAAATGATAATATCTGGCTGAGCGTGGAGCAGGGGGAAGTACATACGCTGCTTGGAGAGAATGGAGCCGGAAAGAGTACGCTTATGAGTATTCTGACCGGGCTCTATCAGCCGGATGAGGGCGAAATTTTTTATCAGGGAAATGTGGTAAAAATCACGTCGCCGAAAGAGGCGGTAAAGTTTGGAATCGGCATGGTCTATCAGCACTTTATGCTGGTGGAAAACATGACAGTTTTCGAGAATATGATTCTTGGGCTGTCAAAAGGAAACAGCATATTTATCCAGAAAAATAAGATGCGTGCTGAGATTGAACAACTGGCAGAAAAATATGGGCTGCAGGTGGAGTTCGATAAGCTGATTTCAGACATTTCCGTAGGAGAACAGCAAAGGGTGGAGATATTGAAGGCTTTGTACCGGGATGTGGATTTACTGGTGCTTGATGAGCCGACCGCCGTATTGACGGATGCGGAAGTTGCAGGACTGTTTGAAATCATCCATAAGCTGACCGCAGACAAAAAATCGGTCATTTTCATCTCACATAAGATGAAGGAGGTCATGGAAATCAGTGACCGGATTACAATTTTAAGAAATGGAAAATCCATCAAAACGGTGGAAAAAGCGAATACGACAGAGGAAGAGCTTACCAATCTGATGGTGGGAAGGAAGTTACAGGAACAGGTTGTGGAGAAATCCATGGAGCAGAAGGAAGATGTGTTAAAGCTCGAAAAAGTTTCGTTCCACCGTCAGAGCAAGCACAACGGGTTAAATGAGGTTTCCCTGGAAGTGAAAAAGGGACAGATTGTAGGTGTGGCAGGGGTCGACGGAAACGGACAGTCACAGCTTGCACTGCTGGCATCGGGTAATCTGGTGCCGGAGAGCGGAGTAGTATACGTAAGCGGGGAAAAGATAAAACATTTTACGCCGGAGACGTTTATCCGCAGAAAGGTGTCCCATATCCCGGAAGACCGCAACAAGATGGGGCTGGTAGGGGATATGACAATTGCGGAAAACCTTATTTTAAAGGAGACCGACGGGGAACGCTTTTCCTACGGACGGGGACTTTATTTAAGGAAAGATAAAATTCACGCATATGCGAAAGAGATGCAGCAGGAAAATGATATCCGCTGCCTTGACATGGAGCAGGAGGTGCGCAGCCTGTCAGGTGGAAACCAGCAGAAGGTGATTCTTGCAAGAGAGTTACAGAGCACACCGGAACTTTTGATTGCAATGCATCCGACAAGAGGACTTGATATCGGAGCATCAGAGTTTGTCCATGAGCAGATGCTGCGGGAAAAGAAACGCGGCTGTGGAATTTTATTAATCAGTGCCAACCTGGATGAGATTATCAAGCTTGCAGATGTTATCGTCGTGATGTTTGAGGGAAAGATTATGGGAACGTTCCCGGGAATAAAGCCTCCGATTGACAAGATATCGATGGCAATGACAGGAAGGGGTGAGACAGCATGAAAAAAATAGAAGGTTTGATCATCCCGCTTATTGCGGTGTTGTTAGCGTTTCTGGTGGGCGGAATCATCATGGCAGCGCTTGGAACAAATCCATTTACGGCGTATGCAGCGCTGTTTATAGGGGCATTCGGAAGCAGCTCCATGCTGGCACAGACACTGGCACTGACCTGTCCGCTGATGTTTACTTCACTGGCAGCAGCCTTTGCGTACAAATGCGGCGTGTTTAACCTCGGCGGTGAGGGACAGTTTATCATGGGAGCAGTTGCAGCCGTGACACTGTTAGAGCTTACCGGAATAAAGGGAACGGCAGGAATCATTTGTGCGCTGCTTGTAAGTGTGATTGCCGGTGGCATCTGGGCATTAATTCCTGGAATTTTGAAAATCCGGCGCGGTTTAAATGAGATGATTGTGAGCATCATGTTAAACTATATCGCCACACTTATCATGAGTCTTGTATACACGAACATTTTCCGGGATGGAAGTATTCCGCAGACGGCGGAGATAGACGACAGCTTAAAGCTCCCGTTTTTATCGGCGGATTTCCGGGTTCATTATGGAATTATCATTGCACTGATTGTGGGGCTTTTGCTCTATTACATTATGTTTCATACCTCGTATGGATTTAAGGTCAGAGCGGTGGGAAATAACCTGACGGCGACAAAAATCAACGGCTTCCGGGTGAATTTCATAATGCTTTCGGCATTTGTTCTTTCGGGGGCAATCGCGGGATTAGGAGGTTCAACAGAACTTTTGGGAAAACAGTTCCGTCTGCAAAGCGGATTTGGTTCCGGTTTCGGATTTGACGGCGTTGCAATTGCATTGATTGCAGAATTAAACCCGATTGGAGCGCTTGTAATATCCTTTTTATTTGCGGTTCTCAGAAAAGGTTCCATTGCACTTCAAGTTTCCATGGGCGTTCCAACAGCCATTGCGGAGATGATACAGGCGCTCATTATCATCTTTGCAGTGGGAGGAACTGCAATTGTAAAAAGAAAAGCTTTAAGCGGCAGAAGAGAAAAACGGATTTCAAAGAAAGAAAAGGAGGCAGCGGCGTAATGAGTGAGATTTTAAATGCAAATTTTATTCTGAATTTACTGATGGCAACCATCCGGATTGCAACGCCGCTTCTTCTGGTTGCAATCGGAGAACTGTACTCTGAGCGAGCGGGAATGTGCAATATCGGTCTGGACGGTCTGATGTCGGTCGGCGCACTGTTTGGATTCGTGGTAGGGTATTACACGCAGAATCCGTGGCTTGCAATTCTTGCGGCGGGTGTCGTCGGTATCTGCATTAACCTGATTTACGCATATGCGACAATCAGTCTCGGTGCAGACCAGATTGTATATGGCATGGCAATCAATATTTTATGTCCGGCATTGGCGGGATTTTTGTATAAGATATTATTTTCCAACACCTCATCCCTGTTACAGGGGGTGACGATGAAGGCACTTCCAATCCCGCTGTTGTCCAAAATTCCGGTGATTGGAGAGATTTTCTTCCAGAACTCGCCGCTTGTCTACCTCGCATACCTTTTCGTTCCGTTATCGTATGTATTTTTTTATAAGACAAAGGCGGGACTTAGCTACCGGGCAGTAGGGGAATATCCAAGAGCGGCGGAAACGCTTGGTATCAATGTAATCCTGAAAAAATACCTTGCCTGTATTCTCTGCGGGGCAATGGCGGCAATCGGGGGAGCATTTTTAACAGTCTGCTACACCAATACATACTCCGAAGGAATTGTTGCAGGAAGAGGATTTATTGCACTGTCAGCCGTTATTTTTGGAAAATGGACACCATCCGGAATCCTTATGGCATGTCTGGTTTTTGGGTTCTGTGATGCTCTCCAGATTCGATTACAGCTTGTAAACAGTGTGGTTCCGTACCAGATATTCCAGATGATTCCTTATCTGTTTACACTTGTCATACTTATTGCATTTGGAATGAAAAAACTTGGACCAAAGGCGAATGGAATGGCTTATTTTAGGGAGGAACGCTAATGGAAGACATCAACATTTTTATGAATGGCACCGTGGTGACACGGGATGACACCAACCGGGTCATAAAAGATGGCGTGGTCGTGTGTCAGGGGGATAAGATACGTTCCGTTGGAAAAAGAGGTGAAATCCCGGAACTGCCGCAGGGTGCAAATATCATTGATGCGAAGGGCGGTCTGATTATGCCGGGGTATATCAATCCCCACTCACACGCGTACTGCTCGCTGGTGCGCGGCTATCAGATTCCGGGATTTGTGCCAGAAGGATTTATGGATAATCTGGTAAACAAATGGTGGTTTGTGGACGGACAGTTTACCACAGAGCAGTGCCGCAGTATGGCAGAGGTTTCGTTTCTGGAAGCGGTAAAAAATGGTGTGACGACCGAATTTGACCACCATGCTTCCTATGGAACGGTGACGGGAAGTCTTGCACAGTTTCAGGAGGCGGCAGAACAAATGGGACTGCGCACCTGCCTGTGCTTTGAAGTGTCGGACAGAGCCGGAGAAGAATCAGCAAGACAGGCAGTCGATGAAAATATCCGCTATATGAAGGAAGTAAAACAAAACCCCTGCCAGAAAGGCATGATGGGACTGCACGCATCCTTTACACTGTCCGATGAAACGCTTGCTTATGCGGCAGAGCAGATGGAAAGTGAAAATGCGTACCACATTCATATAGCAGAATGTAAAGAGGATGAAGAGGACTGCAAAAAGCGCTATGCCTGCTCCATTGCAAAACGGTTAGAACATTTTGGAATGATGGGAGAAAAGACGTTAATTGCACACGGGGTGTACTTAGATGGCGAAGAGCTTTCGCTTATAAAAGAAAAAAATGCGATGGTTGTCACAAATCCTGAATCGAATATGAATAACGGCGTGGATATGCCGCCGTGGGAGGAACTTTGCCGGAGAAATATTATCACAGGGTTTGGAATGGATGGATTTGGACATGATGTTCCGACTGTCTGGCGAATCGGGAATGCACTTTATAAGTATAAAACCCGTGATATCAACAGTGGCTGGACGCAGTTACCCGAGATGATTTTTGAAGGGAATGCGCAGATTGCAAGTACCATTTTTGGAACCAAAATCGGAAGGCTGCAAAAGGGCTGTCAGGCAGACGTGATTGTTGTCGATTATCAGCCGCCGACACCGCTTGATGACACAACGGTCAACGCACATCTTCTTTTTGGCACCAGCGGAAAAGATACGGTTACTACGATGTGTAATGGGCGCATTTTGATGAAGGACCGCAGGATGCTTACGGTCGATGAAGAAAAAATAGAGGCAGAATCCAGAAAGCAGGCAGAAAAGCTCTGGAGACACTGCAACAGGATACGGACAGGGGGTGAGGCGGTATGAATGTACTCGAACAGGGTGTATATGAACAGGCAGAATTTATCGAAAGGCTTTCCTGGGAAGAACTGCCGCAGGCGGTAAAGCAGCGTGCCACATGGGTGGTGCTCGATTCCATGGGATGTATTTTAAAAGGACTTGGAGAAAAGGAAATTCCAACAGACAGAGATGACGCAGTGATTGCTGTCACGGAAGCAATGGTTTCCACAGAACTCTACGAGGGAAACCGCAAGGCTGTCGGACATCCGGCATGCCACATTCTTCCGTATCTGTTTGTAACCTGTCAGGACAAACCAATGGAGGAATTTTACCGTGCTTTTGTCGCAGCGTATGAAATCGCATCCCGCTGGGGAGCAGCCATTCATTTTCCCAATCATGTACTCGGACATGGAACAATGATGACAACCGGAGTAGCGGCGGCAATTGCGGTGATGCAAGAGCTTCCGGTCGAGGAAACCTATGAGCTGCTTTTGCTCGCGGCATCTCTGCCGCAGGTATCAGTATGGCAGTCCGTGTATGACGGAAGCAGGCTGCACGATGTATATGCAGGTATTGCTGCAGTTGTGACGGACCATCTACTTCCGCTTGTAAAACGGGGAGTGAGAAGTGATGGAAAGATTGTGGAAAGTGTCTATCGGGAAGTGATGGGAGCAGAAATTTTTCCGGAAAAGCTCTCAAAAGGTCTTGAAAATGAATACGTACTTTGTAGTAACTATTTTAAAGTGTATACGGGATGCCGGTTTATTCATCCGTTTGCGGATGCCCTAAAAGAGGAGCTTACGCAGGGGCTTTCCAGGGATCAGGTGGAAGGAATCGATGTATTTACCTATAAAAAAGCGGCGCAGATTGGTGATGAGTGTGTTCCAAATGACCTTGCGGCAAAGTTTTCAACACCGGTGTCACTTGCGGTACTCCTTGAAAAAGGAAGCCTGTCACCGGACAGCATTAAAAATTGCGAAAAGGATGATGCTATCACACGCTGGGCGGGAAAAATCCATCTGCATGAGGACACTTCTTACAATGCACTTCTTCCAGAGAAGCGGGGTGGCAGGATAGAGCTTCACTTAAAGGATGGAGAAAACAAAATCATAGAGACGTTTCATGCGGTAGGGGATTTTGACAATCCAAAGCCTTATACGGAGGAAGATTTAAAGCAGAAATTTCAGACAAACGCGGACGGACAGATGACACAACAGGAGATACATCTGATGGAACAGCGGATATTAGAAGGGCAGCACGGAATCTTGGGGGATGTCATTCCTGTATTTTATGAGAAAGTGGGGATAAGCGCGTATGAGTAGAACAGATTTTTTATATTTGTCAGAGCCCGATTTAATCGAGGCGGGAGTTCTTGATGCAGCAAAGTGTATAGAGGTATGTGAAGAGGTTTTTCGGATTCTGCATGAAGGAGATTACCTGATGGGAGGTCCAAACCACAACGAACATGGACTGGTTTTGGTATTTCCGAAGGAGACAAAATTTGAGCATATGCCGGTTGCCGGTCCGGAGCGGCGTTTTATCTCGATGCCGGCATATCTCGGCGGAAGATTTGCGGTCTGTGGAGAAAAGTGGTATGGCTCAAATGTAAAGAATCCAAAAGAGCGGGGGCTTCCGCGCTCCATCTTAAATGTGACAATCAATGACCCGGACACCTGTGAGCCGCTGGCATATATGTCAGGAAACTTAATCAGCTCCATGCGGACAGGCTGTATCCCGGGCGTCGGGGTGCGCTATCTTGCAAATAAGGATGCCGAGACCATCAGTGTAGTGGGTGTGGGACCAATCCAGAAGGCAACTCTTTTAGCAATGAAGTCTGAATTGAAAACTCTGAAACGGGTTGTGGCAAAAGCAGCGCACCTGGAGCGCGCACAGGTATTTGTAGAATGGGCGAAAGAAGAACTTGGGCTGGAAGGCTGTGCGAAGGAAAGCATGGAGGAGGCAATCCGGCTTGGGGATGTGGTAAGCATTGCAGCATCGCCGAAGGAACCGCTGTATTTAAAGGATGCATGGTTAAAAGAAGGCGCAACTGTCCTTCTCACATCACCGATTGAAGCGGATGATGCGTTCTGGCTGAACAATAAGCTGGTATTCGATAACACGAAAATGCACGAGGCATATTATGACGAAGCAATGAAGCTTGGCGATATCACAAAGGCGTGCAACGGCTGGGGCAGGATGTATGCGCTTATGGAACAGGGGAGACTGGCAGGATTAGAGCAGGAAATCAGTCTGGGCGATGTGGTTGTAGCGCCGTCTTACGGCAGAAAAACGCCGCAGGAAAAACAGATTTTTGTAACAAGCGGACAGGTGTTATTTGACATTGCCTGGGGATATGAGCTTTACCGGGAAGCCTTAAAGAAGGGAATTGGAGTGAAGTTAAATCTCTGGCAGGAACCATACTGGACGTAGAAAACAGGTATCATGAAATCATCTACATAGAAAAGGAGAAAACGATTATGGAAAAGAAAATTTTTAAGGCAGCAGCCGCAAACATGGATTGTGTATTAGGAGATGTCGCAGCAAATTTGAAAAAAATGGAAGACATGTGCATTGAGGCGTCCAAAGAGGGAGCATCCGCCATTGTATTTCCGGAGCTTGCAGTGACCGGTTACAGTCCGGTGTTAATTGCAGAAAAATTTTACGAGATTTCAGAGCCGGTTCCGGGACCGAGCACCGACTTTTTATGCGAGGTTGCAAAGGCAACTGGTTTATATATTATCACCGGATTTTCAGAAAAAAGTTCTGTTCCTGGAAGACTTTATAACACACAGGTTTCCATTTCCCCGGAAGGAAAAATTGTGGGCGTTTATCGCAAAATCCATGTATGGGGACTGGAGAAACTTTACTGGAAAGAAAGCACGGACTGCAAATTTACGACATTTGAAATGCCGATGTGCAAGGCTGGAACGATGATTTGTTATGATACCTGTTTTCCGGAGACCGCAAAGACGCTGGCGCTGATGGGTGCAAACGTAATCTTTGATTCTGCGGCATGGAGAATCCAGGAAGCAGATTTGTGGGAGCTTTTTACAAGATGCAGAGCGGTTGAAAACCACGTATTTATGATTTGTGCAAACCGTTGTGGAATTGAGGGCGATTCGACCTTAAACGGTGAGAGCCGGATTATCGGACCACGTGGAAATGTGCTGGCAGCAGCCGGAAGAGAGGAAGAAATCATTTATGCGGATATTGATATTGATGCCTGCATCAAGGATAATGCAATGATGCTCTCTTATATGAAGGACAGAAGACCGGAGGCATACTCTCTGGTAACGGACTGCGCAAACTTCTAATGGAAGGGTAGGGATACGCGATGGATATTACGACGACTTTGGCAGGAAAAACACTGGAAAATCCAATACTCCCGGGTTCCGGTCCCATCGGCGGAACTGCGGAAAAATTAAATGCACTGGCAGATATGGGGCTTGGGGCAATTGTGACGAAAACTATTACGACACATGAACCGGTTCTGATGAGACCGTTTATTTACGGGGAGAAAAATTATATCATGAACTGTGAGCCATGGTCGGAGTATTCATTTGAGACCTGGAAGGAGCAGTTTCTGCCGCAGGTTGCAGTGCATAAAAAGCAGCCGTTATTTGTCAGCTTAGGATACACGGATGAAGACATGCGCTATCTGATTCCGAAGTTGAACGATTTTGCGGATGCCTATGAGATATCCACCCACTATGTAGGCAAAGACCTTGCGCCGATGGAAAAGACCATGACGATGCTGCGGGAACTGACAGACAAGCCGGTTTATATGAAGGTGAGTCCGCATTTCCCGGACCCGGTGGCGTTTGCACAGATGGTAATGGAGCATGGGGGAAACGGAATTATAGCGGTCAATTCCTTAGGACCCTGTATGAAAATTAATCTGGACTCGCGCAGTGTCCCGATTGGAAATGCCAACGGACAGGTATGGCTGTCGGGACCTGCAATCAAGCCGATTGCACTTGCACTTGTCAATCAGATAAAACGCGCTGTACCGCAGTGTGAAATTATCGGTGTGGGCGGAGTGGCGTCTGCGGAGGATGTGCTGGAATTTCTACTGGCGGGAGCCAATGCAGTGGAAATTCTGTCTGCGGCACTTTTACAGGGAAGAGGCCTGTATACAAAAATAATCGAGGAGTTGCCGTCTGCGCTGAAAAAATATCATTTTTCTTCCATAAAAGAGGTGGTGGACACAGAGCTTCAGATTGGAACCGGGACGACAGAAAAAGGGACGCCTGTATTTGATAAGGAAAAGTGCGTGCACTGCGGACTCTGCGAACAGGTCTGCCCGTTCTTTGCAATCAGGAATTTGGAACAGGACATTTCTGTTCAGAAAGAAAAATGTATGGGGTGCGGGCTTTGCCGCAGCCGTTGTCCACGAAGGGCGATTTCAGGAGTGTAGGTGAGAGGAATGAAGCAGAATATCGAACAATGGGAGGCAGCAGGACTGCCCGGCGAGGGGAAAACCATTGAGGAAGTCCTTCAATTTATAGAAGAACACTGCAGGGATGCGGTGCAAAAATCAAAAAAAGTGATTTGCTTTCCAGAGCTTACAATTGCACCAAACCCTCTTGGGATAACCGTGTATGAGAGTGTTGTTACGTTTTCCGGCGCGATTACGGACAGGCTGTCGAAAATCTGCAGGGCGTATGGGCTGTATCTGATTGTCGGCATTGCCAAAAAAAGCAGGGTGCCGGGAAGGGTGTATGATGAGGTTCTTGTGATGAATCCGGTGGGAGAAATCCTTACAGAGTATGTGATTCATACGGTAGACGGAACAAGGCAGCTTTATCTCTGCGGCTCAGCGTATAAAGAAGCGCAGTTTTTTAATCTTCCGTTTGCAAAGGCAGGACTTCTTGCCGGCGGGGATGCGTTTGACGATGAGCTGCTTTTGCAGTATAAAGACGTAGATGTTATTTTCATGTGCCTCTCGGAGCAGAAGGAGGGACCAGACCGTGCAGTGTCTGTTGCCAAAAGACTTGGAAAGACCGTAATTCTTGCAGGAGCAGAACTGGGAATTTTTAAGTGATATTGAATAACCCCCGGGTGTGGCAGATTTGCCGCACCCGGGGGTTATTTTTACAATGATTTCCGGTACTTGCGCAGATAAATCCACCCGAGTAGCAGAAATTCCAGTGTCATACAAAGATAAATGCCGGGGAGTTCTGCCAGTCTTCCCAAAAGAAGGGTGCCGCCTCCGGTCAAGAGTGCGGCGATGGCCGTGCAGACAAACACGTACTGCTCTTTTCCGATGCCTTGCAGATAGGTCATAAGAATCTGATACGGGATGCGGGCAAACATAATCGGAAAAATGAGAAAAAGGCAGGAAGTGCCTGCATAGATGACCGTTGAATCGGAAACAATCCATGACAGAATGTGCACCCGAAACAGCGCACAAACCACACACAAACCGGAAATTACGACAACGGCAAGCAGGCATCCGTTTTTTAAATAGTCTCTCACATCTTTTGCGTCCCCTGCAGAATGGCGTTGCAGGGCATAGGTCTGGGCTGCGGTGGCAAATGCGTAGACGGGAAGCGAGAGCGTGCTGTATACAATATCCAAAAGCTTATACACTGCCATCTGTGTTGGAGCGAGCCTTGAGACGGCTGCGGTCACAAACAGCACAAAAACCGTGCTCTCCAAAAGCTCCTGCCCGAGCAGGGGAGGATACAGATGCAGAATCTGTTTAAAGCAGCTACGCACAAGTGCTGCGGTTTGCCGGAAATGAAAGCGTTTCCTTTTTTGTCCGGTGAGGTGCGCCTGCCTGATGTATGCAAGCTGATAAATGAGCAGCCCGCCCATAAGCCCGGCAACGCTGCCCCACGCGGCACCGGAGATGCCAAGGGATGGAAAACCAAAGGCGCCATAGACAAGTGCATAGTCGAAAAACAGGTTGATTCCGGTGGAAACAGCCGTCACGGCGACAACGATTTTCGTCTGGAACAGATTCCGAAAATAGGCGGCGTATAAAAATAAAAGCATATTTTGAAGAACCGTCACAGACGCCGGATAAAAATAGGATAACAGCTCGGTCAGTTCCCTGCCGCTTAGGTGGTAAAGCTTTTGGAAGAAAAAGCGTCCTGCAAAAAGAGAGAGCAGGATAAAAAGTACACCGATGATAAGCGTTAAAACTTTGCAGGAAAGAAAGATTGTTTCAAAGGAAGCGGTATCGTCCTGCCCCTTCTTTTCGGCAGCCATGATATGGAATGCCGCAGACAAAATGCCAAGGGCACCGGTTACCGAGTAGAGGATGCCGCCTGCAATTCCGACGAGGGCAAAGCCTCTTGCAGAATAATGACCTACAATTGCCTCATCCAAAATTGAAAAAATGCTGCTTAACAGATAATTTAATAAAATGGGATAAGCCATTTTCAGAATATTTTTTGTTTTCGTATGATTATTCAATTAAAATATGTTCTCCTTTCGCCTGTTTTAAAACAGGCAAAGAACATCCGCATGAACCATTGAAATCCCTCCTTTGGCAGAGATTGCGTTTTACATAGAATCGCGTATAATAAATATAATATCATTATATCGTGATTGCATCACTCAATAATTTCGCCGTTCGTCAATCGTGCAAGCACGTTGACTCACTTTCGCTCATTATATCATAGTGAGAGAGAATACGCAAAACAACGCGTCAGACATACAGGAGGAACCATTTTATGTGCACAGCAGCAACTTATCGGACAAAAGATTTTTATATGGGGAGAACCCTTGATTATGAATATTCCTACGGGGAAGAGATTACCATCACACCGCGCGGCTATGAATTTCCATTCCGGTGCATGGGAGTGATGAAACAGCATTATGCAATCATCGGAATGGCACACGTGGATGCAGAATATCCGCTTTATTACGATGCGGTCAATGAAAAGGGACTCGGAATGGCGGGACTGAATTTTGTTGGAAACGCCGTTTACCGGAAGGATGAAGAAGGAAAAGACAATGTTGCATCGTTTGAGTTTATCCCGTGGATTTTAAGCCAGTGCGCAACGCTTGCGGAGGCAAAGGCGTTATTGGAAAAGATGAACATGACCGATACGCCTTACAGTAAGCAGATGCCGGCATCCCAGCTTCACTGGATTATCGCGGATGAGACGGGAGCGTTGACGGTGGAGTCCGTTGCGGACGGGTTTCATGTGTATGAGAATCCGGCAGGCGTGCTGACGAATAATCCCCCGTTTCCGGAGCAGATGTTTTCACTCAACAACTACATGAATTTATCACCGAAGCAGCCGCAAAACCAGTTTGCACAGGGAGTGCCGCTTCACACGTACAGCCGCGGAATGGGAGCACTCGGACTGCCGGGAGATTTATCTTCCATGTCGCGTTTTGCCCGTGTGGCATTCGTCCGTGCGCACTCTGTTTCCGGGGACTCGGAGGTGGAGAGCGTCGGACAGTTTTTCCATATCCTGGGCTCTGTCGACCAGCAGAGAGGCTGCTGCGAGGTCGGAGAGGGAAAGTATGAGCTGACCATCTATACGTCCTGCTGCAATGCAAGCAAAGGAATTTATTATTATACAACCTACAATAATCATCAGATTACGGCAGTGGACATGCATCATGAGAACTTAGATAGCAGCACGCTCATTCACTATCCGATGGTAAAAGCGGGAGAAATCCGTTGGCAGAACTGACAGAAAGCGTGTGGACAATATGGAAGAAGGACTCAAAGAGGCAGTCAAAAAACTGGGCAAAAACGGGAGATTAAAGCAGGAGCGGCAGTATATGCAGCATGGGAATACATCTGTCTACAAACATAGTCTGCGTGTCGCAAACACCAGCCTTTATCTGGCAAAAAAACTGCACCTGAAAGTAGACCGCGGGGCACTGCTTCGCGGAGCACTGTTACATGACTACTTTCTCTATGACTGGCACGAAAAGGACGACAGCCACCGCCTGCACGGCTTTCACCATTCTGCCACAGCACTGCGCAATGCAAAAAAAGACTTCCGTCTAAGCCCGCTTGAAGAAAACATTATTGAACGTCATATGTTTCCACTGACACCGGTTCCACCCCGCTATAAGGAGGCGTGGATTGTCTGCCTGGCAGATAAATACTGTGCGGCATCGGAGACCGTACACCCGATGGTTCATGGAATATGGAACCGGTTTTTGAGACGAACCGATAAAAATGGAGGAAATTGCCATGCAAAAACAGATTCAATACACTATTCATGATGTTTCCGAACTGCTTGGAATATCGTCAGATGCGATCCGTTTATATGAGAAAGCAGGGCTTGTGGAGCCACTTCGCAATCCGGTAAACGGGTATCGCTATTATACGTTTGAACAGATTCAACGCATTATGGGAATAGTACTGTACCGTCAAGTTGATGTGGGACTTGCAGAAATTGGTGAATTGTTAAAACACCAGACCTTTTCCGGTATCAGAGATAAATTTTCTGATTTTATTGAGGCGAGCGAGGAAGAAATCCGCAGACAGCAGGTGCGGATTGAAAAGCTTCGTTTTATGCAGCAGCACCTCAACAAACTGAATGAGGGCATCAATACATACAGTGTCCAGAGACTTCCGGATTGCTGCATCATGTACCATCAGGAATATGCAGAACTGTGGTATCGTGATATGAAGCCGATTTTCAGGGCACCTTATTTTTCGTTTGGGAATTTCTGCTATACGATTGAGAAGAAGGCGAAGGATAAGTACGAGAGCAGCACACTTGAATTTATCATCCGAAAGCCAATGTATGAGATTATGCCTGATGAGATTAAGGAGCAGGAACCGATAGTTCGTGGCGGGGGTGAGTGTCTGTACACGGTTAAACATGCTGTAGCAAAGGATCATATTTCCTGGTATTTTCACGAGCTGCAAAGTTATGCCGAAAGAAATCACTATATTTGTGCTTCCCGTGGGTATGCGTTTTACGTCTATAGTTTATTAAACACAACGTCAATAGAGGATTATTATGAGATTTATCTGCCAATTTTGGATAAGAAATAAATTTGTGCAATATTTTGATTGACCTTAGAGCGACTCCAACCTTTATTCTTTGAGTATGGAAAAGAAATATTTACCAGAAAGAATAAAGAAACGGAGGCATACGCTATGACAGAGAAGAATAACATCTCGTTGGAAGAAAAATGCTTAAAACGTGCAAACTTTGCACTCAATTCAACAATTTCCTTTGTATCGGTTCTGTTGATACTGATGTATCTCGGACAGATAGCCCAGGGCTTTGGGGCAAGACGCTGTATCATTATTGCTGTTATGATTGCGGCAGCAATGACAGGTTCAATTTTATGTTATCTGAAAAATCCATATTCCAGACGTTACTGCTATATGGCATTTGCTTTTTTTGTAATTGCATTTGAAGTGGCATGCCTGTCCTCCACCATCTTTTTATATAATCTGTTTATTTATCCGGTACTCGTGAGCATGATTATGTATTTTGACTACCGTCTGGAACTTCGGGTGGGAACGCTCGCACTTGTTTGCTGTATCTTAAATGGGGCTTATTCCTATTATGTGCTTGGCGGTAACAGTGTGCACGAAAAAAATCAGATTTTTATAGGATGCGTGCTTGCATTTATTTTTGGCGTGAGCCTCTGTATTGCAGCAAAAGCGGCAAAAGAGCACAAGGACGAGGAAGTGGCAGAGTTTGCAGCACATAAGAAAAAGCAGGAAGAAATGATGGAAGCAATCATCACGGTCGGACGTTCCGTTAATTCTTCCACACAGTCCATTCATGCACTTGTAGAAGAACTTTCTGATTCTACTAACTCAGTAAGCAGTGCAATGACGGATGTGGTTGTAAGCATGGAAAATACTTCTGACACGATTCAGGAGCAGGCAATCATGACTGGAAAAATCCAGAATATCATTGATGAGACGGTGACAGCGACAGATGAGCTGGAGATGATTTCCAGAGAAACCCGCGCGAATGTAAAGGCGGGACAGCAGCTTGTGAGTGAGATTGTGACACAGACAGAGCAGATTGAAAGTGAAAATATCATGGTAAAAGACAATATGTCGCAGTTACATACCCATACTAAGGATATGCAGAAAATCATCGGTATTATCCAGCAGATTTCCGCACAGACGAATCTGCTTGCATTAAATGCATCCATTGAGGCTGCCCGTGCAGGAGATGCCGGAAGAGGATTTGCAGTGGTCGCAGAGGAAATCCGTGTGTTATCTGAGCAGACGAAGCAGTCCACAGAAAATATTGAGGACATTATCTCCAAACTGGATAAGAATGCTGCGGATACGATTTCTTCGATGGATAATGTGATGGATAAAATCAGCGGACAGGTTACGATGATTCATGAAATTGAGACAAGCTTTGCCAATATCCGTGAAGGCATGACGAATTTAAAGCATAATTCGATTGGCATGAGTGACAAGGTACAGCGCCTGAAAGATGCAAATGTCACACTTGTGGACAGTACAAACAATCTATCTTCCACCAGTGAGGAAATCAGCGCATCCTCGGAGGAAACGAATGCTATGTGCTCGGATAATGCAGAACGTTTTAAGACAATTAACAATGTCATAGAGGAATTGACGCAGCAGACGGCAAAAATGGATGGATTTATTGACGAATATCATCAACTTCACTCTTGATAATCGAAAAGAAAGGGACTATAATCAAAACCCCAATCTGAGAAAAGAAAAGAGTGAAAAGTTTTATGGAACAAAAGAAAACAGTGATAAGAGGAGAAGCTGCGTTAGCGTTAGCGGTGGTCATTAACAGTTTAGGCGTGCTTTTAATGCTACATTCGGGCTCTGGAATTTCGGCGATTTCAAGCGTGCCATATGCGTTTCAACTGGTGCTGCCGAAGCTGACTCTTGGAACCTGGACCTACCTGTTTCAGGCACTTTTGATAGCGGTACTGATGATTTTACGAAAAAAATTTATTCCGTCGTATCTGTTCAGCTTCGTTGTGGGCTTCGTGTTCGGCGAGTTTATGGATTTACATGAGCTGTGGATTACAAAACTGCCGCTTAACATTCCGCTCAGAATCCTGTACTTTGTGTTAAGCTATGTGATTATCTGCTTCGGAATTGCGCTTTCAAACCGCTGCAAGCTTCCGATTATTCCGACGGACTTATTCCCGCGGGAACTCTCAGACATTACCGGAGTGCCATATGCAAAGATTAAAATCGGGTTTGATGTCACCTGCCTTGCGATTACTGCCTGCATGACATTCTTTTTCCTGGGACGCATTTATGGGCTGGGAATCGGAACCATCGTGGCAGCGTTTACGATGGGCAAGGGAATCGCCGTTATCGGGAACTGGATGGACAAAAAGATAGCGTTTGTTTCGGTCTTACAGCCGGAAAGGGAATTCTAGTTTAGGGTTCCCTTTTTATAGTTTATAAAAAATTTATAATTTTTATTAGCACTCGCTATTGACGAGTGCTAATAAAGGTGGTATAACATAGTCAGAAACAAAGAAAACAATCGTTCCACCGGAAATCATCCGAGGAACGTTATATTTGGAAAAGGAGAGATGACATATGTTAATGCCAAGTGTAATGGGAACAGATTTATTTGATACATTTTTTAATGATTCATGGTTTGACGACCGCGACTTCAGAAATACCGAGAAAAAGCTTTACGGACATCACGCAAAGAACCTGATGCAGACCGATATCAAGGAAAAGGATGACTCCTACGAGCTTGAGATGGATCTTCCGGGATTTAAGAAAGATGAAATCCAGGCATCCGTTGAGAACGGTTACCTGACCATCCGCGCAGCCAAAGGGCTTGACGAGGATGAGAAAGAGAAGGAGACCGGCAAGTATATCCGCCGTGAGCGTTACGCCGGAAGCTGCCAGAGAAGCTTCTACATTGGCGAGGGTATTCGTCAGGAGGATATCAAGGCAAGCTTCAAGCATGGTATCTTAAAGCTTGACATCCCGAAGGTAGATAAGAAAGCAGTAGAAGCAAACCGCTACATTGCAATTGAATAAACAAAGGCGTCTGTGAAGGACGTCAGACAAAAAGCCTGTCCCTGCGGGGGCAGGCTTTTTGCTCTTAACAAATACCACATTGCGGCAGCAGACAGGATGTTTTATAATAAGAAAAGAGACAACATTGGAAAAAGAGGAAACCATATGCTTTCGGTCTGCATCATAACGAAAAACGAAGAAGAAAATATCCAAAAATGCTTAGAGTGTTTAAAGCCATACGGACTTCCGGTTGTGGTGGTGGACACCGGGTCAACGGACAAAACAAAGGAGGTTGTGCGCGCTTACACGGACAGCCTTTACGATTTTGCGTGGTGCGACGATTTTGCCGCCGCTAAAAACTATGCGGTTTCCAAGGCGGGGACACCGTATGTGATGGTGCTTGACAGCGATGAGTTTGTGGAACAGTTAGACGTTTCGGAATTGCAGAAGCAGCTTCTTGCCCATCCGGGAGAAGTGGGACGTATCCGCAGACGCAATCTTTTTACCAGAGACGGAGAGCAAAAAGAAAACAGAGAGTGGATTAACCGCATTTTTGCAAAAGAGGAATTTTCTTATCAGGGGCGGATTCATGAGCAGGTGACGGAAAGAAATGGCAGAGAGTATGAGACATACAAGACGTCTGTAGTGATTTCGCACTGCGGCTATGACCTCACGCCGGAGAAGCGGAAGGAGAAGGCGAAGCGGAACGAAACGTTGCTGCTCGCAGAGTTAGAGCGGCTTGAGGGAGCGCCGGAGGGAAGCAGCGAGGAGGCACAGATTCCTTATATTCTGTATCAGCTTGGGAAGAGCTGTTATATGGCAAAGGAGTACGAAAAGGCGTGTGCCTGGTTTGAAAAAGGACTGTCGTATGATTTAAATCCTGCGCTTGAGTACGTGATTGATATGGTCGAAACCTATGGGTATGCGCTTTTAAACAGTGGACAGGCAGAGACGGCGCTGTTGTTTGAAAGTATTTATGACGAATTTGCAAAAAGTGCGGATTTTCACTTCCTGATGGGGCTTATTTATATGAACAATGAGCGGTTTGAGGACGCGGCTGCAGAGTTTTCGCGTGCGACAGGATACCAGGAAAGCCGGAGCGTCGGGGCAAATTCTTATCTTGCCTATTACAATATGGGAGTGATAAGAGAGTGCTTAGGGCAGACGGATGAGGCGATTTCTTATTATAAAAAATGCGCCGGATATGCACCGGCAAAAATGCGTATTGAGAGTTTGACGAGCGGCAAAAATTAGCAGAAATTAGCGTGAAAATGGGAGACTTTTATGCAGAAGACAATCATCTATTTTGTGGGTGTTTATGATACGTTAGACCTTTTTACCGGACAGTTAAAGCAGGCGTTTGAAGAGCTGGGATTTGCATCCTTTGTCTACGATGCGGCAGATGAGGCGGCGAGCAAACAGGCGCTTCTGGCGCTTTTAATGCAGGCGCAGGCGGAAGGTGTGCCCTGTGCGGCGGTAACGTTTAACAATTTGGGTTACAGCCTTGATTTGCCGGATGGGCAGAATTTATGGGAGGCGTACGGGGTTCCCTATCTGAATATTTTAATGGACCATCCGTTTCATTACGAAAAGCCGCTGCGCAAGGCACCGGAGACGTCGATTATATTATGCACGGACCGCAATCATGTGCGCTACATCCGCAGATTTTTTAAAAATATCAGGCAGACGGATTTTTTGCCGCATGCAGGAGTAGAACTTGGCAGCAGACATAAGCCGCTTGCAGAGCGCGGCATCGATGTCCTCTATGCCGGGGCGCTTCCCATCTACACGGTGGAAAAGATGATACCGGATTTAACCTCCATTCCGGAGGTGGACGGGCAGGAGCTTGCCGGAAATGTGTTGGGGGAGCTTGTGCATCACCCGGAGAAGACGACGGAACAGGCAATTGAAGAGTATTTGAAAAGCGAGGGATGCGCACTCAGCGATGACAGATTACAGGAGATTATCGTGAAAATGCGTTTTCTGGATTCGTATGCGACCTCTTTTTTCAGAGAGCAGGCAGTGCGGATTCTGGTGGAAAGCGGCATTACGGTCACTGCCTACGGAACGGGCTGGGACAGATGCGAGTGGAGCGACAATCCGTGTCTTAATTATGGGGGAAAGGTGCTTGCGCCGGAAATTCTGCCGCTTATGAATGATGCCAAAATTGTGTTAAACACGATGACCTGGTTTAAGGCGGGCGCGCATGACCGGATTTTTAACGGGATGCTTGCAAAGGCGGCGGTGGTGACTGACACTTCCACGTATCTGGACCGGGAATTTACAGATGGGAAGGAACTCAGCATGTTTCCTCTGCCGGAGCTTCGGACGCTGCCGGAGCGTGTCTTTGATTTGTTCGGGCATCTTGAGCGTGCACAGGAAATGGCGGAAACAGGGTATGATACAGCACAAAAACACCACACATGGAAGAGTAGAGCGGAATATATTGCAGAGTGTTTTCTGTAGAAAAAATGGAGGAACTGCGTAATGCGCATTTTGATATACCGCTGGAAGGCGTATAACTACCGGGACATTGTGGAAACTTTTCACGCAATGGGATTTACGGTGGATAACATTGAGCAGAAGCTTGGAAATTATGATGTCAGCCCGGAATTTGAAAAAGTGATTGAGGCAAAGTTACTGGAACATCACTATGATTTTGTATTTACGGTCAATTATTTTGCAGTCATTTCAAATGTCTGCCAGAAACACGGGGTGCGGTATGTCTCCTGGTCGTGCGACAATCCGCTCATCAGTATGTATCACGAATCCGTATTTCACCCATGTAATTATATTTTTACATTTGATAAGACGAATTATCTGGAATTTAAGGAAATGGGCGTGGAGCACATCTGGTATCTGCCGTTGGCGGTGGACTGCGGACGGATAGATGCGGTTCTCTCGCAGGCGGATGATTTGCCCTGTTATGCGGCGGACGTGGCATTTGTGGGAAGTCTTTATGAACGGAATTCCTATGACCGTCTGCGGAATAAGCTGCCGGAGTACCTGCGCGGATATTTTGATGCAGTGATAGAAGCACAGCTTAATATCAGCGGGGCAAATATTGTGGAGCCGATGCTCACAACGGATATCTTAGAACAGTTGCAGTCCTATTTTGCACTGGAAAAATCAGAGGGCTCATTTTCCGATTTGGGGCTTATCTTCCAGACGACGGTGCTGGGCTTTAAAATTGCGGAGGTGGAGCGCCGCAGAGCTTTGATTGAGCTGTCCAAGCATTTTCTGGTGGATGTTTACAGCAACAGCGATGTCAGTGATTTGCTGCGGATTCGCTACCGCGGTTCGGTCGATTATTGGAGTGAGTCACCGAAGGTCTTTCACGCGGCAAAAATTAACCTGAATTTCACGATTCCAAATATCAAGAGCGGAATTCCGTTGCGTGTATGGGATGTCCTTGGCGCAGGAGGGTTTCTGCTGACGAATTATCAGGCGGAAATTCCATATTACTTTAAAGAGGGAGAGGATTTGGTCTGTTTTGACGGTGTGGAGGATTTGGTGGAAAAAACTGCCTATTATCTAAATCATGAAGAGGAACGGGCGCGGATTGCCCGAAACGGCAGAAAAAAGGTGGAGCAGTATCACAGTTATTACCACCGGATAGAGCAGATATTAGAGATTCTTGCGGAAAATGAAAACGAAACTTAATATTAAAATGAGCGAAAAAAAGAGCAATCGGGAAGATTTCTTAGGAAAGTCTTTTCGATTGCTTTTTTTAGCACTGGCAGTCCATCATCATACCCGAATAAATCGAGGAGATGTAAGGAGTTGCAAAATTATGTCCCGGATTCTTGTAGGTGACAATGATTTTCTTGACATAATTCATCGGGTCAACGGAAACATCGCCAGCCTTTGTACTCAGGGAATCTTTAAAATCATTTAAAAGCACAAAACAGTCCTTCGCGTCCGGAGCAGTTACGGCATCGGTAAGAAGATTTTTATCGACAGAGATAATCCCGTTTTTCTGGAGGTTAAGGCCGACAGATTCCAGCTCGTTGTGGTAGCTTTTGGCGACAGAAGTCACATCGCGCAGCAGCTTGCTGGAGTGCTGGATTTCATCGTAGTCGTGACCAAACTCTACCATATCGTTATAGACATCGACGAGAGTCTGGACATTGTCCGTAATCGCTTCGGCATTCGTCTTAAATCCAATACTTGCAGGTTCACCATCTGTGCTGATTCCCTTTAATGTCAGCTCGAAGGTGTTGTTAATCGTGAAGGTGTTGGAATAGGAACTGCGATGTTTCCCGTTTAACAGGAAGGAGGAATTGTGTGCTTCTTCTTCTACATGGTCAATTCCAAGTGTCCGCATTGCGTGGATAGAACCGCTGTCTGCGGAAGGCATTACTTCAAAGAGAGAGTCTTCATCTCTGCCAAGTCCGGTCTGTCTGGAAGTAATGCACACAGCGGTACGGCCGTCATCGTTTTCTACCACCTTTGCATCGAGTCCCACACCGGCGTTCTGAATCAGACGAATCAGCTTATTCTGGACGGTGCGGTTGGTGTCACCCTCATTTACGGTATACTGAAATTCATAGGAACTTAAACTTGTCGATAAGTCAAAGCTGTAAGAACCCGGTTTGATATCTTTACGGTCCGGTACAAGGTATTGTCCGAGATTTACCTGAGGGGTGGCAAGCTGTTCCACCTGGATGTCAAACGTCAATGAACTGTCCGTATTGCCGGAACCGATATATTCTGCACTTACCACATTCTCATCGGAGGACTGGGCAATTTTTTTCTGGAAGACGCTTTCAATTCCGCTGCCGTCATCAGAAAAAGACGCAACGACATTCTGAATGGATCGTGCGCGCTCCTTGATATCAATAGCGGTTTTTTTGACATCCCCGGTATCTGTGATTTTATACAGAGGAGATTCTTTATTTGCTTTTACGATTTGATTGTATACTTTGCGCAATTCACTCTTCTTATGCGTATCATAACGCGATACGGAATTGCCATAAGTAGACAGATAGTAATGATAGGCGCTGTCTATGGCTGCCATGAAATCCCCTCCTTTCTTCCGTGAAAGCACACATACCTGGTGTACAGGGATATTTTGTCTGTATGATAGCAGATAGCAAAGTGTCATCCGTAACAGTAGTGCACATCTGCCTGGAAATATTTATCTTTATTTCGGCAAATTGAAAGAAAACTTTAGAGTGTGTGAAAAAAATGTGAAAAAAGAACAAAATCAATGTCACGAAATGCCAGCGCTTTCCGGTTAATACTTCCCTTCCCTGAACCGATAAAAATAGAAATGCAAACGGAAAGGGAGAAATGAGAGATGGGAATTAGCGGAATCGATAGTAGTGCAGTTGTTTCCGGGGGAATCTATCCGGGAAGCAGAACGACAAAGGGAAGCAGCGAAAAGGCGCAAAAGTTTGAGGAGACCAAAGAAATAATGCGAGGTAACATTTCCGGGCAGGAAGAGGAGACGAAGGACCGGAAAACGGCGGTGCGCGGAACAATGGTACAGCCCTGGGCGAAGGAAGCGGCGGAAGCGATTGCTAAAAAGGCAACCGAAAAGAAGGCACCGTATTCCGAGCTGGCAGAGGACGGGGTGATTGTGTATAATGGCGTCACCTTTGTCTGTGATGACGAGAATGAACGAATCTGCCTTGGAGACACCAGCGACCCCAGCAAATGTATCAGTATTCCGTTGTCAAAGGGCGGCAGTCTGCTTGTCAACAGAGACAATATCGGGGATCTTTCAAAGGCAATCAATATGTTTTCCCCGGAGGACATTGACCGGATTCTAAGTGCCATTGCGCAGGATACGAAGGCACAGCAGATGGAGCAGGAAGCGGATGATGCACAGGATTTGATTCGGGAAAAAATTGATGAAATCAATGCTAGAATCAAGAGTGGAGAACTGCAGGACACATTTCAGATTGGCGGAAAATCCTTTACGGTAGACGAGTGGAAGCAGTTTTTAGAGAAATATGACAGGGTAGAGGAAGAGATTCGTAAGGCAATACAGGAAGAAATCGAAAAAAACAAGGCAGATGATGAAACGAAGGAGTTAGAGCAGGCGAAAGAACGTGCGGTCGGCTCGATTGTCGCAGAGAGTACCCGTTTTACGGATTCTGATGGAGAAGATGAAAAAACCTGGTATATCACCTGCTACACCAAGGATGAGATGTGGTGTCAGAAGTGCGTAGAGGGCGGGAAAACCGAAGAAATGTGGCGGATGCCGCTTTCTGACGGACAGTACGAGCAGGTGATGGCATACTTAAACGAGCTTCCGAAGGATGCGGACATGATGTTTGTCGCACAAAAAGAGTTCTGGACGGATTTTCTGGCAGGAGAAACCCGTCCGGAAGCGGTTTAAACTCTGCGGATAAGTGCCCAGAGACCCATCATAAGGTCTGCGGGCAGAAGTTTTGCAAAGAAGCGGTGAATACTGCATACAATTCCGGGAGTAGAAACGGAAAGCCCGAGCTTTGCATCGCGCAGGGCAAGGCGTACAACATTTTTTTGCTTCGAGGAGCATGGAAAGCGGCGGATATAGGAACTATCGCCGCTTTTTTTTGCGCGGTCGATAAATTCCGTGTCTTTAATCCAGTAGGGGCATACAGCGGTAACGCGGATTCCGGTTGAATACAGTTCGATGCCAAGCGCGCGGCTGTAGCGGTATAAAAATGCCTTGGATGCCGCATAAATGCCAAGGTATGGAAACGGCTGGAAGGCGGCGGTGGAACAGATTTGAAGAATGCGTGACCCACGGTGCATAAAGGGGAGCGACATCCGGGTTACATCCACCGCCGCTTTGCAGTTGAGAAGAATCATTCCGTCTGCGTCAGCACGGGAAATATCACGCCAGGAGCCGATTTTGCCAAAGCCTGCCGCATTGACAAGAAAGCGTATTCTTGGCTGCTCTTTTAAAAGAAGCGCTTCGATTTTCCGAAGAGCATCCTCGTTTGTGAGGTCTGCGGAGATAACCCTAAGAGGCGTCTTTGTCTTTTTCTGCAATTCTAAAAGGCGTTCCCTTCGGCGGGCAATGACCCAGATTTCGTCAAGATTTTCACTGCGGTCTAACTGCCGTACAAATTCACTTCCAAGGCCGCTTGAGGCGCCGGTCACAATTGCAATTTTTCGATTCATAAAAATAACCATGCCTTTCTATTTTTCACACATTATACTCCTTTTTAACGGAAGTGTCTGCCGGATTTTGCGGCGGAGCAAAAGAAGCAGAGATTTTTCTTGAGCCGGGCATCGACCGGCAGTATAATAAAAACCAGAAAAACTGCGAAAGAAGAGAAAAAATGACGTATTCACAAGGGGTATCAGTTACAGCTATTTTGACATTGACGGCGGGTGTTGGGGTGTTTTGGTATGCGGCAAAAAAGCGCTCCTACGTGCCGGTATTTTTATATCTGTGCGTGTGTGTCGCATCGCTCCCCGAACAGTTGGGGTATCTTAACATCGGGCACGACATCACCTTTCATCTGAACCGGATTCTGGGAATCCGGGAATCGCTTTCCCAGGGAATGTTTCCGGTGCGGTTAAACGGCTTTACCTTTGAGGGTTACGGATATGCGGATGCGCTGTGCTATCCGGACCTGTTTCTTTATATTCCGGCAATTTTATCCGGACTTGGACTATCATTTATTACATCTGTAAATATATTTTTGCTTCTGGTAAATGCGGCAACGGCGGCGGTCATGTATGCGTGTGCGAAGCGGCTGTTTCAAAATGTGGGAATAGCGGCAGTCAGCAGTGCACTCTATACGCTCTGCATCTACCGGCTGTGCGATATGTATACAAGGGCGGCTTACGGGGAAATGCTTGCGATGATTTTTCTGCCGCTCATTATCCTGGGCTTTTATGAGCTGTTTTTTGGTGAGGAGAAGAGATGGTATCTGCTGGCGCTCGGATTTACCGGTGTATTGCAGAGTAATCTCGTGAGCCTTGTTCCGGTGGCGGCATTGTGCATATTCTTTGGAATCGTGTACGTAAGACAGATTTTTGGAAAAAAGAGACTTGTGGCGCTTTTAAAGGCACTTTCTATGACAGTACTTTTAAACGTCTGGTTCTTAATCCCGTTCTTCCAGACGCTTGCCTCCGGGGTCGATACCAGCTCCCTTTCAGTGGATGCGAGCGAAAAAGTGATATCCACGGCAAGACTGTTTCAGGCATTCCCGGGCGCGGATGACGGCAGAAACCTCGGACTCTCCCTCATGGCGGGTCTGGCGGTGTTTCTGTATGCAAAGGTAAAAGGAGTCCGGCGGAAATCTTCTCAGGCAGATGTTTTTGTGGTGACCGGAGGGGTGCTTACGCTTTTGACAACGGATTTGTTTCCGTGGAAACTATTAATGCAGCTTGACGGCATCGCGGTCGTGATGGGATATCTCCAGTTCCCGTGGCGACTTCTCGGACCGGCCGCCTGTTTCTTATGTCTGGGGCTTTCTGCATACTGCGTGACGCTTTTCCGGAAAAAAGAACTGCGGATTATGGTGTGCGGAATGGTCGTATTTTGTGCGGTTATCAGTGCGCAGTACTTTCTGGGGGATTTTCTGGGCAGAGACCCTTATATTTCTTCCGAAGAGGATATCAAAAATGTGATTGTCCAGCGGGAGTATCTTTACAGTGGAACGGATAAAGAGAAATTAGACGGGGAATTAGAGACAAGCGGAAATGTTTTTGTGGAGGACTATGAAAAGGACGGATTTATTGTTACGGTCTCCTACAACACGACAAATGACGATAACGCTTACGCTTACGTGGAAGTGCCGTTGTTTGCCTATCCGTGCTATGAGGCAGTGGATGAAAATGGGGAACTGCTTTCCATTTCCCGCGGGGAAAATAACCGGATTCGCGTGGAGCTTCCGACAGGGGAAACGACAGTGACCGTGCGGTATCACAGCCCGCTTGCTTGGAGAATCGCAGAGATTGTTTCCGCCGTTTCACTTTTGCTGGTTCTCGTTGTAATTGCTAAGAACCGCTCCGGTGAGCTGAATCATCAAAGTTAATTTTTACATAGCGCAGGTGGTCCGTCCATTTCCCATTCAAACAGATACACTCGTGTTCAATGCCCTCCGGGAAAAAGGATAGCGCCGTGAGCAGATTCTTAGAGGGCGTATTTTCCGGGAGTACTCTGGCGAAAACCCGGTGTAGTCCAAGGTCATGAAAGGCGATATCCACGGCTTTCTGCACGGCTTCTCCCGCATAACCCATGTGCCAGAAAGCGTGGTCGAACTTGTAGCCGATTTCCGAGCAGGAGTAGACAAAACGGTTGATGTCGTGCAGACAGACGGTGCCGATGATGGTGTCAGGGTCCTCGCGGCGGAATACATAAAAACGGATGGTTTTTAACTCGCAGGCAAGACGGAATTCTGCTTTTAGCACATTTTCCTGGTAGCGCGGCGTATAGAAATTCTCCGGCCGCACTGGTTCATATTTTTCAAAATATTCCCGGTTTCTGCGCTGGAAAGAAAGAACCTCGCGAAAATACGAAGGCGTCAGGACTTTTAGAATTAACCGCTCCGTCTCATATTCAAAATTCATGACAAACCTCCCTGTCTATGCTACAATCTACCTATATCTTATGCATAACATCTTATAATATTTTGGAGAAACTGTCCATGACACAGGAAGAAAAATATATGAAAGCGGCGATAAAACAGGCAATGAAGGCGTATGCCTTACAGGAGGTGCCAATCGGCTGCGTCATCGTGCAGAATGACAAAATTATTGCACGGGGTTACAACCGGAGAAATACGGAAGGAAATACACTTGCACATGCGGAACTTGCCGCAATCCGCAAGGCAAGCAAAAAGACCGGAGACTGGAGACTTGAGGACTGTACGATGTATGTCACGCTAGAGCCCTGTCAGATGTGTGCCGGGGCGATAGTCCAGAGCCGTATGAAAAAGGTTGTAATCGGAAGTATGAACCCGAAGGCAGGATGTGCCGGGTCGGTCTTAAATCTGCTACAGATGCAGGAGTTCAACCATCAGGTGGAAATCGAGCGGGGCGTTCTGGGGGAAGAGTGCTCGAAGATGCTTTCAGACTTTTTCCGGGAACTCAGGGAACGAAAGAAAAAGCAGGGGTGAGAATGAATTCGGATGGGAAATGAAGCAATCGGAACAATGCTCGGGATGCTGCGGGCGAAGAAAGGGTATCCGAGAGGAAAACTTTGCAGAGGTCTGTGCACTTCCCAGATGTTGATAAAAATTGAAAAAGGAACCTGTGAAGTGGATAAGTTCCTGCTCGATATGCTGTTACAGCGGCTTGGAAAATCACCGGATAAACTCGAAATGATTCTTTCCGAGGATGAATATAAACGTGTCAGGCTGATTGATGAGATAGAGGAAAGCATCTGGAAGGGTGAGCGGGAGAAGGCACTGTCACTTCTTGCGGAATACGAAGCAGGTTTTGTAAAAGAGACCAATGTGCAAAAAATGTTTAAACTGCGCACGAGAGCGTATATCAGCAGGCGCATTGACAGGGACATGAAAGCGGCAGAGACGTATCTTTTGCAGGCGGTACAGCTGACGCTGCCGGGAATCAATACCGAAAATATGATGAATTATACGATTGCCGGAAACGAGATGGAGAATCTGCTGGCAATCGGGTTGTGTATGTTTGAGCAGGGAGAGGAAGAACAGGTGAAGAAACATCTTTTTGCCTGCAAACAGTATCTGGATGCAAATGTGACAGATGAAGAGGCATATGCAAAGCTGTTTGGAAAATGTGCGTGGCTGATAGCGAAGCTCTATGCGAAGAAAGGTGAATATACGCGGGCATATTTAATCTGTGAGGAGGCATTCGTAAAACTTCGCAGATGTGGAATCTTATATTTTATGCTGCCATTGTTAGAACAGCTCATTACGTGTGGCGCAAAAATGGGCATAGACGGGGAAAAGAGCAAGTGGAACATTTACCATGAAATTTTAACGGAACTGTATCAGGATTACGGAAGACCGTGGGAGTGTAAGGACTCGCTGTTTCACAACTGTAACCGGATGACCTGCCATCTCGACAGCGAATTTATCAGGCAGGAGCGGATTGCGCAGAATCTGACACAGGAACAGCTTATCGAAGGCGTTTACCAGTCGCCGGAAACACTCTCTCGTGTGGAACGGGGCAAGGAATCCCCTGTAAAACGTAAATTTGAGGGCCTGATGGAAAATCTTGGTGTGGAGCGCGGAAAATATTGCGGAACTGCGATTGTAGAAGATTATGAGACGCTGGAATTAAAGTGGCAGGTGGAAAACTGTATCGGAAGAGGCGATTATACTGCGGCGGAGGCAATGCTGCAAAAGCTGAAGGAAAACGTAAATCTGCAATGGAAAATGAACCAGATGATGACGGCAAATTATCAGGACGCCATTTTGCATGGTTTAAAGAAGAAAAGCGCAGAAGAACTGTTGGCACATGAAAAAGAGCTTCTTCTATTAAGTTACCGGGCAGGGGGCGAAGGCATAAGAGTGCCGCTTCGGAACGAGTTAATGGTACAAAACCAGATAGGTACGCTGCTTCGTGAACTGGGCAGAGTAGAAGAGGCGGATGCACTGTACCGCCAGATTATCGGAGCAGTAGAAAACAGCCGGATGGACAAGCACTACCGGTATCAGATTTACTGTCTGCCGAACATCAATCTGGCAATCAACACGGAGGATGAGAGGCTGGTGTCTGGGGGCATACGGTATGAACTCCTCTGCGGAAACGGGACATTGCTGCCATCTTATCTTCATATTCTTGCACATATAGAACGGAAAACAGAGGCAGCAAAGGAACCTGTCCGTATCATGCAGGCATACTACCTCTGTGAATTATTCTTCCGTGAAAGTTACCAAACTCTTCTAAAAGATTACTACCAGAAGCATTTTGGCGGAAATCTGCCCTAAATCTGTGTAATGACAGAAGGAATGACATCATCCTCATGAGCGACGGAGATACTGTTGTCAGCAATACCTGCACAGTTTGCGGTAAGAAATACAGCCAAAAGAGTCAGTAAAAGAACAGATTTTAATTTTTTCATGTGAAATACCTCGCTTCATTTTTGACATCAATATAGGGTCAGAAGCGGGAAAGAAACAGGATTTTGCGGTTATCATTTTGTCCGGGTGATTGTAACTGAAAAGTCATGTTCTTTTTGGCAGAGGAAACGTAAAATAAAAACGGATTCATAATAAGTAGAAGATATAGAGGGAGGTCTGGCGTAGTCTTATGCCAGCCCTCTCTTTTTTCTTGACAATCAGTGCCTTTATAGGCTATACTTAAGTCTCCGAGCAGCCGGGGTGGTAGCGGTACCCTAATCCAGCAATCCGCTATAGCTGGGGTGATGCCAAACAGAGGATTTCGGGTGGTGGAGCCGCCCTTCGTAAGTGGCGTTGAAGTTTGGGTCTTGCGCAACAGGAATCTATGAACCGGGTCAGGTCAGGAATGGAGCAGCCCTAAGTAGAAACTCCTGTGTGCCGCAAGGGTGCCTGGGCTGAGTTAACTGCGGAGGTAACGTCTGTTATCCGGATTCGACGGGCGGCGCTCGGTTTTTGTATGTGCGGCAAGCGCACACGTTGTTCTTATATAATTTTTCGTACATTCCGGGAGTATCAGGACAGAAGGGAGAACGATGCGTCAGAAAATCCGAAAGATTTTTTTTGAGCTGTGTGAGGGACTTGAATATTTGATGGCAGTGGCAGCGCTGCTTGGAATTGCGGTGGCAATCATTGCACTGGTTCCGCAGTTTGAAGAATTTTGGCACTTAAGGGGACAGACGGGAGCATTTCTGGAATTTTTTGACTCCCTGTTTGCAATCGTAATTGGAATTGAATTTGTAAAAATGTTATGTAAACCAAATGCGGCAAACGTAATAGAGGTGCTGGTGTTTCTGATTTCAAGACATATGATTATCCAGGAGACGACAGCGATAGAAGACCTGTTGTCCGTTATCAGTATCTGCCTGCTTTTTACGTTTCAGCGTTTTTTAAAAAAGAATGAAAAGGCAGAAGAAAAGCCGGAACCTTAAGTGTATTGGCAGAAATACAAGGCAGATGCATTTATTTCAGTACAAATGTTGAAAATAAAAAAAAACGCTATATAATAATCCTCAGAGTGTGTGTCGAAGCGGACACGAACCTGCCGGAAGCATGGATTTTCGGCTAGTGAAACACATTTATAGAAAGAATGAGGAAAAGTAAATGTTTGGATTTGGTCAACTGATTGACATTCTGAAGAAGAACCCGAAGAAAATTGTTTTTACAGAGGGAAGCGACCCACGTATTCTTGAGGCAGCATCCCGTTTATTAGCAGGAACCTTCCTTAGCCCGATTCTGGTTGGTAACGAAGCAGATATCTTTGCAGCAGCAGAGAACAGCGGTTTCAATATCCGTGGTGCACAGATTATCGACCCGGCTAACTACGACAGAATGGATGAGATGGTTGCTTTATTCTGTGAATTAAGAAAGAGCAAAGGTGTTACCGAGCAGCAGGCAAGAGCAGCACTTGCTCAGGCAAACAACTTTGGTACCATGTTAGTAAAAATGGGAGTTGCAGACGCTTTATTAGGCGGTGCTACCTATTCTACCGCAGATACGGTTCGTCCGGCATTACAGCTTATCAAGACAAAACCGGGCAACTCCATCGTATCTTCCTGCTTCATTCTGGTACGTCCTTCCGCAACAGGCGAGAACGAAGTACTTGCAATGGGTGACTGCGCAATCAACATCAAACCGACTGAGGACGAGTTAGTTGAAATCGCAGGCGAGACCGCAGAGTGTGCAAAGATTTTCGGTATTGATCCGAAGGTTGCATTCTTAAGCTACTCTACCTTAGGTTCCGGAAAAGGTGAGGACGTTGACAAGATGCGTAACGCAGCACAGAAGGCACAGATTAAATATCCGGATCTTCCGATTGCAGGAGAGATGCAGTTCGATGCAGCAGTTTCTCCGCGTGTAGCACGTACAAAGTGCCCGGGCAACGAAGTGGCAGGTCATGCAAATACCTTTATTTTCCCGGATATCAATGCCGGAAATATCGGATACAAGATTGCACAGCGTCTTGGTAACTTCGAAGCATACGGCCCGATTCTTCTCGGCTTAAATGCACCGATTAACGACTTATCCCGCGGATGTAATGCATCAGAGGTATACTCTATGGCAATCATCACCGCAGCACTTGCATAAGTAAAATGTATTAAAAAAGAGCTGTCCCCCTATCGGACAGCTCTTTTTTTCCGCGGAAACGCACTTGAGCAACAGAGTGAGTAGACTTTTGCGCAAAAAAAGTGTAAAATAAAGAAAAAAGTGAAGAGAAGACATGAATAAAAATATTGGAAAATGGAAACGGACGGCGGAGGAGTATGTCATCCTGACTGTCGCAACGCTTATTATGGTAGTGGGAATTTACGTATTCAAATTCCCGAACAATTATTCTTTCGGAGGCGTTACCGGTATTGCGGTCGTGCTCGGTGCACTCGTTCCGGCAACTCCGGGAGTAATTACATTTATCATTAATATGGCACTTTTAGTGCTGGGATTTATCTTTCTTGGCAGAGGCTTTGGAATCAAGACCGTCTATGTCAGCGTTCTGATGTCGGCGGCGCTTCGACTGGCAGAAATCTGGTTTCCGATGGAGCACCCCCTGACAAGCCAGCCGGTACTGGAATTACTGTATGCGATTGCGCTTCCGGCATTCAGTTCGGCAATCTTTTTTAACATCGGGGCATCCGGCGGCGGTACGGATATCCTGGCAATGATTTTAAAAAAGTATACGAAGTTAAACATCGGTGCGGCGTTATTTCTGGTGGACCTTGGCATCGTATTGGCATCCTGCCTCGTATTCGATGCGCAGACCGGACTTTTTTCCATGTGCGGACTTCTGGCAAAATCACTGGTTGTGGACTCCGTCATTGAAAATATCAATCTGTGCAAGTATTTTACGATTATCTGCACAGACCCGGAGCCAATCTGCGATTTTATTACCAATCACTTAAAGCGCAGTGCCACGATTTACAAGGCGGAAGGCGCTTATGAGCATAATCAGAAGACGGTTATCATCACTATCATGAAGCGGAGCCAGGCGGTCGAACTGCGTAATTTTATCCGCGAAAACCAGCCGTCTGCGTTTATCGCAATCACAAACAGCAGTGAAATCATCGGAAAAGGATTCCGTGGATTTAACTAATAAAAAAAGGAGAAGTAATACATGAATATCTGGGAAGAGGAAAAACAGAGTTACATCAAAGCTGCAATGGGGAGAAATACAGCCGGGGAGAATGAAACTCTGAAAAAGGCACTACAGGAAATCGACTGGTCGATTCTTGATAATATCACAAGAAAAGAAACCGTCAATGAGCGAGGTGTCTTCGCACCGCTTGAGGCTGTTGAGGTAGGCGAGATTGAGGCGAGAGGCGCAGAGTTTAAAGAAATCGGACTGGCTTCTATCCGCAGAGGAGAAGTGGGCGCGGTTCTTTTGGCAGGCGGTCAGGGAACAAGACTCGGACTTGACAAACCAAAAGGAACTTTAAAGATTGGTGTTGACAGAGAACTGTATCTGTTTGAGCAGCTTATCCGCAATTTGCAGGATGTCACAGACGAAGCTGGCGTATATGTGCCGCTTTATGTAATGACCAGCAATATTAATCACGATGATACGGTTTCTTTTTTTGAAGAGCATCAGTATTTCGGTTATCCGAAGGAATATGTGAGATTTTTCGTGCAGGAGATGGTTCCTGCCTGTGATTATGAGGGACGTGTTTACATGGAATCCGATACCGGCGTTGCAATGTCTCCAAACGGAAACGGCGGCTGGTTTGGCTCGATGGTAAAAGCTGGTTTATTGGAGGATATCCATGCCAGAGGAATCAAATGGATTAACGTATTTGCAGTGGATAACTGCTTACAGCGCATTGCAGACCCGATGTTTGTCGGTGCAACGATTGCATATGGCTGCGAGAGCGGTGCCAAGGTTGTGCGCAAGGCAGCACCGGATGAGAAGGTAGGCGTGCTCTGTACGGAAGACGGCAGACCGTCCATCGCGGAGTACTATGAGATGACTGAGGAGATGGCAACAGAGCGCAAGGAAAACGGCGATTTAAAATACGGATTTGGCGTTATCTTAAATTATCTTTTTTCGGAGAAGAAGCTCGAAGAGATTGCAGATGCACATATGCCGATTCATGTAGTTGAAAAGAAAATCCCGTATGTCGATGAAAATGGAACGCCGGTGAAACCAGAGCAGCCAAACGGCTATAAGTTTGAGACACTGGTGCTTGATATGGTGCACATGATGGAGGACTGCGTGCCGTATGAGGTTGTGCGTGAACGGGAGTTTGCACCGATTAAGAACCTTCACGGCGTGGATTCTTTAGACAGCGCAAGAGAGCTTATGCGCGGCTGTGGTATTGAATTATAGTACCACAGGGATATTTAATAAAAATTTCACGTGAAGTTTATGTCAGTTTCAAAAATGCCTGTTATAATAAAAGTATCATTTGAAGTAAGGGGTATTTTGATATGGATTATGCAAGATATGGGGAGAAGCAGATAGAAGCGCAGGCGTATGTGGAGCAGCAGGTGATACGGATGAACGAACTGGTTCCGCTGCATACCGTACAAAACGAGAACATGGAACACATTGCAGATATGACGGAAGAGTTTTCACAGCTCATGGAGCCGATTCTTCGGATGTACAGCGCTGCAATGAGTGCCACGACAGCACGTCTTGAGATTGTGAAGGACGAATTTAAGTACCGCAAGCGCCGCTGCCCGATTCATCATATTGACACCAGACTCAAATCTGCCAAGAGTATTTTGGGAAAACTCCAGAAAAAGGATTTGGATTTGACATTGAGCGCTGCCTGCAACAATGTTTACGATATTGCAGGAGTGCGTGTGGTCTGTCCTTATATTAAAGATGTTTATCTGATTCGTGACCGGATTATGGCGCAGGATGACATCCAGATTATGGAGATAAAGGATTACATAGAGAACCCAAAGGCAAACGGTTACCGCAGTCTTCACATGGTAATCCGCGTGCCGGTCTATTTCATGAACAAGAAACAGTATGTGCCGGTTGAGATGCAGATTCGGACGCTGGCGATGGATTTGTGGGCGAGTCTTGAGCACGATATTAAGTATAAGAGCCTTTATCAGGATGTCTCCACCGAAGATTTTGCGGACGAGTTGAAGCAGTGCAGTGCTTTGATTTATGAGGCGGAAGAAAAAATGGAACACATGAATGCCATGCTGGAGGACGAGTTCTGACCCTGGCATGAAAATAGAAAAGCAGGGAACCGTTAAAATTGCGGTTCCCTGTTTTTTATGCTGGAAAAATTTTTTTAAAAAAGTGGTTGACAAAAACAATAAGTTAGTATAGACTAACTATCAGAAAAGGAAGTGAGCAAATCAAACGCAGCGAGGAGCTCTTTTCTTTTTGAAAGGTAGTTAGAGGAAACTAACTTTAAGGAGTTGACCATGAGCAGGGAAGTGTTCGAGATTGTGGAGAAGATGAATAAAAAAGATTTAAAGACTCAACTGGCGCTGCAATGCGCCCCGCTTCTTACAGGAATCAAGCTTTCCAATCTTCTTACGGTGAAATGCAGCAGCGTAGAAGACGTGGAGAATTTGTTCCAGGATACAGAGATTACTGTACATACACTCTACCGGACAGAGTACCGTGCCACCTTGTTTCTTTTCCGTGAGGCTGAATTGATAGACTACTTGGAACGGAAAGAAGTAAGAGAGGCGCTTGCGATGTTCGGGTATCAAACCATAAGTCTTATCGACATTTTTGAAAACCTGTGTGCCCGCTATCAAAAATATATGACTGACCATCAGTCTTTTCCACACGAACTCGGCCTGCTCCTGGGTTATCCTGCCTGTGATGTTCTCGGATTCATCGAGAATCAGGGACAAAATTATCTGTACAGCGGATACTGGAAAGTATACGGCAACGTACAGGAAGCAATTACGACATTCAATCGCTATAACGAAGCCAGAGAAAAAGTAATACGCATGGTATTCCGTGGAATGGAAATACCTACAATCATGGCTGTTTAATAAAAGGAGGACTTTATGAGTAAAATAATCGTAGCATACTGGTCACAGACCGGTAACACGGAAGCAATGGCAAATGCAGTAGGAGAAGGAATTGTAGCAGCAGGAGGAGAGGCAGATGTAATTCCGGTATCCGCAGCGTCTGTAGATGAATTAAAAAATGCAGCATCTTTTGCACTTGGCTGCCCGGCAATGGGTTCTGAGGTTCTCGAAGAGAGCGAGATGGAGCCGTTTGTTGCAGAGGTAGAGGCAATTGCTGCCGGAAAGAAGATTGGACTGTTCGGTTCCTATGGATGGGGCGACGGACAGTGGATGCGCGACTGGGAAGACCGCATGACGGCTGCCGGAGCTGCCGTTGTAAACGGAGAAGGCGTAATTGCCCATGAAGCACCGGACGATGAAGCGCTTGAAGCCTGCAAGAATCTTGGCAAGGCACTTGTATAAGACGGACCAGACATATTTGTCATAATCTCATAAAAAGGGAACTGCCAGTTTTGGCAGTTCTTTTTTTTGCGGGCGGCAAGAAAAATTTTCTTAAAGGCTTGACAAATAAAAAAATCCGTACTATATTCAAGATACCCTATGGGGGTATATGAATGATGTGCCGTCAGATGGATAAACTAAAAGAAAGCGGGAAGAAAACATGGCGTGCTGCGGATGTAAGGATAAGGAAGAGGAAGTAAAACATAAACAGAGAAACGGGACGGAGAAAGCAGAGCTTGTCAAGCGTCTCAACCGGATTGAGGGACAGGTGCGGGGTGTGAAATCCATGGTGGAGGATGACCGCTACTGTGTGGATATCGTGACGCAGGTGTCTGCAATCCAGGCGGCGTTAAATGCCTTTAACAAGGAGCTTTTAGCGCGCCATATCAAAAGCTGCGTGGCAGATGACATCCGCGAGGGAAACGAAGAAGCTGTGGATGAATTGTGCGAATTGCTTAAAAAATTGATGAAATAGAAAGATGGTGTGAAAGGTGAAAAATCAGTTTGATGTGACAGGAATGACCTGTTCCGCCTGTTCTTCCTATGTGGAAAAAAGCGTTGCAAAGCTGGAAGGCGTGGATAAGGTCAGCGTCAATTTACTTACAAACAGTATGCAGGTGGAGTATGACGAGACAAAACTTGATACAGACGGAATCATAAAGGCGGTCGAAGATGCCGGATACGGTGCGGCGGTAAAGGGCAGCACACAGGCGGGAGGCGCGGCAAAGAAGAACTCCGGTGCAAACGGCGGAGAGACAGCCGTTTCCCTACAGCAGAAAAATATTGCGCAGATGAAAAAGAGACTTATCATTTCCGTGATTTTTCTGATACCACTTATGTATGTGTCGATGGGACACATGATTTATAACTGGCTTAACGTGCCGATGCCGCCGTTTACGATGAATTTCCTGCATGGAAATGAAAACGCAGTGACCTACGCATTTACACAGTTTTTACTGTTGCTGCCGATTCTTATCGTAAACAAAAAATATTTTGTGAACGGTTTTAAAAACCTTGCAAGGCGCAATCCAAATATGGACACGCTCATTGCATTAGGTGCCGGCGCATCGATTCTTTACGGTATTTTTGCAATTTACCGCATTGGCTACGGACTCGGACACGGGGAGATGGAAGTAGTACACCGCTACAGCCACGATTTGTACTTTGAGTCTGCGGGTATGATTTTGACACTGATTACCGTTGGAAAATATTTGGAGACCCGTTCAAAAGGAAAGACCAGCGAGGCAATCACAAAGCTTGTAAATCTTGCACCAAAGACCGTGAACGTCATCCGGGATGGCAAAGAAACCGTGCTGGATGCAGCAGAGGTCCAGGTCGGCGATGTGTTTGTCGTAAAGCCGGGGGAGGCAGTTGCTGTGGACGGCGTCGTACTCGAAGGAAAATCTTCCTTTGACGAATCTGCCATCACAGGCGAGAGTATTCCGGTATTAAAGCAGGAGGGAGATAAAATCGTATCGGCGTCCATCAACAAATCGGGACTGATTCGCGCGAAGGCATCGAAGGTCGGAGAAGATACCACGATTGCCCAGATTATCCGTCTGGTGGAGGAGGCGTCTGCCAGCAAGGCGCCGATTGCAAGACTTGCGGATAAAATCGCAGGCATCTTTGTTCCGACTGTCATGACGATTGCAATTATTACATTTATCGTATGGCTGCTTTCCGGCGCATCGTTTGAATTTGCAATGTCCTGTGGTATCGCAGTGCTTGTTATCTCCTGCCCATGTGCGTTAGGACTTGCGACTCCGGTTGCAATCATGGTGGGAACCGGAAAAGGTGCGGAAAACGGTATTTTGATTAAATCCGGGGATGCACTTGAGACAGCGCATCTGATTGACACGGTCGTGCTTGATAAGACCGGAACCATCACGCAGGGAAAACCGGTTGTGACAGATATCCGTTCTTTTGAAGGTATGACGGAAGAGGGGGTGTTAAAAATCGCCGGAAGCCTTGAAAAGGGCAGCGAACATCCACTCGCAGATGCAATTGTGACCGAGTGCACACACAGAAATCTTGTGCTGGAATCTGTGAACGGATTTGAGGCGCTGTTTGGCAAGGGGGTATACGGTCAGGTGGCAGGAAAAGGCTACTATGCCGGAAATGAAGCGCTGATGCAGGAAAAAGGAATTGCCAGCGATAACGCTGTAACATCCATGATTGGCGAATTTGCCCGTCAGGGAAAAACACCGCTTTTATTTGCAGATGAGACGAAGGTCATCGGCGTGATTGCGGTTGCGGATGTGGTGAAACCGACCAGCGCGGAGGCAGTTGCACAGTTTAAGAAATACGGAATCCATGTTATCATGCTGACCGGAGACAACGAGGTAACGGCACAGGCAATCCGCGAACAGGTCGGAATTGACGAAGTCATTGCCGGTGTGCTCCCGACGCAGAAAGAAGAAAAAGTTTCGGCGTTAAAAGAAGCCGGACACAAGGTGGCGATGATTGGAGACGGAATCAACGACGCTCCGGCGCTCGCAGCAGCGGATGTGGGAATTGCCATCGGCGCCGGAACAGATGTTGCGATTGAAAGTGCCGATATCGTACTGATGCGAAATGACCTGTTAGATGCGGTCGGCGCAGTGAAATTAAGTCGTGCGGTCATCCGCAACATCAAGGAAAACCTGTTTTGGGCATTCTTCTACAACTGTATTGGAATCCCGCTTGCAGCAGGCGTTTTGTATCCGTTTTTACAGTTAAAATTAAATCCGATGTTTGGCGCAGCGGCAATGAGTCTTAGCAGCGTTTGCGTGGTCAGCAATGCCCTGCGGTTAAAACTGATAAAAATTCATGAGGCAAAGGCAGAAATAGAAACAGAAACTGCCGCCGGAAAGGAAGAAAAAAATATGACAAGAACAATCAAAATCGAAGGAATGGCATGCGGACACTGCACCGCAAGAGTCGAGAAAGCATTACAGGAGACAGCAGGCGTAACGGCAGTGACCGTAAGCCTTGAGGAGAAACAGGCTGTTGTTACCGCAGAAGACGGTGTGACAGACGAGACCTTGACAAAGGCAGTTACTGATGCCGGTTATGAGGTCGTAGGAATCAACTAGAATTTTGAAACTGCCGGATTGCAAAGCCGGCAGTTTTTTTATATAATAAACAGGTTGTAATATTGTTTCCATATATAAAGGGAGATAAAGATGTCCTTAGAAATCACATATAAAGAATTAAAAGACCTGCCGAAAGAGCAGGTTCTCTTAGTTGATATTAGAGACCATAGTGCTGTGGGCTATGGAATGTTGCCGGGAGCGGTTCACATTCCGCAGGACGAACTTTCCGGGCACATGGAGGAATTTTCCGGCAAAAAAGTAGTCCTTTACTGCACCAGAGGTGTGTTCAGCAAGGAGTGTGCCGAAGAACTTCTTGAGCAGGGCGTAGAGGCATACAGCTTACAGGGCGGCTATACCGGATGGCTTTTGACAGACATGGAGGAAGAGGAGGAAGACCTCTCCGGGCGGACAAAAGACATTGAGCTTAGCATCCGCAAAAAATTTCACAAACAGATTTTTTCTCCGTTTGCAAAGGCAATCACAACTTATGACCTGCTTCATGAAAATGACCGTGTGGCGGTCTGTATTTCCGGCGGCAAGGATTCCATGCTGATGGCAAAGCTGTTTCAGGAGTTAAAGCGTCACAACAAATTTCACTTTGAACTGGTATTTTTAGTGATGGACCCTGGCTACAGCGAGGCAAACCGCAAGATTATTGAGAACAATGCGAAGCTTCTCGATATCCCGATTACGATTTTTGAATCCGATATTTTTGATTCTGTATTTGAAGTGGAAAAAAATCCCTGCTATCTGTGCGCGCGGATGCGCAGAGGGCACCTTTACAATAAGGCAAAGGAGTTGGGATGCAATAAGATTGCACTCGGACACCATTACGATGATGTGATTGAGACCATTTTGATGGGAATGCTCTACGGTGCGCAGGTTCAGACGATGATGCCGAAGCTCCACAGCACGAATTTTGAGGGAATGGAGCTGATTCGCCCGATGTATCTGATTCGGGAAGATGACATCAAGCGTTGGAGAGACTATAACAATCTGCATTTTTTACAGTGCGCATGTCACTTTACGGACAATTGCAGCAGTTGTCACGAAGACGGAACCAGTGCTTCAAAGCGCCTGGAGGTCAAGAAGTTAATCGCAAAGCTCAAGGAAACAAATCCATATGTGGAATCGAATATTTTCAAGAGTGTTGAAAACGTCAATCTTAGTACAATTATCGCCTACAAGCAGGATGGTGTACGCCATCATTTCCTCGACACCTACGAAAGGGACTAGCGTTCCCCTTCGTTTACGATGTCTTCGAGCACACGGATGAGGTCGTGCACCGTGCGAAGCTCCACATTGCGGTCTAAGATGCAGTTTCTTAATTCGGGAGAGAGCGAATTGAAGCGCTCTTTTACTTCCGGAGCAATATAAGATGCCATAGCGTTACCATCCTTTCCTGAAAAAATGCCTTTTGGCAAAATCTGATGCAGCACTCTGTGCTGCATTTTTTAGTATGCGTAAAATTGGTGGGGATATGCGGGGAAGGGAATCATAAGATGAATTTATGGTAATAATATGAAGCAATGAATTTTAAAAACGAAACAAAAAGTATCGTTTTTGCATTTTAATTTGATAAAAATAAAAATTTGTGTTATGATAAAAATAGATGGAGGGAGACGTCATGGAAAATGGTTCTGTCAGAATTGAGAGTATTACAATAGAAAATTTTAAGAATGTCAAATATGGCAGTATTGAGCTTGAGAATAGACGAAAAAATTACAAAGCAAGCATTGTTGGAATTTATGGTCAGAACGGTTCTGGCAAGACGGCGCTTGTTGATGCGGTTGCGTTATTAAAATATGTACTGTGCGGTCAGCCGGTTCCACTTAAGTATGCCGATTATGTGAATATTGATGCAGAATATGCCACTTTGCAATATCAATTTCGGATAAAGCTTGAGGGGGGGACATATGATGTCTGGTATCAGTTCGGACTAAGAAAAACGATTGACGATACGCAGCTTAATATGCCGGAAGATGCCGGAAATGTCGGGACAAAAGCAGAGATTTTTGATGAAGTACTGTCATATGCCTATACGTCAAAGACAGAAAAAATCCGAAAGAGTGTGCTGATTGATACCAGAACAAGTGAGGTATTTGTACCAAGGATAAAATTTAAAGAGCTGGTTGGCGGCAAACAGAATCTTACAGACTTACTTGTCACGAAAAGATATGTTCAGACAACTTCCCGCGCATTTATTTTTTCACGGGAAATGGTAACTATTTTTAAAGAAAATTGCAATGATCTCCGTTATCTCACTGTGCTTGAAAATCTTGTAAGATTTGGAAACCGGGAACTTTTTGTGATTAATACGGAAAATTCCGGTTTAATCAGCATGAATGCACTCCCGCTGGCATTTAAATACAAAGGAAAAAATTCAGAGGCAGTCGGGAACCTTACGCTTCCACTGGATATGCCGACATTCATTCCGGAGCAGGCATTGGAAATCGTGAGAAAAGTTGTTGCTAATATGAATGTTGTGCTGGAACAGCTTGTCCCGGGACTGACCATCGGAATCAGTGAGCTTGGCATGGCAATCTCTAAGGATGGAAAACCGGGAAGAAATATTCAGCTTATGTCTTTAAGAGATGGGAAGACAATTCCGTTTCAATATGAATCAGAGGGAATAAAAAAAATAGTTTCTATTTTACAGCTTCTGATTGTTGTATATAACAGCCATTCTATTACAGTTGCAGTAGATGAACTTGACGCAGGAATATTTGAATATTTACTTGGGGAAATATTGAACATTATTTCGGAAAAAGGAAAAGGACAGCTGATTTTTACATCACACAATTTAAGACCACTTGAAACGCTTGACAAGGGATTTATCGCATTTACAACCACGAATCCTTACAACAGGTATTTTCGGATGACAAACGTTAAGGGCAATAACAATCTCAGGGATTTTTACTACAGGGATATTGTGCTTGGTGAACAGAACGAACCGTTGTATCAATCAACAGATAATTTTGAGATAGCGTTAGCGTTCAGAGAGGCGGGTGAAGCATTTGGCTCGTAAAAAATTGTACTTGTAATAGTGGAAGGACCATCGGATGATACTGCGCTTGGAATTGCCTTAAACAGAATCTATGACAGAGATTTTGTATATGTTCATATTATGCACGGAGATATTACCACAAGACAGGGAGTAACACCAGTAAACATTGTTTCAAAGATTGGAAATGATGTCAGGGATTATGCAAAATCAAATCACTACAAGGCAGCCGATTTTAAACAGATTATTCATATTGTGGATACGGATGGTGCGTATATTCCAGACACCTGTATTATGGAAGACTTGGAGGTTGAACAGCCACGTTATGAATCAGATGGAATTTATACTGCACGTGTAGAAGGTATCATTGATAGGAACATTAGAAAACGTGAGAATCTGTATCGTTTGAGAACGTGTGCAAGTATATGGAATATTCCGTATCGGGTATATTATATGTCCTGTAATCTTGACCATGTGCTTTATAATAAGCGCAACAGTACAGATGAGGAAAAAGAGACAAATGCGTATACCTTTGCCAGAAAGTATAGAAAGGACAGGGAAGGATTTGTTGATTTTATCTGCAATTCATCATTTTCAGTGAATGGGGATTTCAAAAAATCATGGGAGCACATAGAGACAGATTTAAACCCCCTGGAGCGTTACACGAATTTGTGCATTTGTATCAGAGAGGAACTGGAGAGTAAGCAGGAATAAAAAGGGTTTGAAAAATAAAGAAGTTATGGTATACTGATATGGCATTGTGAAAAACGGAGTATGGCGTAGCTTGGTAGCGCGCTCGGCTGGGGGCCGAGAGGTCGCAGGTTCAAATCCTGTTACTCCGACTTGGAAAGATACCGGTTGCCGGTATCTTTTTTTGGTATAAGAAGATAAAGGAGAAGCCTATTCATTTGTATTGGAATGAAAATGTATTGAATAAGTAATGATATAGCATTATAATAGAATGAGAAAAAAGAAATAGGAGATGCATTATGGCTAGTACAATTCAAGTGCGTGTAGATGATGATTTAAAATTAAAATCTGATAGTCTTTTTCGGGAACTGGGGACAGATACTACTACGGCTATTAGAATGTTTTTGACACAGGCAGTAGCGAACAATGGTTTCCCTTTTGAGATAAAGAAGCCGATGCCTAATCCGTATAATGCATTGTCAGAGCAGGAGTTATTACAGAAATTGGAATTTTCGAGAAATCATGCAAATCAGGGGAAATACAGAGATGCAGATGATGCAATATCTGACATGAGGACAAAATATGGAATATGATGTTGTACTTACGGCAGATGCAGAAGAGGACTTGGACAGATTTGTGAGGTATCTCTTGTTTGAGAAGGAAAATGAACAGGCTGCATCCAATGTTCTTAATGATTTTGAAACAACAAAGCAGAGCCTTGCAAGGGTAGCAGGAAGTTTGAAATTATGTGATAATCTCAAATTAAGAGAACTTGGTTATAGAAGGATTAATTTTTTGTCACATAGATACTTTATGTTATATCGCATAGAGGGAAGTCTTGTAATCATAGATAATATTTTTCATGAACTACAGGATTTTGAAAATATGTTGACATAATAGATATGAAACCCAAAAGGAACACCCCAATCCCGGGATGTTCCTTTTCTTTTCCCAACCATCTAACGGAGTCGAAGGGATTCGAACCCTCGTGCCGCACATTCGCACGACAAACTGATTTCGAGTCAGCCTCGTTACAACCACTTCGATACGACTCCTAAGATGCGCAATGGCACATCTCTGTTAGTATAGCATAAATATTTCTATTTTAAAAGTCCAAAATTTACGGTAGATTCCACCTATTTAAAATGCTATGATACTAGCAGAACAAAACACAATATCTTTGGGGGTCAGTTAGATGGAGAAAAGAATTGAGTTAGCAGGAGAGTGGAGATTTTCCTTTGAGAAGCCGGATTATAACGACACTATCATGCTGCCGGGCACGACAGCGATGGCAAAAAAAGGAAAGCCAAACGACAAGGAGGAGACAGGGTATCTTACGGAGCGTTATCCATATGAGGGGACAGCGTGGTTTGCAAGGAAAATAACACTTCCGGAGGACAGCGTGTTACCTTCCGGGAAAGCGGCGAAACGAATCGTACTGTTTTTGGAGCGAACCCGCATGACGAAAATCCGGGTGAACGGAGCAGCGGCAGGAGAGGGAAACAGCCTTACGACACCGCATCGGTTTGACATTACGAAATACATAAACGGCAGGGAAGTAGAACTTGAAATCGCCGTGTCAAATACCGGATATCCGACAATCGGCGGACATATGACATCGCCGGACACTCAGACAAACTGGCTTGGAATTATGGGACGCATGGAGTTACAGATTTCCGGGGAAGTGTCCGTGCAGGACGTACATACGACCTGTGATATAGCGGAAAAAACAATGACATTTGACTATACGGTATTAAATACTACGGATGACGCGATAAGCTGCAAATTGAGCGTGCAGCCGGAGACAATACATCTGTCGGGACTGATTGAGCCGGAAGGGAAAAATTATGAAGCGGCCCCGGCAAAACTTAGGGTAAGCAGAACAAAACTTCTGGTTTACAGTGAAAATATTACAGTGCAGCCGGGAACACAGACACTTCACGTAACCTATGAGTTTGACAAGGGTATGGTGCTGTGGAGCGAGCATACACCGGTGGTCTGTGACGTGCAGCTCACCTTGTCGGCAGATGGAATGACAGATGACCATTATCACACCTATGCGGCACTTCGGGCATTTACAGCGGATGAACATGATTTTTACATCAACGGCGTGCGCACGAAGCTGCGTGGAAAACATGACGGGCTCTTATTTCCGATGACCGGGGCAGCACCGATGGACTTGGAGAGCTGGCTTATCGTGATGGGACGGGCATGGCAGTATGGAATCAACCATTACCGCTATCATACCTGCTGTCCACCAGAAACGGCATTTCAGGCGGCAGATTTGCTGGGAATTTATATGGAACCGGAGCTTCCGTTCTGGGGCACTATCGCAGCACCGGGCGAGGAGGGTTATAAGGAAGAGGAGCAGGAGTACCTGATAGAAGAGGGTATCCGTATGCTCCGGGAGTATGGCAATCATCCGTCGTACTGCATGATGTCGCTTGGAAACGAACTCTGGGGAAGTAAACAGCGCGTCAACGAAATCATCGGCCTACTGAAAAAAGAGGATGACAGACCGCTTTATACACAGGGTTCCAACAACTTCCAGTTCATTCCGGAAATTCTTTCCAACGAGGATTTTCTGGTTGCAGCGAGGCTTGCACCGCCTGTGAATGGAGAAAATAAGCGTTTGGTTCGCGGTTCTTTTGCAATGTGTGATGCGCCGCTCGGTGCAGTACAGACCATGGCACCGGGAACATCGTTTGACTTTGATGCGGCGGTACTTCCGGAACTTGCGCAGGAAGGCAGTGCGGACACAGACAAAAATACAACTGTAGGTGAAAGAGAAATCGCCATCCAGTATGGAACCGGCGTTAAGATGGTAAAAGCAGCGGAGCAGGACAACGGTGTGACGGCAACCGTGCCGATTGTAGGGCATGAAATCGGTCAGTATTCGATGTTTCCGGATTTTGATGAGATTGAGAAATATACCGGAGTGCTTGATGCCAGAAATATGAAAGTCTTTAAGCGGCGGTTAGAGGAAGCCGGTATGGCAGACCGTGGAAAAGAATTTTTTGAATGTGCCGGAAAATTTGCGGTGGAATGTTACAGAGAGGAACTTGAAATGATGCACCGCTCCCGTTATATGGCAGGTTATCAGATTCTTGACATTCAGGATTATACGGGACAGGGAACATCGCTTGTGGGAATCCTTGACTCCTTTATGGATTCCAAGGGGCTTGTGAAGCCGGAGACCTGGCGGGGTTACTGCTCAGACGAAGTGCTGCTCGGCTGTTTTGACCGATACGTATATGAAGAAAAAGAAACGTTTTCTGCCAAAGTGCGATTAAGCTATTTTAACCCGATGCAGCCACTTAAGGGAAAAAAAGTAGAGTGGCAGCTTGCGGTTGCCGAGAATTCCCATGTAGGAAAAGTGCTCGCATCCGGAAGCCTTCCGATAGAAAGAGAAGAGACCGGAACCTGGACGGTCGGAGAACTACAGGTGACGCTTCCATCCAGCCATGAAATTCACGGTGAACAGCGCCTGATGTTTACACTGGAAATTCCGGACACCAGAATGCACAGGGAATATCTGCTCTGGGTGTATGCTGCCAAACCAAAGGAGACGGAGGAAAAAGAGCTTTGCATAACGACTGTGGCAAAAGAGGCATGGACGGCGCTTGAAGCGGGGAAACGGGTTCTTTATTTTCCATCAGAAGTCCAAGAAAATATTCCGGGCTTTTACTGTACGGACTTTTGGAACTACACGATGTTCCGCCAAATTTCAGAGAGCATGGGCAGAGAGGTCGCAGTCGGAACACTCGGACTCTGCATCCAGAAAGACCATCCGGCATTAGCCGGTTTTGCCTGCGAGACTTATTCGACTCCGCAGTGGTATTCCGTGGTATCGGAGAGTAAATGTGCGGTGCTCGATGACCATATGCCGGCAGCATATAAGCCAATCGTGCAGATGATTGACAATGTGGAGCGCAACCATAAGCTTGGAATCCTTTTTGAGGTGGCAGCAGGAAACGACGGAAAACTTTTAATCTGTACGGCAGATTATGACGGATTACAGAAGGCACCGGAGGGCAGACAGTTGATTGCAAGCATCAAATCTTATGCCGCTTCCGAGGAGTTTGCGCCGGAAATGACGATGGAGCAGGCGGATTTTGAAGCATTATTTGCATAGGAATATATTGTAGTCCAGAGGAAAAAATATTATAATTATGAAAGATAAATAGTTTCACGGCAAGAACGATGAGGAGGAAACAGATATGATGAAAATTGGACTGTTGACCAGTGGTGGAGATTGTCAGGCTTTGAATGCAGCGATGCGCGGCGTAGTCAAGGGACTCAGCGAGAACGTGAAAGACCTCGAAGTATATGGATTCCTGAACGGATACAAGGGATTAATCTACGGAGATTACCGTCTGTTGACTGCCAAGGACTTTTCCGGAATTCTCACAAAGGGAGGTACGATTTTAGGCTCCTCAAGACAGCCGTTTAAACAGATGCGCGTGCCGGATGAAAACGGACTCGACAAGGTCGAGGCGATGAAAAAGACCTACCGGAAGCTTGAACTGGAATGTCTGGTGATACTCGGTGGAAATGGAACCGAGAAGACCGCCAATCTGCTGCGTGAAGAGGGATTAAATGTCATTCATCTGCCAAAGACCATCGACAACGATATTTATGGTACGGACGTGACTTTTGGATTCCAGAGTGCGATTAACATTGCAACGGAAGCAATCGACTGCATCCATACGACAGCGGCATCGCATAACCGTGTATTTATCGTGGAAGTCATGGGACATAAAGTTGGCTGGCTGACCTTATATGCAGGAATTGCAGGCGGAGCCGACATCATTTTACTGCCGGAGATTCCTTACGATATCGAGAAAGTCATTGCGGCAATCAATAAGCGGACGGCAGCAGGAAAGGGATTTACCATTCTTGCGGTAGCCGAGGGCGCAATCTCGAAGGAGGATGCGGCATTATCCAAGAAAGAATACAAAGAGAAGGTTGCAAAACACAAATATCCTTCCGTTTCCTATGAAATCGCAGACAAGATTTTCAAAGAAACAGGCATAGAAGTTCGTGTGACGGTTCCGGGACATACACAGCGTGGCGGAAGTCCGTGCCCGTATGACCGTGTGCTCTGCACCAGATTGGGGTCCGCAGCAGCAAAAGCGATTATGGATGGCGATTACGGCAACATGATTGCGATGATAAATGGAAAGACAAAGCGCGTGCCGCTTGCAGAGGTGGCAGGCAAATTAAAGACCGTTGACCCGGAAAATCAGATGATTAAAGAGGCAAAACGGATTGGAATTAGTTTTGGAGATTAAACAGAATGTCATATACAGCATTATACCGGAAATTCCGGCCGCAGGAATTTGAGGACGTTAAGGGACAGGACCACATTGTCACCACATTAAAAAACCAGATTAAGGCAGATAGAATCGGACATGCCTATCTGTTCTGCGGAACGAGAGGAACAGGTAAAACTACAATTGCCAAAATTTTTGCAAAGGCAGTCAACTGTGAGCATCCGGTAGACGGAAGTCCTTGTGGCGAATGTCCTTCCTGTAAGGCAATCGCCGCAGGCAATTCTATGAATGTAATTGAAATTGATGCGGCTTCCAACAACGGCGTGGACAATATCCGCCAGATTAGAGAAGAGGTAGAATATCGTCCGACAGAGGGAAAATATAAGGTTTACATTATCGATGAGGTTCATATGCTTTCCATAGGAGCGTTTAATGCACTCTTAAAAACGCTTGAGGAGCCGCCATCATATGTTATTTTTATTTTGGCGACAACGGAAGCGCACAAGATTCCGATTACGATACTTTCCCGCTGTCAGAGATACGATTTCCGCAGAATCTCTATCGACACGATTGCCGGACGGTTAAACGACCTGATGGAGCAGGAAAAAGTTGTGGTAGAAGAGAGGGCCATCCGTTACATTGCAAAAGCAGCGGACGGCTCTATGCGTGATGCGTTAAGCCTTTTAGACCAGTGCATTGCCTTTTACTTAGGGCAGGAGCTGACCTATGATAAGGTGCTAGAGACGCTTGGCGCCGTGGATACCGAAGTATTCAGCCGTCTGCTCAGACAAATCCTCGACAAGGATGTAAAAGGTGCGATTGCGACGGTTGAGGAGCTTGTGACGGAAGGCAGGGAGTTGGGGCAGTTTGTAACCGACTTTACCTGGTATCTGCGCAACCTGATGCTGGTACAAAGCTCAGATAATATGGAAGATGTGCTTGACATTTCAACGGAGAATCTGGTCCTGCTCAAAGAAGAGGCACAGATGGTGGATGCAGATGTTTTGATTCGCTATATCCGCATCTTTTCGGAGCTTGGAAACCAGATAAAATACGCAGTGCAGAAGCGAATCCTCATCGAAATTGCAGTAATTAAATTATGTAAACCAGAAATGGAGAAAGATTATACGTCCCTGGTCGACCGCATAGACAGCCTTGAGAAAAAAATAGAAAAAGGCGTTGCGATTGCACCGGGGGGAGCCAGGCAGAGCATAACACAGGCGGCAGCAGCACCGGCACCAAAAGCAGAACTGCCAAAGGCAATCCCGGAGGATATCAAACAGGTAATGGCAAACTGGGGTGGAATCCTTTCACAGCTTACCGGTCTTACAAAAAATTATCTTAAGCTTGCAACCAGGTCGCTTGGACCGGGGGATACGCTGTTACTGGTGTTTGAAGATCAAAATGCGTATGCGTATGTGGAAGAAAACCGTTCCGGCTGTCAGGATGCGCTAAAAGAAGCAGTTGCGGAGCGCATTGGGAAGGAAATTGACATTCAGGTGAAACTCAATGACACCGGGCATCCGAGCGAAGATATTTATCCGGATTTAGGACAGTTAATCCAGATGGACATCGAGGAAGAAGACTTCTGAGATAAGAATAGGAAAGAAACTGGACGAATCGGCAAATTTATATTATGATAGAGTGCACAGATTAAAAAGGAAAAACAGGAGGGAAAACCATGGCTAAAAGAGGTGGATTCCCGGGCGGTATGCCGGGAAATATGAATAATCTGATGAAACAGGCACAGAAGATGCAGCGTCAGATGGAAGATGCACAGAAAGAGCTTGAAGAAAAAGAAGTAACTGCAACAGCCGGCGGCGGAGCAGTGGAAGTAACCGTTTCCGGTAAGAAAGAAGTGACAAAGGTAAAACTTTCTCCGGAAGTAGTAGACCCGGATGACATCGAGATGTTAGAGGATCTCATCATGGCTGCAACCAACGAAGCATTCCGCCAGTTAGATGAGTTTTCACAGGAATCTATGGCAAAAATCACAGGCGGAATGGGTGGTTTAGGCGGACTTCCGTTCTAAGGAAGCCTGTTACAGCTTCGCTTTAAAAATAGGATCTGCGGGATAACCGCTGGCACATTTCTGCATTGCACGCTGAATACTGTCGGCGGAGTTGCCCCAGTCCTTATCTTTGTTCCGGTAATCATTTTTTTCTACAAACCAGGACACTTCTTTTTGAACACGGTCGAGATTTTCCTGCATCAGGGCGAAAGCCGCAGGGTAAAAATCTTTCTTTTCGGCATCGCTTAATCTGGCTTCTGCCGTTTCCATCAGGTCGCCGAAGTGCGGGAGACAAAATCCCTTGCTTTCATGAAACATTTTCCGAAATTCATCGTTATTTTTGTATAAGTCAAAAAAAGTATCCAGATAGCGTCCGTAAATCTGGTTAAAATGGTCGCAGACATAGCAGGAGGCTTCCTTCTGGCGTACCCATGCACCGATGGATGTGGAAGCAGAGCGCTCTCCGGTTGCATCCGTGCGTTTCATGCGGGAAAAAAGACCCGACTTGGAAGGTGTGAAATCCTTGATTTCCTTTGTCAGTTCCTGGTTTAATTTCTTAAGGTGAGTGCTTAAAATCAGAGCATTTCCAAGACGGTTGCCGTAATCGTACATCATTTTGAAGTGATGACGGCAGAAGCCGGTAGCATCGGTTTTCTCACGGATATCATCTTCCATATAAGCGGAGCCAAGAATAAAGGAAATGGCATGCTGTTCCGCTTCACGCTCTAAATAGCAGAACGGACACTCGTCATTTGCCTGCATGGCATCCATTAAAGGGATGGTTGCGATATTTTCTTTCATGATAATTCCTCTCTTTCCTTTTTATCTTACTTGTAAAAAATACTTTTTTCAAGTAAGATAAGAGGGAAAATTAAGAACGGATTGAGGTTTTATATGGATTATTACAGTGCACAAATCAGCAGATTAATACAGGAGCTGTCCGGGCTGCCGGGAATCGGCGCAAAGACCGCACAGCGGCTGGCATTTCATATTTTAAATATGCCGACGGAACAGGTGGAAGCCCTCTCGGCGGCAATCGTGGACGCCAAGCACAATGTCCGCTATTGCAAGGAATGTTTTACCCTTACGGACAGCGACTTATGCCCGATATGCAGTGATGCGTCCAGAAATCATAAAACGATAATGGTAGTCGAAAATACCAGGGACTTAGCGGCATATGAGAAAACGGGAAAATACGACGGTGTTTATCATGTTCTGCACGGGGCGATTTCCCCGATGCTTGGAATAGGACCGGGCGACATCAAGTTAAAAGAACTGATGCAGCGGCTCCAACAGGATGTGGACGAGGTTATCATTGCCACCAATTCCAGCCTCGAAGGAGAGACGACCGCCATGTATATCAGCAAACTGATTAAACCTACCGGAATCAAGGTGACGCGGATTGCCAGCGGTGTTCCGGTCGGCGGGGACTTGGAATATATTGACGAGGTGACGCTGCTTCGTGCGTTAGAGGGCAGAACGGAACTGTAGTTTAAGAAAGAATAAAGCCACAGGTGGAGCATAAAATGCCCTGCCTGTGGCTTTCTTTATACCGGACAGAAAGATTCTGTCGAAAAATTTTTGAAAAAGTGTCCACAATCCACCAAAATATGCAGAAGAGCTGTGATAGGATTTTCCCTGAAAAAATCGTTTTGGACGGAAAGGGGCAATACATAGCATGATTGAAATTATTCGGGAAGAAGAATGGGACAGGTCAAAAGAGCAGAATGATGGAAACGAAAGAGTACTGCCAAAGGACATCAGACAGATGGGCAAACCGGACATTGGAGACCGTATCTACGTGGAGGACCGGGTATACCAGAAATTGCATGACTATGAGGAGCCGGTCGAAAAAGCGGTTTATGTGCTGTTGGGAAAATTTGAAAACTACTTTGGAAAACAATGTGTGTTTATAGAGACACTAATTCCATTGAAAGAAATTACGTTTGAAGGCGGACTGCCGGTGTGGAATGACAAGACCTGGGCATATCTTTATAAGAAATTGTGTCAGGCATACGACAACATGGTAATTGTGGGCTGGGCAATGGACATCCGTGGACAACTGCCGAACATGACAGTGCGGATAGAAAACCTTCATAATGCAAATTTTGGCGGCACCCATCAGGTGCTCTTTCTGATGGACGGGCTTGAGCGGGAGGAGGCATTTTATTGCAGTGAAAAAGGGCATCTTCGCCGCAGAGAAGGTTATTATATCTATTATGACAGAAAAACACCGTTTGTGCAGGAAGTGGTAACGGAAGAGAAGAAGCCGGAGCCGGAACCGCAAACGCAAACGCAACCGGTGTTACAGATGGAAACTGACAGCCATGTGAACTACCGGCAGGGAACTTATCGCAGACAGGTAATGGAGAAGGAGGAACGCAAATCTTTTTTTCCGGCACATTCTGCATCGGTGGTGTTAGCGCTCATTGCCTGCGTGCTTGGCTACAATGCCTACCGCAATTATGAAAAAATGAATGCGATGGAGGAAACATTGGCACGAATGAACAATACGGTTCAGCTGGTGGCTGCCACGGAAGAAACAGAAGAAATAGAACAAACATCTGCGCCAGTCGTCCGGGTGGAGGATGCTGCCGGAACAATAGAAAAGCAGCAGGAGACAGAAAGCACGACAGAGACGGGTGTTTCAGAGGAGAATGGACAATCGCAGGAAGGTGCGACAACAGAGAGTGAAGAAGCAGAAGAGAACAAGACGCAGGAAGAACAGACGGAAGAGACAGAAAAGGCGGGAGACAGCGAGCAAAAGGTGGCAGAGGAGACAGCGGAAGAGGAGACAGAAAATACGACAGAGACAATGACAGAATCAGAGAAATATCTTGCGCAGGGGTATTACATTGTGCAAAAAGGAGAAAATCTGGCGTCAATCTGCAAAAAGGTTTATCAGTCAACGGCAATGATGGACAAACTCTGCGAGGCAAATGGAATTGACGACCCGGATGCCATCTATGCAGGACAATGTCTGACACTTCCGAACTAATGGCGTAGAACAAAAAAGGGGTGAAAGGTGACCGCGGGTGTGTTACAATAGAGCAAACTGCAAGAAGAAACAGAAATGAGGAAACTATGGCAGAATCAGGCAAAAAAGGTTTTCGTACGGTAACGGAAACTGATGAGGAAGATTTTGAACAGAAATTGCGGAAGCACCGCAAGAAAATAGTAGGAAGAACCATTTTTATCATTCTGGTTCTGGGGGTGACGGTGACGGGGAGCTGGCTTTATCTGTCACTCAGGCACTATACTGAATACGACATTATCTCGACGGTGGAGCGTGAGGATTCTGCGGCGACAAAATATGCAGAATTTCAGGGAAACCTTTTAAAGTATAGCAATGACGGGGCGACATATGCGGACCTCTCGAATGAAAGAATCTGGACGCAGGCATTTGAACTTTCAAATCCACAGATTGATATTTGTGGCGAATATCTCACGATTTACGACAAGGGCGGCACGATGATATACATCCTGTCGCCTGCCGGACTGCTCGGAAGTGTGGAGACGACCATGCCGGTTGCGCAGGTAAGCATTGCGTCACAGGGAACAATCGGTGTTTTGATGCAAAAAGACGAGGCGGGATATCTTGCCGTCTATGACCACACAGGAGAGGCATTGGCACAGGGCGCAATTCACGGAGAAAAAGGCGGCTATCCGGTGGCGATAGCACTTTCTAGGGATGGGATTAAACTTGCGGTTTCGATGCTTGACATCAACGATGGAACGTTAAAGAGTACGGTTGCCTTTTACAATTTCGGTTCTGTCGGGCAGAATGTGACGGATCACTGCGTTGGAATTACAACATTCCCGGACATGGTGATTCCTGAAATGGAATTTGTGGCAGATGACCGCATGGTTGCGTTTTCCGATACGGAAATATTGATATTTGAAGGGATGCAGAAGCCGCAGCTTACCTTAGAGCTTCCGTTTGAACAGGAAATCAAAAGCATTTTTTATAATGAAGGATATGTCGGAATTGTATACAGCAACCAGGACGAAGCGGTGACGCATCATATGCAGGTTTATGATACAAAAGGAAAACTCAGAATGGAAACCGATTTTTCTCTTGAGTATGACAATGTATCGTTTCTTTCCAATGGAGAAATCTGTGTACAAAATGAAACCGCCTGTGATTTGTATACGGTGGGAGGCGTCTATCGGTTCCATTATGAATTTGAAAACATTCTGTACTGTGTAATACCGGATAAAATGGGACTGAACTATTCCTTTGTCACGGATAATGAGACGCAGAAAGTACGATTAAAGTAAGGGGATAAATATGAACTGGTTATTGGTGGTTGTGCTGGCAGTGCTTGCACTTTGCATTATGAATGGGTATCACAAGGGATTCCTTCGGATGGTGTATTCGTTAGTATCCTGGATTGTTGTACTGGTGTTTGTGACATGGGCGACACCCTATATTAACAGTTATATCAAAGAAAACACCGGAATTTATCAGGAAATCGAGAAAAACTGTGAAGAGAGAATGCGTGAGTCGGCAAAAGGAAAAACGGAAGAACAGATACAGGAAAACGCATCTCTTGCAGACCTTGGACTCAGTCTGCCGGACAGTGTGACCGAAAAAATCTTAAGCGGGACAACACAGGCAGCAGGAGAGCTGATGGAAAGCAGTGGAATATATGAAGCAGTTGCGGGAGGAGTGGCAGACTTTATAGTAGAGGGAATTTCATTTTTTATAGCAATGATTGCAGCATCTGTCCTCATGCATATCATATCGCGGTTACTTGGAACAGTTTCAAGAATTCCGATTCTTCGAGGGGCAAACCGGACGCTTGGGTTATTTGCAGGAGCAATCTACGGATTGGCGCTCGTATGGATAGCGTTTTATATTATTGCATTGTGTGGGACAAGCGAGGCAGGAAAAGACCTCATAGCGCTGATTTATGAAAGCCGCCTGCTTACATATTTATATGAAAACAATGCAGTACTTACGCTGATTATGTATTTCTTGTAAAAAATATGAAAAAAATTGTTGACAGAAGAAAACAATGATGGTAATATGAAAGTCCATTGCGGGAGACAACGTAAGGAAAACAAACTTTTGAAAGTAAAATAAAAAAGTTGTTGACAAACGAAATCACCTGTGATAATATAAACAAGCTGTCGCCGAGAACGGCGCTGCGGACAAGCCAAACAGCTTGAAAAAATAAAATAAAAAGTTGTTGACAAACGAGTTCGACTGTGATATAGTAAATAAGCTGTCGCTGA
>CATZIT010000002.1:0-364301 GCA_958420225.1 uncultured Roseburia sp. | reverse complement strand
TCACTAACCATGACAAAACCATGATTAAGAAGTCACTTAGAGCATACATCTCCGGAAGCGGATAAATATGTTTTCCCTCTACGTATTGCATGATAACATCATTTGCCTGATAGAGCACATCCGGGCCATAGCCGTAAGGGCCGTCATTGGCGAGGTCTAAGTACTGGTCCATATTGGCATCGACCGCAACGATTCCATAGTCCGCATAGGCTTCGTTAAATGCCTCAATCAGATTTTTTAAATAACCCTTGGAGATGGCGGTATCGTTTTCAAGCACCCGGATGGTCACATTTTCCTCTAGTGTTCCGTCAAAAACACTGCTGCCGCTTCCCCCTGTTTTTTGGACATCTCCTGACGTCTGTGTTTCCCCGTCTGTCTGCTTACAGCCTGCCACACCTGTAAAAAGCAATGTCATTCCAAGCACTGCTGCACACGCCCGTTTTGCCTTTCTTTTCCCCATTTTTACTGCTCCTCCTGTCCATTCTGATAAATTGCATAGCCATCTGTCTGTAACCTTCCCGCATTCTCCCTGCGGTTTGCCATCAAAAGTGTTCTGTTTTCTTCCCGCACACTTTTACTCTCCCCGGTCAGATTGATGTAAAGCGTTATCCTCTGTCCGTCCACCGTGCGCTCCGTCACAAGCATTCCGCTTTCCTCATAAACTGCAATGGCCCCATCCCGTATCGCCGGATTATGGTGTAATGCGATAAGCCCCTTTATCTGCTCTAATACCTGTTGTTCCCACTCGTCCTCGTTCCAGTTAAAGCATCTTCTTGAATCCGGGTCATAGCCGCCCTCCATACAGATTTCCGTTCCGTAATAGAGACAGGGTGCGCCCAAAAATACCATTTCAAGTGCCACCGCGGCAAGAAGTCTGTCCTTATTTTTCTTTAGCTCCGTATAAAAACGGTGCGTGTCATGCGAGTCGAGAAGATTTAACATCATCCGGTTTACCTGTTCAAGATTGCGCATCAGATTACTGTTTAACTTCGCCGCCATAGCTGCCGCATCAAAGGTTCCCCTTGCAAAATAATCAAGGCACGCCTTGGTAAACGCATAATTCATGATGCTGTCGTATTCATCACCTCTTAAATACGGATAGGCGTCATGCCAGTTTTCCCCGATAATCACGCAGTCTTCCTTCTCTTCCTTAATGGCTTCCCGAAATCTGCGCCAGAAGCCATGGGACACTTCATCCGAAACGTCTAACCGCCATCCGTCAATATCTGCCTCCCGTATCCAGTAGAGCGCAATATCAATTAAAAACTCCTGCACCTTTTTGTTCGCCGTATTTAATTTGGGCATATATTCGCACGCTGCGAAACATTCGTAGTTTCGTTCCTCCGGCACCGGAACATCGCCGCGGATTAAAAACCAGTCATAATAAGGCGACTTACGCCCCCGCTTTCTCACATCTGCAAACTGCTCCATCTCCATGCTGCAATGATTAAATACTGCATCCAGCACGACCCGGATTCCCAGCTCATGCGCTTTTTTCACAAGCTCCTTTAAGTCCTGCGTGCTTCCAAACTGCGGGTCGACTTCCCGGTAGGAAATCGTGTCATATTTATGATTGGAGACGGAACGGAACACCGGTGTCAGATAAATGGCTCCGATTCCAAGTGCCTTGATGTAGGGAAGTTTTTCTATAATACCCTTTAAATCCCCGCCTGCAAAACTTTTCGGATTCGGCAGTTCCCCCCACTTTAAGTTAATATAGCTTTTATCCTTCTCCTTATCCCCCATAAAAAAACGGTCGATAAAAATCTGATAAAATACCGCATCCTTCATCCATTCCACGGTTTTCATGCAATCATTTTCATTGATGTACGGCATCTGGAAAAAATTATAAAACCCTTCCTCAAAACAATACGTTTCTGTTACGCCATCCTCGCTATAATACCAGATTTTTCCATTCTCCTCAATCTGAAAGAGATAGGCAAACCGGACATCCGTAAGTGTCAGCTTTTTCTCGTAATAATTATAAAGCCTGTCGCTGTAACAGATTGTAAGCGGAATCTCTCTCCTGTCAAATGTGAAATCATATTTACAGGCACAGATTAACGTGACCTTCGCCGCCGCATCCTCTTTTGCCATCCGGAGTCTTATGACAAGCTCCCGCACATCGGTTGCGAAACAGTATCTCGAATCCGGCGTATGTAAAATTGCATATTCATTCATAATATTTTCTTCCTTTTTAAGTTGACAAACCATTCAAAATTCTTTATAACAAAGGCATACTGTTTTCGGAAAGGGGAACTGTCATGAGACAAAAAATAACAATCCGGGATGTTGCAAGGGAGGCCGGCGTATCGGTTGCCACCGTTTCTTATGTCATCAATGAGCGCACGGATAAGCGCATCAGCGAAAAAACACGAAAAAAGGTGCTCCAGGTCATCAATCTTTTAGATTACACGCCAAACCAGTCCGCACAGGCACTTGCCACGAACAGAAGCCGCACCATCGCGCTTTATCTGACCCCGGATATCTCTCTGTTAAAAAATGCAGAGCAGCTTCATGTTTTACAGCTTTTCTCCTCTTTCCTGCACAAAAAAGACTACAATCTGGTCTATTTAAGCAATCAGGACACCGATAAATTTGACTCCGGGGATGCCATCGTCTGCTACGATGTCCCGTCGGAATTTTTCCATCAGGTCGGAGACAACAACTTCGTCCCGCTTCTGGCATTAAACTGCCGGATTGATGACCCGTTATTTTTCCAGATTAACTGTGATTATAAGAGCCTTGCATCAGAGGCAGACCGCCATTTTGCGGGGAAAGCCTACACACTGCTCCTTTTGGAAACCCCAAACGGAAAGCAGCGTGACTATCTTTCCACCCTCTTTTCCGATATTGTCTACATTCATGATTTCACGGAGCTTACCGCTTTCTCCGGCAGAAATGTACTCGTGACAGAACATACGCTCGCATCCCTTTTACCGGATGATGCCCATGTTTTCTATGTCCCGACCGCTACCGAAGACTGCTTTGACACCCTGCTTACGTGTATCGAAAACGCTGTTTTACGTACCCCGATTGAACAGCATGACATTGTCGTTAAACCGGCGGCTACTTGCAGTCTACCGTAAGCACCTGGGTTGCCGGGTCATAGGTAAACGTATAGCTTCCGGTCTGTCCTGCCACAAGATTGGCACTGTCCGTTCCGGTGACAAAAGAAAGACTTTCGCTGTCATCCTCGGCTATGTTTGTGTAGCGGATATATTCCGTTCCTACACTGCTCGTATCTCCCACAGTTACCATGGAAGTAAACATGAACTCATCCCCCTCGGTCAGTTCCACTGTCAGCGTATAGATTCCGTCATTTTCCACAAACTTCGTTTCGTCTGAATATACATCCTCCCATCCGGTAATCTGTGCTCCCTTGATGTAATAATCCACCTGTTTTTCCTGGTCTGATGCAGTGCTCTCTCCGTTATAAGTCCAGCTGATAGAATCATAGGCATTGATATTAAATGCTTCTTTGTTCTCCTCCGAGTAATTTGCGTTGTCTGTCTCGTAAGCATCCTCCCCCGGATAAGTCGTCAGATAAAATGTGTAATTTCCGGACACCGCACATTTGATATTAGAGCGCTTCGTGCTGGTATCTCCAAGACCGCCGGAGTTTGCAAAATAGTCCGTTCCGTCATAGCTTATGGTGTCAAGATAGCCATACCCCCTCTGACAGTTCCAGGAGCTGTTAATCGCAAACTGAAATTCATCCCCGGGCTCTAAATCCAGCGTAATCGTGTAGATATTGGCATCTGCGCTGTCCTCTTTTGTCATCGTCTGTGCATCGCCTATTACTTTTCCCCAGTTGGATTCCATCAGTACCGGACTGCTGCCGCTTCCGACAATGGCAAAGCTTCTCGTATCCTCCACCTGTGACACAAAGCCCGCAAATACTGAGGTATCCTCTGTAATTCCCGCTGTAAAATCAAAGCGGTGGCTCATGTTCGGCGTTGCATACCAGCCGGCAAACGTATAGCCATCCTTTTCCGGCGTACTCTCCGTCACCGTCTCTCCGTCTGCCACTTCCTCCGTGGAAAGTACTGTCGTTCCATCTGAATCATAAAAAGTGACGGTATGTACGGTTTCTTTTTCCTGTGTCTGTTCGCTCTCTGCCTGTTTCGCCTGCGTTTCCACTTCCCCTTGTGTCTGCGTGCCTGCATTCTCGCTTGTCACGTTCTCATTGCCGCATCCAGCTGCAAATAATATGCCTGCGGTCAGTGCCATTGTTGCCCATACATTTGTTTTACTTCTTCTCCTCATCTTCTCCTGCTTTCTGCACGGATATTCTATTATTTTTTAGGCGTTTTCCGTGCCGCGCCTTTGCTTAAACGGTTAAGCAAATGGTTATAAGGGAACCCCATCGGATTTTACGCTCCAAATGGGGTATTTCTTCTGTGGTTTATTTAACCGTTTAACCTGTTTTTAATATAGCATTTCCGCATGCATCTGTCAATGTGATTTTTTTAACTCTCTTCAACAATAAAACACTTCAACCGATATAACTAGCAGATAAATTCAATTTCTATAAAGGGGAGATTTTTATGCAGACTTTTGACTTTTCCGGAATCCGAAAAATGCTTCAATCACAAAAGGGAACTCCAACCGCCACGGAGCGCGCCCTCCGCAATCTAAGCCGTTCCAGCGTTGGAAGCGATAGTGAAACACGCCTTTCCTCACGCGATACCTTTTCCATCACCCAGAATATTTCAGAGCTTTTAAGCCCTGCCTGCGGCATGACCGAGGAAGAAAAATCAAATTACCTCGAAAAGATTATGGCAAAATTAAAATCCGGGAAGCGCTTAACCCCCGAAGAAATGCGTTTTTTGCAGGCGGAGGCACCGGAATTATATCAGCAGGTGGCACGCGTCCAGACCATGCGTGACTCTTTAACCGCACGCTTAAAGCAGTGCTCCTCCAAGGAGGAAGCCGCAGATGTCTACTCCCAGACGCTCTCTTTGGTATCCGACAAGGACCCTGCAAAGGAATTTGTCATTGCCGCCTATCAGGATGCCTACAAAGAATTTCAGAAATCCGATGGATATCAGGCACTTCCGAATACCAAAAAAGAGGCAGAGGAAAAGGACTCTTAGAGTCCTCTTCTCTTAGAATCTTCTAATGTAATTTTCCGACTTTTCCCGCAACTTCTTCCTTGCGCATTGCATTTCGTACGGTTGGAACCGCTCCGACTAACAGAAACACATATACTAACACAAGATTTGCAATATAGTTTGTGATGTCAATTGCCTCTTCTGCCAGGAAAACCGGAACCAGGCGATAGCTGTAGAAAATATCCGTATCAAACTGTCTTGCAATCATAATTGCCCAGTCCAGGCGGTCTCCTACATAAGTCATTACAATCATAATAACCGCACTAATCACGATGCCACGCTTCGTGAGTTTGCCTCCTAATATCTCATAGCCACTGAGAGTACACACTGCCATGATGACACCGGACACTGCCGCTACATAGCCGAGCTGGCTTAATAAGATAATCGAAACTACACCAAGCAGAGAACCTAACAGTGCACCCACAATCCCTGCTATGATGTTCTCTTTTTTCTTTGTCCCGTTCATCAATTCCTCTGTTCTCTGACTTACGGATGCATAACAATCCTCGCAGAGATACTTTACACTTTCCGTAAAATAACAGCATTCCGTACTCTTTGCCTCTCCGCAGAGCTCACAGCCGTTTACAAGCCCTTTGCTCTTTAAAAATGCCAGAAATGCCGGAAGGCACTCCTGCATATTGTTCTGAAGCTTCTCCTGATTCGTGCATCTTTTCAGAATCATCGTTATCGTATTCTTCTCCTGTATGATGCCAAATATCTGCTTGTGCTCCTTCTTCAACGGCTTGCTGTCATCTAAGGCAATCTTTGTGCCATCATTGTTTATGCCGACGGACACTGCCACCATATCGTTATTTGTGTTTGTTGCGTTTACCTGATACGGCTGCATCCGAAAGGCATAACCGTCCCTTTCCCCATAAATGACACCGTGTTCTTCATCGAAACGCAGTCCAAGATACCGTGCCAGCCCTGCGTATCTCTCTTTCACCTTCCTGTTCATTCTCATAACCTTTTCCTCCAAATAAAGCTATTATTAAATAAAGTGTGCGCCTGTCGCACACTTTCGCGCGCGAGCGGATAGCAAAGCTATAAATTCTTCTCCGCGAGCTGCGCATATTAGCAAGCCTGCTTGCTTTTATCTTATAGGAAGTTCCAGTGGAAATTCCTATAAGATTAAAAAACCTGCGCAAAAACTAACCTTTTCGCACAGGCTCTTCCTGTTTTATCTCTTAATATCGTAGTTCATATTCATCAGATTGCGGATGCTGTCCACATCGTCCGTAATATTGGCGTCACCACGGATGGTGTGCTTAATCACACTGCTGGCAACCGCAAAATTTACCATATCCATCGGCTTGTAATTGTGCATCATCGCATAAATCAGTCCACTTGCAAACGCATCTCCGCCGCCGACACGGTCGAGAATATTAAAGGTAAACAGCTTGCTCTCAAAGGTATGGTTTTCATACCAGAGATATGCCTTTAAGCTGTTCTCGCTTCCGCTGTGTGCATAGCGCACATGGCGTGCGATACACTTTAAATTCGGATAGCGTTCAACAAACGCCTGGAACACTTCATCTTCCTGCTCATAACTCGGCTGTAACGGAATACCGTCCTTGACATCTCCCTTGCTGTGGTCGTTCTCATCCTTCCAGAGATGATATGGCTCAATTCCGAGAAGCACGTCCACATACGGAAGACACTCTGTACAGAAATCTCTTGCTTCCTCCCAGCTCCAGAGCTTGCTGCGGAAATTTCCGTCAAAGCTTACGATGATTCCCTTTTCCTTCGCAACCTTTAAGCAGTCTAACACCAGCTTTCTGCAGCTCTTTGAGAGCGCCGGTGTGATTCCGCTCAGATGCAGCCAGGTAAAGCCGTCCAACAGGGCATTGATATCCACTTTCTTGTAGTTATACTCTGCAAATGCACTGTTTTTTCTGTCATAGATGACCTTGCTCGGACGGATTCCATATCCGGCCTCCAGATAATAGCTTCCCAGACGATGGGTCGGTGTCTCCTCCGGAGTACTTAAAATCATTGGAGTACAATGTACATCGTTGCTGCGGAGCATACGGATTGCGCTCTTTCCAAGGCTGTTGTTCGGCACAACGCTGAAAAAGGTGCTGTCCACTCCGAGATTGGCAAGTGCAAGCGCAATGTTCGCCTCACTTCCCCCGTAACTTGCCTCAAAGCTGGTCGCCATGCGTATCTTCTCATAGCTTGGTGGTGTCAGACGCAGCATAATCTCGCCGATTGTGATAAATTTGTGGTCGCTGCTTGGCTCTGTGAGCAGCGGGTTATAGTGTTCCATTGCGGTTCCTCCCTTTCTTCCATACAACAGATAGTTCTATTGTATTCTATTTCCTGTCATATTTCAAGGACAAAACCCCAAACTGCTTCGCCAAACGCTTTACACCTCTAAGCAGAGCACCTCGTAGCCTGCCATCGTAATCTCTCCGGCAAGCGTCTCTTTCCGGATTCTCTCATAATAGCTTCCATTTAAAACTACTTTTGCCTCTTCTCCTTTATAATTCATGAGAAACAGATAGCGTTTCTCCCCGTTTCTGCGGATGGTCACCTGGACGCTCTCCGGCGCCTTCACATACGCTTCGGTCACAGGGACAATGCCCATGATAGTAAGGAGGCCCTCTGCCGTCTTACGGTCAAAGCCGCCGCCGAAATAATATGCTTTTCCCGCACCGAACACATTTTCCGTAAGTGCCTCCTCACCCGCATAATAGCTCTTGGTAAAAGTGCCAAGCACCTTTGCGGTCAGCGGATTTAAAATATCGTTAAATACCGGCGCCGGCAGCACCTCCTGTCCCACCTGACAGCCCATCTCCTTGATTTCCGGTGAAACAAACGTATAGTCCTCCACTTCCGCTCCAAGCACCTTTGCAAGGTATCCCGGCATCGGCATTGTCGTACATTTTCCGGTCAGATCCTTATAACCGGCACGGCTTCCCACAACAAGGATTCCGCCGCCTGCCACATATTCCTCAAGCACTTTTGCACGCTTTGCCGTCATAATCGCAGGGTGTGCGTAAACCGCAAACTGATATGGCTTTAAATCCTCCGCCGTAAGTTCCTCCGTCACGTTACAGAAATCATATGGAATGTGCGCAAATTCCAGCGCTTCCACCCATCCCATCTTGCTTCTTGCTGAGAGCGGACCGTGCCATACATCACACTCACCGTCCCACTCGTTGTCATAGTCCTGCAAAATCACCGCCTGCGCCTGATACTTGCTGCCAAAAACCGGTTCAATTCTTTCAACCGCCTCTGCAACCTGCTTCAACTCGCGCAGTCTGCGGTTGTCCCGATTGGAGTAATCGTTTAATCCATGCCAGTAAATTTCCGTTCCAAAAGTACAGGTGCGCCAGCGGAAAAAGCTGACAAAATCGGCGCCCTCTGCAATCGCTTCAAGTGCCCAGAGCTTTATCTGTCCCGGTTTTGGCATCGGCTGCTCTAAGCGGACATTCCAGCCGCCTGCCCCGGACTGCTGCTCCATAATTCCAAACGTACCGGATATGGAACGGCTTCTGGTAAGGTTGATAGCGGCATCCCTGTCATTTAGCTCATCCTCTTTTGGATTTCGCTCAATCCCGTAGGCAAAATTCGGATAATTGTCATAGGTGATAAAGTCCAGTCCCGTTCCAATCAGGCTGTGATAGTCAAGATGTGCAAAAAGCCCGTTTGTCGTGACAAACGCATTTTTCGCATATTTTCGGATAATCTTTGCCTGCATCCGGATAAAACGTACACAGGTATCGGAAATAAAACGCTTCTCCTCCAATGCCATATGCGGATTCGTACTGCCGTTATTCGTGTGCTGGGTGAGCCGTACCTGATTCCAGTCGGTATAAGTCTGATTCCAGAAAACCGTTCCCATCGCATCGTTTAACGCATCAAGCGTCTTATATTTTTCTTTTAAATAAACCGCAAACGCCGCGTGGTCGCTCTCGGAATAGTAAACATCCTTTTCACAATTGATTTCATTGTCAATCTGCCAGCCCACAATCGTCTTACAGTCCCCGTAATGTTCTGCGAGCTTCTCTGTGATGATGCGCGATTTTTCGATATATTTGGGAGAATTTAAGCTGGCATGACGCCTCATTCCATGCCGGATTAAGTTCCCGTCAACATCCGCATTGAGCACCTCCGGATATTTCGTGGTCAGCCATGCCGGCGGTGTTGCAGTCGGTGTACCGAGAATGACCTTCATTCCCTTTTCTTCCGCCAACGCAATAAATTCATCAAAAAAATCAAATGTAAATCTGCCTTCCTCCGGCTCAAATTTGTTCCATGCAAACTCCCCGATTCGTATCACAGAAAGCCCGTAGGACTTCATCCGCTCCAGGTCATCCGCCCACATGGATTTCTCCCAGTGCTCCGGATAGTAACATACCCCAAGTGTCAATTTATCAAACATATTCCTCCACCTTCTCTTTTCTCTTATTTTGTATAGATGATAACACCGTCCTCCGCCAGACGTCCATCCCCGTAACCATAAGAAAACAACACCTTTCCGGGTACATTCACCCCTGCTGCCTCCTTCTGTCCGTTCAGCACGACACCGATTGTTTCATCCTTCTCATACCATACCACCCGTTGCATTTTCCTGTCAAATTTCCAGGTGATATTTCCGCTCTTACACGCATCGTATTTTTGGCGTATGGAAATCAGAGTTTTCATCCGGGAGAGTTCCGTATCATATCCGCCCGCTTCAATGTCCGTCCACGGCATACACCGTCTGCAATCCGGGTCATGTCCGCCTTCCATCAGAAGCTCCGTTCCGTAGAAAATACAGGGGCTTCCCTGCATCGTAAAAAGTACGGCAAGCTGCTGATAGAATTTTCCGGCATTTTTTCCCACTCTTGTATACAGCCGCTCTGTGTCATGGGAATCCAACAGGTTAAACAGCACCCGGTTCATCTGCTCATAGTAGAGACTGTAACAACGGTTGATGCCATGTGAAAAATCCTCCGCCGTGCGGGTGTCATCCATATAAAAATCATTCAGGCTCTGACAGAACGGGTAATTCATCACGGAATCGTACTCGTCCCCTTTCAGCCATTCGATGGAATCGTGCCAGATTTCTCCGAGCAGATACACCTCTGGATTCACAGCCTTTAAGCTGTGCCGGAGCTGTTTTAAAAACGAGTGTGACACTTCATTTCCCACATCAAACCGGATGCCGTCAATCTGCCATTCCTTTAACCAGTAACTGCATAGCTCTGTAAAATACGAAACGACTTCTGGCTGATTCGTGTTTAATTTAGGCATCGGGTCTGCAAACGCAAATGCGTAGTAATTTCCCTCTCTCGTGTTATGGCGGTTCTTCTGAAACGGCCATTTTTTTATGAAAAACCAGTCATAGTACTTTGAATCCGGTCCCTTCTCCACGACATCCTGCCAGGGTGCAAATTTTTCCCCGCAGTGGTTAAACACCGCATCCAACATCACACGGATTCCCGCAGTATGCGCCTCTTTTACCAGACTTTTTAACTCCTCTTCCGTTCCAAACGCCGGGTCAATTTTCCGGTAATCCGTCGTATCGTACTTGTGATTGGAGTCCGATGCAAAAATCGGCGTCAGATAGATTCCGGTAATTCCAAGTTCTTTTAAGTACGGAAGTTTCTCCCGGATTCCCCTTAAATCTCCGCCATACACATCCCAAAGCCCGGTTTTTTTGTACTTCCATTCCTTTGTGTAAGGAGATTTTTCTCCGCTGCCCCCGTCGCAGAAACGATCCGGGAATATCTGATACCAGACGGTATCTGCCACCCAGTCCGGCGTTTCGGCAATGTCTGACGGATTCATCCATGGAAAAAAGAAATACTGTTCCTTCCTGCCCGGAATGAGTAATCTCTCCTTTTCATAGCAGCCATCCTCAAAATAAAAAATCTCTTCCCCGTCTTCGCCATGAAGTTCAAAATAATATTTGCAGCGCTTGTACTCCGGCTCCACCGTAATCGTCCAAAGTCTATGGTACGCCAGTACCCTTCCCGGCTCCATCTTCACCCGCTCGCCGCTCCACTTGGTGTCGCTTCCCATAATTCCGGAAGAAAACGGATCACCGTAATGTAAAAATACTTCCGCAACGTCATATCCGGTCTTTATCGTAATCACAAGCTGCGCTTCATTTAACGCATAACATTCATTTCCGGCAGCGCGGTGTGAAATCATTCCTTTTTCCATAAAAAAGTCCTCCCAACAATTCTACAATTCCTTTTCTTGTAACCAAAATCATTATAATATGTTCCGGGAGAACTTTTCTTGTAATAATTCCTTTTTTAATAACACAATCCTATCATTATTTTTTCAAGCAATCTGTTACCTTGTTGCACATTCCATCTTCTGTCCGATTTCCGCCTTCTGATTTAATGGCACAAAACCATCGTTCCGGCTAGTCCGAAATGGTGCCACCGGAATCCCGTTCTTTCCAAACAGCCGCACCTCGCCATAATTGGTCCACTGATAGCGTGCAAAAACCGGTGTGCTTATCGTTTCTTTTCTTACAAATATCGTTTCTTTTTCGATTATCGCCTCTGCCGGAGCATACACTCCATCCTCCCCGGCAATCTCAAATCCGATATCTGACACCTTTTCTCCTTCATAGAGCGCTTTTCTCTCCGCTCCGTCATCAAGAGTAAAACCACCCGTGGCATTTTCAAAATGAAGGCGCAAACCGTCTTTTCGGATTTCCGCATAGGTAAAGAGCGGTCCGTCTGCATCCGCCTCGTTCTCTTTTTGGTATGCCACCGCGAGTGCCTGCGCACACATCCGCTCGCCTACCGTCTTTTTTGCCTTCGGATGAATGTCGTTAAAGACACCCTGGTCAAGAATACACGCCATTCCAGTATGTTTTACCGTGTCATAGACACCTTTCTGCGCCTCGCGGATTAAGCACCAGTTCTTAAAATCCGCATCCTGCTTGTAACGGTGCATCGGAAGCTGTGCGAATACGAATGGAAGTGTCTCATCGCACCAGTCTTCTCTCCACTGGCGAATCATGCGGGTAAAAAGCTTCTGATACAGATGCGGCAGGTGGTCATCGCTCTCTCCCTGATAATAAAGAAATCCTTTCAGGGAATATGGCATCACGCGCTTTAACATACACTCATAAAGTCCTGCCGGCCGGTACGGATTGCTGCATCCCATCGGTCCCGGCCAGCGGCATTCCCCGACGATTTCTAGTACCTGTGCCCACTCAATATCCGGGTTTTCCCGATAGCAGGCGTCCGCTTTTTTATCAAATTCCGCCTGATATATGACATACTCATCGTATTCCTTGCGCTGTTCTTCCTCGCTCTTTCCGGCGACCGCCTCCTCATAGAGGCCGACATAAATCTGTAAATCACGATCCTCTAAAAGTGCTTCTCTTGGCATCCAGGCAGATGCGGACGTGCCGCCCCAGTTACAGCCGATAATTCCGATCGGAACCTGTAACTTCTCCTGTAGTTTTGCAGCAAAAAAGTAGCCAACCGCGGACCAGTATTTTGTTCCCTTGCCGCCGAAACACTCCCAAGCCGTCTGCTCCTCGGATGCAAAAAAATCTGCGTCCATGTATGCCTTTTTCTGCGTATAATAAAAACGAATCATCTCATTGGCAGGATTGTTTAACACCTCATGCTCGGTGCAGTTCTGCAGTTCAAATTCCATATTGGACTGTCCGCCCGCTAACCACACTTCACCGATTGCAATCTCTTTAAGTGTGACCGTATCGGTTCCGTCCGTCACAGTGAGCGTGTGATGAAGTCCCGCTGCAAGCGGCGGCAGAAGAATCTCAAATCTGCCATTCTTTACGCGCGCTTCCCCCTCGCTTTCCTGCACCTCCTCTGTTTCCAGTGTTTTTCCGCAAAGGTTTGCTTTTACAAGTGTTCCTTCTTCCCCTGTTCCAAAAATTGTTATATTTTTTTCTCTTTGCAGCACACATTCATCACTGAATACGGCTGCCAGCTTTATACGTGCCATTTTATTTTCTCCAGATTATTTTTTTTGAACATGCTTCTTATTGCGTAATCAAAACCGTACCGCGCACATCCCTTGACGATGCTGCCGCCTGAATCTCATATCGTCCGTGCTGTAACACGAAGCCCTTTTCCTTCTCATCGTAACAGGTAAAATCCTTTGCGGTCAGCAGGAATGCAAGCGTTTTTTCTTCTCCCGGCGCAAGCTTTGTTTTCTCAAATGCTTTTAACTCGTGGGAAGGACGTTCAAACGGTGATTTATCAAGCGGTGCCACATAAATCTGCACAATTTCTTTTCCGGCTCTTGTTCCGGTATTTTTGACGGTCACCGTTACCTGAACGTCTCCGTCTTCCAAAACCTCTGCACTTAATCCGTTGTATTCAAACGTGGTATAAGAAAGTCCGTGTCCGAAACAGAAGTTTACCTCCGTATCCTTTGTATCGTAGTAACGATAGCCGACCATCACGCCCTCCTTGTACTCGACCACGTCTTTTCTGCCGAAGGTTCCAATCGAATGTGCCGGGCAGTCAGAGCTCTTCTTAATAAAAGTTTCTGCCAGTTTTCCGGACGGATTCACCCTGCCAAATAATGTCTCTGCCAGTGCCGTTCCGCCCTCCATTCCGGCATAGTAGCTCCACACGATTGCCTTTGCCTGCTCCTTCCACGGCATTGCAACCGTAGCACCTGCGTACAGACAGATGACCGTGTCCGGATTAGCCTCAAGAAGTGCGGCAATCAGTTCGTCCTGTCCGTAAGGAAGCGTGATATCCTCTCTATCCTTTCCCTCCACATCGTAGTCGTGGTTTAAGCCACCCACGAAAATAACCGTGTCACTCTCTTTTGCAAGGCGCACTGCCTCATCAAAATACTGCCTGCGAAGTTCCTCTTCTCTGGCAATCCGTTTTGCTTCTTTCTCTTCCGGGGAAAGCGCTTCCTCTGCCGCCCGCTCCTTTGCCTTCTCCTCCTCGATATGTCTGGTGCTGTCCGCCTGCCAGTTAATCTCGGATTTTCCTTCTTTTCCGGGAACAAAATAGCCCGGTGCATACGTCACCTTCGCATTTCCGCCGAGAAGTTTCTTGATTCCAAGCAACGGCGAAATCTCATAAAGCGCCTTAATCTCTGCACTTCCGCCGCCGTTGGAGTGGATTGCTGCCGCATTTGCACCGATGACTGCAATTTTGCCTGCCTCTTTTCCTTCCGGAAGCGGTAACAGATGTTCTTCATTTTTTAACAGAATCACAGATTCTCTTGCCACATCAAGCACTGCCTTCTGGTGCTCATGGGAATCATAGGTGCCGCTCTTACGCGTCTCTTTTCCCTCTCCAATCATATGCAGCCGGTACATCAGTCGCAGGATATTGCGGATTTTTTCATCGACAAGAGATTCCGGCAGCTCCCCGGATTTGATTTTCTCCAGCAGTGGGTCTGCCATATGATGTTTGTCGAATGTATACACGACATCCATTTCGATATCCAGCGCTGATTCTGCTGCAAGGGTTGTGTCGTGAACTCCGCCCCAGTCGGATACCACCATGCCGTCAAAGCCCCACTCCTCACGAAGCACACGGTTTAAAAGGCTCTTGCTCGTACAGCAGTGCTCACCGTTTAAGCGGTTATACGCTCCCATCAGTGAAAAGATGTTTCCTTTTTCTACCGCTGCCAAAAAGCCCGGAAAATAAATTTCCTGCAACGTCCGCTCGTCCACCAAAGTGTCTACTAAAAGCCGCTGTGTCTCCTGTGAATTTGCTGCAAAATGTTTGACGCAGGCTGCCACGTCGTTCTCCTGGATTCCTTCCACTAACGGAACCACCAGTTCTTCAATCAGACGCGGATCCTCGCTCATATACTCAAAATTTCTTCCGCAGAGCGGGCTTCTCTTAATATTGATGCCCGGTGCTAAAATGATATCTTTTCCTCTGCCTCTCGCTTCTTCCCCGAGCACCTGACCGGCACTTTTTGCCAGCTTTCTGTTCCAGGTAGATGCAATTGCACTGTTGCAGGGCAGATAGGACACAAAGTCCTCCGTTGTCCCGGTATTGCGCCACTCATCATCGGCAAATTCTGCCCGGACACCCATCGGACCGTCGGACATAAAAAGTGCCGAAATTCCAAGACGCTCCACCGCCGCCGTGCGGAACAGTCCCGCCCCGTGAATCATGGATATTTTTTCTTCCAGTGTCAGTTCTTTCAACAGCTTCTCAATCGAAGCCTCCATTTTTTCTTCCTTCATAATCATCCTCAAAAAACCCGCGCATCTTTTTTAGTATGCGCGGGTTTTGTCCAATTGTTATTGTTCCGCCTAGTAAACGACTTTCACATCTGCGCTGCCGTCTAAGGAAATTACCACATTATCCTGCTCCATTGTATAGGATGCACCCTCTACGGAAGCCGGAGTTCCTGCATTTACAAGAACAACCTTGCATGGCTTTTTCGCTTCCACATGAATCTGGTAGCTGCCATTTTCATTGCGGATGGCTGCTGTCAGCTCTTTTACATTGTCTCCGCTGTATACGGCTGTCTCGGCACTCTTGCCCGGTTTGACTGCATATGCGTTTAAGGTTACGCCGTCTGCATAATCGTAAACGGCATCGTCATCATGTGCACCGCGTGCCACAATGCTTCCCTCTCTGACATAAAGCGGGATGCTTAAATAACCTTGTTTCTCTTTGTACCACTTGCCGCCTTCTTTTACTTCTCCGGTCAGAAGGGACGTCCAGGTTCCCTCCGGCAGATAGTACTCTGCCATGCTCTGGTCGTTAAAGATAGGTGCAACTAACAGAGAATCACCTAACATATACTGGCTTGCAAGATATGCACAGTTCTTATCCTCTGTAAATTCTAAAACCATGCTCCGCATCATCGGCACACCGGTCTTAGAAGTCTCAATGGCATTGCGGTATAAGTACGGCATTAAGGATGCCTTTAATTTTGCAAAGAAACGGACAACGTCAACTGCTTCCTCATCATATACCCATGGAACACGGTAAGAAGTAGAACCGTGCAGTCTTGAATGGGTAGAGAGAAGTCCAAATGCACACCATCTCTTGTATACATCCGGTGTGGAAGTACTCTCGAAACCGCCGATATCATGGCTCCAGAAACCAAAACCGGAGCTTGTCAGGGAGAGTCCGCCGCGTAAGCTCTCTTCCATGGACTCATAATCAGACCAGCAGTCTCCACCCCAGTGTACCGGGAATTTCTGACCACCTGCTGTTGCAGAACGTGCAAAGAGGATTGCCTCCTTCTCGCCCTTTTTCTTCTTGACTACATTGTATACTACCTTATTGTAAAGGTAGGTATAGTAGTTGTGCATCTTCACAGGGTCAGAGCCGTCATAGTAGACACAGTCGGTTGGAATACGCTCACCGAAGTCTGTCTTGAAGCAGTCGACACCCATATCCATCAGTGACTCTAACTTCTTGGAATACCATTCGCAGGCTGCCGGATTGGTGAAATCGACAATTGCAAGTCCCGGCTGCCACATATCCCACTGCCATACATCGCCGTTTGGACGTTTTAAGAAATAACCTCCCTTTACGCCCTCTTCAAACATGGAGGATTCCTGTCCTACATAGCTGTTAATCCAGACGCAGATTTTAAGACCTTTCTCTTTGAGACGTTTAATCATGCCCTCCGGGTCCGGGAATACTCTTGAATCCCAGGTGAAATCACACCAGTTGAAATCCTTCATCCAGAAGCAGTCAAAATGGAAAACTTTTAACGGAATTCCACGGTCAAGCATTCCGTCTACAAAGCTGTTGACTGTCTTTTCATCGTAGTTTGTAGTAAAGGAAGTAGATAACCACAGTCCGAAGGTCCACGGTGCCGGAAGAGACGGTTTGCCTGTGATATCGGTATAACGCATCAGCACGTCCTTCATGGTCGGTCCGTTAATCAGGAAATAATCAAGCTGCTCGCCCGGTACAGAAAACTCTACCTTGGTCACCATCTCGGTTGCAACCTCAAACGATACTTTCTCCGGGTGGTTGACAAATACGCCGTAGCCTTTGTTGGAAATATAAAACGGAATGTTCTTATAAGACTGCTCGGTAGATGTTCCGCCATCCTCATTCCAGATATCCACGCTCTGTCCGTTCTTTACAAATGCAGAGAAACGCTCACCGAGTCCATAGATTAATTCTCCTACGGAAAGGGATAACTGTGCTCTCATGTAAGCATCTTCCGGTCCCTTATCGTAAGCATTTCCCTTCCAGTCGGTCTTCATGTAAGCAAGGTCCCGTCCGTTGCTTCCGGTAATCTTCTCATCTCCACGGAAAAAGCTGATTGTCCCGTTCTCTTTCATCATTTCAAAACGCAGGCTGCCGGAGGAAACAATAATACGGTCGTCCGTTTCCTCTGCCTTTAAGTTACCGCTCTGCGGCTCTGCAATCTCAAATGCAGGCGTCCTCTCCATCAGTCCCATGTGATGATAGGTCTGCACACGCAGTACCTCCGGATAAGGCGCTGAAATCTTAATCGTGAGATTTACGCCTCCTAATGTATCTCCCCTTGTAACGATTTTATTGGTAGGAGCACAGATTGTCACCACGTCCTTCTCAATCTTAGAAAAATAAATTTCTGCAGGGGAAAAACAGGCATAACCTTCTTTTTGTAACCAGCATCCATTACTGAATTTCATAATTGTACTCTCCTTTTTTCTTCTCATAGTACCTTTATCTTACATCATTCTACCCTCGGAAACTACCTCGCAAATTGCACAAAAATCACTGCGGAAATTTGACAAAGAACCTTCTCTGCTTTATAATTTTCATGTGCTTTTGGGGGTAAAACAGCCAGCGGCACAATGATTTACAAAGCGAGGATTTTTTTGATGTATAATGTATTGATAGCAGATGATGAGGACATGATTCGTGAGGGCTTAAAATGTCTCCTTGACTGGGAGTCGCTTGGCTTTTGCGTTGCGGGAGAAGCCTCAAACGGAGAAGAAGCCTATCATCAGATTTTAAACTTAAAGCCTGATGTGGTGCTTATGGATATCCGTATGCCCGGTATGTTAGGTCTTGATGTTATCCGCAAGGTCCGGGAAGAGGGATTTGAGGGCAAAATTATGATTCTTAGCGGCTACTCCGATTTTCATTATGCCCAGGAAGCTATTCATTATGGCGTACAGGACTATCTCACGAAGCCGATTGACGAGGATGAGCTGACAAACAGTCTTCTCTTCTTAAAGTCCCAGCTTGACGCTACCCGTGCAAGCCGCGACACTGCTGACCACTATCGTCAGAAAGCGCATGATACAATTGTCGAAGATTTATTAACCGGAACTGCCGACCTCTCCCTTTTGAATCTGGAGGAACTTCACTTTAATACAGATATCTATCAGGTCGTCATTTACGAAAAATACAGTCACAACATGGAGGATGCTTCCTACCGTTTTTCCGACCTTTTGCGCGTGACGAATCAGGACAACCACTCCTACGACAGCATCACGCTCGATTACCATGAGGTTTTACTGTTAAAAGGACAGTTTGCCATCCAGAAGTTCAATGACTTTCTGGAACGCTACGAGCGGGAGAAACGCCCGCAGAAGGATTCCCCTTTAGATTCCCTTTTTATCACTTACGGCAAATGTGTCACTTCCCTCTCCGATGTTTCTGTCTCCTATGCAGAGGCAAAGGAACTGCTATCCCGCCGCTTTTTCTGCGAGCAGGAACAGCATACCATCGGTTTTATGGCACTTCCTGACTTAAAAAATACCGTTCCGATTTTAAGCGATGCCCTGTTACAGGAATACGCTGCAAGACTGTTAAATTACATTCAGGCATTTAACCGCAATATGGTTGCAGAAACACTCCGGGATTTACAGAACCGGCTGTACAATGCTTCCGATTCCATCACCTCCATCAAGCTGTTTTTGGCGGACCTCTATCTTCAGATTAAGGAGCAGATGAATCATTTATACAGCAACGTGTCCATCCCGTTTTCCAGCAATGCGGACATTATCCGGTTTATCGAAGAAAAATATTATCTTTATGAAATCGTGCTGTTTTTCACAGAACAGTTTGAGATTATCATGTCTGCCATCGGTAACTCCACCCGTGACAGCGTTTTGGATGATATTCTTCACTATATCAATCATAACTACGCAAGTAATATCACACTTGAAAATATTGCGCCACTTTTTGGCTACAACAGCTCCTATCTCGGCAAGATTTTCAGCAAGAAGATGGGTGAAAACTTCAACTCCTATGTGGACCATATCCGCATTGAGAAGTCAAAAGAGCTGCTTTTAAAGGAAGATATGAAAGTCTACAGCATTGCAGAAAAGGTTGGTTACCGCAATGTCGACTACTTCCACATCAAATTCAAGAAATATGTCGGACAAAGCCCTGCGGAATTCCGCAAGAAAAACCGCGGCAATTAGTCGCCGGCTTTGCACAACAGACTGCATACACGGAATTTTGCTTTACAAAAAATCCCCCTGCCGGAACTTCCAGCGGAGGGATTTTTACTGTCTCATTTTTAAATTTCTCTCACAAAGCAGATACGGTCTGCAAATTTCTTTGGAAAGAGTTCCTCAAAAATCTCGTGATACTCTTCAAATGCGACCTTACATTCAAAGGTCATTATTTCCATTTCCACGCCAAACAAATCCACCAGATAATTCATCGGCACCATTCCTGCCGCCTGATAAAACCGTTTTCTTCTTACGCGCTCCTCGATTTCATGGTCAACGGTACTCTCAATCTCCAAAAAGAACCGTTTTCCACGGTAGCGCTCCTGCAAAAGTGCAAGTGCCGCCGAGCCGATTCCCATTCCCCGTTTTGCATCGTCAATCGCAAAATAGTCGAGCAATACCAAATCCTTATAAGCAAGTGTGATGACAAGCCCTGCAAATCTTCCGTCTTCTTCCTCAAGCAGAAGGATTTCAGAAATGCCCGCATCCCGCATCTTAATAATCATGGAAAACGGCTTGCGTTCTGCTTTCGGGAACGCTCTTAAGTACAAGTCCTCTATGTTTTTTAACTGTGTTTCTGTCTGCGCCTCTATTAACTGCATCATATTTTTATTCTCCAAATACCAGATTGCTGAGCGTAAATGTTACCTTCACGCTCTGTGGATTCTCCACACCTGCAATATCCATATTCAGCACATGAGACTTCACAGCTACTTCCTCCACTGCACTACCATCCCAGGAGTTAAACGGGTCATTCGTGTCAAAAATTCCGGACGACTTTAATGCCGACTTGCTCTCGGTCTGGTTGATGGTCAGCTCTACACCGTCTACCACGATGCTGTCATAGCTGATGTCACAGGAAACCAGATTTGATTTCTTCTGTTCTCCATCCGTCACTGCCTGGTCCTTGATGTAGATTGCAGTCAGATTGTTTAATCCGGTCACGCCGGCTGCTGTTGCTGCGGAAGATAAATCCGTCGCACAGTCAAATGTCACGGTATACTGACCGTCTCCTGTCACCTCAATCACCGCACCTGTCTCATTTGCAAAATAAGAAATTGCCTCGTCATTATAAAGGACATTGAGGGCAAGTGTCAATGTGTTTTCCACTGTTTTCTCTGTCACTGTCACATCCACTGTTTTTTTCGTGCCATCGGAAGCTGTAATTGTGATAACCGTGCTGCCCGGTGCAATGGCAAGTATCTTTCCAAGCGTTGACACTGTTGCAACGGATGTGTCATCCGAATGATAGGTTAAAAATACACCTTCGGTATCGGAAACTGCATTTAAAAACTGCTTTTCGCCCTCTGCAAGCTCATAGCTGTCCGCCTCTGTTGTAATCGCAGATGCTGCCTCTCCTGCTGCCGTCACGGTCACCTTGATTTCAGCAGATGCTGAACCGCTCTGGGAAAAGGCGGTCACTGTTGTGGAACCGATTCCCCTTGCACGGATTCTTCCATTATAAACGGTTGCAATCTCCGGGTCCGCGGTCTTCCATAAAAGAACGTCATTGTTCTCCTCCGGTTCTGTCACCGCATCCGCATCATAAGTACTTCCAATCTCTAAAGACACTTCACTGTCTTTTAATGTAATGCCTGTGATGGCTGTAATTTCCGGTGAAACAACAAGGTCTTTTACATCCTTATCATCATCCGCAAAAAATCCGCGCATCAGACCGTCTGTCACTTTCTTATCAATGCTCTGATATATCTTTCTGTCTACAAGTGCAAAACTGTAATCTGCCGGCTCTGCACTTCTGTCATACCAGCCCTGATCCCAATAGACCGGAACCACACCTGCCTTTTTGCATAACAGATTAAAGACTTCATTGTGGTATGCACGCTGTTTGGGATTGTTCTTATTAATGGCACCGTATTCACCCATAATAACCGGGATTCCCTGGGAAGTAAAACGGGTAACAAGCTTCTCGCAGGCTTCTGCAATCGCATCGACCTTTGCCTCATCAAACTCTGTCTTGGTCATGGATTCTTCCATGCCAAAGCTGTAATCATAATAATGCACGGCTGCAAAAATCCGGTTTTCTACCGTATCCTCCGGCAGGTCAAAACCATATTTTTCGTTGGTCATATGCTCCACGTTCGTATAGCGTCCTGGAACAGACAGCCAGCGGTTCGCATTATTGGAACCGGAAGAACGCACAACGTTTACAAAAATCTGATTTAAGTTCATAATGACTGCCGTATCGTACTCTACAGAAGTTGTCGTATCTCCGGTCACCTCGTTCATCGACTCGAAGATAAGATGCTCGTCATAATCCTTAAAGTAATTTGCAATTGTTGTCCAGACCCCCTCAAATTTCTCATAGAGTGCCGGAAGGTCATCCGTTCCCACACGAAGCCATCCGGACTGGTCTGCACCGTCGTGGTGAATGTTGATAATCACATACATATCCTGTCTGATACAGTAATCAACAATGTCCTGCACTCTGCTAATCCATTTCTCGTTGATGGAATAGTCTTCATCGTTAATCATCGTTCCCCAGGTGACCGGAATACGCACGGTATTAAATCCCAGGTCGTGTACGGCATCAATGAGTGCCTGTGTGGTCTCATCATTCTGCCAGAGTGTCTCATTCGGGGTAAAACCACTGTGTCCATCCATCGTATTGCCCAGGTTCCAGCCGGTTCCCATCTCCGCAACCATTTCATCGACTCCAAGCACGCGGAACGGGCGCGGATTTCCGGTTTCTGACGCATCGTCCGTAACGTTTAATCCGATTTTCTCAAACTCACCACTTTGTTCCTCCGTGCTCTCTGTAACGGCGCTTTCTGTATCTTCTGCCGCTTCCGTCACTTCGATCTCTGCGGTACTGCTGCTTTCTGTTCCCCCGGTGTTTTGTGTATTGCCTCCGCACGCACTCATTCCGAGTGCCATGGCAGCGCATAACAGTATCGCCGTCAGTTTCTTTCCTGTCTTTCCCTTACTCCACATAAAAACCCTCACTTTCATTCTTCGTTTATTTTCTCCGGATTCTTCACCGCCCCAGGCTCTTTTTCAAGCATCCGGAAAAAGTATCTCGCATATCCGCTGATGGTCAGGATGATGCAGGCCGGACCAATCAGAAATCCTACAAACATCGTCATATTATTCCAGAAAATCAATACAATTTCTAGAAAAAGAATAAAAATTAAAGACAATGTCCGTAAAAAAAATTTGGTTGCAATATCCACTGAATTTTTGAGCGTATGAATCCAGGTATTCTCATACCGCGCCTGCAGCGGAAATGCAAATAAGAACGCCATCACAAAGATAAATGCGCTGACCATTCCCATAATCAAGAGAATCATGGGATTTCCGTCAATCTGATTGAACAGAGAGAAATCCAGCCATACCACATAGATACAGAATAAAAACAGAATTCCCAGCCAGATTCCGTTCTTGAAATTCGCCTTAAATGATTTCACAAACTGATGTGCCACATAACCTTCTCTCTCATCCACCATTTTCATGGTAACATCAAATGCTGCGATGGTGGCACCTCCCAGCGTGATAATTGGAATTGAAAAAATCATCCACAGAAAGTTGATTTTAAAAATATCCCATAACCGCTGCATAAACTTATACAATGCACCATCCACACTAAAAAATCCCATATATTTTCTCCTTATGACTGCAAAAGGCTGTCCGCATCCGAACAGCCTTTTGTATTAAAATAAACTTAAATTAACGAACTGCTTCTTCCAGCTCATGTCTTGCTGCTGCCTGCTCTAAGGACCATTCTACACACTCATCATAACCATAGTTCTTAGCCTGCTCTCTCATCTCAGCAACAATCTGGTCATACTCTTCATCAGAGTTTGCATAGATTGCTCTCCAGCTGTATGTTACAATTACATCTGTAACTGCGCTCCAGGTGGTCTTGAAATCATCTGTCTTGGAAGCAAGTGTAAAGGAAGTTGCCGGAGCTACGACATATTTCTGTTTCTCCATGTACTCCTGTACAGAAGATACTCCGTAGTAGTCTCTCCAATCCTGCTCTGTATCGCAGCCTGCCTCAGTCTGATTGCTCTTCCAGAATTCATAGTTGTATTTCTCGCCGTTAGAATCCGAGTTGGTTGCATTGATACTCCAGGTTGTGTTGTTAAACTGCATACATCCATCGTTGAAGTTTCCGAGTCCCTCGTAGTCATCAATCATGGCAGTTGTTCTGTCGGTGTAAGCTTTCTTACCGAAATCTGTGAAGTGGGTGTATCCATCCTCATCATAGTACCAGCATAATCCTTCCGGACCATAGTTATAAGTCATGGTTCCTTCCGGTGTGCACAGCCAGTTGATGATTTCCATACATAACTCCGGATACTGGGTGTTTGCACCGATACTCCAGATACGGTTACCACCCTGTACGTTCATACCGTAAGCAATCGGGCTTGCTTCGCTTGGAACCATGGAAAGCATCATCTTATTGTCTGCCAAATGCTCCTCTGTGTTGTAACCGGCACTTCCGGAGTAGTTAAAGATAGACCAGAAAGTTCCGCCTGCACGTACTTTTTCAATCATGTTATCGTAGGTCTGTGTCATGGAGTTCGGGTCTAACAGATTGTTCTGATACAGTTTGTTGAAGAACTTTAATGCCTCAAGGTAAGGTCCGTTCTCCTCAAGTGCATCATGGAATGTACCGGTATCTGAATCATAAACACCGATTCCGTGCTCATCATATCCGTGATATGCGGTTGCAAGCGATTTTACATACATTACCATATCTCCGTCCCAATCCGGCCACAGAGAAACTGCATAGGTTTCATTTCCGTTGTCATCGGTCGGGCAGATTTCTTTCATCTGCTTGAATACTTCTACCAGATCATCCAGATTCTTTACTTCCGGATAGCCTAACTCTTTGTAGAGATCCCAGCGAAGATCCCATGTATAGAAGAATGCCTCGTGGTCTTCTGCAGAAGTTGCCACGTTATGACCAAAACCGTAAACGGTATCTGATTCGCCATTTGTAATTGTCTTTGTCAGCTCTGAGTTTTTCTCAAGTGCATAGGACATATTTGCTGCGATATCCGGGCCATACTCAGTTAAGAGGTCATCCTCGTTCCAGTCATATAACAGTCCTGCCTGTAATGCTTTGGAGTAGTTCTCTCCGTCGCTTCCCCAGATTACGATATCACCTAAGTCACCGGACTCCATACGTGTCTCATACACACCATCCTGCTCCGGGATAATGTTTAATACAACGTTGAATTTGTCAAGTAAAATCTTTGCGCTCCATCCCATCTGTTCTCCGGAATAGTTTGCAAGCTCACTGAAGACGGTCAGTGTCACCGGTTTGTCAGAAGAGGATGCCGCACTGCCTGCACTTGCCCCTGCCTCTGTTGAATTGTCCACAGAACCGGAAGAATTTCCTCCACATCCTGCAAGACATCCTGCTGCCATTGCTGCAACTAACGCAATGGATGTTGCCTTTTTTACTGCCTTTTTCATTTTTTACCCTCCTTATTTGATTGCATCAGCCTTTAACGGCGCCGAGCATAATTCCCTTTTCAAAGTAGCGCTGCATGAACGGATAAACCAGAAGAATCGGAATTACCGAAATCATGGAAATTGTATACTTCTGAACCTTGACGTTCAAAGCATTTTCCATTGCCGCTGCAGCCGCTGAAGAGTTTCCGGAGCTCATTGCTGAGCCAAGGTTGGAACTCTGGTTAAGATAATTATACAATAAATGCTGTAATGTGTACAATTTCGGGTTGTTCTGCATTAAAATCAGAGAATCCGTAAAGGAGTTCCAGTGTCCTACCGCACCAAAGATTGCGATGGTTGCAAGAATCGGCTTACTGAGCGGCCAGATAATCTTGCGGAATACGGTAAAGAAACTTGCTCCATCCATAAAGGCACTCTCTTCGAGCTCTGCCGGAATGGATTCAATATAGGTTTTTACAAGAATGATATTGTACGGTGCCACGATACCCGGAATAATGTATGCTGCAAAATGTCCGGTCAGTCCTAACATGGACATGTTCATGTACCACGGAATAATTCCTGCGTTGAAATACATGGTAATGATGATGAAACGATACCATACTTTTCTGTGCCACATCTCTTCCTTCGTTACCAGATAACCGATAAGACCGGTTGCTGCAACCATCAAGGCCGTACCGATAATGGTTCTTGCAAGAGAAACTCCAAATGCATTAAATACGTCGTTTACCTTTAAAATATCCAGGTAGTTCTGGATGTTAAGTCCCTTCGGGTACAACGTGATTTTTCCCTGTGCTACCAGACTTCTCTGTGAAATCGTGTTGATGAAGATATAGTAAAACGGGAAGATACAGCTCAATGTAAAGATTGTAAAAAATCCATAATTTAAAATATTAAAAAGGATATCTCCAGGGGTCAGTCTGTATTTTCTCTTATGCTTTTTTGCGTATTCTCTTTCACGCTTTTCGTCTAATTTTTCCTGTTTTGTCTTTGCCATATCCTCACCTCCTATACGACACCGTTACCACGGATTAATTTTGAAATACTGTTTGCCACAAACAGAAGGATGACAGAAATAATGGATTTCGCCATACCGACTACTGTTGACAATGGGATGGAACCATTTCCAATACCCAGGTTGTATACATACAGGTCAAGTACCTCAATCATATCTTTGTTCATTGCATTCGTAAATACAAGGTACTGATCCATACCGTTGCTTAACACACCGGCGATTGACATTACTAACATAACCACATAGGTTGGGAGCAGGCCAGGAAGTGTTACATGACGCATCTTCTGGAATCTTCCTGCACCGTCTACGGTTGCTGCTTCATAGAGCTGCTGGTCGATACCGGCGATACCGGAAATGTAAATGATGGCACTCCAGCCGATGCCCTTCCACATTCCCCATGCGAGCATCTTTAACCACATATGGGAAGTATCCTGTAAGTAATTGACACTTGAGTTTCCACCCATATTGTTGATTAAGGTGTTGATAAAACCGTCTGTGTTAAAAATTGCAAATGCAATTGCATATACCAAAACCCAGCTGATGAAGTTTGGTACGGTTGTGAATGTCTGCACAAACCGTTTGAACTTTGTGCTCTTTACCTCGGTGAGGAAAATCGCAAAAAACATTGGAACCCAGCTTGTTAAAATTCCAAGTGCGCTAAGTGCAAGTGTGTTCTTCAATACGTTTAACAACCGTCCTACGTATGTTGGGTTCTGTAATAAAACCTTAAACCATTTGAGTCCTACGAAATTGTCCGGTCCGATTTCTCCTCCGGCAGAGTAATCGTAGAATGCGTAACGCCAGCTGAATAACGGCAGATAGCAGAACGCAAGTACTAACACGAGGAATGGCATCAGCATTAAGAACAGCTTGTATTTGGATTCCATTTCCATCTTCTCACCCTTTGCTGCCTTCGGTATTCCGATAAACAGAACGATTGCAAACACAAGGCTTAACACTGCAAGCACTGTAAAAATTGGAATACCAATTGGGAATTCGTATGTAATCTTTGCCGGGTCTGCAGCACCTGTAATCAGTTCATATGCGATTACAACCATTGCAGCGCCAGCTGCTTCTACAATCGCCCCTCCAAGGATGAAGCGGTTTCCAACGGTTTTCATCCGGAGATTTCCAACGGACATACAGCTTCCGACTGCGGTAAGGATAATTCCAATCAGGATTGCCATACATGCGATAAACAGCAGAATAAAATGGCTCTGTACCAGCCAGCCTTTGTTAAATGCACGTTCCAGTCCCGATGTCAGGCTTGCGTAAGAAACGCCGCTGGTGAACAGGGAAGACGTGCTGCTGATTTTCGCCTGTCCTGCTTTCTGTATGATGTTTGCCGGATTCAAATCCGGGAAGAACAATAATAGCACGAATAGAATCGTAAGCAAACGCATTGCTATGTATGGAATTCGCATCTTATTGACCTTTTCTGTCACTTTTTCTTCCATAATGACCTCCCTCTTTCTGATGGTTCAATTCATGATTTTATTATAATAAAATAACTTTCTAAAAAAAACCTTAAAAACTGAAACTAAAATACAGTACTTTTTCCACCCGAACCACCAGAAATTCCCATAAAAAAAGAGCCTTAAGCGGCTCTTTTTTTATGGATGGAAATTAGTTATTTCCTTTTTTCTTTTTGGATACGACTACAACTGCTGCAACTGCTGCAATCACTACAATAACAACGATTACAACTACGACTGTTGTGTTGCTTCCGCTCTCAGCCGGTGCTGTAGTATCTGCTGCTGCCTGAGTGTCTGCTGCCTGGGTGTCTGCCGCTGCCTGGGTATCTGCTGCCTGGGTATCCTCAGCCGGTGCTGCAGACTCATTGTCATAGTTGAAACCAGATACGGTAAAGGTCATCTCAATGCTCTGGGTCGGTGCATTGTAGAATGGAATCTCTTTTACATCCTCATTCCAGATGTTCTGGATTAATGGTTTTAAGTACTGTGTCTCATCCGGATCATAAACCGGGTCAGCATAGGTAGTGATGGTCTTTCCATCAATCTTTAAGGTTACATCAGAAATCTTAACAGTATCGTTCATCGGGATATCTGTAGAGATGTATAACAGGTTGAAGTAATCCTGGCCTGCTGCTGCAAAATCATCTGCAAAGATGGTTCCGAAATCTGTGATGGAAACTGTGTAAGTACCATTTCCTTTGATTTCAGCATCTGTTACAGTACCATAGGTCTCATCTGTCTCATTGCCATAGATGAACTGTCCCCAGTGGTCAGAACCGATACCATTGTCAGAGTTCCAGGCATCACGGTAGGTCCAGTTTGGTGTCTGTAAACCAAGGTATGCATGGTAAGTTCCGTCAAGGTCGATTTCACCGCTTGCTGTCTCAGCAGCTTCGGTAGCTTCTGCTTCTTCTGTTCCCTCTTCTGCAACATAATCTGTGGTTGCTAATGTGAAATCTACAGTCAGAGTGTCTTTAAAAGTGAAGTTTGCTGCATCGATTGGTGCATCTGCTGCAGTAGTACCATAGACATTGTAAATCTCAATTCTGTAGTTACCGTTTTCCTCAATATCACCGGTTACCAGTTTGCTTGTATCGCAGGCAACTTCTTCACCGTCTGCTGTTACCTTTAAATCAGTAACTTCAAATGTCTTGCTGTCTGCTTTCATGCCTTCCTGTGCGCCTACGATATCAACACAGAATACCTGAGCTCCGTTTGCTCCGGTCTCTCCGTCTCCACCAACCTCTGAAGCATTTAAGGTTACAGAATAAGAACCGTCTCCGCTTACTGTTGTGGTAGCGCTCTCCAAAGTTGCATCCCAGTTTCCAAATGCCCAGTCATTGTCTGTGAACATCAGAAATGCTGTATAATCCTGTGTGTCTGCTTTTACGCTCAGTGGATTTAAAGATAATCCCCCAAATGCAAGCGCTGCTGCAAGAACAGTGGAAAATACTTTTTTTACTGTCTTTCTCATCATTGCTTTCCTCCCTATTTATGCATGATAATTGTTCCCTCAGGAACTTTACAAGCTTACTTTAGCAGAAACCCCTAAAGAAAAAAACATATCCTTTTCTACATAAAATACGTGAAAAATTTCACTTTTTTAGATAGAATCACTAAAAATCCGTGCTTTCTGCAATTGCCGGAAGGTATAAAATGACCTGTGTTCCCTCCCCGTAGCGGCTTTCAATCTCCATGCCGTACTCTTGTCCATAGCAGAGCCGGATGCGCTGATTGATATTGTAAAGACCGATGCTCGACTGTAAAACCAAATCCGGCGTTGCAAGCTTTTCCCGGATGTTCTCTAACTCTTCCTCCGTCATTCCACGCCCGTTATCAGAAACGGTAATTTTCATCTTTTCGTTTTCAAGTAACGATACTGAAACCTCAATCTGTCCGTTTCCATCCTGTGATTCAAGGCCGTGCACCACCGCATTTTCTACCACCGGCTGTAATAAAAGCGGCAGGATTTCAAACTTCTCCGGCCGGATATCTTCCATTATTAAACGATAATTAATCCGTTTTCCAAAGCGCAGCTTCTGGATGGCAAGGTAGTTTTCAATGTGGTCAAGTTCTTTTTTGAGTGTTGTGTAGGAGGTTCCCGTATTTTCAAGCACGTAACGCAGCGTTTTTCCAAGGATTTTGATGGCATTTGCCACTTCCTTATCCCCGGTTGTCACCGCCTTCATGCGGATGGTCTCAAGCGCATTGTACAAAAAGTGTGGATTTATCTGGCTTGCAAGCATCTTGTATTCCATAATCTGCTGCTCGTTACGAAGCTCCTTCTCATTTAATTCCGCCTCGTACATCTTGGCATCTGTTTCCTTGATTCCCTGCACCATGACCTTTAAATCGTCAAATGCTTCCGTCAGCTCATCGTGCCCGCCGAAATCCGTTATCATGTCGTAGTCCCTTGTCCGCGCCTTATGCATCTCTTCACGCAGCAACAGCACACGGTTGGTGAAATAATGGGTAAACACAATTAAGATAATGCCCGGAATCACAATTGCCGACAGCAGAATCAAAAGACAGGTCTGTAAAAACCGGTCGATGGTTTCAAATCCACTGTCATTTAACGTGCACACATACAGCTTTGAGTTTGTCATATACAGGTGGGTTGTTGACAGGGAAATAAAATACTCATTTCCGTCTGCCTCTGCCACGCCCAGATATGAAAAATAAGCGTTGTCATAGTCAATGTCAATCAACTGCTCTCTTCCATACCAGTTCTTCTTAGAGCTGTAGATAATGCCGGAATCGTCAACCGACACTGCGTCAATGATGCTCGAATCGATTCGGGAACGGATGTACTGGTCGCTGACCTTAATGACAATCACCGCGTTATACTTGGAATCCGGCAAAGTAATGCGCCGCACCAGACAGAGGTTTGTATCCTTTCCCCCGTAGCTGCCGGCATTTCGCATTCCCATCCAGAACGCATAGGAATGGTTGACTGCTTTCTGATACCAGTCCTGCTCCTTGATTTCTTCTGTCACGATATGGAACTGTTTATAATTTTTGATGGTGGGGTTGTCGGTATAAATATAAAGTCCTTCAATTTCCTTATAGCTATAAGCAATCGAATCGAGCGTACTACTGATGTTGACCGCAATGCTAAACTCACTTCCCGATTCATAGTCCTCCGTCAACATATTTTTCAGTGAACTGCTAAAGCAGATGCTCTCCGAAATCTGGTAAATCTGTGTTGTCATTTCGGTGAGAAGCGTTTTGACACGCTGGTTATCTGCATTTAACAGCTCCTTATAGTGGTTGTTTAAGATTTTATTTGCATTAATCATCAGAAAGATTCCAATGACGGTAATCGGCGCTAACAGTGCCACCGCATAAATTGTATACATCTGATGTCTGATTTTGGTTTTTCCAAACCCCAGCTGTTTCATCAGCCGCTGAAAAAAATGTTCTTTCATTTACTCAACCGTAATTTTTAATGTCACAGGGAATGTACTCGCAACACCCTCTGTTGTCACATGTAACCCTTCCTTGTCCGTCTTCCATTCTTTTACCGCACCAGGGAATCCGAGCACCTCGACTTTTTCAATAATTCCATGAAATTCCGGCACATTCTGGTCAGCGCTGTCCGCTAACGCCTTCACGGTAAAGACTCCGTCCTCCGGACACTTCAATGCAATCGCATAAATGGCACCGTTGTTTGCCGTAAAACGGTAATCGGCGCTTGTATACACCGTTTCCTGCTGGTCCTGGAACTGTCCTTCTTTTGCCGCCGTAGGTCCTTCCTCGGATTTGCGCCATACCTTTGCGCCTGCAATTGCCTCTTTGTTATCCTTCATCCATGCAGCTAAATCCGTTAAAATCTGTTTATCCCCATCCGGAATCGTACCGTCTGCCTTCGGTCCGATGTTTAACAGAAGATTTCCGTTTTTGCTGACAACATCAACTAAGGTGCAGATAATCTCATTGCTGCTCTTATAATCAAGGGTGTCCGTATAGCACCAGGAATTTCTTGCCACTGCCGTATCGGTCTGCCACGGATACGGTTTCGGATCCTTAAAGCCGCCGCGTTCCACTTCCACGATTCCACTGCCAAACATCATCGCATCATGCTTGTAGCAGATTAAAACATCCTCACCCCACTTTTTGCCACAGTTGTAATAAAATGCTGCAAGTTTCTTTAAGTATGGTTTAAATGCCTCATGCTGAATCCACCAGTCAAAGTATAAAAGCTTCGGTCTGTAATTTAAAATCAGCTCCGCGGTGCGCGCCAACCAGTCATTTAAATATTCTTCAGTCGGATAAGGCTTGCTGAACAAATCCTCCGGGTCCGGTTCCGGCATTGCCGGCCAGTAGAAATCGCCCTTTTGCATCGGCTCTTTGATATCGCTGTCAAATTCCTTGCCGTGGCTCATGAAAAACCAGTGCTCCGCGCGGTGTGTCGACGTACAGAATGTCATATCCTTTTTTTCTGCCGCCGCTTTTAAGTCTCCGAGCACATCCCGCTTTGGTCCCATCTCTGCCGCGTTCCATCTGGAAAGCTCACTTTTGTACATCTGGAAGCCGTCATGATGTTCTGCAACCGGGAAAATATAGCCCGCGCCTGCCGCCTGAAACAGCTCCATCCACTCATCCGGGTCAAATTTTTCTGCGGTAAACATCGGAATGAAATCCTTATAACCGAATTCTTTCTGCGGACCATAGGTCTTGATATGGTGCTCGTATGCCGGCATCCCCTTAAGATACATATTTCTGGAATACCACTCATTGGAATTTGCCGGAACACTGTAAAGTCCCCAGTGCATAAAGATTCCAAGTTTCTGTTCCTTAAACCATGCCGGCACTTCCGCCTTCATCAAAGACCCCCATTCCGGTTTGTAAGGTCCCTCCGCAATCACCTGTTCTACTGTTTCAAGCAATTCTTTTTCCCGTTCTGCGCTCATCACATTTCCGCCTTTCTACATTATGATATCATTATAAACATATTACTCTTATTATCGGTATTGTAACAGGAAAATGCGGGAAATAATACCGCAATTTCCCGCATTTTCCTGCCCAAAGAATTGGATTATGCAAATCCCATCTCACTTAGATATCGTTCTTCAAATTCTGCCTGCCCCGCAAGATTGATTTCCCTGGTATGTGTGCGCACAAATTCCGCACGCCGTTTTATACTATTCTGTTGTGCACCCTGCATTATTCCCTTACTTTCATCGTCACATAACGCAAGCGCCGCTCCTTCCAATGCCGCATTTCCAACCGCCACAATTTTTTCCGAAAGCTCGGGCGGAAACATTCCAATCTGCACGGCACTTTTCACATCCATTTTTTTGCCGAATCCGCCTGCTAAATAAACGGTTTCCACCTCGTCTGCCGTAACACCGTACGCTTTCATTAAAAGCTCTGTTCCGGCGCGTATCGCCGCTTTTGCCATCTGAATCTCACGGATATCTGCCTGCGTAATCCGGATACGATACGGTGCTTCTGACAAGGGAACGCCCGTCTCAAACCAACGCTCCGCCAAGGTTCCGTTTTCATCGACCATTTTATTTTGCACCAGCTCACTCATGACGTCCAATATTCCGCTTCCACAAATGCCCTTTGGCGGCTCTCCTCCCACCGTCTCAAGCTCTGCAACCGCACCATCCGCCGTCAATCTGACGTGGGAAATCGCACCGGCAACTCCCGGCATCCCGTTTGTGATGCTGTTTCCCTCAAAGGCAGGTCCAGCCGCCGCAGAAGTCGCAAGAAAGCCGTTTTTGTTTCCGATGACCATCTCGCTGTTTGTTCCGACATCCAGAAATAATGAAACCTCCTCCGCTTCATCCATTCCAACCGCAAGGACTCCCGCCACAATATCTGCTCCCACAAATGCAGAGATTCCCGGCAGAATCACCACCTGCTGCTCTCCCCATTCCTTTTGCACGCGGTATTCCTCCCGTTTTGTTGTGACCGGTGTAAACGGTGCCACACCGAGCGTCTCACAGGAATAGCCCATTAGCAGATGGCACATCGTCGTATTTCCGGCAATCGTGATTTTTTTCACAATCCCGTTTCCCCCGGGAAGCAGCTCTTCCATTCCAACCGCCAAATCCTTCCGCACCAGATTTTTCAGTAAATCCGCTCTTCCACAGTCCGCCGCCTGAATCCTTGAGATTACATCTGCGCCATAGGCTCTCTGGTGATTGACGAGCTGTTTTGTCTTAATTCTCCTGCCGTCCGAAAGGGAAACAAGCGCCATTGCAATCGTAGTTGTGCCAAGGTCAATGGCAACGCCGAGCGGCTCTGCGGACGGAACGCCCCCAACAATCTCACATGGTTCGTGCTTTTCATTGTTATATGTAGTTTTGTTTGAAACTGTCTTATCCCTAACATTTTCAAATTCCGTCTCAACGTCCATCCGCTCGCTGTTATCTCCAAGTTCTATCTCACAGTCTCTGACCGGAACACACTGGCAGGAAAGCCTGAAACCCTCTTCTAACGTCTCCGCAGATAACCGCTCTCTCTCAACCGGCAGCGGTTCCGGCGCTCCGGCATAAAAGCGTACCACGCATTTTCCGCAGTTTCCTCTGCCACCGCACGGCGCATCCACATAAATTTCTCCCTGTGCGAACAGTTCCCGCAGCGTGTGTCCTTCTGCTGCATCAAATTCGATTTCTTTTGTCCGGTTTATCCACAGTTTCATTCTAGTCCTCTCTCCGAATCAGATTCCGGATTGCATGATAGATACCGCGAATCAGTGCAAATATCAGAAACATTGCAAGGAAGCCTACCACTCCGAAGACAATGTCCGCAAATTCCATCGCTCCGGTTCCGGTCACCTTCTGTCCTATTTCAATGGCAAATGTAATTACAAGAATAACTGTGAACACATAGAGCCAGCTAATGACCATCACATGATTGTGCTTCACCAGCCACTTAAAAATCGGATGGACGATAAATATCATTGCCATTCCAAGCACGCCGATTACCAGAAAATGCAGCTGTTTGTCCGAAAAACTATACTCATAGGCATCATTTAACCCAAGCAGATACGTATGGATATCTGCAATCCATTCCACGATTTTATATAAAAATTCTTTCATGTCACGCCTCCGAAATTGTTTGTCTTTTTTCTTCCCGCATCTTATAATAAAACAGGTATCAGGAAATCCTTTATGATTATACTGGATTTTCACACAAATAACTATTAATTTTTCCTGAATTTCTCGAAAGAAATACAAAACAATAACGGAGGTTCTTCCTATGAAACTGATTTCCTGGAATGTAAACGGACTGCGTGCCTGCGTCCAGAAAGGTTTTTTAGACTTTTTTAACGAAATAGATGCGGATATTTTCTCCATTCAGGAGTCCAAGCTGCAGGAAGGACAGATTGCCCTTGACCTGCCCGGATACCATCAATACTGGAATTATGCGCAAAAGAAAGGTTATTCCGGCACCGCCGTCTTCTCCAAGCAGGAAGCTCTTTCCGTTTCCTACGGCATCGGCATCCCTGAGCACGATACGGAGGGGCGCGTTATCACCCTCGAATATGAAAATTTTTATCTGGTGAACTGCTACACGCCAAACTCCCAGAACGAGCTGGCAAGGCTTCCCTACCGGATGCAGTGGGAAACCGATTTTCGTTCCTATTTAAAGACACTCGATGAAAAGAAGCCGGTCATTTACTGTGGCGATTTGAATGTTGCACATGAAGAAATTGATATCAAAAATCCGAAAAACAACCGCAAAAATGCCGGTTTTACCGACGAGGAGCGGGAAAAAATGACCGAACTGCTCGCCGCCGGATTTACCGACACCTTTCGTTATTTTTATCCGGACCAGGCAGATATTTACTCCTGGTGGTCCTACCGTTTTAAGGCACGGGAGAAAAATGCCGGCTGGCGGATTGACTATTTTATCACCTCAAAGCGCCTTGAGGATAAACTGACCGATGCCAAAATCCACACCGAGATTTTCGGCTCTGACCACTGCCCCATTGAGCTGACCGTAGCTCTTTAAATTTATGCTTTTCTCCTTGCGATGCGCACTACCTCTTTTTCGGTGCCCTCTTTCAGGTATAAAAGAACCGGCTCCGTATATGTCAGGGTGTGGTGCGCCGCATCACGCAGGGAAACAAAGTGTGCACAGAATATCTGGTTTTCCACCCGGAACATATTCATCGGATCATAACCGCAAATACAGTAATCTCCTGTCTCTTCTGTCACTTTTCCTTCCAGAAATTCCCGGATACGTTTTATTTTTGACTGTTTATCCCGTTCCATTACCACCTGCACAGGCGTTTGGGTAACTTCCGTCTGTTCCTCTGCAAGCGCTTCTGCAAGTGCCTGCGTCATGTTCCCAAGCTGTTCTTTCACCAGAAAATAGATTGTGCCAATCCAGTAAGACATTCTGCGGATATCCAGTGTTTCCTCTGAAATTTCCCGCAGTTTTTCCAGATAACCCGCAATCCGTCTTTGTCCTTTCTCCGGTGCCATCACAAGTAACGCCTTTGTTCCGGCGTACTCTGCCATCCCTTCTAAACGCTCTATACACTCTTCCTGCTCCAAAAATGCCCCGATTTCTTTTTTTCTACATTCCCGCACAGTAAGAAAACTTGCAAACAACGCTTCTTTCCGCTTTTCCCCAGCCTCATATGCCGCCACAAGGAGCTGGTTTTCTGCGTATTTCGCCTGGTATGCAATCAGATTTCCGGGATAACTCATCAGTTTAAAATCGTCAGGATATGCTTCCACTTTACATATCTTCTGATGTACATGAAACATTTCATGCACAATCTGTGCTGTAAGTTCATCCACATCTATCATATTTTTATCCGGAACTGCATAGATGGCAAGATACCCATTCTCAAATTCTATCGCCGTATTCCCCAGAAACCGTCCATCCACCGGAATTTCCCGTTTTTTCAGGTAGACCGTCGTCTCGTCATAGATTGCAAATTCGTAACGGCAAAATCCCGGCACAAGTTCTTCAAATGTAAGTTTTTCCAGTCTTTGCTCTATTTGTTCATATAAACCACGCATCTTATTGCTCCTCCTGTTTGTTTGATACACTTATCATACTAGAGGGAGGACGGGGGATTCAATTTGAAATCGGGGGAGTTTTTCCTGATAAAGGCTTCATTTGGATATTAATTTCTTACCAAATCTTAACTTCCAGTTCTCTTCTGTCATGCTATAATATTCTCAGAAATTGAACGAAAAGGAGTTGTATCACGAATGAGAACCGTTGACATACAGGAATTAAAATCAACAGCGGACGAGTTGTTTACAAATGTCATTAATAATGATGAATTCTTTGAAGTTGAAACAAATTATGGACGGGCTGTGGTTATTAATGAGCGCGAATGGGATGTCTTTATCAATTCGCTTGGGGTACATTCCGGGAAGAGCAAATAATTGATTGGTTATTATATAAAAATATCACTTAATGCAGGCTAAACAGAGCATAAAAAAAGCGTTACCTTTCAATTCGATAGGTAACGCTTTTTCTATTGCAATATAGATATTCGTTATGATTGAATCTTTACATTTGCTCTGTTATTCGCCATACCAACAAACTTTGTCATACTTTATCGTGTCATCATCAAATGTCGCTTTTGCAGTAATAGTATTTTTCTCATTTTTATTTATATTAACATTGTTCCATACAAAAACAGTATCATTGCTATTTGACAATTCGCTGCGTTTTATTATGCCAAGTGACCTGTCGTTCACGATAAGTTCAACACTTTGTGCATTTGAATATATCTTTATAAATGGTACATTGCAAGGTCTTACGTTATGACGGCGCTCAGTAATGTAGATAGTTTTCTCACTGCTCCATACAGATCTGTAAAAGAAATACGCATCTTTGGGTATGCGTTCTCTCGTGCATAGACCCTTATCATTCTGTCCTATCGTATCGCCCTCTTCACGACCACTGGAAGGAAAATCAAACATACACCATACAAATGCTGCCCAAAGATATTTTCTTGCAGAAAATTGCCGCCAAACAATTTCGTGAAGCTGTGACTGATAATTTTCATAATGACGAGCTCCATTCGGGTCAATATCGTTCAGCCAGTCTATGCTGTCCTTGTGCTGTGTTATGGCTCCGCCACCGCCGTATTCAGAAATGCATATCGGACGTTTTTCTTTTGAATTATGGTATAAGTCAAGCCATTCTCCGAAATGTTCTGCATCGCCTGCTTCCTTATACCAACCGAAATAACGATTATATCCTACGACATCTGTGGGAAGCTGCAAAAATCTGCCATAGAACTGATTGTCTGCATAAGTTTTCAGCCTTGTGTTGTCCTCCTTGCAGGCAAGCTCATAAAGTTCTTGGTATAAAGCAAAAATTTCATCAGACATTTGGTAAAGTTCATTAGATATTCCCCATAAGATGATTGATGGATGATTGTAATTCTGCCTGATAAGCTCAATAAGCTGCTGTTTTGCATTTTCTGCAAAGCCATTTGCAAGAATGTGACGTTCGCTTTCATCCGGAGACATTTTGTTTATAATCCCTATCTCTGTCCAAACACAAATACCGAAATCGTCACACAGTGAATATTCCTGACTGCAATGCTGATAATGAGCCATTCTTACAGCGTTGCAACCCATATCACGAATAATTCCATAATCACGTTCACGTTGGATATTTGTCATTGCCCAGCCGCTTTCAAAGCTGTCTTGATGATAGTTCACACCATGAAGAGGATAAGACTTTCCGTTAAGGAAAAAACCATCCTCAGGGTTAATATGATATGTCCTTATGCCAAAATTTTCGGATACCATATCTGTTGCTTTGTCCCCATAAAATAGGGTGACTTCGGCACGATACAGACAGGGAGAGTTTACACCATCCCACAACTGCGGAGCAGATATTTTTTTCGAAAGTGTAAGCCTGTCGCTTTCTGTATGTCCACACATCTCTGCAACAGGCTTTCCGTCCGGGGCAAAAATTACGGCCTTTGCCTCTATGTTGTTGGCGGAATCAAGCTTTATCAGTACATCAATGTCTGCGCTGTCTGATGTAATATTATGTGGTGTGATGTAGACTCCGCAGGAACCACTGTCCTCCAGTGCAATGTGAACAGGTTCGGCGGCAATTAATTTAACTTCTCGGTACAATCCACCCATTTTTGTAAAATCGCCCTGTTCAGTAATTGGAGCAATGTAATTTGTGGGTGAATTGTCAACAAGGACTGCAATTTGGTTTTTTCTGTCATAGTGTACATAATTCGTTATGTTTATGCGAAAAGCAGAATAGCCTCCATCGTGTTTTCCGGCAAAAAAGCCATTCACAAACACTTTAGCAGTAGTGTTGGCTCCCCCAAATTCAATGTATAGTGCCTTGCCCTTGTATTTTGTCGAAAGCTCCAAATCTCGGCGGTAACAGGTCAGTCCTTTATAATAGCTGCTTGTTACACTATCAGTTGCATTAAAAGTGTGAGGCAGGCAGATCTTTTCCCATGAGCAATCGTCAAATTCGGGGGTAACTGCATCATTTTCGCTTATTCCCAGATTATATATCTTAGCAAAGCGCCATCCGTTGTTAAGTTCTATTTCAGTTCGCATAAATATTTCCCCTTAAATTATAGTTACTGTATGTTGGAAGAAATTAATTTCAATATTATATGTTGTTTATCCTTCTTTGTGTTCAGATTTGAAAATACCTGTAAGTTCATTGATGATTCTACATGTTAAACACTATATGTAAATTTTTATTTTGCATATGGTATTTGTTTCTTGATATATAAAGAAACTTTTATGTAGTGTGTTTTTTTAGTTGTTTAGCCAAATCCTGTAAATCCAAATAAATAATTGGTATTATCTACTATCTTTCTCTCAATATTCCCCCGAAAAATGCCCTGACTCCGTCATCTAACGATGTACTCACATCTTTTTCTTTCAGGTCGTAATAATATTTTCCGGTTCTGATATCAATCGACAATGAGTCCAGTGGGAATCCGTCCACCCTCTTAGGATGTGGTTTTGTTACCAGAATAAAAGGTTCCGTGGCAATCGACATATCCATGCTCGAATAATGATGTGTTTCATCCAGGATAAAATAAATGGCATTTCGATATCGTCCAGTGATTCTTCCACCATGTTTTTGAGCCAAAGAAGCATAATATTGTATCATTTCATCGTCCGTCAGCGTCTTTCCATTTACCCTCCGCACATAAATCCCCGGTTGCTCCTCTTCCTTTAATTCATCAAAGTACAAACCACTGTCACAGGAAAATACCGGCATATGAAACGCCTCATAATACGCTCTTGCCTTTATCTGTGCATTTTCTAACGGTGTACTGCCATTTTCATCTACACGCGGAAGTTCCCCTTCCATATCCTTCAAGCCAACCAGCTCTATGTTTAACGGTTTCACCGCTTCTTCCATCGCCTGAAGTTTTCCCTGATTGGTTGTCCCATACAATATCTTCATCTTAATTTCTCCATTAATTCTGCAATTGCCTCAAATGGTGCGCACAAAACGAATCTTCCCTGGTTTGTCCTTTTATCAAAGTAATAATTGTAGGTTAAGCCTTCATACTGCCTTTCATTGATAGCTGCAAGCATTCTCCGGTTCAGTTCTTCTGCGGTCTCCTCACCAGGTTCATCATGAATAACACAGGTTTTTGGCTCAGATTTGTTCGTTTCTTCCAAAAAATGCTGTACCTGCATATTGGTTTTGATTAGGATTCCGTCCATCACATACCCTTTTGAAAAGAATTGTTCTAAATCCTTTTCCGAAAAAAGCCACTTTCTTCCTTCACAGCTTCCCTGTAATGTACCCTCCTTTAAAAAGGTACGCAGCCTTCTTGTGGAATAACCGGTCATCTGTGCCAGTTCATTTAGTGTGTAATACATGTGGCTTTCTCCTTGTCTTCATCCTTTATGTATCGCACCCATTCTGGCAACAGGAAGGGGGTGTGCTGCCTGGAATTAACAATCTCATTTCTAGTTTCCGTCACGGCAAGCATAGTTGCCTACTATGTCTGCAAATGGCTAGATGGAAACGACAGTGACAACTAGCCGAACGGATGCTCTACCGTTTAAAAGGAGAAGAACCCTCAGTAGTGGCTGCTACTGGGGGTTCATTTTGTGTATCGCTTGGATACAATCTCATTTCTTGCCTGTAGGCATTATAGCATATGCCATCTGGCATTTCAAGTATCCCCTTTTTAAAACATAACTTTCTCATAATAAACGCAATGATGTTTTCTGCCCCGGTAGGCAATATCCTCCTCACGATCTGTTTTTTCCATTCCACATTTCTCCATCACACGGATGCTTGCAATATTCTCCTCAAATGCACCCGCTAAGACTTTTATGTACCCAAGCTCTTTTAAGTCCAAAAGAACCGCATTTAGCATCTCGGTTGCATAGCCTTTGCCCTGATACGCCGGATGAATGACATAGCCAAGTTCTATCACATCACCTTTTTGCTCCACGTCATTGACAAAACCGATGAGTCTTTTGCCCTGGCAGATGCCATAAAGATAATGTTCCTTAGAAAGAGAGTTTTTGTGCAGGGTCTCAAATAACGCAGTCACTTCCTCTTCCGAAGCAAAATCCGGAATCAGGTACGTCTTACACACATCGTCATTTGTAAGTATTTCTCCCATATCCGCCCGGTCGTTTTCCTTTAGAGGTCTTATCGTAAGATGTTTCGTTTTCATCGTTTTCTGAAGCCCAAGCTCCCGTTTTTTCTTTCTCAGATACCGGATATACAGATAAAAAATCGCCTCAACCGCTGCAACAGCAAACGCAATTCCGCTGATTACCGACATCTTCCCGCTAAAGGAAATCGAATCCTGCACGTAAAGTGCCGGATGATTCCGGTAATCCATCCACATCCACAGCACTTTTCCAAGATAAATGCCTGCCGTCGCGGCAATACAAAGTTCCAATAATTTCTGAAGTTTCCGCAGCATCTTATTCCTCTTTTCCAGCAAGATAATTTATAAACTGCTGTGCAGTACGACCGGAGATTCCACCATGGCTTAACTCCCAGGCGTTTGCCTTCTGGCAGAGTTCCTCGTCGGTCATCCGGATGCCCTCTCTGTGCGCTAATTCCGTCACGATATGGAAAAATTCTTTCTGGCTCGGCTTGGAGTAATTGATGGTGACACCAAAGCGGTTTACCAGAGAAAGCTTCTCCTCAATCGTATCGGAGCGGTGGATGCCGTTGCCATTTTCCATATCATTGCGGTCATTCCAGGTCTCCTTGATTAAATGTCTGCGGTTTGAGGTTGCATAAATTAAAATATTGTCCGGCTTTGTCTCCACGCCGCCCTCAATGACAGCCTTTAAGAACTTGTACTCGATTTCAAATTCCTCGAAGGAAAGGTCATCCATGTAAATGATAAAACGGTAATTCCGGTTCTTAATCTGCGCAATCACATTTGACAAATCTTTAAACTGGTGTTTGTAGATTTCAATCATGCGCAGTCCCTGCGGGTAAAATTCATTGACAATCGCTTTGATACTGGTGGATTTGCCGGTTCCGCTGTCTCCAAACAAAAGCACATTGTTCGCCTTGCGTCCTGCCACAAATGCAGCCGTGTTGTCCACAAGCTTCTGCTTCTGGATTTCGTAGCCTACAAGGTCATCAAGCATCACCTTATCCATGTTGTTGATGGCAACGAACTCTACCTCATTTCCATCCTTTTCCTTGACACGGAACGCCTTGTTAAGACCAAACATTCCAACACCGTAATCTCTGTAAAATCCGGTAATCTCGTCAAAAAATTCGTTCTCATCCGCCGCCTGCTCTAACTTTTCGCTGAGGGCTGTGATTTTCTCGCTGACATTTTTGTTGTACATCAGCTCTTTCTTACCGATTGCTTTATAATTGGAAATCCGGGAAAAGCAGTCGATTCCAAGTGCTTTTTCAATCGGTGTAAAGTCATAGTCAAACAGTGCCTTAAACACCTTAAAATCATTTTTTGCAAAATAATTGACGCTTCCGTCATTCGCGCCTACCTTTTCACAGGTAATGCTGAACGGGTTTTCATTTGTCACCAGATAAAATGTCAGGTAGTTATGCCACAGGTTCTTATTAAATCCGTAGTCTGTTGCTACCACGAGAAGCCGCTTCAACTGTGTGTAAATATCCGAAATCAGCTCTGAATCCGAATATTTATCCTCGTTAAAACGGCGGAAAATTTCACCAAACTGACGGAGGATGCAGTCCTCCGCCATATCTCCATACATAATCAGCTTTGCAATCTCACGGTACATAAGCTGCCTCCTTTGCCTTCCACAATTTTGTCTTTCGCCTATTATAGCACTGCTTCCGCAAAATTGCACCCTTGCAGGATTATTTTTTCAGTTTTGTACGAATCCGGGAAAGATTATCGAGTGCCGCATTTAATGTCTCATCCCGCTTTGCAAAATGGAACCGGATTAAATGACTAACATCCTCCTTAAAGAAGCTCGAACCCGGAACGGCGCCAACGCCCACCTTCGCAGCTAAATCCTCGCAGAATACAAGGTCACTGTCATATCCAAATTCACCGATATCCACGAGCACATAATAAGCGCCCTGCGGTTCGGTAAATTGCAGTCCGATATCCTTTAATCCGTTCACAAACAGGTTTTTCATATGCGTATAGTGTGCCTGCAACTCCTCATAGTAAGAATCCGGGAATAAAAGTCCGACCGTTGCCGCTTCCATTAACGGGGCTGCCGCTCCGACTGTTAAGAAATCGTGAATCTTTTTCACGCGGTCAATCACTTCCGGCGGTGCAATCACATAGCCGAGTCTCCATCCGGTGATGGAATAAGTCTTCGACAAAGAACTGCACTCAATCGTACGCTCTCTCATTCCCGGCAGTGTTGCCAGATAGGTATGCTGATTTGGTGCATAAATAATATGTTCATATACTTCATCTGTAATTACATAAGTATCATACTTAATCGCAAGGTCTGCGATAATCTGTAATTCTTCTCTGGTAAATACTTTTCCGCACGGGTTTGATGGATTACATAAAATCATCGCCTTTGCGCCCTGCTTAAAGGCATCCTCAAGCACATTGGCATCAAATCCGAACTCCGGCGGTACAAGCGGTACGTAGATTGGCTCCGCTCCGGATAAAATGGTGTCCGCTCCATAGTTTTCATAAAACGGAGAAAAGATGATGACTTTATCGCCCGGATTCGTCACTGCCATCATCGCAGCCATCATCGCTTCCGTGCTGCCGCAGGTGACAACGATTTCTTTATCCGGGTCTACCTTCATGCCGGAAAAATGCTCCTGTTTTGCTGCAAGCGCTTCCCTGAAATTCTGTGCCCCCCAGGTTAAGGCGTACTGGTGTGGTCCTTCTGCTGCCACCTCTGCCAGACGGTCGGTAATCTCCTTTGGCGGGTCAAAGTCCGGAAATCCCTGGGAAAGGTTCACTGCTCCGTATTTTAATGAAATCCTGGTCATTCTGCGAATCACAGAATCGGTAAATCCTGCGCTTCTTTTGCTTAATTCCTTCATATTTTTTTGCTCCTTATGTTCATCCAATATTATAAGAAATATGACTGTTTAAAATATGTTTTTTGTCAAAGCTCTCTTTGATGCCGCGCATCAGCTCCAGATTCACAGACGGTGTCTCTGCAAGGAAATATTGTTTCTTGGTGAGACCGATGCCGTGCTCTCCGGACGTAAGACCGCCAAGCTCATACGCTTTTCCATAAATCCGCTTCATATTGGCAGTCCGCTCTTTCTGCCAGGTCTCCTCGTCAAGCTCTAACACCCGGTTCATCTCCGAGAGATCAAGCACGATTCCACCGTGGTCCGGCACCGAAGAACCAACCAGATTTGTTCCTGCCCCTCTTGGAGTCACCTGCATCCGCCGTTCCTTTCAAACGTCCCAAGGTATCACTTAAATACGCATCCTGTCTCTTTCTTCTTTACGCTTATTTCAGTAAATCCTGATCCCAGCCCTCTTTGATGAAGTAGCCGCCGAAATCATCGTTAAATACTTTCTCGGTTGCATCTGACTGGAATGCTTCCACTACCTTCTTATAAACCTCTTTCTTGTCTGCATCCTGTAAATCTGCGCTTCTTGCTACGATGATGTTCCAGTACTGTTCCTCTGTCACACTGGTATCCTGGAATAATGCATCGTTTACTGCAAGTCCAAAGTCTAATGCATAGTTTCCGTTTACAACACCTGCTGTCACATCGTCAAGAACAGACGGAATGGTGTTTGCAGCCAGCTCCTGAATTTCTACCTGTACATTGTAAGACTCGATATCATCGACCGTCGGGCTGAAGGCTACATCTGATTTTAAGTTAATGATTCCTGCTGCCTCTAATACTTTTAAAGCACGTCCACCGTTTGTCAGGTCGTTTGGAATTGCAATGGTATCGCCGTCTTTTAACTCATCAAGGGAACCGATTTTGTTAGAATAAATATTCAGTGGAATGATGAAGCTGTAGCCGATAGTCTCTATGTCATATCCGTAATTTTCCACCTCTGATGCCAGATAAATCTGATGCTGGAATGCATTCAAATCGATTTCCCCGTTGTTGAGTGCATTGTTTGGGGTAACGTAATCGGAAAACTGTACAATCTCAAGATTGATGCCCTCGTCTGCGAGCTGCTCTTTTGCCGGTGCCCAAAGTTCATCATAGACGGAACCTACCACACCAAGTTTTACGGTTACCTCATCTGCTGCACTGCCGGAATCCTTTGAACCGCATCCTGCAAATCCTGCTGTAAGTAATGCTCCTGCCAATACGGTTGCTGCTACTCTGTTCCACTTTTTCATAATTTTTTCCTCTTTTCTTTTATTTTAAAATAATGTTTAGTGTGTATTTTTCCTGGCAATCAGGTTGCCTGCCAACTGGATAATGCTGACAAACAATACCAGCACGATGATGGTGGCGTAGGTGACATCCACCTGATTTCTGTCATGTCCGTAGCGGATGGCGAAATCTCCAAGTCCGCCGGCTCCGACTGCTCCTGCCATGGCGGTCAGTCCGATTAAACTGATTAAGGTAATGGAGACTGCCCTTGCAATCTGCGGAATACTCTCTCTTAAATAAACACTTCCGATAATCTGCCATTTGCTGTTTCCCATCGATTCTGCCGCCTCAATCAGTCCCGGTGAGACCTCGGAAAGCGCACTCTCCATCTGTCTTGAGAAGAACGGTACCATTCCAAAAATCAATGGAACGATTGCCCCGTCAACACCAATTGCCGTTCCCATGATGGCACGGGACAATGGCATTACAAACGTAAGTAAGATAATAAACGGGATTGCTCGAAACAGATTGACTAATTTGTCTACAATCTGAAAAACAACGGTGTTCTGGAAGATTCCTCCCTTTTTGGTCACAACCAGCACGACACCGAGCACTGCACCAATGATAAGACCAATCACACCGGAACGGATAACCATTTCAAGCGTCTGTCCGATACTTTCCCAGAATGCCGGGAATTTTTCTGCCACATTTGGAAAAAGATTACTGAGGATTTCTTGCATCCAGAATCACCTCCACTCCTACGTTTTTTTCTCTCAGATAATTTAATGCTCCTTCTATATCCTGCGGCTCTCCGCTTAAGATTGCCACAAGTCCGCCAAGCGGCTCGGAACCTATCAGCTCAATATTCCCGAAAATAATATTGACATTGATGTGATACTGTCTGGAAATCGTCGAAACCAATGCCTCCGAGGAACTGCGCACCAGATATTTGAATTTGGCGATACACTCGCCCGGATTAATTTGGGTAATCTCCGCTTTTTCACCAATCAATTCATAAATCTTAGAAAGATTTGACGTCGTATCGATAAATTCGCGGGTGATTTTTTCCTTCGGATTTGCAAAGATGCTGAAAACGTCTCCCTGCTCTACAACTCTTCCGTTCTCCATGACAGCTACCCTGTCACAGATTTCCTTGATAACATCCATCTCGTGGGTAATCAGAATCACCGTAATTCCAAGTTTTTTATTTAATTCCTTTAAAAGCTGTAAAATGGAATGTGTCGTCTGCGGGTCTAAGGCACTCGTTGCCTCATCACAAAGCAACACCTTCGGGTCACTCGCAAGCGCTCTTGCGATTGCCACACGCTGCTTTTGTCCACCGGAGAGCTGGGATGGATAAGATTTTGCCTTATCCGAAAGTCCTACCAGTTCTAGCAGACTCTCAACCTTCTTTTTCTTCTCCTCTTTGCTTAACTTGCCGTGCTTTAAGGGATACGCAACATTTCCGTATACATTTCTCGAAGAAAACAAGTTGAACTGCTGAAAAATCATTCCGATATTTTTCCGGCTCTCGCGCAGTTGTTTATCACTTAATGTGGTAAGTTCCGTATCATCTAAAAATACCTGCCCGGATGTCGGCCGCTCCAACAGATTGATACATCGTACCAGTGTACTCTTTCCAGCTCCGCTGTATCCGATAATTCCGAACACTTCTCCATCCTCAATGCGAAGATTTACGTCTTTTGCCGCTTCCACCACATGGTCGCCTGCCGTAAATATTTTATTCACTTCGCGTAATTCAATCATAAATCTTCCTCCATCCTATTCCTATCTCTCATATAGGATTAATGCTCTTTTAAAAAGCATATATTATATATATCATTCTCGTTTTGATTTGTCTAATATGGAAAAGTTTTGACCTGCTATAGGAATTACCTATAATAGCAATGTCACGACCGCCGCCGTTCCGGAAATTCCAAGAAGCCAGAACCCCCCCGATACACACTGCCGGTATCAGAAGCAGTCTCACTGCCACTCCAATGAAAAGATTTTTCTTCTTTAAAAGTGGAAGTAATCCCGCCTCTGCCATCGTCACCCCGGTAATTATCATAGATAACGGTGTTGTCATCTCTCCGACAGCCCGATGTTCGCCAGCGTATCTGTGCTGTAGGAACCCATATAAGAATTGAGTATCATGCATGGAACCACGAATTTAATCAGTAAATCCGAAAGAAAACTTTTCTTAGAAAAGGAACGCTTATGATTCAAATAACAGAAAAAGTCCTTGGCGAATTCGCCAAGGACTATGTCATCCGGCAATTAACCGAACAGATTGTGCATATTGGATTAGAACCGGAAATCTCTCTTTCCTTCTGCGATATCATGAATGTGGTCTGATGCTGTCTTTTTTACCTTTTCGTTTGGAATCTTTTCAAGCTCGCGCTCGATAAGCTCCATACCGATTTTTCTGGTTTCCTCGCTGGCGTAGTCCTCGAGATATTCCTTTAACGTCATCAGTGCATTCGGATGACAGCAGTTTAAAATCTGCATATTTTTACACAGCGCCATAAAACGGTCTCCGGTTCTTCCCTCACGGTAGCATGCGGTACAAAAACTCGGGATATATCCAAGCTTCATCAGCCAGTTGACCACTTCATCAAGGGAACGCTGGTCGCTGACGTCAAACTGCGCACTCGTTAAATCCTCCTCTGTCTCCGGTTCTGCATAACCGCCGACACTGGTACGGGAAGCGCCGCTGATCTGGGAAACTCCAAGTGGCAGTACCTTTTCTCTGACCGCCTGGCTCTCTCTGGTGGAAATAATCATTCCGGTATACGGCACGGAAATACGAATCAGCGCACAGATTTTTGCAAAAGTATCATCACTAATGCCGTTATCAAATGCGGACGGATCAATGTCGTCTGCGTGTTTGATTCGCGGAACGCTGATGGTGTGCGGTCCCACTCCGTGAACTGCCTCAAGATGCTCTGCGTGCATCAAAAGTCCGGCAAACTCATAGCGGTACATTTCAAGTCCAAACAAAACACCAAGTCCTACATCATCGATTCCACCCTCCATCGCGCGGTCCATTGCCTCGGTATGATAATCATAGTTGTGCTTTGGTCCCGTTGGATGCAGCTTCTCATAGCTTTCTTTATGGTAGGTCTCCTGGAACAGGATATAAGTTCCGATGCCTGCTTCTTTTAACTTGCGGTAGTTTTCTACGGTTGTAGCTGCAATATTGACATTGACACGGCGGATAGAGCCATTCTTATGCTTTACGCTGTAAATCGTCTTGATACACTCTAAGATATACTCGATTGGATTGTTGACCGGGTCCTCACCAGCCTCGATTGCAAGACGTTTGTGTCCCATATCCTGCAACGCCGTTACTTCCTGGGCAATTTCCTCCTGGGTCAGCTTCTTTCTTGCAATATGCTTGTTTTTCAAGTGATACGGGCAGTAAACACAGCCGTTTACGCAATAGTTCGACAGATAAAGCGGTGCAAAAAGCACGATACGGTTTCCATAGAAATCCTTCTTAATCTGCTCTGCCAGTGCATACACCTCATCCACTTTTTCCGGAATCTCGCAGGCGAGCAGTACCGATGCCTCCCTGTGATTTAAGCCCTTGCGTTCTCTCGCCTTTGCGATGATGGAATCAATCAGTTCCACATTGTCCTTGTTTGCATCTGCATAGGCAAGTGTCTCCCTGATTTCCTCATCCGAAATAAATTCTTCTGCTTTTAATGATTTTGCGTTGTACATACATACTCCTTTTCTCCCGTGTGCCCGGGTTTCTTCTATATTAATAGTTTACTTTCTGACCATCACCTTTTATAATCGCCCCGGTCTGTCACTACCTCATAACCGACGCTTTCCATCCGTCTCTGCATACAGAAACGACATTCCGCAGCCTCATCTCCGGTACAGATTTTATTGTCATATAATTTATATTTCTCCCGCACATCAACCGGAGAAAGATTGGGCATCACAACATTCGCTCCCGCACGAATTCCTTTTTCCCTTCCGAGCGGATGAATGGTTCCAAGTGCCGTTGTCGATGGAAGCAGCACATGCGGGTGCATTAACCGGATAATGGATAACAGACGAATCGTCTGCTCTAACGTTCCTGCCGCCTCCCCGCCAAACGGTGTGTCCTTCTGTGGAATGAACGGTCCGATTCCGACCATTTCCGGCTGTAATTCTTTGATAAACGCTAAATCCTCATACAGTGTGTCGATGGTCTGCCCTGGAGAGCCTACCATAAATCCGCACCCGGTCTGATAGCCGATTTCCTTTAGATTTCTAAGACACTGTTTGCGGTGTGAAAGCGACATTTCTGCCGGGTGCAGCTTTCTGTAATGCGTTTCATCCGCCGTCTCATGGCGCAGCAGATAGCGGTCTGCTCCCGCTTTAAAGTACGCCTCATAACTCTCCCGCTCCTTTTCCCCGATGGACAGCGTCACAGCACAGTCCGGGTACGCTTTCTTTATCCCGGACACCAGCGTACAGATTTTTTCATCCGTAAAATAAGGGTCTTCCCCACCCTGTAACACAAAGGTGCGAAATCCCAGTTCATAACCGGCTTCACAGCAGGAGAGAATCTGCTCCTGACTTAGCCGGTAACGGTCTGCGTGACTGTTGCTTCTGCGGATTCCGCAGTAATAACAGTCGTTTTTGCAATAATTGGTAAATTCAATCAGTCCCCGGATGTACACCTTGTTTCCATATATTCTGTGGGCGGTCTCACGCGCCCGCTCGTGCAGATATTCGATTGCTTCCTGATTTTTGGTCTCCAGCAAAATCTTTAACTGCTCTTTTTCCAAATTGCCGTTTTTTTCCAGGCTGTCTATGATTTCTCGTTCTCTACTCATCTGATTTTCCACTAATATTTGAATAAACTGTTTTTGCCGTGATTCCATGCAGCCGTCCTAATTTTCCGGAAAGTGCATTAATCACATCCTGTGGTGCGTCAATCGCAACACTGATAATGTTGACGCCCCTCTCCCGATAAGGGATTCCCATTCTGCCGACAATGTAATGGCTGTTCTCATGCAACAGACTGTTTAACGCCTCGATGGAATCCATATCTTCCACAATAATCCCAATCAGGGCAATCCGTGTCTCCGTCATCTTACTTTTCTCCTTATTAAATGATATCCCCTATAGCGCAAAAAAACCGGGGAGTTGCCTCCCCGGTACTTAAGAATCTACAAATAGCTGCACAAACCCGCCCCGTTTCCTCGCGGGTTCATCCGTTATGCACTGTTCTGTCGTAGCTTTCACCTCATGTTTGTGATTCGGTGTCAGGGGACATTTTTATTTGTTAATACTTTAACATCTCCCCCGCTTAAATTCAATGCGTCCTGCCCTATTTTGCTGATTGCACCTTAAAAGGTACAATTTTTCTTCTGAGGAACAGATAGCCGCCGGCTCCCGCAACAAGCAACAGAACAACCAGAAGAACCATTTCAAAAGAATGGCTCTCTGTTTCCTTTGTCACCACAAACGTACTGAAATGATTGGTCTGAAAGGTCAGTGCCCCATCTGACACCTCTGTTTCACAGGCAGTCAGACTTCCGTCCTCCTCAAGCCGGTAAACCGTCAGCTTTGCTGTCTCTGCAACGCCATCCGGTAGCGGAACGGTCACACTCACATATCCGTCAAGCTGATGCAGTGCCAGATTCTTATCATCAAAAAGCTTCAGTTCCATGACCTGACAGAGCATACAGGATTTCAACTGCTTTGCGGCTGTCACCGCCTTTTCATAGGTACTTCCATCCGTCAGCACTTTCCAGAAAAGAGAGGCACCTTCCGGCAGCAGACTGCTGTCTCCCGTAATAAAAACTGCCGTTGTCTTATCACTTGTTATCGTACGGGACTGCTTCTCTTCGACAGAATCGATTGTTTCTCCCTGCTCCTTTTCTGTATCTTTCGTCGTGGTCTTTTCTGTCAGCCCGGCTCCTGCAACCACTGTCTCCTGCTCCTTTTCATCAGAAACCGTATCTTTCTTTGTATCTGGTGCAAAAATCAATGCCCCCTGAATCACAGGAACCTCTTCTTCTGTCGTCTCACTGTCCTCTGTCGTCTCACTGCCATCTGATGTTTCGCTGCATACTGTGGTATCATTGCTATCTGTCGTCTCACTCTCTGTCTCCTCTGTTTCGCTATCCGCTTCTTCACTTTCGGTTTCACTATCCTCGGTCTCGCTGTCTGCCTCCGCGCTCTCTGTCTCCTCAGTTTCGCTGTCTGTCTCTTCGCTCTCTGTCTCCTCTGTTTCGCTATTCTCTTCCCCGCTGCTGTCACTGCTTCCGCTATTGTCACTGTCGTCACCGCTGCTACTACCGCTGTCACCGCTTCCACTGTTGCCACTGTCGTCACCACTGTTGCCACTATCGTCACCACTGTTGCCACTACTGTCACTACTTCCGCTATTGTCGCTGTCATCACCATTGACTGTAACCGTGAAATTAGAAATCGTGCACAGTTCCGAGTTCCAGAATGCAGTTTCTGCTGTTCCTACACCAATCGTGAGTTTTGAACAGTCTGCTATAAGGTTTAAAATCTCCTCATACCCGGTAAAATTATCCGATGTGCTGTCCGCATAGGAAAGTGTCTCTCCCGCAGCTTGCAATGTAACCTCATCCGCCGTCAGCGTAATCTCCACATGATACGTTTCTCCTGTTTCTGCAAGTGCCGCCCAGTCGGTACTGCCAGCTAACGCCGGACTATTGATATCTGCCCAGTGCACATCCTCTCCGCCCATATCGTTGTAGCAGATATACGGTGCACTCTGAATGGAAACCCTTGCTCCTGTTGTCTCGTCATAAAAACTGAAAAGCCCGTCCCAGCCATTTTTCACTGCATCCGATGCAAACAGGATGTCATAAGAAATCTCTATTTTTTCAAGTTCTGCACCTGCTGCCGGATTATCCAGATATAAAATTCCATCGCTCTTTTGAATTTTCCAGCTATTTTCAGAAAGCACTACGATGGAACCCGTCTCCGTGTCACCGCTGCTGTCATCTGAATCGTCCGTATCGTCATTTCCGCTTTCTGTCGTATTGCTGCATACCGCCTTCGCAGAAAAATTCTTTATGGTTGCAAGCTCCGTGTTCCAGTAGGCAGTCTGTGCAAGTCCGACACCAAAGGTAAAGGTATCACAGTCACTGATAAAGGAAAGAATCTCTTCTGCCGTCACATCAGATGAACTTGAAGCCTCTGACAGCGAAAGCTCCTCTCCGTCGATTGCAATCGTAACGCCATCCTTACGGATTTTGACACTTACTTCATAGTCCTGCCCGGTTTCTGCCGAAGCTGCCCAGTTGGTTCCACCGCTTGCCACATTGTTTGGATTGTTCAAATCCATCCAGGTTCCGCTTCCGCTGTTAAAGCAAAGATACGGATTCGTCTGCATGGAAACCCTGCCGCCGGAAGTTGTCTGATAGAAGCTGAAAATGCCATCCCAGCCATTTTTTGCGGCATCCGATGCAAATTGAAGCGTATATTCCAAGTCCATTCCGAGAATCTCTTTTCCTGCAAACGGATTGGTTCTTGTGTCAAGATAATCAGTTGTAGTTAAGTCTATCTCATCCTCGGACAATTCGACAAGATTCGGGCTGCTCGCAATCACAATGTTGCTTAAGGTACAAAGCTCCGTCCACCAATAGGAGGTCACCGCCTGTCCCACTCCCCAGGTAAGCATGTCGCAGTCGGAAAGCGCATCTAACAATAATTCATAAGTAGAATCTGAATTTGCCTTTGCCACACTGACTGCAATCGTTTCCCCGTCTACCGACATCGTCACACCGCTTGTGGTAATTAAAATCTCAACCCGGTAATCTGTTCCGGTCTCCGCCGTAGCCGCCCAGTTCGTTCCACCGTTTGCCGTATTATTCGGATTGTTCAAATCCATCCAGTTACCGTCTCCCGCATTAAAACAAATATACGGATTGGTCTGTACGGAAATTCTTCCAGACGTCGAGGAATTGAAAAAGCTCATCACGCCATCCCAGCCATTTTTTGCCGCATCCGATGCAAAATTAATCGTATAGGCAAGATACAGACAGTCTGTCTCCACTCCGTAAAACGGATTTTCCGCATAGGTGATGGCATCACTTGACGCAAGCGTCACCTCATCCATTTCATACCATACTACTGCATCTGCGTCGTTAGAAGAAGCCGTCGTTGTCTCTGCATAACATTCTACATTGCTGATGGTACAATTTGCCTCGTCATCCCCGGCTGATGCCCACCAGGAGCCGTACCCGAAATACAACGTTTCCGCGCTTTCATTAAGCCATTTTAATACCTTTGTATAGTCCGTCAGCGTTCCGCCACCGTTTTCCGTGGAAACAATTTCTTCATCATACACCAGCGTTCCATCCACATAGACGCCAAAGCCATCCTGTAAAAATTCCAATTTCACATGAGCGCCATCGCCGATGTAATCCTGCACAAGCGACCAGTCTTTTATGTTGGCATCGAAATATCCGCCGGTCGCATTATAGCCGAGATAGGAACCCGGGGTAAAATAAAGCCGCCCGCTTCCAAGAAATGCAAGAATTGTTCCAAGCATATGTAAATCACCTGTTTTTTTCACATCAAACTCCACACTGACACCACCGGATATATCAATCCCGTGCGTCGTTCCGTCATAAAACGGGTTTGCCACCGAAAGACTTCCGTCCATCACCACAGACAAATCCTGCGGATTATCGGTGAAATAAGATGCAATCAGCGTTCTCTCGGAAAATGTCCCGTCTCCCGCCTTCACCGTAACCGGGAAATCCAGCAGATAATAATAGCTTCCCTTGCCAATCGTTGCGGTCAAAGTTACCTGCACATCTTCTGTGCGATTTGCTGCCACTGTTCCGTCTGCACTTATGACACTTTCATCCGAAGAACTCCAGGAAATGACCGCACCGCTATTTCCCTCTGTCGGAAGTTCAATATCCGTATAGGTACTTTCCGGCACTCCAAAATCAAAGTTTTTCACATTCTGTGCAATAATACTTTTTGCATCGGAAGACATTGCTCCCCAGATACAAAGTCCTTCTTCATTCACCGCCGTAAAGCAAAGTGTCGAATAGTTCTCATTATCCACCTTCTGTTCAATCAGAACGCCCCGGTAGGTATGTCCATCCATGACAAGCTCAATATTAGGACTGTCCGCATCCACACTCCAGGTTCCGGTATAACTTCCGGTAATTGAACCATCCTCATTTAACGCAATCTGCTGTGGTGTCGCATACTCCAAACCCGCATAATCCTGCACATACGAGTGTAAAATCGTACCATACTCTCCCGTCACCTGTGACACCTCATATCCACTGTCTGAAAGCGTCTCTCCGTCATACTCGTAAGGTGCTGCCACAAGCCAGCCATCTTCATTGACAAAAAGCTGATGTACCCGAAGCTCATGCGACGCCGTACCGTCTGCAAACTTTGTATGGTAAATGACATATGCTTTTCCATCTGTATCTACAAATGCCGAATTATGTCCCTGTGCCACTTCCGCCACATCCATGCTGTCCCACTTATAGCCTGCCATCAGACGCTCACCGCGGGTATCGCTTCCATTATAGTTGTGCACATATCCGGTATAGCACGCGCTGTTTCCCTGTGCATCCACATACGGTCCATCCGGGTTCTCTGAACGGAAAATACGCATCTGATAACCGCCCTCCGGCGAATAAAAACCGTAGGACATAAACAGATAATAATAGTTTCCGATTTTCTGGATATAAGGACCTTCTCCTGACACATAATAACCGCCGGCAATCCGTTTTCCAAAATACGCATCACTGGTATAACTTTTTCCGAGCGTATCACTGTCGCTGTCATACACGACCGTGTAATCGCGCAGTCCCGTATTCTCATCCAGCTCTAACATACAGATTCCACCTGACCAGGAGCCATAGGCAAGCCAGAGTTTTCCATCATCGCCGTAAAATACGGTCGGGTCAATGGCATGCGGCCACCACTCTCCCCAGGTTCCGTTGCTGGTATCTGTCCGCTGTCTGTATTTCTCCGGAAGCTCGTCTAAATCTCCTAATACCAGTTCCAAATCCGTATCGTGAAAGGAATCGTCGGAATCTGCTGTTGAAAATCCGGTAAATACCACCGGTCCCTGATAAACATAAGGTCCTTCCACATCATCCGCTGTCAGAAGAATGATGGTCGAATCCCAGTTTGCACCATTTAAACTTAAGTACATACACCATTTGTTCATCGTCGTATTGTAAATCACATCCGGCGCCCACATATTACCTGAAACCGTGTTATCCTCAATCCATGCCGCCGCGTCGTAAGTACCAAAGTCAAGCTCCAGCTCTGTTCCGTCTGCCCTGCAAACGCTCACTGTTCCCTGATAGGCATTTTCCTTAAACGCCTCCTCGTAAGACACCGTCTCCCCTGCCGCATTTCCGAATAATCCACAGTCTGCGTTATTCTCGCTGTATAGTAATTCCCAGTTACTTAAATCCGTCGTCTTCGCTGTGCCCATGTGAGAGCCAAAAACATAGTAAGTGCCATCATCCGCCACAATCGACGGATCATGCACGGACTGTCTTGTTCTGACCGTCGCGGATGTCCCCGTATCACCCGCTAAAATTTCTTCCATCTCGCTTTCCGTAATCAGCGTTCCATTCTCTTGTGCCCATGTCTTTGTCCCGATACTCCCCATCGGAGCTGCCGCAAGTAAGACTGCCATTGTTGCGGACAGCGTTTTACGCCATTTTCTTTTCATGTCTCCCTCCTGCATATTTCATGGTTTTACTTCTCCACGGACAGTATAGCACGGTTGTTTACTTTACACTAAACTATTTTAAGTTTTTCTTAATTTTCTGTTGTTTTACACAGTTTCATTTCTCTCTATTTGTGCATTTTTTGTTCTCTTCTTTTGCTATCCCTATGTTCTCTGGTACTTTGGTTCATGACAATTTGAATAAAAAAGTTCTCTTAATTTTTACATAAAATATTTTATATTTTTATGTTGTAGATTTTCTCAAGTTATCGCGATGCCCTTTATTCGAAAAAAGGGAACCTCCCTAACGGAAAGTTCCCTCTTATTTCTTCTGATTCTGTTTTCTGCTTATCCTAACAGCTTTTCTCCCTTGCTGCGGATATTCTCTGTATTCACCTGTTTAATATAATCAAGCAGTTCATCCGATACGGAAACTACACGTTCCTGTACGGCATCACATTCCCCTGCAATCTCACGGAATTTCTCCATATTGTCTGTGGTGACTTTTGCACTGTCCGCATTCTGTTCTGCCACCTCGGTCAGAGATGTAATTCCATTCTCAATCACATTCTTGTGATCTTTTAACTCGCCTACTTCCATGCCGATTCCGCCGATAGAATCACTTACCTGCTGGATTTCAGTATTTAAAGACTTAAAGATTTCTTCCGTATCCTGAATCTTTTCGTTCTGTCTTGCAAAGGCTTCTGTCACCTTTTCCGTAATCTCCACGCTGACATCAGAATTCTGAATCAGGTCATTGACAATCTGGTTAATCTGCTCGGTAGACTCTCTGGACTGGTCAGCCAGTGTACGGATTTCCTCTGCAACAACTGCAAATCCTTTTCCGTGTTCTCCTGCTCTTGCCGCCTCAATGCTTGCATTTAATGCCAGAAGGTTGGTCTGGCTGGAAATGCCGGCAATAATCTCCGTTGCGGTTCGAATCTGCTGTGCGGATTTATTGGTAAGTTCTGTCTGCTTTCTGACGTTATCAATCGCCTCCCCGCTCTCCCGGCTGATGGCAATCAACTCCTTCATAATGCCCTCTGCGGAATCGTTACACTCTCTGACTGTTGCTGCGCTCTTTGTCAGATGCTCGATATTCTCGGAAATGCGGTCGATAGACTGGCTGATAGCATCAATCTTTTCTTTCATGTCAAGCGTATGGTCAGCCTGCGATACGGTATTGCCTGCAATCTTTTCCACTGCCTCGCCGGTATCTTCAAGCGATGATGTCATATCACCAAAAATCTTCTGAAAATCATCGGATACCGCACCAAGTTCATCGGATGCCTTGCGGATTCCGGAAAGCACATTTGCAAATGAAGTGGTCTCCTCTCGAATCGTGCGGATAAGCTTTCCAAGTTCATCGTCACGCGATGCCACACGGTCCACCTTTGCAGAAAATTTATCTTTCTTTCCATTTCCTGCCTTTCCCACTACCGCTAAAATCGGTTCAACGACAGCTTTTAATACAGCAAATATCAGACCAAACACAGCGACAATTATGACACAGATGAGTACCATTCCCGTCACCGTGCTGATAATCCGAAGCTCTACCAGTTTTAAAATCGCCATCAATATCGCCGCAAGTATCACAACCGTTACTCCTAACGGTGCGAGAATTTTTTTCCATACAGCACTTTTCTTTGATTCCTCCATTTGTTGTACATCCTCCCTTTTTCTGCACTGCTTCTATGTTATCTTCTATAATAACTGTGCAAATTCGTAACCGGCTGCTCTTGCATCATCAATAAACTGTCCCAAGATTGCAGCATTCGTCTCTGATTCTGCGTGAAGCAGGTAAACTGCACCCGGATGAAGCTTATCCATCAGCTTCTGTAAACTTGCCGTCTGATCCGGCTGGTTGTTCACATCATAATCATAATATGCGAAGCTCCAGAATACGCTGGTATAGTTGCAGTTATTTACAATTGCAAGAGACTGTTCGCTGAACTTTCCTGCCGGGAAGCGGAAATAATGCATCTCATATCCGCCAAAGTTTTCCTTCACATATTCGTGTGTCTCCATAACCTCATTGGTCTGCTCGTCAATGGTCTCTGACGGAAGTCCGTTTGCCGGATGGTTCACGGAGTGGTTTCCGACTGTGTGCCCCTCATCAATCATGCGCTGCACCAGTTCCGGATCCGCAACCGCATATGGTTTTGTCACAAAAAAGACTGCCTTGACATTCTTCTCTTTGAGCGTATTTAAAATGGACTCGGAATATCCGTACTCATATCCTTCGTCAAATGTCAGATAAATTTTCTTTTCATCCGCTTCCTTGATAAAGATTGCATTGTACGTATCTCCATACTTCTCCTGGTACATGGTTGCTCCATCCGGACGGTTGTTTTCATCCGTATTGGATCCGTGTCCATAATCAATGCAGGTTCCGTCAAGGCTTGACACATTCTCGATACTCGTATTCGGCTCGCGGTCTGACGTGTCCGTCGTTGTATTCTCCGTCTCGGTTTCCGGCTCTGTCACAGCAGAGGATTCCTCTGCGGCACGTAAAATTGCCTCACCGATTGCTTTTCCATACTCATCTAAGTGCGCATCAAAAAGCTCATTATCTGTTGTATCATTGATAAATCCAAACTCAATCAGGCAGGAAGTCATCTCCGTATGGTTATTGACATAATAATTTTCATCCGAATTGCTCTGGGAACCGTACTTTACACCGCGGTTTCTCTGGATTCCAATGGATTCAAGTGCGCTCATGATATCCTCTGCCAGTGCAATATCCGCCGCCTCTGCCTCTTTGTTCACCCAGCACTCTACACCGTAGCCGTCTCCCTCATTGCGATGGAACGATACAAAGTAATCTGCATTGCTCTCATTTGCCGTCTGGGCACGCTCCTCAAGACTTGGAAATTCATCCCCTGTACGGGTCATTACTACTTCGACATCCTGTGTTCTTAAATACTCTGCCGTTTTATTTGCAAGTTTCAAAACATCGTCTTTCTCATAGCGCTCTCCGGAGTTGGTTCCCGGGTCTTTTCCTCCGTGACCGGGGTCTAAGCACACGATAAGCTTTGCGTCCTCCGTCTCCGTTTCTATCTGTGTATCATCGGTCTGCGTTCCCCCGTTCTGGGTGCTCTCTGTTGCATCGTTATTTGCGGCATCTGCCCCGGACTGTGTATTGTGCTTCTCAAGAAGATATCCGACTCCGCGAAAAATCAAAAGCACCAGCAACAGACAAAATGTGCACCCGGCTATGTTAATAAGGTTTCTGATTCGTTTTCTTTTCCTTCTGTTCTTGTCCACAATTAAACTCTCTCGTTCTAATTAAATTGGGAATATGCTCCCTGTTTTCATTGTATCGTTTCCCCGGCAAAAAAGCCAGTTAAATTTTTCTTAATATACAGATTCCAAATGGAATGTCACGAAAGCAGGAACTGTGACAGTGCATAATTGCTCACATCCTGCCCCTTCTCGGTCAGATAAATGCGCCCTTCCCGCTTTTCCAAAAGCTTCTCCTGCATCAGGCGCATCATAACATCCTGATAGACTGCTTCAATCGGAATCTGAAATGCAGCCTGAAACTCGTCACGGGAAATTCCCCGTATCATCCGGAGTCCCAAAAACATAAACTCTTCCATCTGCGCATTTCGTGATACCCGTTCCGCAGAAGCATGAAGATTCGTGGCAAAAAGTTCGTCCACGCTTCCGTCCGGAAGCGGATTCTGCCAGATACCACCGTGAATATTTCTGGTTTCCTCCAGATAGGAATACAGTTCTCTGGTATTTGAATACCGTATATTGTCAAGCAACGATGCCGCGCCGAGTCCTACTCCAAGGTAGCTTGTCCGCTTCCAGTAACCGATATTGTGGCGGCAAGCAAACCCCTTCTTTGCATAATTAGAGATTTCATAGTGTTCATATCCCATCGTCTTTAATGCTTTATCGGTAAGTTCGGTCATCTGGCAGATTTGTTCCTCTGTCGGCAGAAAATCTGTCCTTAATCCGGCATCCTGCTTTACTACATCGAATTTATAAGTCTCGTAAAAAGGCGTTCCCTTTTCAATGATTAACGAATAAGCTGAGATATGTTCCGGCTTCAGTCTTATCACCTGTTCTAAGGACCGGTAATATGCCTCCACCGTCTGTCCCGGAAGCCCGTACATCAAATCAATATTGATATTGCCAAATCCATTTTTGCGCGCCAGCGCATACATCTTTAAAAACTGTTCCTTTGTATGAATCCGTCCCAGAAGTTTTAGTTCTTCATTGTCCGCAGACTGTAAGCCAATACTAAGCCGGTTGATGCCGCTGTCACGGTAGACCGCAAATTTATGGTCTGTCACGGTTCCCGGATTGCATTCAATGGAAATTTCCGCATCTTTATCAATTGCGAACGACCGGTGAATCTGCTCCATGACAGAAGCCAGATACTCCTCCTTAAGCCACGAGGGAGTCCCTCCTCCGATATAGACCGTTGAAACGTGATAGTCCCTGCTGCTTTCCCCGTAAAATTCCAGTTCCCTGCACAAAGCCTTTGTATACTCCTGCTGTGTTTCCTCATCTGCGGAAAAAGAGAGGAAATCACAGTAATTGCATTTTTTCACGCAAAACGGAATATGGACATACAGTTCCATTTCCTTTTTCTCCATGGTCTCCCCTCCTGTATAATGATATTCTTCGTTTAATCCTCGTCCAGCTTTAAGACGCTCATGAATGCTTCCTGTGGAATCTCTACATTTCCGACCTGGCGCATCCGCTTCTTTCCTTCCTTCTGTTTTTCAAGCAGCTTTCTCTTTCGGGAGATATCACCACCGTAACACTTTGCAAGCACATCCTTGCGCATTGCCTTTACTGTCTCACGCGCAATGACCTTGCCACCGACAGCTGCCTGAATCGGTATTTCAAACAGGTGTCTTGGAATCTCTTCTTTGAGGCGCTCGCACATCTTTCTTCCTCTCTCGTAGGCGCTGTCCTTAAATACGATAAAGGAAAGTGCATCGACCTGCTCATGGTTGATGAGAATGTCTAATTTCACCAGTTCTGAACGCTCATAGCCCTTTAACTCGTAGTCAAACGATGCGTAACCTCTTGAACGGGATTTTAACGCATCAAAGAAATCATAGATAATCTCGTTTAGTGGCAGATCATACTTAATCAGCGCACGCGTTTTCTCAATGTACTCCATGCTGAGATAAACGCCACGGCGTTCCTGACACAGTGTCATAATCGCTCCCACATAATCACTGGTTACCATAATCTCCGCGGAAACAACCGGCTCTTCCATATATTCGATTTCGGACGGGTCCGGAAGGTTGGACGGATTCGTCAAATCAATTATTTCTCCGTCCGTCTTGTGTATTTTGTAGATAACGCCCGGTGCCGTTGTCACCAGATCCAGGTTAAATTCCCGCTCTAAGCGCTCCTGGATAATCTCTAAATGAAGCAGTCCAAGGAATCCACAGCGGAATCCGAAACCGAGTGCAAGCGACGTCTCCGGCTCAAACTGTAACGATGCATCATTAATCTGAAGCTTCTCTAACGCATCCCGTAAATCCGGATATCTCGCGCTGTCCGCCGGATACATTCCGCAGTAAACCATCGGATTTACTTTCTTGTAACCCGGAAGCGGCTCTGCACAAGGGTTTGCGGCATTCGTAACCGTATCGCCGACCCGCGTGTCGCGCACATTTTTGATACTGGCACAAAGATAGCCTACCATGCCGGCAGACAGTTCCTCACAGGGAATAAACTGTCCGGCACCAAAGTAGCCTACCTCTGTTACTTCCTCTTCTGCTCCGGTTGCCATCATGCGGATTGTATCGCCGACTTTCACCGTTCCCTCTTTCAGGCGGCAGAATACAATAACACCCTTATAGGAATCATAAAGTGCATCGAAAATCAAAGCCTTAAGCGGTGCCTTCGGATCTCCGGTCGGCGCCGGGATTTTGGTCACAATCTGTTCTAACACCTGGTCAATGTTAAGTCCGGTCTTGGCAGAAATACGGGGTGCGTCATGCGCCTCGATTCCGATGACATCCTCAATCTCCTGCGCCACCTCATCCGGCTGCGCACTCGGAAGATCTACCTTGTTGATGACCGGAAGCACATCAAGGTCATGGTCTAATGCCAGATATACATTGGCAAGTGTCTGCGCCTCCACACCCTGTGCAGCATCCACAACAAGAATGGCTCCGTCACAGGCAGCAAGGCTTCGTGAAACCTCATAGTTAAAGTCCACATGCCCCGGCGTGTCGATGAGATTGAAAATATACTCTTCCCCATCCTTCGCCTTATAAATAATACGGACAGCCTGGGATTTGATTGTAATTCCACGCTCTCTCTCAAGTTCCATGTTATCGAGCACCTGCGCCTGCATTTCGCGGTTTGTCAGCGTTCCGGTGCTCTCTATAATACGATCTGCAAGTGTCGACTTGCCGTGATCGATATGTGCAATAATACAAAAATTCCGAATCTTACTCTGGTCGATTGACACGTATTTTCCTCCTTATGCCTTTTCGCATAGTATTTATTATACGTGATAGCGCAAGGTATCGTCAAGACCCAGAGGCGGAAAGTAATGTGCTTTCTAAAGCAGTCCAAGTCCTTCCATAGCAGCTTTTAAGCGTACACAATTTTCTTTGGAAAGCTGTGTCAGCGGAAGACGCATGGTGGGCTTACATTTTCCCTGTAAATGGAGTGCCATCTTTACCGGAATCGGATTTACCTCACAAAACAGTGCATGGATAAACTCAAGGCTCTCAAGCTGAATTTTTAAAGCTTTTTCACGGTCTCCTTCGAGATATTCCAGTACCATATCGTGCATCTCGCGTGGCATTACATTTGACATTACAGAAATAACACCGATTCCGCCGAGGGAAAGAATCGGAATGACCTCATCGTCATTTCCGGAATAAATATCAAGCACGCCTTTACACAGTGACGCAAGGGCTGCAATCTGTGAAATATCTCCGCTCGCTTCCTTGATTCCAACAATATTTTCCACTTCCCTGCCAAGTCTTGCGGCTGTCTCCGGTTTGATATTACAGCCCGTGCGGGAAGGCACGTTATACATAATAATCGGTAACGTTACCGCTTCTGCAATCGTCTTATAGTGTTCATATAACCCGTTCTGTGTTGCTTTATTATAGTAAGGGGTCACAACTAACAGACCGTCTACGCCAAGCTCTTCTGCTTTCTTTGAGATTGCAACGGCATTTCGGGTACAGTTTGCTCCGGTTCCCGCAATAACCGGGATTCTGTGGTTTACTTTTTCGACCACAAAACGGATGCAGGAAATGCGTTCTTCCTCCGTCATGGTTGCCGGCTCTCCTGTCGTTCCACACACGATGATTGCATCCGTATGTCCCTCTATCTGTTCTTCCACCAGTTTTTCGAGTGCTTCATAATCAATTGTCTCATCTTCATGGAATGGTGTTACCAGTGCAACTCCTGCCCCTTTAAATAATGCCATATCAATTCCTCCTGTCCGATTGGCTGCCTTTATTTGCGATATTCCGGATGTTCTTCTAAAATTTCTGCAATTAATTTCCGTTCATCCATCGGATGTTTCACGCCCTTAATTTCCTGATAATCCTCATGTCCCTTTCCGGCAAGGATGATGACATCTCCGTCTTTTGCATTTGCGATGCTGTAAGCGATTGCTTCCTTGCGGTCCGGGATTGTCACATAGGCGCCGTCCGCTTTTTTTACACCGGTTAAAATATCTTCAATGATATCCATTGGCTCCTCATAACGCGGGTTATCCGATGTCACAATTGTCAGGTCTGCAAGCTTTGAAGAAACCTCGCCCATCTCGTAACGTCTGGATTTTGCACGGTTTCCACCGCATCCAAACAGGCAGACCAAACGTTTTGGATGATACTCTTTTAAGGTTGTAAGTAAGCTCTCAAGTGCCATTGCGTTGTGCGCATAATCAATCATCAGCGTAAATCTCGGGGAGACCGGAACCATTTCGATTCTTCCCTTTACCACCACATGCTTTAATGCCTTCTGGATTGCCGGAATCTCTACTCCGAAATGGCGGCAGATGGCAATTGCAGTCAGAGAATTATATACGCTGAAACGTCCCGGCACATTCGTTTCCACCGGAAAATCAAGGAGTCCGGAAACATGGTATTTCACACCGAGTACTCCGTCCTTCTGCCAGAGTGTCAGCCCTTCCGCACGTAAATCCGCCTCGTTCTCGCAGCCAAATGTCTCCACCTTACAGGTGTGTCCCTCTAAGATTCCCTCCAAGAACTCGCTGTCCGCATTTAAAATTCCCTGTTTGCACTGTCTAAACAACAGGCTCTTGCAGTGCATATAGTCTGCAAAATCCTTGTGTTCGTTCTCTCCGATATGATCCGGCTCAAGATTCGTAAATACGCCGTAATCAAAGGTAAAGCCGGATACCCGGTGCAGCATTAATCCCTGGGAAGAGACCTCCATGACAACTGCTTCCAGTCCTGCTTCCACCATCTCATGAAAATACTCCTGCACCTCGTAGGATTCCGGTGTCGTATTTTTTGCTGGAATCTGTTTGTCTCCGATGATAATTTCAATCGTTCCAATCAGTCCCGTTTTAATGCCGGAGGATTCGAGAATTGATTTTACCATATACGTGGTTGTCGTTTTGCCCTTGGTTCCGGTGATCCCGATGGTTTTTAACTTCTCCGCCGGATGGCCGAAATAAGCGGCTGACATGCAGGCGAGCGCCAGACGGGTATTTTCCACGCGGATGACCGTCACACCGTCCGCTACAGTTACGTCCTTTTCCACGATGACTGCGGAAGCACCTTTTTCTACCACTTCCGGGATAAATTCATGCGCATCCCGCACACTTCCCGAAATACAGACAAACACGGAATCTTTTTCCACTTTTCTTGAATCATAAACCAGTGTCGATACCTCTTTGTCGGTATCTCCCTGCAGCACACGATATTCCATACGTTCCAGTAAATCAATTAATCTCATCGTTCTTATCTCCTTTTAAAATTCTCCCTCAAACACGGTAACTGCCGGTCCTGTCATAAAAATGTGGCTGTTCTTCTCATCGTAGTGAATGGTCAAGTCGCCGCCAATCAGATGTACTAACACCTCATGCTCGGTATAACCGTTTAAAATGCACGCCATCACGCTGGCACAGGTTCCCGTTCCACACGCTAATGTCTCGCCGGAGCCGCGCTCCCACACACGCATATTGATTTCATTTCTGCTTAAAATCTGCACAAACTCTGTATTTGTTCTCTTCGGAAAAATCTTATGATGTTCAAAATGCGGTCCCATCTTCTCAAGGTCTAAGCTCTTCGTATCCGGTACAAATACAACCGCATGCGGATTGCCCATGGAAACACAGGTCATGTTCCACTCTTTTCCGTCGACCTCCACCGGTTCATTTACCATGCGCTCTCCTGCGAAGTCCACCGGAATCTCTGCCGGCGCAAGAATCGGCTCTCCCATATCTACTTTTACCAGAGATACCTTACCATCTTCCACCGTAAGGTCCAAGTACTTAATTCCGGCACCTGTTTCAATGGAAATCTTTTTCGCATCCGTCATACCGTGGTCATAGACGTATTTTGCCACACAGCGGATTCCGTTTCCACACATTTCCCCTTCCGAACCGTCCGCATTAAACATCCGCATTCTGAAATCAGCAACCGTTGACGGGCAGATTAAAATCAGACCATCCGAGCCGATTCCGAAATGTCTGTCGCTGACTTTTATCGCCAGAGCTGACGGGTCTTCTACCGTTTCATTAAAGCAGTTGATATAAACATAATCATTTCCACATCCATGCATTTTTGTAAATTTCATAATTTTTCTCTCCTGTCACTGTACTACTGTCATTATACGTGACACTTTTTGATTGGTATATTCATTTTGTGTTTATTATATTGCAAATTGTGCTCTCATGAATTAAAATAAAACAAACCGCAAACGCGTGAGCATTTTAAAAGGAGTTTTTCATGCCCGAATATAAAAAAATAGGTTATCTGACCAGCAGCTTTAAGCTGTTCCACTTAAAAGATCAGCAGATGAAACAGTTTCACTATCACTACCATGATTTCCATAAGATTCTCATTCTCTTACAGGGAAATCTCAGTTACTGCATTGAGGGACGTACCTACGACCTCTCCCCGGGGGACATCGTGCTCGTCCATGCCGGGGAAGTGCACCGCCCGATTCTGCACTCCGGTTCTCTGTATGAGCGGATTATCATCTATGTTTCTCCCGCCTTCTTAAACGAATATCAGGAGGAAAATAACAATCTCGGACTTTGTTTTGCACAGGCACACGAAATGCAGTCCCATGTGCTACGTACCCGCTCCGGCAAAATCGGTGCGCTTGCATCTGCCATCCGCAGTCTTGACCAGTCTTCCAAAGAGATTGGCTACGCAAGCGAACTTCACCACAAGCTTTTATTTTTGGAATTTCTGATTCACTTAAACCGCGCTGCTTTGGATGAACAGCTTACATTTGTCTCCACCACTTCCTCGGACAGCAAGATTCCTGCCGTGTTAGACTACCTGAACGAACATCTGACCGAGGACCTTTCCGTCGACGATATTGCCGGACACTTTTATGTCAGCCGCTATTATCTGATGCATTCGTTTAAAGAACAGACCGGCTATACCATCGGGGGCTACCTGTCCGCCAAGCGGCTGTTACTGGCAAAAGAGCTGATTTCTTCCGGTCTTCCGATGACAGAAGTCTGCTATTTGTGCGGTTTCCGGAACTACTCAACATTTTCCAGGGCATACAAAAAAAGCTTCGGCGAATCCCCCAGGGATTATCGCCAAAGCGTTTCTTAAAAACTATATCATTGTTTGCAACTATTTTTTACTGCTTCTGCTCTGCAATCGTATTCATAAGCTGTGGGATAAACTGTTTCTTGCGGGAAACAATTCCCTCCAGCCAGATGCCTTCCTCCTCTTCGCGTTTGTGGAATGCCAGTGCAAGGATTCTTCCGGCATCCTCTCCATAGAAAATCACCTTGGAGGATTCCTCAAGGATATCTGTGAGCATCACATAAACCATGTCAATCTTCTTATCACCGAGCACCTGTACCATGAACGGACGAAGGTCTTCTCCCACCTTGTCAAGTTCTTCTGCACTCATCGCTGAAATCTGCGCTACGCCGAAATCGCAGTCATCGGTGTGGAAAATTTTAAAGTCCTGATAGAAAATTTCATCGGTGGTTTTATTCTTAAAATCACTGCCCGCCTGGAACATATTTTTGGAAAACTCTTCAATCTCCACGCCCGCAATCTCTGAAAGTGCATACGCAACTTCTTTGTCAAGCGGCGTACAGGTCGGGGAACGGAACATTAACGTATCGGAAATAATCGCTGCGAGCAAAAGTCCTGCAATCGTTGGCGGAATTTCTACCTGTTTTTCCTGATACATCTGGTAAATAATCGTGGACGTACAGCCAAGCGGCTGGTTTCTGAAATAAACCGGAGACATAGTCTCAAGGCTTCCCAATCTGTGATGGTCAATGATTTCTATGATTTCCGCTTCATTGATGCCGTCCACTGCCTGCGATTTCTCATTATGGTCAACAAGAATCACCTGCTTCTTCTGCATCTTCATGAGGTTACGTCTGGATATCATTCCCACATAGGCACCCTTTTCATTGAGCACAGGGAAATCCCGGTGTCTGACCTTGGACATTTCTTCTTTTACTTCATCGACATAATCTTCAATGGCAAATGTAATAATATGATTCTTTGTCATAAACTGCTTAATTGGCATACTCTGATTGATAAGACGTGCCACAGAAAAGGTGTCAAACGGCGTTGTGATGACAATACAGTCACTCTTTTCCGCTAACGCCCGCACTTCCTCATCGACCTCAAGTCCGCCGCCGATAATGATGCAGCTCGCATTGGAGCGGATTGCCTGAAGCTGCGCTTCCTCTCTGTCTCCTAAGATGACAAGGTCGTCATCCTCGATATAATCTGCCATGTATTCCGGGTTTGAGGTTGCAACAACCACTTTTCCCCGGACAAAGTAAGCATGCTCATTTCCAACGATGACATTTCCATCTAAGGTCTCTGCAATCGTCTTATACTGTGTTCTTGCCTGTGCCAACACACGGTTGTCGAACACATCCATGTAGGAGGTTGCGATATCCTTGGTGACAATCAGTCCTTCAAGTTTTCCGAAACAATTTGTCACCGGAAGTGTTACAACCTCTAATTTTTTCATCAGCTCCCATGCTTTTTTCAATGAAATCTGGCTGCTGACTCCCGCCGTCTTGCGGATATTGATATCTTTAATCTGCGCACCCGCATAGCTTTCAAGCTCCGGCTCTTTCACGCCAAAATAATCTAACACATAACGTGTCTCCGCATTAATCGCTCCGGCACGCTTTGCAAGAAATTCTCCCTGTTCGGTCTGGTTCTTCAAATACGCATACGAAATCGCAGCGCAGATAGAATCTGTGTCCGGGTTTTTATGACCGATTACCCAGACTTTTTTCTTTTCATTTCCCATATCGTAACGTCCTCTCTGGTTCACAGTCAAAACCGATGTTTAAAAATGGAATACGCCGAGCGAATACAGGATAAATCCAAGTAATACGACAAAATTTAAACCTGCAAACCATGATAAAAATTTCACATAGTTTTTCACGGAGCCGACGCTCTTTTCCATTTCGTCCATCTTTTCAATTTTGGAATCAAATTCGTTAAATAAATCCTGGATGTTGCGGTAGCACTTGACATTCTCAGAATGTACTTTCTCGGACAAATCCGTCTTGATAGACTCTAACTGTCCGGTCGCATTCTCTAAAAGTGCCTTTACCTCTGCAATCTGTCCCTCGCTGAGCTTCTTGTTGGCAATCGCCTGCTCCTCTAAGAACTGCTTGTTGGTTGCAATCTGCTCCTCGCTCACCTTACGGATTGCCGCAATCTGCTCCTCGTTTAACGCCCGGTTTGTAGCAATCTGCTCCTCGTTGCGTCTGCGGCTTTCTTCAATCTGATTCTCACTTGTGCGCTTTACCTGTGCCACCTGCTCTGAAATCGTGTGCTCGATTTCGTCCATCTTTGAGGTGACCGTTGTCGAAAGCAAATCTACCTTTGTGCTGAATACACGGACAATTTTATCTGCCTCTTCCTGACGTTCCGTTAAAATCTGCTCCAACTCCTGCGCTTTGTCCTCACGCTCACTTACAATCGACTGCAGCTCCTGTACCTTGCTCTCTTTGGATGCCAGCAATACCTGTAACTGTTTCGCCTTTTCACGGAATTCATCAATCTGGCTTAATAAAAAATCTTCTTTTTCCACGTTATTTTCTGTCCTTTCACCTTCGTGCGCACTTTCTTCCTGCTCCTGCATTTCCTGTACGTCCTGTTGCATCTTCAATGCGCCCTGTTCTGCCATTATATCCGGCATCTTCTGCACTTCTCCCTGTGCTCCTGTGCTTTCATGCCTCACTGTATTCTCACGCTTTTGTATATTTTCACGCCCAACCGGGTTTTCACGCTTTGGCGTACTCCCCCGCCCGGCTGTACTCTCACGCTTTTGCACGCTTCTTGTCCTTCCTGGGTACAATTGCGTCAATATGTATTCAAATAAATTTGCCATGAGCGCTCCCTTCCCCATTTTCCAGAAAAACCTATTGGTATTTTATCATTATCATTTTTCTTTGTAAAGAAATAAAATAAAGAGCCTTTTCATAGGAAGCTTGCAGCAATCAACGCATTAAATTTTTATATTACCCTGTGCATGGCGTTTCTGGCACATATGTCCATGAAATCAGAAACGAATGCCGTTAAGGTTTCCATCATACAGAAAGCAGACCCAATAAAAGAAAAAGTCCAGTTCAGCTATTACCGGTTAGCGAAAGGCATCTCCGGCATACTCTCGTATGCAAAAGAAGGCATCAGGCTATGGTTTCGGACAAAACGTCCGGCATACCGCCAACTCTGCCTTAAGCTGACCGCTTAGATAGATAAAAGTATATTTCTCCCAAAGCCCGGCTCCGGTGGGTCAAAGCCCCGGATGGGGCTTATTAAAGTACCTCTAATCCTGACTCTGCCAATCCTAAAGTTTCAAAAATCCGGCAGATTGGTGCTTTAGGAGAAGTCTGGCAATTTGAAATTACATTTTGTTTTACGTCGTTTTGCCTGGCTTTTAAATCAACCAGATGGGTACAATATAATTTTCTCTATCAATTGCACTAAGTACCGGCTTCATACATATGACAGCTCCTTTGGAACGCGGCGTAGAAGCATTATCCAGCAAATCAAATACTTTTATCAGCTCTGTTCCCGGATTTGATGTCTTCTTAATTTCAATTGGATTAAGCACACCATCATGTTCAAGTACAATATCAATTTCTCTGGCATCCTTATCACGGTAATAGTACAGATACGGCTCTTTTCCACAATTCAGATACGTTTTGCGAATCTCGGCAACAACATAATTTTCCAAAATTGCACCATTCATCGCACCACACTCCAAAGTCTCCGCACTGCTCCACTTCGTCAGATAACAGACCAGACCTGTATCATAAAAATACAGCTTTGGTGTCTTTACAAGACGTTTCAGCAGATTGTTGGAATAAGGGTGCAAATAAAAAATAATTCCCAATGTTTCGAGAATTCCAAGCCAGTTTTTTGCCTGATTCTGATTAATGTCTGCATCTCTTGCAATGTCCGCAACGTTTAACATCTGACCACATCTGGCTGCCGTTGCCGTAATAAAACGAAGAAATTTTAATGAATCAATCGCATCTGACAGTTCCTTCACATCACGTTCAATATAAGTAGTCAGATAACTGCTGTAAAAAATCTGTGGGTTACTGTTTGCACCGCTTACAATTGCAGGCATGGAACCTCTATAAATTCGTTCAAAAATCCCTCTTGTATCCGTTTCTTCCCTTTCATGTTTTCTTGCTGCCAGTGATTCCATATCAATCGTAAACGGTTCCATATTTCCACCACAGATTTCTGCCTGTGATAAAGAGGTAAGAGAAAGCACTGCTACTCTCCCTGCAAGAGACTCCTGCACACCCCTCATCAATTTAAATACCTGGGACCCCGTCAGCCAGAATGACCCCGGCTCATGGTTTTTGTCCACATACATTTTAATATAACTGAAAAGTTCCGGTGCATATTGAACCTCGTCAACCAGCACCGGCGGTTTATGAAGCTGCAAAAATAATTCCGGGTCATTCTTTGCAATGCTTCTTTCGTTCAAATCATCCAGCGTAACATACTCCCTGTCTGTGCCCTCCATCAGCTTCTGAAGCATCGTGGTCTTTCCCACTTGTCTTGGACCCGTTACCAATACAACCGGATATTCCTTTGCTGCCTGATTTACCACATTCTCCAGATTTCTTTTGATATAATTCATATCTTTCATTCCTTTCGGCTATTATTCACCCTCATTAAATATTAGCCGAATTTTTTATAAAATTCAAGCATATTTCGGCTATTATTTATTGTGTTTCAATATTAGCCGAAATATGCTTCAAAAATCCAGTTATTTCTCCAGCTCATACGGCGCTCTGGAATATGCCGCATCCAGCTTCACCAGAAACAGTGCCAGAATTTCAATCATCGAATCCACATCCTTGGTGCTCAACATCTCCACCGGAGAGTGCATATAGCGAAGCGGAATGGAAAATAACGTCTGTGTCACGCCTGCGCCGGTCTTTAACATCGTGTCGGCATCCGTGCCGGTTCTGCCTGCAAATACTTCAAACTGTACCGGAAGATTGAGTTCCTTTGCACATGCTTCGAGCAATTCATTTAATCTGGCATTTGGAATGGAACCACGGCAGATGACGCCGCCCTTTCCAAGCTCCACGTCCCCTGCTTCTCCGGCATCCTTGTAATCATTTGCATAGGTGACATCCACTGCCACGCAGACATCCGGTGCAAGTCTGCTGGCACTTGCATATGCGCCGCGGCCAGTCGTCTCCTCACCGGTCGTTGCCGTTGCAAAAATGGCATTTTTCGTTCCCATGGCAATTGCTTTCTTTGCCGCCTCAAAAATAATATAGACACCGATTCTGTCATCAAACGCACGCGCGGCAAGTCTGTCATTTGCCAGCTCTACCAAATCCGTATCATGCACGATATAAGAACCCTTCGGTGCAAGCTTTTCAGCTTCTTCCTTTGAGGTACAGCCCAAATCCACGAAAAGTTCCTTCGCTTTGACCTCCGCCTTCTCCTGCAAGCTTCCGGTTGTTCCCACGATTCCCTTCACGAGTCTGCCGTCCGGTGTTAAAATCTGCACCTTGGTTCCCACGTAAAGCTTCGGGCGGATGCCGCCGTTTTTTTCCACCTCAAGCGCTCCATCTGCGTTGTGTCCGGTCACAATCAGACTGATTTCATCCGCGTGCGCCGCAAGCTGAATCTTAAACGGTGCCTCTTTCTGATAAACGCCGGTCAGGGTTCCCTGGTCTTCCACCAAAAACTCATCAAACTCCTGTTTGTAATGGCGATACACACATTTCTGTAACTGTTCTTCTTTCCCCGATGGAGAAACACAGTCAATCATTTCCTTTAAAAATTCCTGATTCATATTCAAACTCCTTTCTTTTTCTGAATACGGTGAAGCTGCGGGCGAAGTGTCAGCTCCGTCACAACCAGCCCTTCCCGCTGATTTAAAATAAATTCTACCGCCTGCGCCACTTCTTCCGGAAGAAGATAGCTTTCGACTTCCTCTCCCACCGTAAAATCCGCGTTGCGGTAAAGCTCTGTTTTCGTCATGTCCGGGCAGATACTTGCCACACGGACACCATATTTTCTTGCTTCCTCAAACAGACTTTTCGTAAAACTTGAGATTCCGGCTTTCGTCGCGCCGTAAGCACAGCCATGCGGATTTGCCTGGCTCGCCGTCACGGACGAAATATTGATAATGGTTCCCTTCTGCCGCTTTAGTCCTCTTAAAAGCTGCTGGGTTAAAATCATTGGCACTTCCAAATTCGTGCGCACCATCTGTGCAATTTTTCCCGGATTTAATTCCTCGTGAAGCCCGTAATAGGCAGCCCCCGCATTATTGATTAAAAGCTTCACATCGCCCTGCGCCGTGATTTTTTTCAGCTCGGAAAGAAGCATTGCCGTATCTAAAAGGTCGCAGACAACAGGATGAAAATTTTTATCATTTATCTCCGTAGTAGAAAAATTCCTGCCAAATCCATAGACCTCATACCCCAGTCTGCACAGTGTTTTTGCTATCTCCCTTCCGATACCGGAGGAAGCTCCCGATAAAATAGCTGTCTTTGTCTCCACGTCATTCCTCCTCATTCTGCCACCGGAATATCCGTTCCGCAGGCAGCCAGTTCTCTAAGATTCTCACAAGATATCCTTCCATCTCCTCCATCAAAGCCGTCGGATAATGACAGACCCCGCCGTCATTCTGATACGGAAACTGCACCACAGCAGAATCCGGCTCGCCTTTTCGCATCTTTTTCAGATACTCCTGCGAAACCCGGAATGTCCCGACACTCACATCCACGAGCCGCTCCATATCCATCATTTCTGCCACCTGATATAACATTTCCTCATACTGCTTCTTCCAGTCCTTACAATAAAGCATCGGGTCAAAGCACAAACGCACTGGAAAGCCCTTCTTCATCGCCTCCGCTGCGCAGGAAAGCCGCTGTTTTAAAGAAGGAGTGCGGTGTTCAAAGTCATCAATGATTTGCTGCGGCGATAAGGTAAACGCCCAGATAACACCGGAATTTGCTGCAACTTTTTCAAAAATCCGGCTGTCCGCACATTTTGTCCGCATTTCTATCTTAAGCTGTCCCGGTTGAATCCGGTTCTGTTCCTCTACAAATGTATTCCACTCTGCCACATATCCGGCAATCGGTTCCATCGCCAGCAAATCCGCATCATAGGAGACACACACATACATCGAATGTTCCTTTAACTTTTGCGCAACCTCTTCAAAAATATCTTCCAGATTCACAAAAATGACCAGATTTCCGGACGGATACATTCCCTTAAGATAACAGTATTCGCAGTCATACACGCAATTCATGACACAGGAAGTGTAATAAAAGTTCTGATTTCCAAAGCTCTGGCACACCGGCGCTCCCTCATACAAAAGTGCTCCGTGCTTTGCCGCTAAAATCAGCTTCTGCGCACAATGCTGTTTTTCATAATCCTGCCCGCTCCGGCAAAAAATATCCTTATAATGGTCGATGATGATTCTTTTCGCTTTCGGAAAATGTTCTAATATTTTCTTCGTCTTCGGATGATGTAACACCTCACGCTCCACATAAATATGGGAAAATGGCAGATTATAACAATTGTTGTTTAAGCTCCTCAATGCGTAATTTCCCCTCTCTTTTATCCCGGCATGGCAGTCTGCCGTCCTCATACATCTGTTCTAACACTGCTTCGTAATGAATTCCCGACAGTTTCCAGTAGCGAAGATGCTGCCGTAAGTCGGCACGCAAGGTCTCAGAACAGTGCAAATCCTGATACAGGCTCTCTTCCTCCGCCTTGGGGTCTGATTTTTCCGAAGTCTCCTCCAGGCTTTTTAGCATCTTAAGATATATGTCTATCTTATCCGCATTCGCATCCATAATAGCAGCTACATCATTCGTTTTGATTCGTTGTTCTTCTCCGAAATCCGATACCACTTTCAGAAAAGACATCTGATGCGGTCCAAAGAAATAACTTCCTGCCTGATAAACTGCTGCCGCTTCCATATCGTATAAAACGATATCCTCTGCTTTCTGCTGCATGGCGCTCTCCTGCATTTTTCTCTGACTCTGCACGACAGATGAAGTGATTAACGTTGCTTCCATACATTCATGCGCGTAGAGAATGTCCGGATAAAAGGTTTTCCCAGTTGCCTGTTCCATGAGCTTATGACAGAAAAAGAGGCTGCCACGCGTGGCATCTGCCGCACAGATTCCAAGATTGACCAGAAAATCTCCCACACCTGCCCCATATTTTATACAGATACTGCTCACAGCACACGCCGCCGCTATCTCACCCGCTCCTGTAATGGTAAGCCGGATGCTCTCTTTTTCATTGTAAAATGTCTGGAACCGCAGTCCCGAAGAAATTTCTTTTTTTAGATGATACCGCGAAATCAGCCCCTGTGCCTCAGGATAAAGTGCCGTAAACAGGTAAATCATGTTTTCTCCTTATAACCTCATAAATTCTTTTCAAAAAATCCCGGAAATGCCATATGGCACTTCCGGGATTTCTATCTTGTCTTACAGACTTTACTCTTATTTGTACAGTTCTACCAGTCTCTGTAAGTGCTCGAAACGAGCCTTTGCAGCTTCCTCAGATGCAGCGAAGAGTTTCTCTGCACGATCCGGGAATGCTCTGGTCAGACGGCTGTAACGTGTCTCATTGTTCAGGAAATCCTGATAGCTTCCGTCACCCTCTTTAGAGGTTAATGTGAACGGATTCTTGCCCTCAGCCTTGAGCTGTGGATTGAATGAGAACAGGTTCCAGTATCCAGCAGCTACTGCTTTCTTCATCTCATCCTGGCAGTGGTTCATTCCACCCTTTACACCGTGTAACTCACATGGAGCATATCCGATGATAAGAGACGGTCCGTTGTAAGCTTCTGCCTCAGCAAGAACTTTAACAGCGTGAGCCATGTTTGCACCAAGAGCAATCTGTGCTACATATACGTAACCATAGCTCATAGCGATTTCTGCAAGGCTCTTCTTGCCAACTTCCTTACCTGCTGCTGCGAACTGGCAAACCTCACCGATGTTGGAAGCCTTAGAAGCCTGTCCACCTGTATTGGAGTACATCTCGGTATCGAATACCATAACGTTTACGTTCTCGCCAGAAGCAAGTACATGGTCTAATCCGCCGAATCCAATATCGTATGCCCATCCGTCACCACCAAAGATCCATACGGACTTCTTCGGTAAGTAATCTTTCTTCTCGAGTGCTGCCTGAGCGTCTGGACATCCAGCTGCTGCAGCTTTCTCTAACTCAGCTACTAAAGCCTTGGAAGCCTCAGTATTAGCCTTTGTATCATTCTTGGTCTCATCAAATTTTGCGAATGCAGCCTTTAACTCAGCACTTGCTTTGTCAGAGGAAGCACATTTAGCTGCGCTTGCGATAGCCTGCTCACGAAGAACTTTCTGACCAATTTCCATACCAAGACCATGCTGTGCGTTATCCTCGAATAAGGAGTTAGCCCATGCCGGTCCCTTCTTGGAATCTTTGTTTACAGTATATGGAGATGTAGCAGCCGGGCCACCCCAGATAGAAGAACATCCGGTAGCGTTGCTGATGTACATATGCTCACCAAATAACTGTGTAATTAAACGAGCGTAAGATGTCTCTGCACATCCTGCACAAGAGCCTGAGAACTCAAGCAATGGCTGGTTGAACTGAGATCCCTTAACGGTGTTGTCTGCCGGCATACCAGGTTTCTTTCCAACATTTGCTACTAAGTAGTCGAATACTGGCTGCTCTTCTGCCTGAGACTCCTGTGGAACCATCTCGATTGCGCCTACCGGACATACGGTAACACACTCGCCACATCCCATACAGTCTAACGGAGATACGCTCATAGTGTATTTGTACTCGCTAGCCTTTGGCTTGGTATCAGCAAGCTTAATCTGGCTTGGAGCTGCTTTCACTTCATCCTCGCTCAGCATGAACGGACGGATGGTTGCATGAGAACATACAAATGCACACTGGTTACACTGAATACATTTTGCTGCATCCCAGGTCGGAACTGTTACAGCAGTACCACGCTTCTCGTAAGCTGCTGCACCGTGCTCGAACTGTCCATCCGGGTTGCCCATGAATGCAGATACTGGTAAAGAATCACCATCCATTAAGGAGATTGGGTTCATTAACTCTTTTACCATCTTAACAGTCTCTGGACGTCCGGTTAATTCAGCCGGAGCCGGATCTGCTACCGGGTTAGACCAGGAAGCCGGGATTTCTACTTTGTGTACAGCGTCTACACCGGCATCAATTGCCTTGTAGTTCATCTCTACAACAGCGTCACCCTTCTTACCATAGGACTTCTTAGCAGCCTGTTTCATGAAGTCTACAGCCTCTTCGATTGGCATTACGTTTGCCAGTTTGAAGAATGCGGACTGTAAAATTGTGTTGGTACGTTTACCCATACCAATTTCAATTGCTTTGTCAATTGCGTTGATGGTGTATAACTGAATGTTGTTGTCAGCAATGTATTTCTTTGCTTCTGCATTCAGATGATGCTCTAACTCTTCGTCAGACCACTGGCAGTTAATCATGAATACTCCGCCTGGTTTTACATCCTGAACCATCTTGAATCCCTTTGTTACATAAGACGGATTGTGGCAAGCTACGAAATCTGCCTGGTTGATGTAATATGGGCTTCTGATTGGCTTGTCACCAAATCTTAAGTGGGAAATGGTAACACCGCCGGTCTTCTTGGAGTCATACTGGAAGTATGCCTGGATGTATTTATCAGTGTGGTCACCGATAATCTTGGTAGAGTTCTTGTTAGCACCTACGGTACCATCTCCACCGAGACCCCAGAACTTGCACTCTACAGTACCAGGAGCAGATGTAATCGGAGCCGGTTTCACTTCCGGTAAGCTTAATCCTGTTACATCATCCACGATACCCATGGTGAATCTCTTCTTCGGAGCATCTTTCTCTAACTCTTTGTATACAGCGAATACACTTGAAGGAGGTGTATCCTTGGAACCTAATCCGTAACGTCCGCCTGTCAGCACGATAGAGTCAAGACCTGCCTCGCGCAGAGTAGCTGCTACGTCTAAGTATAACGGATCACCAAGTGCACCCGGCTCTTTTGTTCTGTCAAGAACTGCAATCTTCTTAACAGTCTTCGGAAGAACCTTAAGGAAGGACTCAGCTACCCAAGGACGATACAGACGAACCTTTAATAATCCGACTTTCTCTCCCTTAGCGGTTAAGTAATCAATTACTTCTTCTGCTACGTCGTTGATGGAACCCATAGCTACGATAACGCGCTCTGCATCCTCTGCTCCGTAGTAGTTGAATAAATCATAGTTTGTACCAAGTTTCTCGTTGATTTTAGCCATATACTTCTCAACGATTGCCGGTAACTCGTTGTATGCAGTGTTACATGCCTCACGATGCTGGAAGAATACATCTCCGTTCTCATGAGAACCACGCATAGCCGGATGCTCCGGATTTAAAGCGTGTGCACGGAAAGCTGCTACAGCGTCCATGTTGCACATCTCTTTCAGATCTGCATAGTCCCATTTCTCGATTTTCTGAATCTCATGGGATGTACGGAATCCATCAAAGAAGTTGATGAATGGAACCTTACCCTCGATTGTTGCAAGATGAGCAACCGGGCTTAAGTCCATAACTTCCTGCGGGTTGGTCTCACATAACATAGCGAAACCTGTCTGACGGCAGGCATATACGTCACTGTGATCACCGAAAATATTCAAAGACTGAGTTGCTACGGTACGTGCGGATACATCAAATACACATGGAAGCATCTCACCTGCAATTTTATACATATTAGGGATCATAAGTAAAAGACCCTGGGATGCAGTAAAGGTTGTTGTCAACGCACCTGCAGCAAGAGAACCGTGAACTGCACCTGCAGCACCTGCTTCTGACTCCATTTCTACGACTTTAACCTGATTTCCAAAGATGTTTTCCTGTCCTGCTGCTGACCACTGATCTACAGAGTCTGCCATCGGGCTGGATGGTGTAATCGGGTAAATAGCTGCAACATCTGTAAACGCATAAGCTACATGAGCTGCCGCTGTATTACCGTCCATTGACTGTTTTGCTCTGGACATTTCTGTTCCTCCTTAAAATATTGATAATCTGCCACATTACGCTCTGTTGAGGAAATTCACCTGTGCCAAATGAATGTAAACACATTCATTCACGGACTGACAACCCAAAATGCTTCGTTCTGTCACTCCGCCCCTAAGCGTAACCTGTCGACTTAATTCACATTTTAGCATTTTATTTGTCGATTGTAAAGATTTCCGACTGTACGAAAACGAGTGCAATCCATGAAAAAAATTGCAGATTAACGGTATTTGCGTTCAAATTCGCTCATTGGAAGCGGTTTGTCGAAAAGATACCCCTGTCCGTACCGGAAACCGCAGTCTTTTAAAAACTGTTCCTGCTCTGCCGTCTCGATTCCCTCAAAAATAACCTCTTCCTTTGCGGAACGGATTAACAGTCCCATCTGTGACACAAAATGCCGCTGTTCTTCCTCATTAATTCTGTCTGTGAAGCTTTTATCAATCTTAATGACATCCGCCGGAATCTCAAGCAGAACGCTTAAGGAGGAATAGCCGGTTCCAAAATCGTCGATTGCGATGCGGTATCCAAGCCGCTCAAGCTCTGCTAAACATTCCTTCATACAGTCCAGATTCTCGATAACTACGCTCTCTGTCACCTCAATTTCGATATAATGCGGGTCTGCCTGATAACGCTCCATCAGTTCATTCAGTCTCTGCAAAAAGCGTGTTCCGCCATTTTCAAAATGCCTTCTCGAAAAATTCGTGGAAATGACAAGCAGTTCTCTTCCCGCATCCTTCCAGCGCTTCATCGCACGCAGGAGCTGTTCAAAAATATAAAAATCCAAATCTACAATATAGCCTAAGTTTTCAAGCGGTGGGATAAACCGCGCCGGGGAAAGGATTTCGCCGCCCGGAAGCTTCCAGCGCGCAAGCGCCTCCGCTCCGTATATCTCATCCTTTCCTATTAAAAACTTCGGCTGCAGGAACATCTCAAGCTCTCCTTTTTGGAGTGCCCCATAAAATCTTCCGATAATTTTAATCTCATCATCACGTTTTGAGCGCATGGATGGGTCGTAAACCACCGGATGATCTGCCCGAAGCTCCTTTGAGCGTTTGCGCGCCATATTGGCACTCTCTAGCATGGATTCAAAGTCCTCATTGGAATTTCCGAGAAAAGAGATTCCGGTGGAAAGTGTCATGCTGCTCGTCGGATATTTCTGCCTTAACAACCCTTCAAACTTCGTATTACCTTCCACAACCCGGTTGTAAACTTCTTCTCTTGTTTTTCCCACTGTCAGAACGATAAAATAGTCCGAATACATCCGGCAGGCTTCAAGTACATTTGTTCCTTTGACAATCGTCTGTGCAAACTCCTTAAGGATACTGTCTCCCACAGTCTGTCCGAAGTTTTCATTCACATAGGAAAAATTGTTGATGTCCACATGCACAAGGGCATAAACATTTTCTTCTTTCGCATGTTTCATCGCCTCCGTAACTCTGCCACGGAATGCCTCAAGATTATAAAGGCCCGTGAGCTTGTCTCTGTCCTGAAGCTGGCGAATCTCATTCTGATCTTCCCTTAACTTGTTACGCAGAGAAACAAACACACCTACGACACGGCTTAATTCGCAGAACGTATTTACAACTGTAGTCTCCCACATGATATCTGCATCACGGCTTTCCACGCACATACAGCCGATTCTTCCGCCGGCAAGCTCATATCTCACACAGCCGCAGCAGACCGTTCCGTCTCCGTCTTCTATTCCGATAAATTTTCCATTTTCTACGCCAGAAATTTCCGTGCGGATTCTCTCAAGTGGAAGCTCGCCAAGCACCTCCGGCACTGCTTCCCAGTCATTTGTCTTCACCGGCTGCGCATCCTGATTCTGAATTTCAAGTACCGTGACACGTTCGAGCCGGTACCGCTTTCCAATCTGCTCTAATAAAACGTTTAAGGAACCGTTGATATCTCTCGCATGGGATAAAAGTGAGAATGCCACATTCAAAAAATCCTTATCCGCATTTCCTCTTGCCTGTTCAATCGGAATTTTTTCTTCTCCGATTCCGGCATTCCGCTCTCCGTCAACACCCTGTGCCGCATTTTCCTGTCCTGCAAAAGAAAAATGATCTTTTCCTCCCCGTTTTGTGACGTACATGGCATGATCCGCTCTGGAAAAGAGTGTTTCATAATCATCCCCGTCTGTTCCAAACACAGCCATCCCAATACTTAATGTCACCTGTACCACGGCATCGTCACCAATCAGACGTTTCTTTACGTTATTTCCAAGCTGTATTGCCTTCTCGACTGCGGTCTCTTTTCCGGCATTTTTCATCAGAACCAGAAATTCATCGCCGCCGATACGTCCCACAATATCGTCATCCCGGAACTGCCCTTTAATTGCCTGCGCAATATCCAGGATCACCGTATCGCCTACCGTATGCCCAAACGTGTCATTGATGTTTTTAAAATCATCAATATCAATCAAAAACATCACATGGCTCTCTTCGCCATTTTCCTCAAGGTACTCTGTGATTTCCTTCTCGGCTGCCACTTTGTTGAGCAGTCTTGTCAGCGGGTCTAAGCGCATTTCCCTGGAAAGTTCTTCCTGAATCTTCCGGTCTGCGCTGATGTCATAGCTTCTGCCGATGATACGGATAACGCCGCCGTTTGCTCCAAGAATACTGCGATATGTCGTGCGATACCATACATAGGACTTCTTTTTGCCAGCCGGTGCCATGTTCAGCCGATAATCGATACTGCCTGCCATTTCTTCTACAGAAGCAGTACTAATCCATTCTGTATACCGTTCTCTGTCTGCCTCACAAATATCCTCAAGCGTCTCTGCAAGAGTCAGGTACCGCATATCCGGATCCGGCACCTTTCCATTCATATGGTAACGCTGCGGCACACGGAACCGTCTGTTTTCCACATCATACTCCAGTGGAAAATCGTCTGATACTTCCTCCAACATGCGGTACTGCTCGTCAATAAGACAAAGTTCTTCTTCCAGACCTTTTCTCTCATTGATATCCCAGTTGACAAGAATATAATAAGGAACGGCATTTTTATAATGAAACAACTGACATCGGAACATCTGCCAGCGCATCCCGCCATCCTTTGTGCGCATCCGCAGTTCAAACTCGCCCGGTGTACGGCTCTCTCTGCACTTCTCCATCGCCTCTTCAAGGATTCCCTCATCCTCCGGCTCCACGTAGTCTAATAACGGTCTGCCTTCCTGCACGAGTTCTTCTGCCCGGTATCCTGCAGACTGTAAGAATTCTGAGTTAGCACTTTCCACAACATATTCCCTGCCGCCCCTGACAAACGCCATTCCAACCGGCATTGCCGAAATAATATCATCCACACGGCGTTTTTCCCGCATCACGGCATTGAGCCTGTCCGTAAGCTGGAACTGTTCCTGTAAAAACGCTTCCACCACATTGCAGGAACAAAACAGATATCCTTCCTTTTCGTCCATCACGCGGAATCTCCCCTTCCATTGCAGATGAATGGAGGTTCCATCCTTTCGCCGGATAGCAAAAACAAGTGCACAGGTTTTCCCCGGAAACGAAATTGCCTGCTCCACCTGCTCCATTAACTTCTGATATTCTCCCGGCAGACACAGGGAATCCAACAGCTTCTTCTGCTCTGTACTTTCTTCGCGTGTATACCCAATCGCCTGATAAAATGCATCATTTGCATAGAAGAACTGCCGTCTTTCCTGCTCTGTTCCCCTGTCTGAAATCCGGTAACAGATTACGCCAAATGACAATTCCCCAAACATCTGTGTCCATTTCTGCTCCGTCTCTTCTTTTGCCATCATACCGCTTCTCCCTTTTACTGCTCTACTTATAAAACTTTTTACCGCCTACCAGGTCACAGGAACTTTATAGTAAACGCTCTTTCCGCCTAAGTACCAACCCCAGTAGTCTGTGTGTGAAACCCAGCGTATGTACCCCTTATACAGTACCGGGTCTGAATTTGCAGCAAACCAGATGTTCTTATAGGTTTTTTCTGCTATTTTCTTTCCCTGGTTATCAACCACCACGTAATGCAGCGTATTTTTGTTGTTTTTATTTGTGCTGTAGAGAATCGCAAAACGATTGTCTGTCAGCTTGACCATACGTGTCTCGCTTACCGTAACATCCGATTTCTTCGGGTCATACTTTGTCAGCCAGATGACCTTGCTCTTTCCGCTGTTACGGTCTGCTGTCAGTAAAAATACATTGTTCTTCAGATCGGATTTATAGCCGGATGTTCCTTTTATCTTGTACTTGTGCGGCTTTGCAGTTCCGCAGACCATGACATTTTTCTCTCCGACTTCCATTCCACCGACATACACACCGGTGTAATTTTGTCCGGTCTGACCTTTAATTTCAAAAAGATTCTTCGTTATCTCCTTTTCCTTTGTCGTTCCATAATTGGACTTAATCGAAAGTACAACGGCTCTCGGAAAACCATCTCCGTGGTCCACCTGATACAGATTTCCATCTTTAAATTTTGCAAGCTGATTGAACGAATGGGAAACATACGGTGAATTACATTTATATGTCATCTTCTTTGTATCAATCTGAAATCCGATATTGCTCTGATGACGAAGTCCATCGCCAAGTTTGTACATTTTTCGTGCAGTTGCCAGATACAGGGTCGTTCCCTGCATCGTCATGCTGCATCCACTAAAATTAAACGGATCATAAATTCCCTTATATTTGTTTGTGGCATTTCCCCGGATATTACAGGTCTTTTTGAGCTTCCATTTGCTGTCATACTGTAAGACCTTGATGACAATTTTCTTATCGCTCTCCTTGGGGTTGGAATAGCCCACTGCCACATAGAAGTTTCCATCCGGTCCCTGATAAAAACCGCCCCAGATTTCATACTTCGGAAGTTTGATATCCTTATAAAAAGTGCATTTGGTCTTGTCCTCCATCGTATACAGTTTTAGCTTGCCATCCTTCTGCAAACTGACCATATAAAGTTTGCCCTTACTCTCATAGTAATAGGTTTTATCACTGGTTGCACAGGTGTTGATTCCATACCGCCCGTCTTCATACTGCTGATTCACGGATTGCTCTTTTTTGCTGAGCTTTCCATTTTTCAATAATACCAGTCCAGTGAGGGAGTCGGATTTTGTTGCCCATCCCTCTTCAAATTCCGCTTTTACATAGTAATAATACTGTTTTCCCTTTGTAACTTTCTGTGTGTAAGAATTTTTGCTGTTCGTTGTGTAAACACATTTATAGGTTCCATTTTCTTTCTCGCTGCGATATAGCTTATACCGCTTCGCCCCGTCTATCTTCTTCCACTGAATTTTCAGCGAATCACTGTTTTTCTGCGCCACTGATACCAGTTTCGATTTTGGACGCCACATGGTAAACGGCACAATCCCTTCTGTATAAACGGTGTCATTCTCTGCTAAAATCCGCTGTCCCTTATAGACGACATAGGGAACCACATAATAGTAATGCGTTTTTTCCCATTCTGCATTTAAAATAGCTGTCGTAGTGCCTTCTTTTTCTACAACTTTTACCGTTTTTCGTTTATTAAAATCCTTGTCAAAGCGCTGTACCAGATAACCGGAACAGCCAGTCTCTTTCTGCCACACAATTTTCATCTGGTTATGGCTGATCTGGCTGATTTTGGTTATTCCTACATATGGTTCCGGTCGTACCACAATATCCTTTGAAACCGTGACATCCCCAACTGTAAATGATATCGCCCCAACTCCGCTTTTTAAAATGTCACAGCACAAATATACTCTCCAACAGGCTCTGCCTCCATAGCAATAACTATCGTAATAGTTATAATTATAATAATAGTCCATTCTTCCAGTCGCGTCATAATGTTGCACATTATCGTCTTTTTTTAAAGATATACTGCTGACCGGAATGCTGACAATGCTGTTCTTAGAAGTTTTGATTGAAAGCTCTGCCTCTTCTGTCCCAACAGGCATAATAATCTGTGCCAAAACATATACACTGGTACGCTCATCTGTGCGACAGCTACCATCGTAATAATCAATTTTCTCTGATGAACCATTCAGAAAATTGATTGTGGTTGTCTCATCCTGTGTGTTTCCTTCCCCACACGCACTCTGTGGATAAAAAAACACCATGCCAAACATTGCAATTACTGCAATCATATACCATATTTTTTTCATAACCCGTCTCCCTTTCTTCCCTTCCTATTATTTTATCTTCCTCCCATGAAAAAATCAATGCTTATCCGCTCTTTCTTGCAGTATTTGGACGTTTGCGGTGATTTTTCTTGAAAAATCAGCGTTTATATGTATAATAGAGGTTGTATGTCCAATTGAAAACAAATAGACTGAGGTGTTATCATGATTAGTGCAAATAATGTTACTCTGCGTATCGGAAAAAAAGCTCTGTTTGAAGAAGTAAATATTAAATTTACAGAGGGGAACTGCTATGGCTTAATCGGTGCAAACGGTGCCGGAAAATCTACCTTTTTAAAGATTCTCTCCGGTCAGCTCGAACCTACAAACGGCGAAGTTATCATCACACCGGGACAGCGTCTCTCCTTCTTACAGCAGGACCACTTTAAATATGACAGTTTTACGGTTCTTGACACCGTTATCATGGGAAATAAGCGTCTCTATGATATTATGAAGGAAAAAGATGCGATTTACATGAAGGAAGATTTTACAGACGAAGACGGAATCCGCGCCAGCGAGCTTGAGGCAGAGTTTGCTGATATGGACGGCTGGAATGCAGAATCTGACGCAGCCACCCTTTTAAACGGTCTCGGTATCCCGACCGAGGACCACTACACAATGATGGCAGATATGCCGAGTGCTTTAAAGGTAAAAGTTTTACTGGCGCAGGCTCTTTTCGGAAATCCTGACATCCTGCTTTTAGATGAGCCGACCAACCACTTAGATTTAGATGCAATCTCCTGGCTTGAGGAGTTCTTAATCAACTTCGAGAACACAGTCATCGTGGTATCCCATGACCGTTACTTCTTAAATAAGGTCTGCACCAACATCGCAGATATCGACTACGGAAAGATTCAGCTCTATGCCGGAAACTATGACTTCTGGTATGAGTCCAGCCAGCTTCTTGTAAAGCAGATGAAGGAAGCCAACAAGAAAAAGGAAGAAAAAATTAAGGAATTACAGGACTTTATCTCCCGTTTCTCCGCAAACGCTTCCAAATCCAAGCAGGCAACTTCGAGAAAGCGTGCCCTTGAAAAAATCCAGCTCGATGAAATCCGTCCTTCCAGCCGGAAGTATCCTTACATTGATTTCCGTCCGAACCGCGAAATCGGAAATGAGGTTCTGACCGTTGAGGGAATCACAAAGACCATCGACGGCGTGAAGATTCTCGACAATGTTTCCTTCATCGTTGGTCATGATGATAAAATTGCATTTGTAGGTGGAAATGAACTTGCAAAAACAACACTGTTTAAGATTCTTGCCGGTGAAATGGAGCCGGATTCCGGTTCCTTCAAATGGGGCGTAACGACAAGCCAGTCCTACTTCCCGAAGGATAACACCGAAATTTTTGATACAGACTTGATGATTGTTGACTGGCTGACACAGTTCTCCGAAATCAAGGATGCCACCTATGTGCGCGGTTTCCTCGGACGTATGCTGTTTGCCGGAGAAGACGGGACCAAGAAGATGCGTGTTCTTTCCGGAGGAGAAAAAGTGCGTGTTCTCTTATCCCGCATGATGATTATGGGCAGCAACGTTCTCATTTTAGATGAGCCGACCGACCACCTGGATATGGAATCTATCACCGCTTTAAACAACGGTTTGATTAAGTTCCCGGGCGTTGTCCTCTTCGCTTCCCGTGACCACCAGGTTGTTCAGACCACCGCAAACCGCATTATCGAGTTCCTGCCGGACGGAACCTTCATCGACAAAGTTTCTTCCTACGACGAATACCTCGAGAATGACGAGATGGCAAGAAAACGTCAGGTTTACTCCATGTCTTCTGAGGAAGAGGGAGACAACTAATTTCCGCTTTCCTTTTGAGAGATTTAAAAAGGCATCTGCAAATTGCAGATGCCTTTTTGGGTACTTTTGCACAACCCTGCTCTCACTCCCGCAGCTTCGCCACATTCCTCTTTAACGACTGCACCGCCTCGTCAATATCTGCCCGTGTTGTTTCTCCACACAAGGTCATGCGGATGGTCCCTGCTGCATATTCCTCCGGCACGCCGAGTGCTTCAATCACATAGGAAATTCTGCTCTCGCCTGTATTGCAGGCGGAACCGCCGGAGGCACAGATTCCGTCCTCATCAAGCAGAATGAGTAACGATGCGCCGTCCACGTCACGAAAACTCATGCTGGCATTTCCAGGAAGCCTTCTGGTGCGATGCCCATTGATGCGGACACCTGGTATCTCATGGGTGACTTTCTCGATAAGATAGTTGCGCAGTGTCGTCTCCCGGCGCATCCGGTAACGGATATTCCGGAATGCTTCCTCTGCCGCCTTTCCCATTCCCACAATTCCGGGCACATTTTCTGTCCCCGCACGCTTTCCGCTTTCCTGGCTTCCTCCATGGATAAAAGACGGAATCTCAATTCCCTCTCTGATATACAAAAAACCTGTCCCCTTCGGTCCATGAAATTTATGGGCACTGGCACTTAAAAGGTCAATCGGATAAGCGCGCACCGATATTGGAACCTGTGCATATGCCTGCACGGCATCCGTGTGAAACAGCACGCCATTTTCCCTTGCAATGCGCCCAATCTGCATGATAGGTTCAATCGTTCCCACCTCATTATTTCCAAACATCACACTTATAAGTGTCGTGTCCGGCCGGATGGCACGCCGCACCTCTTCCGGAGATACCATGCCGTTTTCATCCACGTTAAGGTAGGTCACCTCATATCCAAGTTCCTCAAGATAGGCACAGGAATTTAAAATGGCGTGATGCTCAATTGAACTTGTAATGATATGCTTTCCCTTGCCCTTCCTTTCCCCCGCAATGCACTTTATCGCCCAGTTATCAGACTCTGAGCCTCCTGACGTAAAATAAATCTCTCCCGGTTTTGCTTCTAAGCTCTCCGCAATGATTTTTCTGGCGTGCTCAATCGCAGTCTTTGCCTCCTCGCCATAGCTGTAGGCAGTGGACGCGTTACCGAAATCCTGCAGAAGATAAGGTTCCATCTCCTGTTTTACTGCCTCCGACATCTGTGTTGTGGCGGCATTATCTAAATATATACGATGATTCATGTTTTTTCCACTTCCTTCATATATTAATTACTAACCCTGCACGAAACAGACGAAAGGAAACTTCATTGAAAAAAGCCCTGTTTAAGAACTCATTTATCACCGGAACGCTGTTTCTTACCATCGCCGGTGTCCTCACCCGAATCATAGGCTTCTTCTATAGAATATTCCTCTCCCGCATGATTGGTGCAGAAGGATTGGGAATTTACCAGCTTATTGCACCTATTACTGCTCTGGGGTTTGCCATCACCGCCGCCGGCATCCAGACCTCTATTTCGAAGTTTGTCTCAATGGAAATCGGAAAAAACAATCCCTCCGGCGCAAGGCTTTATCTTGTCACAGGACTTGTTCTTTCTTTGTTCTTATCAACACTCACAAATGTCTTATTATGGGCAAATGCGGACTGGATTGCCCTTCACTGGATGGGAGACGTCCGCTGTACTCCGTTACTAAAAATCCTTTCATTTTCCTTCGTTCCAAGCTGTATCCACTGCTGTATCAACGGTTATTATTATGGATTAAAAAAAACTGCCATTCCCTCTCTCTGCCAGTTCACGGAACAGATTGCACGGGTCGGCAGTGTATGGCTGCTCTGCCAGATCCAGCTATCGCAGGGTAAGCCCGTCACTATCTCGCTTGCCATCTGGGGACTTGTCATCGGAGAAGCTGCCAGCACGCTTGTATCAGTCAGTGCCATTGGAATTCAAAAATGCAGCGGAAATCTCTTCCGCTGCACAAAAAATCTGGTCTCAATGGCTGTACCTCTGACCGCCAACCGCTTGGTATTAAATTTATTTTCCAGCTATGAAAATATCATGATTCCAAACCGTTTACGGCTGTTTGGCTACACAAATTCCGAAGCGCTCGGTGTCTACGGTATCCTGACCGGAATGGCAATGGCTGTTATCATGTTCCCATCCGTCATCACCAACTCGGTCTCCGTCCTGCTGCTCCCCACTATCTCCGAAGCGCAGGCAAAAGGCAACACCGCCATGATTCACCGCACCATAAGACGCACGGTCAAATCCTGCCTTCTGCTCGGTTTTCTCTGCACGGCAGGCTTCCTTGTAACCGGAAATTTCATCGGAAATGTCCTCTTTGAAAACGCTCTCGCCGGAAAATTCATTCTCACGATGGGGTGGATCTGCCCGTTTTTATACTTAGGTTCTACCCTAAGCAGTATTTTACACGGTCTTGGTTTTCCAAGCATTACGTTTGTCTTAAATCTGATTGCCTGCGGCATCCGCATCCTGTTCGTGCTGTTTGCCATCCCGGTTTTTGGCATCCGTGGCTATCTCTGGGGGCTTTTAGCAAGCCAGATTGTCATGGCGCTGCTTGCCATCTTCATTCTGTCCAAAAAACTTTACTCCTGCTCCGCAAGATAATTTGCCACCCGGCTTTCGATAAGTTCCGCTGTCTGCTCCGGTGTCTTCTGCCCGTCAAAGCAGACGGCTGCCTCCTCCTCAATGATTTTTAAAATCTGCTCATCACTGTTTCTTTCTGTTCCGGCAGATTCTAACAAATCCGTCAATTGCTCTATCTCTTCCGGCAGTGGCACATAAAAGCAATAATTCTGCCCCTCCCTGGACATTGTGACAGAAAACGGAAATCTTCTGTTTCCAAATTCATCATAAGCATCTGTTTCCGTTGCATACGCAAAGAAAGTCTCTAAGCTCTGCTTCTCCGCCGGAAAACCATTTCCTAACGTCGTGCGGAAAGACTTCGCCGGCACATTTTCATACAATTCCTGCAAAAATGCCCATGCAGCATCCTTGTTCTGTGATTTTGACGCAATCGAATAAGAGTCCTCGGTCGCATCTAAAAGATTTCCGCTCGCCCCATTCTCATTCGGGAAGCCTATAAATGTAATTCCTTTTGTTTTCAAAAGCTGCTGTAACAGATTCACATCCTCCGCCTGGTTAATATCCACTTCATAAACCAGAGCATCGTGGTCTTCAATGTTCCAGATGCTGCTTCCCGCCCCGGAATCGCCATGGAATTGACTGCAAAATGCCAGTATACGATAAAATACGTCATCCGTAAAATGACAGGTATGATTTTCCCAGTCCACAAACTGTGATATTTCAAATGTAAGACAAAGAGAAAGCATCTGCTGTGCGCTCATATCAAACACCGTCTCATCCGGATGACGTTCTGCAAACTTCATCATTTCTTCTAAATTCCATCCGGTCATCCCCTCAAGTTCAGAAGTACTTCCCACCAAAGTATGCACTTGTACAGTATTAGGAAGTGCAACAAGATTTTCCCCAAATGTGTACGCTTCTGTTACATTTGCCGGAAAGTTCATTTCAGAATTTTTTACATAGGGTGCAAGATTCTCAAGCAATCCTTTGGACGCATATTTTTTCAAATCCTCATACCGCAGATTCAGAATATCCGGGCAGTCACCGGAAACAATGTCCAGATCTAACGCCGTATAAGCATCCGAAATATCATCCTCACCTGCCATAAGCTCGTCATAATATTCTCTTACTTCCACCCGGTAGTCTTCACTTTGCCGGTTGAACCGTGAAACCGCGTATTCCAAATTCGTGCTGGCAGAAAAAGTTCCGACGGTAAGCACTTCCTTCTGCGTTTCTTCTGAAACCGAAACTTTTTGAAGTACTGCAATTTCTCCAACCGCATCATCTGTATTGTCCTTTAAGAACACCGCAATGCGTCCATCCTCAAGCACCCCAAACTGCTGTACCTGTGCCGCATCAATTCCAAGATTCATCCAGGCAAAAAGCTGCTCCTGCGTCCGGTTTTCCCTATCATAATAATAAAGGCTGTTGATTCCCTGCGTCAAAAATCCCTTCTGTCCAAATGCCACAAATTCCGTTCCTGCAACAAAATTGTCATATGCTTTTTCCTGCAGTCCATCTGTAAATGAAAGTTCCCGGATGGCAGAGTCCGTACCGCCTCCAAGTGTCTGACAGGAAACATATACCGTCCCGCTTCCGTCATCAGCGATTCCGTCTATCAGTTCCCCTCCGGTTGCTTCCACCGTCATCCGGTAACTGCCGTCCGTGTCAAAAACTGCAACCTGTCCAAATCCTACGATGGCAAACAAATGCCCTTCCCCATCAACTGCGGTGTCAGAGACTTCTGTAATTGCAATATATTCTGAGATATCGTTGCAGAAAAGGAGTTCTCCGTTTTCATCATATCCGGCAAGATACGTTTTTTCCCCAATCGCATAAAACAGATATTGTTTTCCTTTTCCATCCGGCTGTAACGTTGCCCAGTCAAAGCCTGTCACATCCGAATTTTTGAGATTTAATTTCTCGGGTTTTGCATCTTCTCCCGGCTCAAATTGATAAACCTCTCCCTCAGAAGTGCTGTAATACAGTTTTCCCTCCCGCACGGAAATGGATTGAATTGCCTCATCCGGGCTATAAAAAGATGTGACATAACTGTCGCTATTTTCCGGTGTCTTTTCCTCTTTCCCACACGCCGCAATCATACAGCATACAATTACAAACATAAGTGTTACTATCGTTTTCCCATTTTTCATACCCTTCCCCCCTGTAGCATAAAACCCCAGAAAATAACTTTCCGGGGTTTAAAATCTGTGTCATCAAAACGCTTGTCTGTTTTAGACACGTGATAAGTATTCACCTGTTCTGGTATCAATCTTGATAACGTCATCCTGCTCTACGAACAGCGGTACGTATACGGTTGCACCAGTCTCTACAACTGCCGGCTTGGTAGCACCTGTTGCGGTATCACCCTTAAAGCCTGGCTCAGTCTCTGTAATCTTTAACTCGACGAACAGAGGCGGCTCAACTGCAAATACGCTTCCATTGTGAGAGCACATTTTTACCATCTCGTTCTCTTTTACGAACTTTAATGCATCACCGATATCTTCTTTAGATAATGCAATCTGGTCATAAGTCTCAACGTCCATGAAGTAATATAAATCTCCATCTGCGTAAAGATACTGATAATCTTTTCTATCGATACGTGCCTGTGGGAATTTCTCAGTAGGACGGAATGTCTTCTCAACGACACCGCCACTCTTAATGTTCTTTAATTTGGTTCTTACAAATGCAGCACCTTTTCCTGGTTTCACGTGCTGGAATTCAATAATCTGAAAAATATTACCTTCTAACTCGATGGTAATACCATTTCTGAAATCGCCTGCTGAAATCATTCAAACTTCCTCCTTAAAATTGCGCATGAGCCGTAAGCTCTCTGATTTTTCTATTGTATAATAAATACCTGTACATTTCAAGCATTTTTTATCGGAAACGCCACTTTTTAGCCTAAATTCCGCTTCTTTTCTCAATCTCGTGAATCATATCAATGCGTGTCTGATGTCTTCCGCCCATAAATTCTGCGTCAAGATAGCTTTTAACAATATCCTTTGCCACTTCAATTCCGACAATTCTCGCACCGAATGCAATGACATTTGCATTATTGTGCTCCTTGACAAGTCTTGCCGTTGTGCAATCGGAGCAGACTGCTGCACGCACACCAGCCACTTTATTTGCCGCAATGGAAATTCCAACACCGGTTCCGCAGATTAATACTGCACAGTCCACTTCTCCTGCTGCCACTGCACGTCCTACTTTTTCGCCAAATTCAGGATAGTTGCAGCTCTCTGTACCATCTGTACCGAAGTTTACCACTTCATGTCCAAGTTCCTTTAAATACTCCATAATCTCGAATTTCATTGCGGTTGCCGCATGATCGTTTCCAATTGCAATCTTCATTTTTTCCTCCTGTTTGCGTTTTTTCTCCGGTAAAAGAATAAGACTACTTTTTCCAGATAGCGTTTTAACACAATCTGAATTTCCTCTTTGGGATGAATCGGTTTTACCAGAATCGTACGGATTCCCGCCCGATTGGCTCCATAAATGTCCGTAAAAATCTGGTCTCCTACAAATATCGTATTTTCTTTTGTGGTGCCCATCTGCTCCATTGCCTTAAAATAATTTGCGGTTCCCGGCTTTCCTGCCTTATAAATATAAGAAACCTGCACTGCATCATTAAACATTTTCACACGCGGTTCCTGATTGTTCGAGAGAAGCATACAGTGATAGCCAAGCCCCTTCAGCCGTTCAAACAGCTGGCACGCTCTCGCATTTGCCGGTTCGCCATGCCGCACCAGAGTATTATCAATATCAAAAATAATTCCCCGATACCCCTGCTGATACAGTCCCTCAAAATCAATTTCGTAGGCAGAATCCAAATATTCTCCCGGATAAAATTTTTCTAACATATTACAGTTCCTTTTCCGATTCTCAAGAATTGCCATTACATAGCTTACTATACTTTGCCCAAAATATCCACCCTTTTTTGCGGTATAAAAAAGAGAACCATGCATCTATCACATGATTCTCTATAAAGAAAAATTCTCGTCTGTTCTGTTCTGCCAGATTCCCGATTGTTCTAACGAATCTCCGACAAAAAACTGATACTGCTGCAATACCTGGTCTTTCTTAAGGTCTGTCATAAACTTCTCAACGTCAAGACTGCTGATATCACTGTCAGTTCCTTTGAGTTCATACGTTGCATCCGGCTGATAACGCTTTGCAAAATTCTCAGCTCCATGATCCGACTTAAGTGCTACAGCCGCAACTTCCTTCTTCTGTTCGTCGGAATCCTGTGTCGTCTGCTGTCCCTGCAATCGCTGGTTCTGGAGTTGTTCATTCTTTATTTGGTTGTAATCATAAAATACCGAACTGGTTCGGATTCCTGACAGATTCATACCATACGCCCCACTTGCAATTTCACTTTCTCTACTGTACTACACATCACATATCGGCAAAAAGCACCGGATTCTTTAGTCATCCCGCGCATTATTTGTCAAGCATTTTTTTCAATTCACTCATGAAGGTATTCACATCTTTAAACTCCCGGTAAACAGATGCGAATCTCACATAAGCAACCGCTTCTAAATCCTTGAGCTTATCCATCACAATCTCACCGATGACAGAGCTTGGGATTTCCTTTTCTTCCCGGTTAAAAATCTCTGTTTCAACTTCATCAATTAACTGGTTAATCTGATTTACGGAAATAGGTCTTTTATGGCATGCCCGAAGAACACCCGCTTCAATCTTGGAACGGTCGTACTGTTCTCTGTTATTATCCTTCTTGATGACAATTAACGGTATGGTCTCTACCTTCTCATAAGTAGTAAAACGTTTCCCGCACTCATCACACAGTCTGCGTCGTCGAATGGAATTATTGTCATCCGCCGGTCTTGAGTCAATCACTCTCGTGTTCTCACTGCTGCAAAACGGACACTTCATATGCCTACCTCCACACCCCAATTCCCTTTGTATTTGAGTATATCTATACTTTCTGCGGTTGTCAACCGGATTTCATTCTTTCAGGTAATTTTTTTGCGCACTTCCTTCTCGTCAATGTCCACCAGAATAATATCCGGTCCGATTTTGATGATTTTGCACCACGGAATCCACAGTTCAAATTCTCTTCCCATGCATCCAAGCCATTTTGCAGGCCCCGGCACAATCAGCGCACGGATACAGCCGTCTTTTTCATCAAAGTCAAGGTCTCTCACATTTCCGAGACATTTGCAGTTTATCACATTGATGACCTCTTTTTGCTCCAATTCGCAAAAACGCATATACTTTCCACCGTTTTTAGGAAAATATATGCGCCTTTGCATTCAAATATTCTTATACGTTAAATCTAAACAGGATGACATCTCCGTCTTTTACAACGTAATCTTTGCCTTCCATTCCGACAATTCCTTTTTCTCTTGCGGCTGCAAGACTTCCATTGTCCAGCAAATCCTGGTAGTTGACAACCTCTGCCTTGATAAATCCGCGCTCAAAATCAGTGTGAATCTTTCCGGCTGCCTGTGGTGCCTTTGTGCCCTTCTTAATTGTCCATGCACGGCACTCATCCTCTCCTGCTGTTAAGAAACTAATCAGTCCAAGCAGACTGTAGCTTGCTGCAACAAGCTTGTCAAGACCGGACTCTTTTAAGCCAAGGTCCTCTAAAAACATCTGTTTTTCGTCATCGTCAAGCTCTGCGATTTCCTGCTCAATCTGTGCACAGATAACAAATACTTCGCTATGCTCCTTCGCTGCCATTTCACGAACGGCCGCCACGTGCGGATTTCCTGCACCGTCATCTGCCAAATCATCCTCAGACACATTTGCAGCATAGATAACCGGTTTCGCAGTCAGAAGATTATAGGATGCAAACCAGTTCTGTACATCCTCATCATCCGGAACCTCAAATGATTTTGCAAGCTTGCCGTCTTCGAGGTGTGCCTTTACTGCCTCCAAAAGCTCCATTTCCTTTGCCAATGTCTTATCCATGCGCGCCTGTTTTGCAACCTTAGCAATTCTGCGCTCCAAAATCTCAATATCAGAAAAAATTAATTCCAGATTGATGGTTTCAATGTCCCTTGCCGGATTTACGCTTCCGTCCACATGTACGACATTCGTATCTTCAAAACAGCGGACAACGTGCACAATTGCGTCTACTTCACGAATATTGGCAAGGAACTGGTTTCCAAGTCCTTCTCCCTTGCTCGCGCCCTTCACAAGTCCTGCAATATCCACGAACTCAATCACTGCCGGGGTAACTTTCTTGGTGTGATACAGTTCTCCGAGCTTCTTAATGCGCTCATCCGGTACTGCTACAATTCCAACATTCGGGTCAATCGTACAGAACGGATAGTTAGCGGATTCTGCACCTGCCTTGGTCAGTGAATTAAACAATGTACTTTTTCCAACGTTCGGAAGTCCCACGATTCCTAATTTCATATGTCTATATTCTCCTTCTTAAAGTATTTGTTCTTTTATCAAACAACGTTTGCCAGGCAAAAACCCTGACACGGCAACATATAGTGTACCACATCAGGGCCAAAATGTACATTTCTTTCTTCTGTACAATTACTTTCATCCGGCTTTTATAAGCACTCCTGCCAGAATCACCACATTTTCAGGATTTCATCTGTCAGCTGTCTGGTTCTGTTATGAATCTTCGTCTCATCCCAAATATCACCTTTGTCATAGAGTGCAGTGATATCCTTTGTGTAAAGCAGATAGTCGTATTTCTTTACACCAGCTTTTCTGCCTTCCCCTTCCATTTTTCTTTTAAATTCATAATTTCGAATGGAAGTATTCAAGCTCGATACTAACAATGCCATATTTCCAATTTCATACACTGCAGCACTTCTCATTTCTTCAGCGGTTTCGCCATCCGTGATATCCTGCCCATTCTCATCCTTTACTACAGGGTTATAAACCGGCCAAAACTCCTGCCATTTCTGAGGCATAATATGTTCTAATGTATAACAATACTTAAGTTCTTTCTCTGCACACTTTTCATCTTCCGAACGCCGTTTTAGCTCAAGCCAGAATAAAAAGAGTGCCGCATGTTTATTTGAAATATCCTTTACTTTCTGTGCCAGAATAGCATCTTTAATTTCATCCTGTCTGTCGTTTATCAGGTCAGCTGTCGTTGTTTTATCCGCCAATAGGTCCGCACAATTTTTGTTAAAATTCTTGGTAGAAGAGCCACAAATCACATACCGGATTGCAATTATCTCAAGATTATGCAATTCTTTTAAAATATCTGCCGGCAATTTATCTTCATCCAAATTACTGTATTTGCTTAACAGTTTAAGAATATAAGCATGAAATGTTGAAATATCACATACGTTTAAAATATGGAACAGTCGCTGTATCGGTTTCTTATAAGAATATAGTGTCGTTGCATCAAACGAGCAAAAGAATTTTCTGTATATTTCTCCGTAGCTGCAAATTTCAATTATAAATTCCATTAACTCTTTTGTCGTAAGATTCTTCGTATATTCTTTATAAATATCTGGCAAATCCGATATTTTATGTTCTTCCGGATTATAGATTCCTTCTATCAGGGCAATACAATGAAGTAATATTTCAAGATTATCTCTGGTAATTCGGCCAAGTGGTCTTATTGTTGCCCAGTATCCAATGGTATCCCCATCGCAGCTAAACGTATTTTCCCAGGTACTTTTATAAAGCCCTATTACATCTTCCTTTGATTCAATATGTACCGTATCATCCTTTAATTTCACTTCGACCACTTCGTGATTTTTCCTGTTTTCCTCAGCTTTATCAATAGCATACTGGAAAATACTATTCTTAATCGTATCTGCACAGGTAAGCCTTACTCCTGCACTATTGACCGTATCAAAAATTGCCTGTTCATTCTCATCCGCTTCCAAATCAATTTTTACAAGAATCTTCGCATTTTGATTCTGTAAAAGTTCCCATAGCCTGGACGTTTTCTCTTCGTCTTTGTCCAGATATTTGCAAAAGAATTTATAACATTGAAGAATACCATCAGAGGCTTTCTTCTCTTTGGATGCTTCTTCTGCCAAAACGATACCATCCAGTTTATCTGACATTTCGCCATGAATCACTTTGCCAAAGGCAGGTGAATCAACAAGTGAGTGCTGAATTTTAGCCTTTCTGACCGCACTGATGCTCTTCTCTTTATAAAACAGCATATCCTGCATCTGCTTCTTCAAGTCTGCCTGTATTTCGTCATCATAGGTACTTAATGGTAAATTGTCATAGCATGCACGTAAAAGCACACTTAACGTAGTAAGTCTCTGTTGTCCGTCAATCAATGACCATCTTGGTATTTCTCCACTCTCAGTCTTAATTGCTTTAAGAATAATAGAACCCAGAAAATGACTGCTTTTTTCATCCAGCAAATCTTCTATTAAATCTCTCCAGTTATCCTTATTCCAGACATAACCTCTCTGGAAGAACGGTATTTCAATTCTAATCGGTCCATTCATAAAAGTAAATGACTTCTCATGTGCTTCCATTATTACGTACTCCTTTGTACTCTTATACTACGATTTTCATCACCTATCACTATTATTTTGCCATAATTTTCTATTTTTTCAAGATTTATGACAAAAAAAGAGACCGTTTTATTCCGGCCCCTCTTTTCTCCTACAATTTTCCACCGTACACCATATTTATCTGCCATCTCCTTAATTTCTGTCTGGTTTAAAATCACACCGTATGCAATCGGGGAATGTGGCTCTACCGCAATCTCATTTTTCCTGCAAAACGTAACCAAATCCATCGGCGTATTGCTGATACCTTCGTCAACACCACGCTCATAAGCATATTGTCAAGCGTAGGTGTCATATTTCTACATATTACTACACATAAGGTATCTCCCAAAAGTCACAGATTACTTGTCGCATGAAGAATATGTAAAATCAACATGAAATCTTTTATTTATCATATAGAAACTCTTCTGGAAGAGTAACATTAAAATCTTTAGCCAGATGTCTGAAATCATCAGGTGTAATTGTCTGCAGTTTATCAGGTCTCATTGACAGCATTTTTACCAGAATCTCTGCTGATTTTTCTGCTGTATGCATGAGTCCAAATGTAAGATCAAAATCCTCCCCTGCGGCAAACATTCCATGATGTGCCCATATGGCAAGATCATATTTCTTCATAAGCTCACTTGTCGCTACTGCAATTTCTCTTCCTCCCGGAACCATCCATGGAACTACACCGATTCCATCAGGAAATACTACCGGACACTCTGTTGCCATTTCCCAAAGCTCTCTTGTAAAGACTTTATCCTCAAGCGGAAGAACAAATGTAAGCGCTATGATGTTAGTTGTATGTGCATGATATACTACTCTGTAATTTGGATTCTTAAGCTTCTTTACCTCGAGATTCATAAGGTGGCTTGGCAGTTCACTTGTTGGTCTTCCACCATTTACAAGCCCCCATACGATACGGTAGTTTTCGCCCTTTTCATCAAGCTCTATCATACAGATGGAATCCTCCGGTTTGATTATCACGTTTCTGAAATATTTTCCGCTTCCTGTCACAAGAAAATACTCTCCTGCAAGATTTGGCACTGTTGTTCCGATTGGCTGCCACTCTTTTGGCTCAAAATTTTCTTTTACTGACTCTACCTCATCTGCCTTCACACGATATGAAAGGTTTCCGCCGTTTCTTTCGTGCCAGCCCTGCTCCCATCCGTCATTTGCCATACGTATAAATCCTTTTACAAATTCTGCATCTAAAAATTTCATGATATTTTCCTCACTTTTCTACTATATTTAAACTAGTATTTTGTACCTGATTACCTGCATACAATATCAACCGGCACATCCAGTATCTTTGCCACCTTGAGTATTGTATCGATATGTCTGCCAACCGCTGCTGCCATGTGATGTGTAGGTCCTGCTTCGCTCCAACGGTTACAAAATTCTCTTGCTCCGATTGAAAAGCGCGTTCTCATATTTGTATCTCCAAATGTGAATATCGGACCATCCTCGTTTACGCCCTCTGCCACAACAAACTTAAATTTTCCGTTCATATCCTGAGTGATTCCAAGATATGTTACATCTCCGACCGGCGGATAAAACTGTGTCAGATATCCACCGCCTGTTTTCCCGTGAAATACGTCCACAATTTTCATGGTTGGCTTTTTCGCCTGTGAAATATCCGCATCTCCTGAACCTGAATGGCCTATAATACAGATATCCTCATTAAAATCAATAGAATACATCTCCGAAAGCTGTCCTGTTCCGGCAATTGTCTTTAAGATGCTCATCGCCATGGCAACCTTGATATCTCCCTCCACTGCACAGGCTGTTCCCTGCTTTATCAGCATTGAAAACGCCGGTATCAGCATACTGTCAAGCTTTCCTGCTATTCCCTGGGCAAAACCGTCATAATGAGAGGCTATCATACCAAGTTCTTCTTCCTTTACCCATTCCTCAAATGCCACAACATATCTTGCCATATCCCATACAGTCTCAACTGTAGCTACTTTTCCGGTCTTGTCCGGTGCTATATCAAATGTCGCAAGTATATCCTCAGCCTTTGCCCTGATTGCATTCTCATCTGTGATATGGTCAGCGATTGCCCACATTTTCTCCCAGTCAAACTGCTTAGTGTAAAGACCCATGCGGTTATACAGATTTGTCTCATCAATGTACAGATCCATCATTCCCGGATAAGGTCTTCCAATCTGCGCGATATTGGTATAGCGGAATCTCCTTCTGACCTGGGCTGCCTTACACCACTGTGCTATCTCCACTGCCACGTAGTCGTCTCCGCCTTCCACTACGCCCGTAATTACTGCATGTCTCTTGCCTGCTCTCTCAAGGTCTGCAACCATCTCTCCCACTGCCCCGCATGCGTACAGCTCACCAAGCCATTTCGGTGTGTCCGTATTCGCATAATCCGGTGCCTTGAGCTTTTGAACATTCACAAGAACAACCGGCACATTTAAATCTCTGATTGCAGGAAGCATATTGTAGCTTGTGGCATATGTAAGAAGCTGTAAAATTACCAGATCTACATCCGCTGCCCTGAATTTGTCTCCTGCCTTCATGGAAAGCTCTTTTGTGGTAACAATTCCACCATCCACCAGCTCAACGGAATCCGGTATCGTCTTTTTAAAGGCCTCATACTGTGCCTCAAACTCAGGAACGAGTGTTGGAAACTGTGGCAGGTATGCGCCGAGTGCTATCGAAAATACACCAACTCTTGCTTTTGTCTCTACTAACATTTGTTTTCTCCCTTCTTTGTGATAGCAATTTGTATTTATCATTTATAGATTCAGACTATATTCCTTTATTTCAAAAGAATCGAAAATGCACTGTCTTGCAGCTTTTAAATCGCATAGCTCCTTAGCAGCAATCATTTGTGAAGCTATATTTCCTATCGCAGTGGCTTCGCCTGGTCCCGCATAAACAGTCATTCCTGTTTCCTTTGCGGTAAGTTTATTCAGGTAAGCCGCATTAGAGCCTCCACCTACTACATATATATGGGAATACTTCTTTCCTGTCAGCTCCTCTATCTCGTGAGCAGTCCCAGCATAGCATTTTGCCAGGCTGTTATAGATAACGGCTGCCACCTCTGCGGCCGACTGTGGAATCTGCTGCCCACTCTCACTGCAGGCTTTTTTTACTTCCTCTGTCATGTTTTCTGGTGCTAAGAATCTGTCATCGTTTGCATCCACCACTGATTTTATGTCCTCTTTTGCTGCCATTTCACATATTTCAGCAAAGCTCATATCCTGTGCGATTTCTTTCTTTACCGACTGTATCATCCACAGTCCCATAATATTTTTCAGGTAACGGAATCTGTAATCATAACCGCCTTCGTTTGTCAGATTACACTTCATGCTGTCCGCTGTACAGTCTGCTGCTTTAAGCTCTGTTCCCATGAGTGACCATGTTCCTGAGCTGATATACAAAGCATCATCCTCCTGCGTTGGAATAGCCATAACAGCAGACGCCGTATCGTGGGTTGGCGGGAGAATGACCTTGCAGTTGAATCCCACCTTTTTCTGAATGGAATTTGTTAAGTCTCCCAGCTCATATCCCGGATTCTTTATTTCTAAAAACAGTTCCTGTGGATATCCAAGCTTATCTATGAGCTGATAATCCCAGTCCCTGGTAGTTGCATTTACCAGCTGGGTAGTTGTTGCGTTTGTATATTCCTGAGCCCTTTTCCCTGTTAAAAGGAAATGAAAGTAATCAGGTATCATAAGCATTGTCTTTGCTTTTGAAAACAATTGTGGATTTTGCTTTTTTACAGCCATCAGCTGATAAATCGTATTAAAGTTCTGCTTCTGAATTCCTGTTCTTGTGTACAGTTCTGTCTCCGATACAAACTGATACACTGCTTTGTCAATGTCTTTTGTTCTGTCATCCCTGTAGGCAGCCGCATCTCCGAGCATTTTGTCGTTTTCATCTAACAGGACAAAATCCACAGCCCATGTGTCAATTCCCATGCTGTGAGGAATTTTCCCCATTTCCAGACACTTTTTCATGCCTGTAAGTATTTCCTCAAAAAGCCTGTCCACTTCCCACACCTTATGCCCCGCTTTTTCTGTCATGCTGTTTGGAAAGCGGTAGATTTCCTCAAGCACCATCTTTCCATTTTCCATGTGTGCAAGCATGTGTCTGCCGCTTGAAGCGCCAATGTCAACAGCAAGATAATATCTCGTATCCATATGTGCGTTCCTTTCTGTTTGTTCTCAGTGGTTCTGAATAGTTCCCCGTTTTCTATACTCAATATAGCAAAAATAAGGACAGTTTTTTAGAACCTCATTAGTTCAAAAAACTGTCCTTATTTTCCATTTTTTATCGTTTTTTATTTAATTTTTCTTTCCTGTATTTATGCGGGGTCATCCCGTAACGCTCCTTAAATTGCCTGAAAAAATAGCTTTGATTCTCATACCCGACATCAAGGGCTATTTCTTCAATCGAAAGCTTTGTATCGCACAGCAGATGAACTGCCATCTGAAATCTTTTCCTTTGCAGAAGCTCTTTAAAATTGTATCCGGTTTTTTGCTTTATCAGTTTGCTTAAGGCCGTTATAGACTGATGCGTATCCTCTGCAATTCTCATCAGACTTGCATTTTTACAATCGCTGTTAATATATCCGAGCACTGCCTGGACTACTGTCTCCTTATAGTCCATAGAAGAGTTATGGCTTAGATTTTCCAGATGATTCAGAAGATACAAAAATACAATTCCCATGGAATATTGGTTTATGATATCTTCGTTTGCATATCCGTGCAGCATGGATTCCACCATGTTTTCCATAAGGTTTTCAACCTGCTCATTTTCCTGAAGTCGAAACAGAAGGTAATGCGACACCGGATCCTTTTGCCTGAATACGCTTGTCACAAACCGTGCAAGAACATTTTCCCCGCCAAGCATAGATAAGGGTACCTCAAAGAATTCAGGCAGTGCGATAAAATTTATGCCTATGTCCTGATAATCCGCTCTTTTTATCGAATGCACTACCTGCTGGTTCAGCATCAGAACATCACCCTTATGAAGCACTAATTCCTTTCCCTCTATGAAATGCGTAATGCTGCCCTGTGCCACATACATAATCTCTACATAATTGTGTCTGTGTTCAGGGAAATCGACAAAGCGGCTATGTGGGCGTACCGTAATAAGCTGTCCTCTTTTAAGCAGCAGCTCCCTGTCTATTTCCCCTATCTGTTCCTTTGCATACAATTGTTTTTCGATATCACCCTGACCAGCAAGATATTTCTGTTCTTCTTCGGATATCTTCATCAGTTCATCTAACAGCTTCTGCTTCATGTACCTCTTCTTTCTCAGGGAGAACCATCACAGCTGTTGTATTAGCCGGAACTTCTACATGGACATGGATTTTCCATTCTTGCAGGATGTATTTGCCACAATCCTTCCGTAAACAAATTCAAACTCTGTGCCCCATTCTTCAATATCTTTTACAAACATTGGTTTTACCTGGAATTTCTTATATCCCGGCTCTAACTGGAATAATCCGGCAACCTTACGGTACATCCTTGCCAAAATTATGTGAAATCTGCCTTGAATTCCTGCCCATTGATATCTCCAATACACAGGCTGTTACGATTTTTCTTCTTTACCTGATACAAAAGCGTATCCGCCGCATGAAGGAAATCCCAGATTCTGTTTCCATCTTTTGGAATGCTGTGACAAATTCCCTGTGAAATCGCAACCGTCGGGTATACATCCGAATACAGATGTTCCAGATTTAATCTCATCACTTCCTGTCTGAGTCTTTCGGCGCACTCAAACACTTCCTTTTCACTCGTACCGTTATAGATAATAACAAATTCGTCTCCTCCATAGCGGGCACAGAAAATTTTTTCATTTTCCATCCCTCTTAACAGGTTCGCAACTGCTTTCACACACTCGTCTCCTGCCTGATGTCCGTAATTATCGTTGTACTGTTTGAAATAATCAATGTCGAGTATTTCAAATGACAGCGGCTGCCCGTTTGCAAGGCATTTCTCCAGCACTTTATATTTGCCATAGTATTTAAGTTTAAGAGACAACAGTTTCCGCTGTAAGTTTACAATTCCAGTCTGTTCTACGGTTTCTTCCAACTGACCCAGCAGTTCTAACAGCACATCTTCACGCCCGATATCAAGCATTAATCCGCCGAAATCATAGAGGTCATCAAACAAATCAAGTATCAGTACCTTATCGGAAAGACGCTGTCTGATATCGTCAATGCACGCATCCCGAAGTGTCGTCTCACCGGAAAGCTGGTAATACCTGGTCTTCATACAATCAATATAAATATAGTCCATATTTCTAAAATAGGGCTTGCACTCTGTATCTAACTTTTCAAGATAATCTTCTGCACCCTCCAGATTTCCGCACTGAATATAACAGGTTGCAAGATTACTGTAAATCATAATCAGGCTCGCAATACTCCGCTTGTTCTCAGGTGTGTTCATATAATTCTGGTACGCACGCCCAAAATAGTGCTGTGCTTCCCGGAATACCTTGTTTTCCAGATAAAGATATCCAAGATTCATCTCTATCATACTCTCTACCTTATTGACCCCATAGCGTGCACAGTAATTTAAACCGGTCAGGTAATAATCCACTGCGAGAGACGGATTTCCTTTATTTACAGACATAATTGCAAGCAGATTATAGGATCTCCCGACCAGTTCCCACTGTCCGGACTGATCCAGATAACCAATTGCCTTTGCAATATTAAGGCTCATATTCTGCGAATCATTTAACATATAGTAATTTGCGCCTCTGTAATAATGCGCAAAACCAAGCAGACGAACATCATCCGTCTTCCTGGCATATTCTTCAATCTCTGCACAACATTCCAACACACGTGCGGTATCTATGCCACACTTCTCCAAAACCTCCTGCTCCAACGCTTTCACTTTATTGCAAGATTCGTGCATTTCCATGCAGTATTCCTCTCTTATCCCCTATTATTTACTGGTAATTCTTAACATTCGTGCTGTCTACTTTTTCAAATGGAACCCAGACATACTTTCCGTCTTCCGAAACGCCCTCAAGATTTGAGATACTGCTTCCAGACGCAAGCGCAAGTGCCGTCTGAACTGCCATCTCTCCCTGTCCAACCGCTGACTGATAAACGGTAAATGCCATTTTGCCAGTCGCAATAGCGGCACAGCCATCTGCGGTTGCATCGATTCCAAGCACCAGAATGTCGCTTCTGCCAGCCGCCTCGCACGCTTCTAACACACCAAGTGCCATCGAATCGTTATTACAGACTGCCACATCACAATCCTGTCCTGTCTTTAAAAAGAGTTCAAACATCTCCTTTGCCTGCGCCTGATCCCAGTTTGCATTATCCTCAAACACATAATGGATGGTTTTACCAGAATCATTTAACGTGTCCTTAAGTGCATTTGACCGCCCCTTTGTTGCAGAGTGGCTCTTCGCTCCTTTTAACAACGCAACGCTAATTTCATTTGCAGAGGAAAACTGCTCTAAAATATACTCCGCCTGATACTGTCCTGCCACTTTTTCATCTGACCCCACATACATATAACGCCCTGACTCCAGTCTTGATTCATCCGGACAACTATTAAAAAATACAATGGGCAAATCTCCCGCAAGTGCTTCCAGTTCCAACGTAGTATCAGCATCCACCGGGCCGCACAAAATAACATCATAATTTTCCGCTACTGCTTTTTTGATATGCTCCACCTGATTTTCAATAGAATTCTCGGCATCAAAAATATCTAATGTTGCTCCGTTTGCCTCGGCTGTCGCTTTTGCCTGTTGCGCAAGCGCACTTCGGAATGTGTCCGCCTGTGAAAGAGATAGAAGTATCCGGATTCCGTTTCCGTTCGCTGCCGCATTTCCTGTTGTCTGTCCACAGCCGGCAAGACAGCCGGTCAGCAATATCAGACACATAATCAAACATAATCCTTTTTTCATTTCGCGCTTCCTCCCTTATATCCGAAACTGTTTTACCTGATCTGCCAGCTGGTCTGCCGACGTCGCAAGATTTTCGGCTTCTGATTCCACCTGTCCGCTGTTCTTGGAAATGTTCTTTGCCTGCTGCAACATAGATTCTGATGTTGCCAAAATCTCATCAGAGCTTGCCGCCTGCTCTTCCGAAATAGCTGCTACATTTGTAGCAACCTGGTCAACCTGATTAATCTTATCCACAACGCCGCGGATGAGTGCGTTGGTATCCTGAATATTCTGGAAGATACTGTCAAATGTATCAACCGCCGTATGAATCAGCTCCGCACTTCCGGAAATTGCGCCTGCGCTGTCTCCTGCCTGACGTACCGCGTCTTCCACAAGACGGTTGATTTCCGTAATCAGTTCCGTAATATGTGCAACCGAATCCGCACTGTTCTTTGCAAGCGTTCCAATTTCAGTTGCAACAACCGCAAATCCTCTTCCTGCCTCTCCGGCTCTTGCAGCCTCAATCGATGCATTTAAGGAAAGCAGATTTGTTTCATCTGCGATATCGCCAATCAATTTGATAATCTGAACAATCTCACCGGAGGCTGTTCCAACCTTATTAACTGCTTCTTCGAGATTACGGATAGACACTTCAATATTATCCAGTGCTTCTCCGACACGTTCCATATCCTTACGTCCTTTTTCGGATATCTGCACGGTCTCTAGCATCTTATTCTCAACCATATCACTGTCTGTCTTGGTATCTGCTGCCACACCTGCAAGCTGTGTAGCATTCTGCGCAATCTCATTGACAGAAACAGAGAGCTGGTCAACCGTTGCATTCAGTTCGCCCATCGACTGTGACTGGATACCGGCAGCAGAATTCATTTCACCGGAAACATTCTTACTGGTATCTGCCTGATTTTTGAGTTTTCCGGAGACATCGCCCATCTCTGTAATCATCTGTTTCATAGAGCCGATAAAACGATTGACGCTCTGTCCCATCACTGCAATTTCATCGTTTCCTCTGCTGTTAATCGATACAGTAAAATCACCATCTGTCATCGTTGTGATTACCTTTGTTATTTCTTTTACCGGTTTGATGACAACATGGGTCAGCCGCTCAATGAGAATACATAACAATACCATACATACAATACTGATGACAATCATAATGGTACGAAGCTGTGCCAGGTCCGCAAGCACTTCGCTTGTTGGAATGTAAGAGACAAGAAGCCAGTCTGTTCCTTCCACTTCCTCAAAAACGGTCATGTTGCCGTCTAAGGTTGTAAAACTATAATCTTTTGCCACAATCTTTTCAGCAGCCAGTCGATAGAAATTGCTCTGACCGTCTGCGCCAAGGGTCTGTGAAATAAGGCTGCTGTCACGGTTTGCCAGAATTTTTGCACTGTTTTTATCTACCAAAAATGCCTCTGCATCGTTCATCTCAATAAACGAGTTTACAATAACTGCAATACGGTCCAGAGTCATATCGGCAGAAATCACACGGATATGATTGGAACCATCGTTTAAAATACCAGACGCACTGATTACATTTACCCCCTGCGCATTCTGGTACGCTGTGCCAACTGCCATATTTACTCTGGTGAGGCCCTCCCGATACCAGGTACTTTCCGTCGGGTTTGCTTCCTGCTTGTCGGAATCCTCTGCTTTTATCAGTTTTCCGCTCTCATCTGCGACATAAAGTCCATCCGGATAATTGTCATTATATCCGTAATAACCATTTAAAATCGTCTGCAGCTGTGCATCATCCGGATGAAGCTTTTCAATGGTTTCCTTTGCCATCTGAAAAGATGCCAGGTTTTCATTCAGCCATCCCTCAATACTTGATGCCTGATTTGCAACAGAAGATTCCAAGAGATTCTTGGAATACCGCTCAATAATCTTTGCCGACATCTGATATGCAACAATAACAAGAACTGCTACAATCACCATTACAACCGGAATGATGATTCCTAACAATTTTGTTTTAATAGAAATAATCTTTTGTCTTTTCATATACCATTCCCCTTTTTTCAAAAATAATCACTACCTATAATTATAATATTGTTTTATTTTTCGTCAATATTATATAGATATATTTTCCTATATCAAATCCGGAAAAAGCTTTCTAACTTAAAATAAGCCGGCGCACTTTCCGGCTTATTTTAAATCATTTTATTCTGCTATTTATTTACAACCTTAATTCCTTCTGCCGCGCCCTTCTTTCTAAACAGGCTCTTATATGTAGTCGTCTTGTCCTTCGGAACTTTAAATGTACATTTGGCTTTCACACCCTTGAAGGCAGCATCCCCAACATTTTTCTCCGTTAAGCCGGAAGTATTCACCGTAACTGTCTCAAGTGATGCACATCCTTCAAACGCAGAACTGCCAATTTTCTTCACATTGCTTCCTATCGTCAGCGTTTTCAGCTTTTTATTGCCCTTAAATGCTTTGCTTTCAATCTGTGTTACCTTATAAGTCACATTTCCGATTTTAACGTTCTCCGGAATGGTAACTTTCGTGGCAGAAGAAGAAGTGGCACCGCATACAATAAGATTTCTGGATTTCAACTGCATCTTTGCATTTCCGGATGTCATAAAGATTGTTCCACCCTTAATTGCAATTGACTGCTTGCTTCCCGCTTCGCTTACCTTGTTATCATTACTGATTGTAACCGTTCCTTTTGCGATATAAATTCCCTCGGTCTTTGTTTTCTTTATGGTGTTTGCGGCAAGTGATGCCTTTCCACTGCATACCCGGATTCCATTTCCCTTAGAAACAGTATCAATCGTATTTCCCTTTACGGTTGCATTTTCTTTTTTACCATCAAGATAAATTCCACATGCTGCAGACTTGGAAATTTTGTTATTGGTAATTTTCACTTTTGCATTCTTGATATAAATTCCCTGCTTTTTCGCTGAAGTAAGGGTATTGTTCGCTACTGTCAGTGTTTTCTTTGTCTTTTCTGCATTAATATTGGCAGACTTTGAAGACTTCACCGTATTGTAACATATATTTGAAACGTTTGTTCCCTCTTTTACATAAATACCGTTTACACCCGCCTTATCTATCGTATTTCCGGTATTCTTTTTTTCTCCTATGTATTTTACGGCTGCCTTTCCAGACACCTCAATACCATTTTTCTTTGCAGACGTAACCGTATTCTCATTCATACTTGAGATATTTGCTTTTCCGGAAACAAGAATTCCATCACCGGAAAGTGTGGTTTTAACAGTATTCTTCCGGATGGTTCCCTTTCCATTCTCTACCTGAATTGCAGTAGCGGCCGATTTGTTAATCTTGTTGGAAGTAATGGCAATTTCAGAACCGGATACATAAATTCCACGTTCTTTTCCGTTTGAAATTGTGTTGCTTGTTATCTTCGTCTTTGAAGCAGCGTTCACTACACGGATAGAGGTACTGCCTGTCTGTTCTATCTTGTTGTGTGAAATATTTGTTACATTTGAAGCACCTGCATAAATACCGATTCCCGTAGAAGCAGAAATCGTATTTCCGGTTGTCTTGCTTCCTCCGATATTAGTCACCTTCGCACTCTCTCCCACGCGGATTCCCTCGGTTCCGGCATTGCTTATGGTATTCAGTGTCATGTTTTCCACAGAAGCTTTGCTTCCGCTGATGCCAATTCCTTCCGCTCCGGAAGCTTTCACCGTATTGGAGCTTATCTGCTGCACCGTGGAATTAAGTACATAAATTCCCTGGCTTCTTCCTCCGCTCACGTTGTTTCCGTTTATCTGTGTGATACTGCTGGCATTCTGTACCCCAATCGGCCGTACCTTTGCCGTGCTTATCGTATTGTTGCTGATGCTTCCTTTACTTCCAATAAAATAAACTGCAATATTTCCGATGCTGCCCTCTGTAAACGTATTTCTGCCTACATTTGCTGTTGAATTTTCCACACCGACTGCATTATAAGAAATTGCTCCCTTAAACGTATTCGCCGTAATATCTGCCGTTGACTTAGATTCCACCTTGACAGCCGTATTTCCAGCTCCGGAGATGGTATTTCCGATAACCGTAAGCTTTGCACCGTTACTGATACGGAATACATCATACTGATTTCCGCTTGTAAGTGCAGCAATATTATTATTGGAGATTACACAATCTTTTCCTTTATAAACTCTTGCGAAAGAACGCACATTTTGTGCAGTGTTTCCAGAAATATCCACTGCCCCGAAATCATACAGATTGATGCATGTATTCGCAACATTCTGGAAGGTATTATTGGTAATCTTGATATTCTCAGCACCGATTTTAGAAATACTTCCGCCTACTTTGCTGCGGTGATTTCCAACACCACTTAAAACATCCTGGAATGTACATCCTGTAACTTCAATCTCATTACAGATATTTGTCGCAGAATAATTGTCAAGCTGTAATGCCTCCGATGTGATAGAGGCACCCGCATTCAAATCGCTGTCATCTTCCATACCGCTTTCGATGCCATCGTAATCTGCCCACTTATAGTATACAAATTCAGAAAACGCTACATTTGAGATTTTGGCGTTCTGCACCGATGCCAGTCTGATATGATGAAGTCCGCAAACGCTTCTTAATTTCACCTTCTGAATCGTAACTTCGGTCGCACAATAAATCTGGAACAGATTTCCCGGCTTTTCTGATGTTGTTCCGGCTTTTCCTGCACCACCATTCCAGGTTCCGCCTTCAATCGTAATATTATTGGAATAATCATAACCATAGCCGTCTAACACGTCCTCTGTATTCTGATAGTTTTTTAACATAGGACCATAGACATAATCTCCGATTGTGTCATCATATGTTTTATCCAAAAAATTTGAAGAACGTTTTATCGTTGCTGAATCATCCAGATGCAATTTCGTGTTGGAATAAATGACAAGACTTTTATCGATGTAATAAGTTCCCTTTGGTACTGTCACTGTACCTCCGCCTGCTTTTTTAATTGCATTTAATGCTTTCTGGATTGCGGCTGTATCTACCTTCTTGTCCGTTCCATTTGCACCGTAATCTTTGACAGACACGGTAGAACCCTTTGCAAGTACCTGTTCGTCTGTAATTTCAACATCCTCGGTTGTTTCCGTTACTTCTGTCTCTTCCATTGCCTCGGTTACCTCTGTCTCTTCCGTTGCCTCTGTCTCTTCCGTAACCTCTGTCTCTTCCGTAACCTCTGTCTCTTCTGTCTCTTCCGTGACCTCTGTCTCTTCTGTTGCCTCGGTCTCTTCTGTTGCCTCTGTCTCTTCCGTTGCCTCGGTTGCTTCGGTCTCTTCTGTCGTCTCCGTTGCTTCGGTCTCCTCGGCTGCCTCAGTTTCCTCAACTGCCTCAGTTTCTTCTGCTGTTCCGTTTTCTCCGGTTATCTCCGTTTCTTCTGTTGCTTCGTTTTCCCCGGTTGTCTCTTCCTCACGTTCAAGTATCTGTACGCTGTCCGGTTCGCTGGCATATACGCTGCCCGTCACCACCATGGACATTGCCAGTGTCATGCTCAGACCCGCAGCTAATATTTTTTTCAACTTCATTCCATATCCTCCCTTATATCCTGTATCTAGGATAAATCTATACCTCCAAGGTACAACTTTTCCCAATTTGTGTCAACTAATCACGCACACTTTAATTCTTAGTTTTTTCTTTATTTTTTTAATAAAATGGAACAAAAAACCTGCGCAATTGCAGGTTTTCCTTTAATCTCTTGATTCAATTACAATCAAAATTCCATCTTCAAATGTAATTTTTGCTATCTCTTCGGTTATCTCGTTGCTAACACCAAGTGAGCAGAAGCCTTTCAGACAGAAATCTGACAACGGATATACAAATCCTTCCAGGGTCAGATGCTCCACCTGCAGTGAATACGGAATCAATGAAACGTATTTTCCGTACTGTTCCTTCTTTGCAATCTGAATAGGTCCGTCAATCATCCGCACACGATTATGTTCGTCTAACAGTTCCATTGCAACCTTCTGTTCAAACCCGATTCCAAGCAGCTCGATATTTCCAAGCACATGGTCAAGACGGCTTCCGGTTGCACCAAGTAAACAAATCTGCTCTGCTCCTTCTCTGATGGCAAGCCGGATTGCAAATTCCGTATCCGTGTCATCCTTCATCGGATTTAATGTATGCCACACAATTCCGGGCTGTTCCTTATAATAGGCAAATGTCTCTTCCCGAACAGAATCAAAATCTCCAATAATGATATCCGGTTTCACCGCACACTTTCGCAGCACTTCCATCCCGGAATCTGCCGCTATCACAAAATCCGGCTTCTGTTCCTTCAATGTCTGCGCTACAAACGTCTCTGTCGCAGTTCCCCCGGAAACAATCACACATTTTTTCATTCCGGCAGCTTCTCCCTTTCCTGTCTGCATTTTCATGAATTAATAATGGAAAGAAATGCCTCTACGTTCTCCTGCACATCTCCATTAAATACTGCACTTCCAGCGACGATAATATTAGCTCCGGCATCCATAACCTCTGCCACATTTTCAAGGTTAATACCGCCATCCACTTCAATGTCTGTCTTTAATCCACGCTTATCAATCAGTTTCTTTAAATCACGCACTTTCTCTACCGTGTAGGGAATCAGTTTCTGCCCGCCAAATCCCGGATTTACGGTCATCACAAGTACCATGTCCACTTCCGGCAGGATATATTCCACCGTGGAAAGCGGTGTCGCAGGATTTAATGCAACTCCGGCAAGAATGCCTCTCTCCTTGATTGCCTGAATCGTGCGGTCAAGATGTGTGCAGGCTTCTGCATGCACCGTGATAAGGTCTGCCCCGGCATCTGCAAAATCCTTGATATAACGTATGGGCTCCTCAATCATAAGATGGACATCAAAGATTCGCTCTGTACATTCCCGGATGGATTTCATAACCGGTGCTCCGTAAGTAATGCTTGGCACAAACATTCCATCCATCACATCAATATGGACATACTGTGCTCCGGTCTCATCGAGCAGTCTTACCTGTTCTCCCAGTCTCGAAAAGTCTGCCGACAGAATAGACGGTGATAAGCAATTCATAAGTTTCCTCCCTGTCAGTGGTTCTAGTATTTCTTTGCACCTTTAAGCTCCTCATACAAAAGCTTGTAATTTTCATAGCGAATACTGCTGATTTTCTTTTCCATCAAAGCATTTTTAACGCCGCAGTCCGGTTCACTGATATGACTGCATCCCTGGAACCTGCATTCCGGCTCAAATGCCGCAAACTCCGGATAAAAATTCTGCAATTTTTCTTTTTCAAACCCCGGTATATATAATGTGGAAAACCCTGGAGTATCCATAATATAGCCATCCCCACAAATCGGGATAATTTCCGAATGGCGGGTCGTGTGCTTTCCGCGCTCAATTTTGGTACTGATGCTTCCCGTCTCCATTTTAATATCCGACTGGAGACTGTTTACAAGCGAAGACTTTCCTACCCCCGAGGGACCTGCCACTGCAGTCGTTTTCCCCGCCAGGCAGCTTCGTAATATTTCAATTCCATCATGTTCCTTTGCGCTTGTAAACAATACCGGATAACCGCATGCTACATAGATATCTGCAAACTCATGAAGTTCTTTTTCACTCACTAAATCTGTCTTATTAAAACAGATGCTTACCGGTACATTCTGATAGCCCATCATGACAAGAAACCGGTCCAAAAGATTAAAATTCGGCTGCGGTTTCGCCGCCGCAAAAATAATCAGTGCCAAATCAATATTTGCCACTGCGGGACGGATTAATTCATTTCTTCTCGGAAGGATTTTCTCCACATTTCCTTTTCCCTCCGCCTCGTCAATCACCGCAATTTCCACATCATCCCCTACAAGCGGTTTGATTTTCTGGTTGCGGAAAACTCCCTTTGCCTTACATTCATAAATTCCGGACTCTCTTACATGAACGTAGTAGAATCCGGAAATTCCTTTGATTATTTTTCCTTGCATATGTCTGCTGTTATTCCCTATTAAAGGTCATGTTCTGTATCTGTGGTGTACCAATTACATTTCCATCCAAATCCAGCCATTGTACCATAACGGACCCACCGCTTACCAGAAGCCCGCCTTTTGAAAGTGACAAACCATCCTCACCAAACGAATCAATCGACTGATTCATCCACTGTTCTAAAACATTTCCAGATCCATCCTGACCATCATAAAGAAGAATATTCGCACCGGAGACATTTGAAACATCCCCGCTTAATTTTTGTACCCGGAAACTTGCCCTATAGGTTGTCGTCGTCACATCCTCCACCGGTTCTGCACCAAGGCTTACCGTCAGGTTCACCGTCGTACCCTTCTGGACTTGAGATTCTGCCGTAATATTCTGTTCCACTATATAGCCAGCCTCCACTGTGCTGCTGTAAACGGAGGTAATATTATAATTTAACCCAACATTTGAAAGCATGGCTTTCGCATTATCCTCGGTCTGACCGACTACATTCGGCACGACAGCCGGTTCTGCACCCTGACTGATGGTAATCGTAATTGTGTCACCTTTTTTTGCAGAAGAGCCGGATGCCGGACTCTGTGAAATGACATTTCCCTGTGCAACCGAATTATCATATGCGTATTCCTTCGATACCGTAAATCCCTGTGCTGTAAGCGTGCTCTCTGCGTTTTCTGCGGTACTGCCGGTAACGGAAGGCACCTCTATGCTACCGCTTCCACTGCTTATAACTACAGTAATCGTTGTATGAAGTTCCACGCGTACTCCCTTTTCCACACTCTGCTGTAAAATTCTTCCCGCCTCATATTCATCGGATGACGCTGTGCTCTCCTCGTGGATTCCAAGCCCAATGGCATTTAACTGTTTCTGTGCCTCTTCATAGGTCAGCCCTTTTACGTCAATCATCTCGACGGAATTTTCATCTGTCAGCGCTTCGCTCTCGGATGTCTTGCTCTCAGATGCCTCCGTCTGCTGTGTTTCCGTTGTCTGTGTGTTATTTTCTTTATTGTTTGAAGCAAACTGGAACAGACCAAAAAAGCTTCCAATCAGGTATATGATAATTCCGACGATGACAATCGCTGTCACAATTCCCATAATGGTGATTGCTTTTTCCATCTTCGGATTTAATTCGCCGTCATCGTCCTCATCGTCAAGTTCATCATCCTCTACGTCTTCCTCAATTCCCATCTCACGGTCTGCTTCTTTTAAAAGCTGTTCCCCGATATGAACCGTGTTTGCCTCCTGGCGAATCCGGTTCACATCCTCTTCCCCGATGACACGGGTCTTATCCTGGCTGAGCGGCGAAACCATCACCACAAAATCCTCATTCGGACTTACAAGTGCTTTTCGTAAATCAGAAAGCAGTGCGGACATATTCTCATAACGTCTGTCCGGATTCTTCTGTGTACATTTTAAGATAATCTTTTCCATGCTGATTGGAAGATTCGGCGCATACGCACTTGGTTTTACCATCTCTTCCTGTAAGTGCTGGATTGCAACTGCAACCGTAGTATCTCCGTCAAACGGAACCCTTCCGGTTACCATCTCATACATGACGATTCCAAGGGAATAGATATCACTCTTTCCGTCCACAAAGCCATTTCTTGCCTGCTCCGGCGAGGAGTAATGCACAGAACCCATCACGTCAGAACTGATGGTATTTGACGATGCTGCACGGGCAATTCCAAAATCCATGACTTTCACTTTTCCCTCAGTGGAAATCATAATATTCTGCGGCTTAATATCCCGGTGAATAATCTGGTTGTTGTGTGCTGCCTCAATTCCACGTCCCACCTGGATGGCAATGCTGACTGCTTCCTTAAAAGAAAGCTGTCCCTTTTTCTCAATGTAGGTTTTTAATGTGATTCCCTCTACATATTCCATCACGATATAATGCAGACCATTTTCACTTCCTACATCATAAATATTTACAATATTCGGATGTTGCAGCGCAGCCGCTGACTGTGCTTCAGTGCGGAACTTTGTCACAAATCCGACATCCTCGGAAAACTCCGGTTTTAACACCTTGATTGCTACAAAACGTCCTAATGTGAGATCTTTTGCCTTATATACATCAGACATCCCGCCTGCGCCAATCTTACCGATAATCTCATAGCGGTCTGCTATATACATTCCCTCTGTCAACATTCTTTCACCTCATCAGAAAATGGTTCTATCAATACAACCGTTATATTATCTCTGCCACCATTCTTGTTGGCAGTTTCCACTAATTTTTCTGCTTTCTCAACAATATCACGCTGTCCTAATATAATCTGGCGGATTTCCTCATCCCGCACCATATTCGTCAGCCCATCCGAGCACATTAAAATCATATCCCCCGGTTCTAACTCCACCTCAAAAAAGTCCGCAGAAACCTCTGGGAGCACTCCAACTGCTCTTGTAATAATGTTTTTATCCGGATGAACTTTCGCATCCTCTTTATCCATCTCTCCAAGCCGTACCATTTCTTCCACCAGAGAGTGGTCTCTTGTAACCTGAATCATTTTATCGTCACTGACTAAGTACAGACGGCTGTCACCGACATTTGAAACATACATCCTGTCGTCTATAATCGTAGCTGTCACTAATGTTGTGCCCATGCCCTGTCTGCTTACATCCTTATCGGCTTCCGCAAGCAATAACGCATTTGCCTCACTGATTGCCTGTTTTAAAATGGCAACCGGCTCTGTAAATGTCGATTTCCCAACAAGTTCTGCAACCTTTTCGACCGTAAAACGTGAGGCATAATCCCCTGCTGCGTGTCCGCCCATTCCATCTGCTAAAAGGAAAAGATTCGGCAGATTTCCGACAGCCGTCTCTGATGTATACATATAATCCTGGTTTGACTCCCGCCGTATTCCCACATCTGTCATGGAAAACGTCTTCATCTGCTGCTTCCTTCCTTTCTGTCACTTTCGCTGCCCATATAGCGCTTGCGCAGCTGTCCGCAGGCTCCGTCAATATCCCTGCCCATTTCCCTTCTAATTGTAACGTTAATCCCATTTTTTTCAAGTCTATTTTTAAAATTAAGAATTGCTTCATGGTTCGGCTGCACATAGGAGCGTTCCTTGATTGGGTTGACCGGAATCAGATTCACATGGCAGTTCATCCCATGAATCAGTGCCACAAGTGCTCTTGCATCCTCCTCAGTGTCGTTGACACCGCCCACTAAGCTGTACTCGAAGGTCACCCTGCGCCCGGTCTTTTCAAAATAATAGCGGCACGCTTCCACAACCTCATGAATCTCATACTTGTTGGCAACCGGCATGAGTTCAAGGCGCTTTTCCTGCGAGGATGCGTGAAGTGACAATGCCAGTGTAATCTGAAGCCCTTCGTCTGCAAGCTCGCGCATCTTTGGCACAACGCCGCAGGTGGAAACCGTAAGATTCCGCTGACTGATATTTAATCCATTTTCATCTGAAAGCATATGAATAAAACGCAGCAGATTGTCATAATTATCCATCGGTTCCCCGGTTCCCATGACAACAACATTTGAAATCCGTTCCCCGATATCTTTTCCAATCTGATAAATCTGGTCAAGCATTTCGGATGGTCTTAAGCCACGTACCAGACCGTCTAATGTCGATGCGCAGAACCTGCATCCCATCCTGCATCCAACCTGTGAGGAGATGCAGACAGAATTACCATGCTTATACCGCATCAGCACACTCTCAATAACATTCCCATCTTCTAATAAAAAAAGGTACTTTCTGGTGCCATCTTCTTTTGAAATCTGTACTGCCTCTTTTTTTAACGTCACAAGCTCACAGGTTTCCTCAAGCTTTTGCAGCAGATTTTTCCCTATATTTGTCATTTCTTCAAAGGACTCCACCTGCTTTACATGAAGCCACTGATAAATCTGTTTTGCCCGAAAGCCCTTTTCGCCCATGGACACCAACAGTTCCGTCAGTTCCGTTAAATTGAACGATTTGATATCAATCTTGCTTTCTTCCATCGTAGACATTCTTAGTTTCTCCTCAATCTTGCCAGGAAAAATCCATCTCCTAAAATTTCCTTTGGAAAAATCTGGTGCATTTCCTCAAGTTCATATTCCGGATGCTGTTCCAGAAAATAAGTTACGTTTTCTTCATTCTCCATACGGTCTATCGTACAGGTAGAGTACAGCATCCTGCCGCCATGTTTTACATAGCTGCTCACCGTATCTAAAATCTGACGCTGTAGCTGGACAAGATTTTTTTCTCCTTCAAGGGTCATCTTGTATTTGATGTCTGTCTTTTTGCGCATCACGCCAAGTCCGGAGCACGGAAGGTCGGCAATTAAAATATCTGCCTTTTCCACGGAAGATGTGTCAAATGCCGTTGCATCCCATACCTTTGCCGTAACATTGGTACAGCCGCAGCGGTTTATGTTCTCTTCTATCAGTTCCACTTTGTATTCCGTCAGGTCTCTGGCATCCACGCATCCGGTCCCTTCGAGTTTCTCCGCAAGGTGAATACTCTTTCCGCCCGGCGCCGCACAGACATCAATGACCGTATCACCCTTCTCCGGCGCTGCAAGCTCCGCTGTCATCATGGAACTTAAATCCTGCACATAAAAAAGTCCTTCCCGGAAAGATGAAAGTGCGCCAAGATGGTCAAAATCTTCCAGCACAAACGCATAGGAAAGTCCCGGATATTCCTCTGTATCAAGAGGCTTCGCCGTAACTCCCTCATCCCTTAAAATCTCCTGTAATTTTTCCGGTGTCGTCTTTAACAGGTTGGTGCGAATCGTAATCGGTGCTTCCGTAAGAAACGCCTGTAAGATTTCAACCGTGCGTTCCTTTCCGTAATCTCTAAGCCACTGTGTGACAATCCACTCCGGCATCGAATATTTCACTGATAAATATAATACCTCGTTTTTGTTCTCATCCGGATATTTTATCTGGTCAAGATTTCTTGCAATGTTACGCAAAACTCCGTTCACAAAACCGCTCAGCGTGGAAAAACCTTTTTTTCGGGCAAGTTTTACTGCCTCATTGCACGCTGCTGCAGCCGGAACGGAATCCATGTATTTTAGCTGATACACGCTCATCCGCAGAATATTGCGGATGACCGGTTTCATTTTCGTCGTTTTCACTTTTGAGAACTGATCAAGGATGTAATCAATCTCCACCATCCTCTGAATCGTTCCCTCTGCTAAGCGCGTCAAAAACGCGCGGTCTCTCTTTTCGAGATACTGATACTTTTCAAGTACCGAGCGGATAACCAGATGGCTGTAATTTCCCTTTTCGGTGACCTCCATCAAAATTCCAAGTACCAGTTCCCGGATATTTGCAGAATCAGTCATTTCGGTCTCTTCCTCCAAATAAAAGCACCAGACGAAGGAGCTGTAAAATTGCAGCTGCCGCACTCGCTACATACGTAAGTGCTGCCGCTTTTAATACCTTCTTCGTGTAAGGAAGCTCACTCTCGCTCAAAATTCCCTGCTCCCCTAACATCCGAAGCGCCCTGCGTGATGCATTGAACTCTACCGGCAGTGTCACAAGCTGGAAGATTACTGCAAAGGAAAAGCAGATAATTCCAAGATTAATTAAGAAATTTCCTGTACTGCTCGTAAAAAACAGTCCAATCAGAATCAACGGCCAGGACAGTGTCGAACCGATATTTGCCACCGGAACGATTGCCGTGCGCAGCGACAATGGCACATAGCCCTGCTGATGCTGGATTGCATGGCCGCACTCATGGGCTGCTACACCGATTGCAGCTACAGATGTCGCGTCATAGACCGATTCCGACAGATTCAGAGTCTTCTTTGCCGGATTATAATGATCAGTCAGATTGCCGGAAACACGCATAATCGTGACATCATAGATTCCGGCACGGTTTAAGATACGCTCGGCTGCCTGTGCGCCCGTCATTCCTGACATGCTGCGATACTTTGAATATTTATTGAAGGTAGATTTTACCCGCGCTGATGCAATCAGACAGATTACTGCGCCGATTACCACCAGAAAATACGTCGGGTCCCAATAATAGTAATATGGCATATGCATCCTCCTTTAGCACTTTTTAAAATAAGTTCCTGTTTCCACGGTATATCCGTTTAAAAATGCTTCCGTGGACATCCGTTTTTTGCCCTCTAACTGAATCTCGGTCAAAGAAAGAATTCCATCTCCGGTCTGAACCTCTATTCCCTCTTTTCCGACAGCTAAGATACACCCGGGTGCCGCCTTTTTCTCCCCTGGTTTCACCTGTGCCTTCCAGATTTTAAGGCTCTTATCACCAAGCTTCGTATAGGCACTCGGCCATGGATTCAAACCACGAACCAGGCACTCAATCTGCTTTGCACTGCTGCTCCAGTCGATATTTCCCATCTCTTTGTGAATTTTTCCGGTATGGGTTGCCTTGGAAGAATCCTGTGGCGTAAAGGTTGCCGTTCCATTTTCAATTGCTTCCATTGTTTTGACACAAAGCTTTGCTCCAACCTCTGCAAGACGGTCAAACAGACTGCCCGCTGTCTCATCTTTGGCAAGCGTCACCGTCTCTGTCGCAATAATGTCACCGGTGTCTACTCCTTCGTCCATACGCTGGATAGTAACCCCGGTCTCCTCATCTCCGTTGATGACTGCCCACTGAATCGGGGACGCACCGCGGTATTTCGGCAAAAGAGACGCATGGACATTGATACAGCAGTATTTTGGCAGCTCCAAAATCTCTTTGGATATAATCTGCCCAAATGCTTCCACTACAATCAAATCCGGCTCAAATGTTTTCAGATATTCCACACATTCCGGACTTTTTACGCGCTCCGGCTGGTATACCTCAAGTCCATGCTCAAGTGCACATGCCTTGACCGGTGTATATTTTAACGCCTTACTTCTGCCGACCGCTTTATCCGGCTGTGATACGACAAGTACTACCTCATGTCCTGCTTTTATAATTTCTTCGAGTGTTCCCACCGCAAAATCCGGTGTTCCCATAAACATTACTTTCATTACTCTGCATCCTCTTCATAATTTACATCGTGGAGTGCTCCCTCCACTTTCTCTGTATACATATGTCCGTCAAGATGATCGAGTTCGTGGCAGATGGCACGTGCCAGAAGTTCTGTTCCCTCAATCTCATACTCTTCCATATTCTCATCAAGTGCACGCGCCCTGACATAGTTTGGTCTTGTCACAACACCTGCTTTTCCCGGAAGGCTTAAGCAGCCCTCATCCCCGGTCTGTTCGCCGGAGCTTTCGATAATCTCCGGGTTAATCATGACAACCGGTCCCTCACCGACATCAATTACTACGATTCGTTTTAAAATGCCTACCTGCGGTGCTGCAAGCCCTACGCCGTTTGCCTCGTACATGGTATCTAACATATCCTCAATGAGTGTCATAAGCTTTGGCGTCATTTCCGTAATCTCTCTGCATTTTTTGGTCAGTACCGGATCACCCTGAATCCGGATTGTTCTAAGTGCCATCGTGTTTCCTCCTTACATTTAAAATCCGTTTACCGGATTAAAATCAAACTGAACCGTCACATCTTTTAGTGCCCCGTTGTCCTGTAAAAACTGCTCTGACACATCTTTTAAGTGCACTAACGTCTCATAATGTGGCGCTTTCAGATAAAGAACTTTTTTATAAATATCATTTACCTTCGCAATCGCCGCGTCCGCAGGTCCAATTAACGATAATTGTCGTTCTTCTGCCATATGCTCTGTCAAAAGCTGCTTTAGCTGTTCTGCCGCAGATGCCGCAAGACATTCTTCCTTTGCCGCACACAAAATGACTAACAGGTTCCACACCGGCGGATACCGAAGCAGTGTGCGGTATGCAATTTCTTTCTCATAAAAGGCTTCGTAATCCTGTTTCTGTGCGGTGACAATGCTGTAATGTGCCGGGTCATAGGTCTGGATGACCACTTCGCCTGCAAGCGTTCCGCGCCCGGCTCTTCCGGCAGCCTGTGTCAAAAGTTCAAAGGTCCGCTCCGCGCTGTGATAATCGCTCACATGAAGTGACATATCCGCTGCAAGAACCCCTACCAGTGTCACATTCGGAAAATCATGACCTTTTACAATCATCTGTGTTCCAATCAGAATATCTGCCTCGCCGTTTCCGAATGCAGAAAGAATCTGCTCGTAGCTTTCCTTGCTTCGCGTCGTATCGTAATCCATTCGAAGGACCCTCGCCGATGGAAACCGTGCACGCACGACCTGTTCAATGCGCTCCGTTCCGGCTTTAAAGCCTCCGATGTACTTGGAACCGCACGCCGGACAGACCGCAGGAACCGGCTCCTCATAGCCGCAGTAATGACACACCATCCGCCCACCTGTATGCTGGCTTAATGATACATCACAATGCGGACATTTTATCACATGACCGCAGGCTCTGCAAGAGATAAAACCCGCAAGCCCCCTGCGGTTTATAAATAGCATGGTCTGCTCGCCTTTTTTTAATCGCTCCTCCATTTTCTGCTGAAGATGCCTGCTTAAGATGGAACGGTTGCCCGCCTTTAGTTCTTCCCGCAAATCCACAACCACACACTCCGGCAGCGGACGGCTCTTTACCCGGTGCTTTAACTCTAAAAGCTCATATTCACCGTTTTGTGCCGCATAGTAACTGTCCACGGAAGGGGTTGCCGAACCTAATACAACACCCGCCCCCGCCATCTTTGCACGCTCAATTGCAGTTTCCCTGGCATGATATCTCGGAACCGTCTCGCTTTTGTAGGAGGTTTCGTGTTCCTCATCGATGATAATCAGCCCAAGATTGGGAAAGGGAGTAAAAAGCGCTGACCGGGGTCCAATCATGATGTCGAGTTCTCCCTTTTTAGCGCGTTCAAACTGATCGTAGCGTTCTCCGGGCGAAAGCCTTGAATTCATGATAGAAACCCGGTCGCCAAACCGGTCGTAAAACCTCATCACAGTCTGAAAGGTAAGCGCAATTTCCGGAATCAGTACAATTGCCTGCTGCCCCTTTGCAACCACCGCTGCAATTAATTCCATATAAACTTCTGTCTTGCCGCTTCCGGTGACCCCCTTTAGAAGCCATGGCTTAGGATGTTCCTCCGAAAGCCCTGTTAAGATTTTCTCCACCGCATAGCGCTGTTCTTCGTTTAACACCTTTTGCGTCCCGCTCTGTTTTAGGTGCTCCACCGGATTGCGGTAATACGTCTTTGACAATATCTTAACAATGCCCTGTTCTTCCAATGCGCGGATAACGCTTCCCGACACCTGAAGTTTTCCGGTAATCAGATTCCAGTCAAGCGCTCCCTGCTCTAAGAGCGCAGCAAGAAGTCTTGCGCGCGCTGTGCTGTGCTTCCTTTGGTACTCGCCAAGCAGATTTTTTGCTTCCATCGGATGCACTGCAAGCCGCACGGTCTTCTGTTCCTTGTGCGTCTTCTTCTCCTTGATGGGAATGACGGTCTTTAGTGCATGATTCATCGTACCGCCGTAATTTCTGCGCATCCACGCCGCAAGCGCAATCATCTGGGCTTCAATCGGGATGCTGCCCTCCACAATGGAAAGCAATTCCTTTGTTTTTTCCGGCTCGTACTCCGGAATGTCTGATAAATCCACTACATATCCCGTAAGTTTACGGTTTCCAAACGGAATATTCACCTGCACTCCAATGGATATCTGCTCTTTCAGGTGCTCCGGTATCCGGTATTGAAATGTCTTATCCAGTTTTTCATGGGAAATATCCACAATGACATTTGCATATTCCGCCATTGATTCACCTCATTTTTCTTTCCTTCCGTGCATATTCTTCCGTCTTCCATGGAAAACTATCCCTGATACTCTTACTCTTTTTTCAGAGGAGGATGCGCTATGAAAGCAAAAAAATTCGCAATCTGCGGTCTCACCGGATGGTGTATGGAAATTCTGTTCACCTCCGCAGGCTCCCTGCTGCACCATGATGGCAGGATGATTGGTCACACATCCGTCTGGATGTTTCCCATCTATGGAATGGCTGCACTGATTGCACCAGTGTACCAGAAAATAAAAGGAAAATCCACACTTTTCCGGGGCAGTGTCTATACGCTTGCTATCTTTTCCTTCGAATATCTGACCGGCTCCCTGCTCAAAAAGCTTCACCTGTGTCCCTGGGACTACAGTGATGCAAAAACAAATATCAATGGTGTCATCCGTTTGGATTATGCACCTTTATGGATGGCAGCCGGGCTGCTTTTTGAGCGGATTCTAAGGCAGACTGATGTCTCTTAGTCGATTCCGTCAATATCCGCACCGACATTTTGCATACTTAAGGTGCGGTGGCGGATTCTCGCCTCCTCGGAAGCCTTCAGCAGATAATTCTTGATTTCTCTTGCGTGCTTGATGTGCACCAGACGCAGTTCCTGGTTCGTTACATCTCCGGTGTAGCAGGTAATCGTGCCAACTCCCACGATTCGCTCTGCCAGGGTAGCAGTCAGCTTCACATCCTGCACCTTATACATATAGCAGTCATTTTCCTCAATCTTTAATAGACCCTCATTTACCGTGATACAATCCGGTGCAATCGTGTATCTGGTAAAGGTCCATGGAAGCCCGAAAAACAGAATCCGCTTCCTCTCCTGGTACTTGATTTCATTTTCTGATCCAAATGTATTTTTTTCTTCAGCCACTTGTAAAACTCCTTTCCGGCAACTTCTATTTCGCTTCTGCCATTTTACCGCACATCCTGCTAATCTGCAACAAAATATCTGAAAATTAGTGGATTTTGCACTAATATAACGTAAATAATTTTCCTATTGAAATCGCCCATTTATTATTATATGATGGTAAAAATGCCTGGAAGACATAAGGCTTCCAACTAATAATCAAGACTATATTTATAAGGAGGATTAATATGCGTCATCTAATGAGCCCATTGGACTTCTCCGTCGATGAATTGGACAGGCTTTTGACCCTTGCCAATGATATCGAGAAGTACCCACAAAAATATGCACACGCCTGTGATGGGAAAAAACTTGCAACCTGTTTCTACGAACCGAGTACCCGCACACGACTCAGTTTTGAAGCTGCCATGTTAAATCTTGGTGGTTCTGTTTTAGGTTTTTCCAGTGCTGACTCCTCTTCCGCAGCGAAAGGAGAAAGTGTTTCTGATACGCTTCGCATCATTTCCTGTTATGCAGATATCTGTGCTATACGTCATCCAAAGGAAGGCGCTGCTCTCGTAGCTTCCCAGAAATCCCAGATTCCAGTCATCAATGCCGGTGATGGTGGTCATCAGCATCCAACCCAGACTTTAACCGACCTTCTTACGATTCGTTCCTTAAAAGGACATCTTGACAACATGACGATTGGTCTCTGCGGAGATTTAAAATTCGGTCGTACCGTCCACTCTCTCATCAATGCGTTAATCCGTTATCCGAATATCCGTTTTATTCTGATTTCCCCGGAAGAACTTCGTATTCCAAGCTATATCCGCGAGGATGTGTTAAATGCGAATAATATTCCGTTTACCGAGGTAGAACGCTTAGACGAGGCAATGCCGGACCTTGATATCCTTTATATGACTCGTGTCCAGAAAGAACGTTTCTTCAACGAAGAAGATTACGTACGTCTGAAAAACTACTATATTCTCACCAAGGCTCAGATGGAGCTTGCAAAAGAAGATATGTTAGTCCTTCATCCTCTGCCGCGTGTCAATGAGATTTCCGTGGAGGTCGATGACGACCCGAGAGCAGCTTACTTCAAACAGGCACAGTACGGTGTTTATGTGCGCATGGCGTTAATTCTTACACTGCTTGACATCACCGTAGATTAGGAGGAACTTATGTTAAATATCAGTGGAATCCATGAAGGTTTTGTATTAGATCATATCCAGCCGGGTATGAGCTTACAGATTTACCACGATTTGAAATTAGACCAGTTAGACTGCACCGTTGCCATCATCAAGAACGCCAAGAGCAATAAGATGGGCAAAAAGGATATTTTAAAGGTAGAATGTCCGGTGGAGGCCTTAGATTTAGACATCTTAGGATTCATCGACCACAATATCACCGTCAATGTCATCAAGGATGACAAGAAAGTCGAGAAGAAAAAATTACAGCTTCCAAAGCAGGTCAAAAATGTTATCAAATGTAAGAACCCGCGTTGCATTACTTCTGTAGAACAGGGTCTTGACCAGATTTTCCTACTGACTGACCCGGAGAAAGAAGTCTACCGCTGCAAATACTGCGAAGAGAAATACACCAATCCAAACCGCAGATAATAATGATAATTGTCCGGCTGTGCCGGCAATGGGATATCTTCCCGCAAAAAAAGATGACCCGCAAACAGTAAATTGTTTACGAGCCATCTTTTTTATTTACTCTATAACTTTTAAAATGGACGGCAGCAGCAGTTGCAGAGCATATTTAAAAGGCACAGATTCAGACACAGATTTCCTGCGCTCTGATACGGTCTCTCATAACTGCTTCCCATATTGCTGTACCAGGTTCCGCCATATTCCAGATGCTGCAAGAACTGACGGTATTCCAAGTTGCTTGGCTCCATCTCCACCGCACGCGCTGCGTGCTCTCTTGCCATCAGATTGTTTCCGGCGCCCTGATTTGCCAGCGCACTGTAATAATACCAACGCGCCTTTCTGTCCCCAAACGGGATGCCATTTAAGACATTGAGTGCCTCTGCATAGCAGTGGTTTGCAATGTAATTTGCAGCCGCCGTAAGCTGTGGGGAATCTGCGGTACCGCTATAGCTTCTGTTTCCGCCGTAACCGTAACCACCGGCACCTCCACCAGCGGTGTTATAGCCATATCCGCCGCTAAACGCGCCGCCCTGCTGTTTTTCCTTCATAATCTGGTCATACGCCTGCTGTACTTCTTTAAACTTTTCCTCTGCCTGTGCTTTGTTAGGATTGTTGATATTGGCATCCGGATGATATTTCCGGCTTAAGTTCCGATATGCTTTTTTTATTTCTTCATCTGAGGCACCTCTCGATACCCCAAGCACCTGATACGGATCTGTCATACTGCTCCTTTTGCCTTTCCAGCGCTATTTCTTTTTTGCCTTCTCTTCCTGTCTGCGCTTCTTTAACTGTAAAAATTCATATTTTGACCAGACGCCCGAATAGAGAATATTCCGAAGGATATCTGCGTGAAGCAGAATCGGAAGTCTCTCAAACGATTTGGCACATTCCGACACCATACTTGTAAGTAACAGTCTGCACAAAGTATCGAAGTCCTGGTCGCTGCCTTTTTCTACATATATCAGTGGATTATAATGTTTCTTTTTGACGTCGTCCTCGTAGTCCTCACAGGCATCCATCAGATAAATGAACTTGCCCATATAAAATCCCAAAGTCCGAAGTTCATTGGCCCATTCGTCTTCTTTCCAGCAGAAAATCTCTCCGAGCATCTCACCGGTATAACCGGAAATGACATCCAGGTTTGTCTCCTGCGCCTTTTCCGCCTCCTCTGTCTTTCGCATATACTCTTCCACCGCTTTGACCTGTCTTGGATAACGTGACATGATACGAGTATAATCCTTATCCAATATTTTGACAAATGCTTTTTTTACATATGCCTTGTCATCTCTCCAGTCATCTAACAGATTGTGGTAGGCGAGCACCAGATTCATATCCGCCGCATAATCGGTCGCCTCGTTTATCCATGCTTCCCGTTTCTTTGCCGGATGAAGGGCACAGGTAAAATCTTCTTTTGTATTTTCCAGTTCATAAAGTCCGGTCAGAAGAACAACCAAAAACGTCATATCGTAATTCAAAAGCATCTGTCCCTTTGCCCCGCAGCTGGCCTTTAATCTGCGGCAAAGTCCACAATAATATGCCTGATACGCTTTTTTGTTTTCTTCCGTCAATTCCTTTTGATTGATATTAATATATCCAAACACAAGAACGAATCCCCTTTATCAGCTCTTTTTCACAAATTCCGTCCGGCATTTCGGACAGGTGATACAGATTTTCCCTCTTCCCCTTGGAACACGCACCGTCTGTTTGCACTGCGGGCAGTGATAAAAACGGTATTCTTTCCTCTGGGCAAAACGTTTCTTAAAATTGTTCCATTTTACCACATTCCGGTAACGGAAATTCACAAACTTCTGATTTTCCTCGTAACGCTTTGAAATGTTCCTGGAAAACATTCGAAAATACGAATAGATAAGGATTCCAAGCGCTAACAGATATAAGATTCCTGACCGGATAAAGATAGACAGTACTAACAGTACCAGCAGTACAATGTTTAAAAACTTCGACAGTTCATCCACACCGTAACGCCCTGCCATAAATCTCTGAAATTTTTCTCTCATGGTTTACACGACCTTTCCTATTGTATAAAAACGGTACCATGAAATATGGCACCGTTTTTGTCCATGTGACTATGTTAATCCTTTGCAGGAAAGACTGTCAACCAATCTATTCTCTTTTAATAAACATTTTAGATTTCAATAAGATTTTTGAGAAATAAGCAAGACGATAAGCCGGGTTATGTCGTCCCGCCAAAGGCGGGAGAATGATCATCTATCTAGGATGACTGTCGCCAGCCACCTCAAGCAACCTACCTAAAGCTGGCGGGCCACGTAAACGCTTTGATTCGGTCTTGCTTCGGATGGGGTTTACATATGCCCTCCCTGTTACCAGTGAGGCGGTAGTCTCTTACACTGCCCTTCCACCCTTACCAGTTCTGACATCGTCAGAACTGGCGGTACATTTCTGTTGCACTATCCTTGGAGTCGCCTCCACCGGACGTTATCCGGCATCCTGCCCTGTGAAGCCCGGACTTTCCTCACCCCGGAAACCGTTACCGGAACCGGGCCGCGATCATTTGTCTTACTTATTTTCAAAATCTGTACCTAACTATACCGCATAACGTGCTTTTCTGCAAGAAAATTTTATACGTTAAAGCAGGACCCTCCGATAAACTCCCGTAAAATCGAGTTCTGCCCAATCATATCTCCGGGCATCGGAAGGAAATAGTCAAGAAACTTCAAAAGTCGTTTTGCTTCCAGGTATTCCTCGCTGTCCCGGTCGATTGCAAACAATAACGGCTCCGCATAAAGCTTTAAAACCGCCAGCTCGTATATCAGTGCGGAATTAAACATTGCATCTGCCCCCTCCTGGAAGGGGAAAATATATTTTTCCTCTCCGCGGCGGACAGAATCCCACATCGCAATCGTATCTTTTGCGCTTGCACCTCTTGTTCTCGCATCCCTTACGATGCGTCGTAACAGTCTGCCGTCCGTGGTAGGCAGACAGTTATGCTCATCAATATTGAGCTGGGTCAGCGCACTGATATAAATCTTGTACTTGCTTTCCACCGGAAGGGAATAGGAAAGCTTGTCATTAAGTCCATGGATTCCTTCGATTACCAGCACATCGTCCGGTCCAAGCTGCATATATTTGTCCTTATACTCGCGCTTTCCGGTCTTAAAATTAAAAATCGGAAGATTCACTCTTTTTCCTGCCAGAAGCTCATTCATATCGTGGTTGAAAAGCTCCACATCCAGTGCTTCAAGGCACTCTAAATCCAATTCGCCATTCTCATCACGCGGACATCTGGCACGGTCGATGTAGTAATCATCGAGTGGAAACGGGTGTGGTTTTAATCCCTTTGCCGTGAGCTGGATGGAAAGCCTGTGAGAAAAAGTGGTCTTTCCGGAAGAAGACGGTCCCGCAATCATGACAAACTTCTTTTTGCCGCTCTTTAAAATCTCATCCGCAAGATTACCAATCTGCTCCTCAAATAATGCTTCCTGTGTCAGGATAATATCCTGCGTCCTGCCCGCCGTAATCGCATCATTTAAAGCGCCGACGGTGTCAATCTCAAGCATTTTTCCCCATTCTCTTGAGCGCTTTAAGGTGTAAAACAGCTTACCGGACGGTTCAAACGGTGCCACCTCGTTCGTATCTTTTCCAGGAAACAGCAGTACAAAGCCGTCTTCGTAAGGCTTGATGTCATAGGCACGCAGATAACCGGTCGACGGAACCATAAATCCGTAAAAATAGTCCTTATAATGGTCAAGCACATAAAGATTCACCCGGGAGCTTCTTCTGTAACGGAATAATTTTTCCTTATCGCTCATTCCAAGCTCCTTAAAAAGGACAATGGCATCATCCGTATTCATGTTCCACTTTTCAATCGGAATATCTGCGGCAACCAGACGGTCCATCTCTTCTTTTAACTCTTTCGCCTTATTCTCGTCAAATGGAACGGTTTCCTGCTTTCCTTCTTCCCTGCGAATCAGTTCGCAGTAGTAGCTCTGGGAAATCGAATACATCACACGCACAGAAATATGTGCATCTCCCCAAAGATTAAAGACCGCCTTCTGCATCAGAAGCGTCGCACTTCTCCGGTAGGTTTTCTTTCCGGTGTTGTCCGCCGCCGTGATAAAGGTAAGCGTTCCGTCTTTTTCCGCCTTTTTATTCAGTTCCCGCAGACGATTGTTGTAGAGCACCAGCACAATCTCGTCCTTCTGCTGTTTCTGATACTCTGCTGCAATCTTCTCAAAACTGGTTCCAAAAGGATATTGCTTCTTTTCCCCGCCAATCTCTAATGTGACCATTTTTTCATTCATCACTTTCTTCCATCTCCATTCTTCGCAGAGCTTCCCTGTTGCGCGCTTTCTGCCGCACAAGTTCTCTGCTTCTTGCACTGATACGCTCCGATTCGGACTGTTTTTTTAGCCCGCTCTCAATGGAGCTGCAGATTTCTGCCTCCCAGAGCAGATATTTTTTCAATACCGGATGGTGCATTTCAAGCAGCCCGCTTCCATAATAAAATCCAAGCTGCTCTTCTTCTGCCACTTCCTCTATCCAGGCATCGAGCTTTTCGTCCTCTGTCAGAGCATTGCTCTCTCCGTCTGCCTCGTAGTGCACCCGAAGCATCGGATAATATTTGCCGTCTTCCTCCACCATGTCCTCAAGCTCTGTCACATACCCCCTCTGACAGAGCCAGGCACGTACTCTTGCAAGTTCAGACTGTGGTTGTAGTATGATATGTTTTGCCGCGTGGCAGACTGCTTCTCCCTCTCTTAAGATGTGCATCACAAGTCCTCCGCCCATTCCGGCAATCAATATCGTATCCGCTTCCCCCGGCGCAAGCGCTGCCACCCCGTCCGAAAGGCGGGTCTGTATGTAGTCCCCCATACCGTAATCCGCAATGTGCTCCTTGGCACGCGCTAACGGGCCGCTTCTGATATCCATTGCAATCGCATGTGGAATCTTCTTTTGTTCCAACAGATAGATGGGAACATAACCGTGATCCGTCCCCACATCGGCTAACACGCTTCCTTCCGGAACCATTGCGGCTACCGCCTTTAATCGTTCTGATATCTTTAACATTACTCTAAATAATCCTTTAATTTGCGGCTTCTGCTCGGGTGACGCAGCTTGCGCAGTGCCTTTGCCTCAATCTGACGAATACGCTCACGTGTGACATTAAACTCTTTTCCTACCTCTTCAAGGGTTCTGGCACGTCCGTCCTCGAGTCCGAAACGTAAGGTCAGTACCTTCTGCTCACGCTCGGTCAGTGTTCCAAGCACTTCCTCAAGCTGTTCCTTTAACAGGGTAAATGCTGCTGCATCTGCCGGTACGGGAACATTATCATCCTGGATGAAATCTCCTAAATGGCTGTCTTCCTCTTCACCGATTGGGGTCTCCAAAGAAACCGGCTCCTGCGAAATCTTTAAGATTTCACGGACACGCTCCACCGGCATATTCATCTCTGCTGCGATTTCCTCAGGAGTGGGTTCACGTCCTAACTCCTGTAATAACTGTCTGGAAACGCGGATGAGTTTGTTGATAGTTTCAACCATATGAACCGGGATACGGATGGTACGCGCCTGATCTGCGATGGCACGCGTGATTGCCTGACGAATCCACCAGGTTGCATAGGTGGAAAACTTATAACCCTTGCGGTAATCAAATTTCTCTACCGCCTTAATCAGTCCTAAGTTTCCTTCCTGAATGAGGTCAAGGAATAACATTCCACGTCCCACATAACGCTTTGCAATGCTGACTACAAGACGTAAGTTTGCCTCTGCAAGACGCTTCTTTGCCTCCTGGTCTCCTAACTCCATACGTTTTGCAAGCTCAATCTCTTCCTCGGCGCTTAGGAGCGGAACCTTTCCGATTTCTTTTAAATACATACGAACCGGGTCTTCGATGGAAACGCCGTCCGGAACAGACAGGTCAATCTTTTCCACTTCCACATCATCTTCGTCCTCTACATCTAAAAGGATATCCTCATCACTGTCATCCTCTGTGATGCGGAGCACATCGATGTTGTTTGCCTCAAGGAAATCTAAGATTCTTTCAAACTGCTCCGCATTTAACTGCATATCAGAAAAGAAATCGCTGATTTCCTGATATTCCAGCATATTTTTCTTTTTCTTTGCAAGCGCCTGCAGGTCTTTTAATTTTTCCTGAAATTTCTCGCGGAAATTTTCCTGTGTCTGGTCTGCACCGTTTGTATTCTGTGCTGCTCCCAAATTCTCGTTGTTTTCTTTCTTTTTTGCCATTTTGTTTCATCCTCTCATAGTTCGTTACTATTTTGTCCTTAATAGCGGAATTTAATCCGCAGAAATATGCAGTTTTTCTAATTCTTCTAACGCACGCTTATCTGCCACAAGGCTCTGTAAGCCCTGTAAATCTGTCGCAGCGAGATGCTTTGAACGATACTCCATACTGTTTCTTTTGACCCGAATCACTGTTTCTTTGACTGCTTTCTCAAAGGAAGCGGTATCTAACGCCGTGTCTTCTTCTGTCGTATTCGAGACAATTCTGGCGTTAAAGAGTCCGGCAATTTCGCGCTGTTCTTCCTCTAACGGAAAATGATTGACAATCTGTGCGGGATTGACCGCTCCCGCCTCTTCAAACTGTGCATATACCATCTGCGCCGCCTTGTGATAAAGCTCCTCTGTAAAATCCTCCGGAGCAATATATTTCTTTATCTGCGAAAATAGTCCGGGTTTTTCAATCAGCCAGGTAAGCAACAGCTTCTGGGACTGCTTCATCCCATCTTCTTTCTTTGTACCGTGGCGTCTTACCGCCTCTTCCCTGTCAGAAGTCCTCGCCATTGTCTGCTCTCTCGCCCTTCCGGCAAGACCGATTCTGGTCCCGAGCTTATTCACAAGATGGTGAAAATCCGCTCTCGGTATCATATATTCATCTGCCACCGCATCCACATAGGTATCCCGTTCGAGTTTTTCTTCAAATCCTAACAGCTTTTCTGCCGCTGCATTGTAAAATGCATTCTTGCCCTCCGGGTCTCCCAAATCATACTGCTGTGACAGAATACGGATTTCAAACAGGAAGCTGTTTTCCGCCTGATTGATTCGTTCCTGATACGCCTCCGCTCCAAGTGCCTTGATAAATTCATCCGGGTCTTTGTAGGGGCGCATGTTTATTATCTTTGTAGTAATTCCTACTTCCTTTAAAATCGGAATCGCCCGCAGTGCCGCTTTCACACCGGCACCGTCACTGTCATAGGTCAGATAAACTTCTTTGGTGTAACGCTTTAACAGGTTGGCATGACCACTCGTCAACGCTGTTCCAAGCGATGCCACCGCATTGTCAAATCCTGCCTGATGCAGGGCAATGACATCCATATAGCCCTCGCACAAAAGAAGCTGTGGCTTCTTGGTGCTCCTTGCAAAATTAAGCCCGTAGAGATTGCGGCTCTTGTCAAAGATTTTGGTCTCCGGAGAGTTTAAGTATTTCGGCTCTCCCTCTCCCATCACACGGCCGCCGAATCCAATCACCTTATTGTGCACATCCATAATCGGAAACATCGCACGGTTCCAGAACTTATCGTGTCCGCCCCGTCTCTCATCAATCGTGACAAGACCGGATTCCTGCAACAGCTCGTCCTCATATCCCTTTGACCTCAGATAGCGGTAAAGGTCATCACTGTACTGGTCAGAATATCCCAGTCCGAACTTCTTCATCGTCTCATCCGACAATTCACGTTTTCTGAAATATTGAAGCGCCCGCGCCCCTCTTTCACTCCGAAGCAGCGTGTAAAAATATTTTCCTGCCTCTTTGTTGATTTCCAGAAGTTTGGCACGCCTGTCGGCTTCCTGTCTCTGCGCCGTGCTGTATTCCTGCTTGGGAAGCTCAATTCCCGCACGGTCTGCGAGATACTCCATCGCCTCTCCAAACGTAAAATTCTCATATTCCTTTATAAAGGTAAATACATTTCCTCCCGCTCCGCAGCCAAAGCAGTAGTACATCTGCTTGTTTGGCGACACAGAGAAAGAACCTGTTTTCTCATTGTGGAACGGACATAAGCCGAAATATGTGCTTCCCTTTTTCTGCAGGCGCACATATTGGGATATGACATCCACAATGTCGTTTCTGGAGCGTACTTCTTCTATGATTTCATCTGAATAATACGGCATCTTCCGCTCCTTTCCCACTGACTCATAGAAACCGTTTTAATATCCATCCACCTGCCATGCTTGGGGCATGAAATATTCACTGAACTTTGTGATGGCGTACTGGTCGGTCATGCCTGCAATATAATCGCTGATGACGCGCTCTGCCTTTTCTCCTTCCTCCATCATCTGCAGATATTTGCTTGGAAGCAGGTCGATATGGTCGTTGTAGTAGTAAAACAACTGTTTTATCATCGCCTTTGCTTTTACCTCTTCCCCTTTTGCCACCGGATTCTTGTAGACGTTCTCAAACATAAATTTACGCAGATCCTTCATCGCCTCTTCAATCTCTGCGGACATGATGATGTCATCTTTTCCCATACTGTTGCGGACGATATTATGTATCAGCGTATTTAACCGCTGTCTGGTCGAAAATCCGAGTGTTTTCTTTAATTCCAGCGGAATATCATCCTCCGTCAGTATCTGTGCACGGATGGCATCGTCAATGTCATGGTTGACATAGGCAATCTTATCCGACAACCGCACAATTTTTCCCTCTAAGGTATGCGGCATCAGTCTGGTCTGGTGATTTAAGATTCCATCCCTTACCTCCCAGGTGAGGTTTAATCCCTCGCCGGACTTTTCAAGCTTCTCGACGACCCTTACGCTTTGTTCATTATGGCGGAATCCGTCCTCGCAGATTTCATTTAAGATGAACTCTCCGGCATGCCCAAACGGGGTATGCCCAAGGTCATGCCCGAGCGCTATCGCCTCCACTAAATCTTCATTCAGCCGCAGTGCTTTGGCAATCGTTCTCGCATTCTGCGATACCTCCAAGGTGTGTGACAGCCTGGTGCGGTAATGGTCCCCTTTCGGCGTCAGAAACACCTGTGTCTTATTTTTTAATCTGCGAAACGCTTTGCAGTGGAGAATCCGGTCTCTGTCCCTCTGAAACACCGGCCGGATATCACAGGGTTCCTCCGGCTTATCCCTTCCCTTTGAATTGACACTGAGTGTCGCATAAGGGCTTAAGATTTCCCGCTCCATCTGCTCAATATCTTCACGTATCGACATATATTTTCTCCTCTTTTCGGCAACAGCCAACAAGACTACATAAATATATATTCCGCGTGTCGGGACAATTTCCTTTATTTTTCAAAAAATTCCTGCTGTTTTTTATTTAAAAGTCAAAATCCGCATAATCTTCCGGCAGGAAACGATGATAAATGATATGGCAGCCCTCGTCCTTGAAGCAGTAATAATAGCTGTCCCCCATCTCCTCCGGGAAGCGCAGCAGATAGTCGAACTCTCCATTGTCAATTTTTTCACAAATCACGTTATCCGTGTATTTTTCAAACAGGCCGATGATATCCTGTAACGTACAGCCATGGGTTCCGACTAACGCGATAAGTTCTCTGATAAATTCATTGTCCGCCGTATGCTCATGCACATAGACGCTTCCCTCCGGTGGAATCAAAAAACAAAAGCGTTCCTTTTTATGGGAAACCTCTATCTCCCCAAGCTTTGCGGTAAGCTCCCCCGGCAGATGTTCTAATCGTTCCGCCATCTCCTCTTCGGTATCCTCTGCCTCAAAAAAATGATTCAGGGAACTGAGCGGATAATAAAGGCGGATGTTCTCCTCACGAAATCCAAGTTTTGCCTGCTCTTCCTTGATGACGTCCACAAGACTCTGTTCTAAGCGTTCAAATCCCATCTCTCATTCCTCCTGTCTGTTATTCTTCCTCATCCTCCGCAAAATACGCATCGCAGAACTGATTCCATTTCACCTCGTACTCCCCGTGCGGCAGCTCCGGCAGGTCATATGGGGTCGTCACTCCGCGTCTGACCGCTTCCGCAACAAAATCGTGAATATATTCCGCATCTTCTCCAAAAAATGCTTTTATTTTTGTAATTCCTTTGTCCGCAGCTACTGCCATTCTGGTATGCCCGTCAAACGAAATGTAGCGCTCCCCGTACGGTATCACCGGAACAATCACATCCTCTCCGCTCTGCACAAACGAGGCAACCGCTTTCTTTTTCTCTTTATCCACATAAAACTGGGATGGCTGAATCTGTGCCAGTTCCACGGTAAAAACCGGAACCTCATCATATTGTTTGAGCAGCCGGTTGTTTTTATCATAAAATTTTGTGATATGCTCCGCAAAAAAACGGAATTCTTCTATCACTGCCTCAAAATATTCTTCCTTTTCTCCACGGACAACGGCACTGTCTTTTCCCGTTATTTCCACCTCGTACGGCAAGGCTTCCTGTACCAGAAATGCGCCATGCTGCTTTAACACGTTTTCGTGAAAACGCTCATCCGTGTAACTGTTTATCCGTTGTATTTCAAGTTCCATTTTTCCCTATCCTTCTAATAATTCCTTTGCGAGCGCTGCCGCATGGTCATAGTACCAGTTGCCCTCGTCTTCTTCCGCCTCGACAAATTCCACGTACTCATTTAAAACCGCAAGTTTTACATCTGTAATAAATTGTTTCCGGTCCGGCTTCTGTTTTAATTGTTCGTAGACTCTGTCCAGAAAAATTTTCTTCTGCCCATCCGTCATATAAAACGGAAACGTCGCCCTGTCCTCGGTTCCATGCGCAATAAACCTTGCAATATCCAGAGAATACGGCATCTTTCCACCAAATCCCCAGTCGATAATCGTTACTTTTCCGTCATGGGAAACGACATTAAACTGTAAAAAATCTCCGTTTGCCAACGTCCTTGGTGCGGTCTTCTGACGTTCCAAAAACAGCTTATACGCTTCACCTAAAAGCTTCTCGTCATGCTCTACAAGATACTGATACCGTTTCTTAATCCGGTTCTGATAGACTAAAAACCGGTCATCCGCTCCGTCCGGCTCTTCCCAGAAAGCATTCTGAATCTCTGTCAGACTGTCTGCCGCCGCAATCTCATCTGTCATATCTCTTAAATCCGTTCCATTGATGTGCTCGATTAAAATCCAGTCATCGTCCCCTCTGTGGCATTTTCCGTAATACGCCGGGACCGGAAAATCTCCGTTTTTTAAATAGGTCTCATAATTAAAAAATTCCCGTTTTCCTGCTTTTTTCAGCACTTTTTTGGCATATGCCGTCTCAACGATATAGACATCATAGTAGCGGACCTCCTCCGCTTCGTCCCCGTACTGCTCGCACACCTGGCGGATGCTTTTTGCCGGTTCCCCCGTTATCTCTGCAACAATCTGTGCTATCTCTTCGTTTTTAACCTCTATTTCAAACTGTCCTATTTCCATCTTTTCTCCCTCATTTGTTCCTGCAATTTTTTCTTTCCGCAAACGTCATTTTTTCATAAATTCCTCTGACGAACCACGATAAGTATCCTACAAAGTGTCTGCCCTGTCAAATGGTAAATGTTCCACAGACGCAAAACGCCACCGGACAGGAATCCTGTCCGGTGGCGCTTCTTTATGTGTGCGTATACAAATGGCATCTATCCATTATTCATATACGTGTTTCTTTTTCTCTTTGCTCTTTACCTGTTTTTTCTTTAAAATGTGTTTTGGATTCTTATCTGCCATATCTATCATCCCTTTCTTACATGGCATATAACCCTTATTTTTTGTTTGCTTTCACCGCGGTTTTGCTTTTTCTTTGTTACTGACTACGTTATAGTCCTTTTCATTAGCATTGTCAAGAGGTGAGTGCTAATTTTTTCAAATAAATTTTAATTTTTTTCGTTTTTATCTGTCAGCTTAAAATTTCTTCGATTGCCCGCAGTTCCTCTTCTGTAAAATCCAGGTGATTTACAATTTTTACATTGTTTGTAATCTGCTCTTTCCGGCTTGCGCCCATCAGAACCGTTGTCACCTTATCCTTACGCAGATTCCAGCACAATGCCATTTCTGCAACACTTTGTCCCCTGCCTGCGGCTACTTCCTGCAACTTTCTTACCGTCTCTACCTTTTCTTTGGTAATACTGTCTTTCTGCAAAAAATAATTTCTCGCAGCCCGGCTGTCCGTTGGAATTCCGTTTAAATAACGGTCTGTCAGCACGCCCTGTGCAAGTGGACTGTAACAGATAACTCCCGCACCAACCTCTGCCGCCGCATCTAAAAGCCCGGATTCTTCTGCCCAGCGTTCTAACATATTATAATAAGGCTGGACAATCAAAAGTGGTGTCCCGTTGTCTTTTAAAATTTTTGCCGCTTCTTTTAACTGTTCTGCATCATAATTGGACAGTCCCACATACAACGCTTTTCCCTGCTTTACAATATCTGACAGCGCCCCCATCGTTTCCTCAAGCGGCGTATCCGGATCTGCTCGGTGATGGTAAAAAATGTCCACATAGTCTAACTTCATGCGTTTTAAACTCTGGTCAATACTTGCCATAAGATATTTTCTTGAACCAAAATTTCCATAAGGTCCCTTCCACATATCATACCCTGCTTTGGTGGAGATGATTAATTCATCCCGGTAAGGGCGCAAATCACTTTCAAGGATTCTTCCTAAATTTTCCTCCGCAGAACCCGGAACCGGCCCATAATTATTTGCCAGATCAAAATGTGTAATTCCCTGGTCAAACGCTTCAAACAGCATCTCCTTCATATTGTCAAAACGGTCGCAGGAACCAAAATTGTGCCAGAGTCCGAGTGCAATTCTCGGAAGCAGCAATCCGCTTTTTCCACATCTTAAATATTTCATATTCTCATAACGATTTTCACTTGCCTGATACATTTTATTTCCCCTTTCCAATCATTTTACTGATTTTATTATAAAAAATCCTCCCGTAAAGTAAATGTACGCAGGCTACACTTTTTTGTGTTACAGCGACAATTGCTCGATTTGTTTTTCTGTGTTAAAATAATCTTATTAACCGACAGGGGGAGTTTAAATATGTATTTCAGCTTCAACACAACGATTTTACCGCATATTTCCTTCATGAACAGATGCTCCACACCGGAACACTGGAAACATCCAAGGCGCACAACGAACGAATATATTCTTTTTATTATCCTCTCCGGTGAAATGTATTTACAGGAAGATGAAAAACGCTATGTTCTCCGGCGGGGAGACTATATTTTTTTACATCCCATGCACACTCATTTTGGCTACAAATACTCCCAGTGCGAATACTGTTACATCCATTTTCCTTCTGACTGTCTGAGTGGATGGGACTGCGCCGAAATTCCTCAGATTATGCAAATTATTTTAGACAACAAAAAACTCGTCTACCAATGTGACCCATTTGGTGACGAGCTTTACACGAAATACAAACTGTTTGTTCCAAAAGACCGCCATATTTACTTCCACTCTACCCTGCAGCAAATCACAGCCTGCATAGATGAAGCCCTGCTTTCCGAGAAGCGGCAGATGTCTCATTATAAATTAATCTGCTCTTCTCTTTTCATCCAGATAATGATTCTGCTTTCAAGAGATTTTGTCGCTAACCTTTTCCCGGAATATCTTCAAGGCGGTTCTTCTGAAAACTCCGATAAAGTATACTCACTTATTCATTACCTGCATAACCACTATGCAGAACCGATAAGCGGTGACTGGCTGTCCGAATACTTCGACATCAATTTTGATTCCTTAAACCGGCTTTTCAAACAGGAGACCGGTGTTCCCATTTTTCATTACCTGAAACAGGTGCGCCTAAACCATGCCCGCGAACTGCTCACGACAACCCAGTTAAAAATGAGTGAAATCAGCGAACAGACCGGCTTCTGCGACCAGTATTATTTCAGCCGTGTATTCAAACAGGAGTTTGGCATTTCCCCAAAGAAATATTCCATCTCAGTAACACTTGATTCAAAATAAATCCAACATATTATCCAGATAGATTTCTTCTCTGACCTGCAACTGACATTCGGGCTTTGTCATGTAATAGAGCAGAAATTCTAAAACCAACGCACTGCCAAGCCCTCTGCCCTCAATTTTAAAATTGGAAAATCCCATCGGCAAATAGCTGTTTTTTATGTTCTCTATGCCGATAAATCCGGGGTTTTTCATCGCCTTTGAAAAACGGTAGCCCTCCGCTACATCCGGTGCACTGCAGCGGTACTCCTGACAGGTTTCTCCAAGATTTCTACGGCTGACCGCTTCGTAGCAGAACTTTCTGTCCTTACAGCCAAACCAGCAGCACTCATTGCACAGAAATTCCACCTTGTCTTTCTGCTCTTCTGACAACGTCTGTAACTTGTCAAACACTTTATTCAAGCGAAAATCCGGCACGACATATCGGAAATCGTCACGCTTTACCTCGTTTAAAAATTCTTCAAAACCGGTCAGTGTTTTTGTTGTAGAGGAAACAAAATACAGTCCCGGGTAATTTGTTTGTAGATAATTAAGCAGCAAATCTGAGTGGACAATCACGCCATTTTGCACCTCTTTTGTTTCTTCAAACAGTGCACAGAGCGCATTACATTTTTTATCGAAAAGGTGCTCCTCTGTAAGCAGGGAATTACTGAACGTCAGTCTTGCAGAAATTCCGTATTCCTGCATCAGCGCCAGCACCTCCCTGGCTTCACAGTCTCCGCCACCGACACGGCCGCCGCCCCAGATGCAGTCTGCCGGTGCGCCATAGATAGAGCCTATCTCGCACCAGTCGTAAAAGTATTCCCTGTTCTTCCGGAATAGCGGCAAAAATACGCGGTACAGCTCATAAAATTCAAACAGACCGGGAAGGTGATAGTATGCTGTCTCTTTTTTTAATTTTTCCATGTTTTTGTTATTACCTCATTTTTATTCCACCGGTGTTCCCACCTCAATCAGATTCCCGTCCAAATCATAAAAACGAATGACTTTCTGCCCCCAGCTATGCGTCATAAGCCTGTTTACATCATCCTGAAGCACAAGCCCCTCTGTTAAAATCATGTTTCCATCATTGTCAAGTATCGGATTTAAGCCAAATAGGTCATGATAAAATTGTTTTGATTTTTCGATATCTTTTACTACGATTAAAATATTTTTTAATTTCATTATTGCTTGTCCTTTTTATTCCTACGTTATTTGCTCCAGAATCATCTCCAGCAATTCCGGTATGTCATTTTTTAATGTATCAAAAACAACCTTCAAATCCACATTTCCATAATCATGTACAATTCGATTTCTTAATCCATACATCGCATTCCAAGGAATATTTCCTCTTTTTTGTTTATACTCATCAGACAATTTCCTTGCATTTTCAGAAATCTGAATCATACGAAACAGCATAGAATCCAACAGTATCTCATTTGCACTTAATTCTTCTAATCCTATATTCTTCATATGTAATTGTATGAATTCCAGGTCCTGTTTAATTTTTTGTATATAGTAATTATCATTTTTCAAATTATCCATATATCTTTATTCCATCCCTTAGTATTTCCCTCGTCAATTCTAAATTTCCATTCAGTTGGTTCAAATCCAGCACATCTACTTTTTTATGCAATGCAATTCTTATTTCCTCTACCAATCCATAAAATCTCAATCCTTTTACATTTGAAGAAATCAATAAGTCTACATCACTTGACGGTTTCGCCTTGGATTTTGCATATGACCCAAAAAGATAGCAAAATTCTATCTCGTACTTTTCAAACACTTTTTCACATTTTTGTCTTATATCTTCAACCTCAAGTATTCCATGTTCCTCATCAATAGGATTTACCTCTGCAAGTTTTTCTACAATATAACGGTATTTTAAAGTATCACTCTTTTTCTCATCATTTTCATACGACTTATATGAGCGCAAAGAAATCCCAATCAAATCCGCAACCTGTTGCTGTGTTAATTTTTTTTCTGTCCTTAATTCTTTCAGTTCTCCCATATTTGCACCTCTATATATACGGTAGTGCATTTTCTGCACTATGTCAATCAAAAAAGTGCATTTTCTGCACTTTTTTACTCTTATATAGAATTATTATTTTCAGCAAATAGAGAGCTTATTCAGCTATCCTTCTTTCCCGTCGGCTTCCACGGTGGCGGGCATAATAACGTTGTTCTTCCAATATCCGGCAACACATCATAAATGGAACAGCCCATTTTTTCTTCAAAATACTCTTTATTGTGAAACGTTGTGTCCCACCCCTGTATATAAGTTTTCATAATTCCATATCTGCGCGTTACATCCACAAACCGTTTTTCCAGAATTACAAATCCATAGAATGCCTGCATTTATCGAATGTTTAACCCACGGACCGGGATTTAATTTTTCTGCCAGTTCCAGTTCTTTTCTCGCCTCTTCAATTGTCGGAAACATTCCATCCTACCTTTCATAAAATCCAGTGTCATGCTCTAGCGGAATCGACTTTGCCTCCATGTTTTCAATCCAGATATAACTGCGATTCTGCAAAAAAAGAATCAGTTCATCAATCAGGGGCTCCTGCCCCTCCACTTCCATCTCCACACTTCCATCGTACAGGTTTCGCACCCATCCTGTCAACCCGAGCTGACTAGCTTTGTGGACAGCGTAATAGCGAAAACCGACTCCCTGAACGCGCCCATAAAAAAGAATGTGTTTTCTGACTTTCTCGTTCATTTTCTCCTGCTCTCCCCATTTTATGCTTTCTTTTTATATCCGCAGTCACAGTACGGTCCTCCGGATGCCAGCGTATATTCTCTTACAAAGTTCGTCACTCCGCCTGCCTCACTCATCGTGTAGTCCAGCCTGCACATCGCAGGAATCAGTTCTGTCAGCCCCAATTCCTTCATCAGAACACAGATTCCACATTTTGTAAACCGCGCTTCATAGCCGCTTCCATCCTCATACTCATAAAAATCCATGTTCCAGGAATACGGATTACGATCCGCCGCTTTTAATTCTGCTGTTTTCTTCATCGCCTGTATGTCCTTTGCAGAATACTTTCCTTTGCCGCTCTGTCTGCAAAACCACTTCATAAGCTTTGTCATCATCGCCCGTTTATAGTACTCGGTCGTCTTCTCTACGTTTGGTCTTTTGGGCAGATTTAACAAAAAAGAGGAAAGCATTGCGCAGTTTACCAGGTTCATCTGAAACCGGTCTTCTTTTTCAAAATCCGGTAACTTTGCAATGATTTCCTTATATTTTACCTTTGCCTTCGCACTCACCTGCTTTGCCGTTTTTTCGTCCAGCCCCAAAACAGTTGTCAGATTCTTCCGAAATGATTTGCCAAACACAACCCACATGCCCATCGGCATTCCCACATACTTCATAACCTCTGCACCTCCGCCTTCATATGTTTATATGAGCAATCATTCATATTTTATTTATAACGCTTTTGAGGAGAATACGCAATCAAAATTTTACAATTTCTCATAGGCAAGGCGGGGCGTTCCGTCTGCCACATAAATGACGCCACATTCTTCAAAACCGTTCCGCAAAATCAGATGCTGCATCACCTGATTGTCCCGGTGTGTATCCACGCGCAGATGGCTGATTTTCCTGCTGCAAAACTCTGTCACCAACGCAAAAATGCCATGAAGCTTTCCGTCTCCTGCCACCCGGTGGATGGTTCCATACGTTGCATCCGAATGCCACGCCCCCTGCTCAATGTGCACATATGTCGGGTCTTCCCCGATAATAAGCGCAAACACAGCATGAATCGATCCATTTTCTTTTATCACATACAGATTTCCCGCCTGAATATCGTCACGGAGCACCGCCTCCTCGGGAAATTTGTCACTCCACTGGTTTGGATTTCCTGTCTTTTTCATAAACTCGCGGGCATACGCATAGATCTCCATCATCTTCGGTAAATCGTTCAACTCCGCCTTTTCAATTGTCAGATTCTGCATCCTCTTTATCCTGCCATTTTGATTTTAAAATTGTTAATTTTCCGGCAACTGTATCCGGTTCCGGATAATCCGTATGAGCTTCTTATCCAGCATAATGGTTTTATTCCACGGATTTACGATAATCCCCTCTATCTCCGGAACACCAAGCGCCGTCTCGAACAGTTTCCCGATATCTGCAAGAAACGTTGACTTAACATTCTCTGCTCCTTTTAATTCCTCCTCAAAGCTGGTAAATGCATACCACCAGCTAAGCCCGTCCCCGGTCTGAACCGTCTTAAGACTCATCTGCGCATTGCCCGGCACCGGCTCAACTGCAACAATCATCTGACCGCCCTCTCTTATGCGCCGTCTGATGACCGTCAGAGTATGAGCGAGCTGTTCCTGCGTCGACTCTTTCTGAAGTGCAACGATTGCCTCCTCTATCCGTTCATTTCCAAGAAGTCCTTCATCCCGGTTTTTATTACTGTTGTCATTCATTATTTTCCTCCTGATGCAGCATCTGCTGCCACATCCGATACATTGTCTGCGCTTATTATATCGGGAAATAATCCTTTTATCAATTGATTTTGTGGAATCACGCAGAAATTCTCCTCTGCAAAATATATTTGTTTGACATATGATTTTGAAATGTTAAGATAAGACAGTATCAAAAGAAAGTGAGGAGTATCTTATGAATTTTTTTAAGAAAAACGGCAGCGGAATCCTGGTCTGCCTGTTAATTGCTGTGCCATCCTGGCTGCTCGGAAAACAGTTTCCCATCATTGGCGGAGCTGTGATTGCAATCTTAGCCGGAATGATTATCACCCTGTTCTGGAGCGAAAAAGGAACCGCGGCATCCGGTATTAAGTGGACGTCAAAATATATTCTTCAGACGGCGGTTGTCCTGCTTGGCTTTGGCATGAACCTCGGCGTCATTTTACAGACCGGAAAACAGTCCCTCCCAATTATTTTAAGCACCATCAGTGTCTCGTTACTCATTGCATGGATTCTCCACAAAGTCATGCACATTCCTTCTAACACTGCGACACTGGTTGGCGTTGGTTCCTCTATCTGCGGTGGTTCCGCAATTGCGGCGACAGCTCCGGTCATCGATGCGGATGACACAGAAGTGGCACAGTCTATTTCCGTCATCTTTTTCTTCAATGTACTTGCTGCCATCTTTTTCCCGATGCTCGGCAGCGCATTGGGATTTGACACAACAACCGGTACTTCCTTCGGTATCTTTGCCGGAACAGCTATCAACGACACTTCCTCCGTAACCGCCGCCGCATCCACCTGGGACAGTATGTGGAATCTCGGCAGTGAAACTTTAAATACTGCCGTAACTGTAAAACTGACCAGAACGCTCGCCATCATTCCGATTACGCTGGTGCTCTCCTGGATACGCACAAAAAAAGCTGCAAAAAACGGAACAAAAACAAACGGATTCAGCATCAAAAAAGCATTTCCGATGTTTATTCTTTATTTTATCGCTGCATCCATCGTTACGACACTCTGTATCCACGCCGGAATTGATGCCAGTGTATTTACACCGTTAAAAGAGCTGTCCAAATTCTTTATCATTATGGCAATGGCTGCCATCGGCTTAAACAGCAATGTCCCGCAGCTTATCAAATCAGGCGGCAAGCCGCTTCTCCTTGGCTTATGCTGCTGGGTCGGCATTACACTTACAAGTTTAGGTATGCAGCATATTCAGGGTATCTGGTGAAAACCGGATACCCTGATACCAGCACGGCGCTTTTTCAAATTTTCTAATAATGATATTTTCTGCAAATGCTCTTCCTTCATCTTCATACGTTTTTATATCATTTTACTTATTCTTTGTATTCCCCTTCGATTGCAAATGCATGGTTCATAGGCCCGCTTCCTTTTCCAAGATCAAGCATGTCGGCAAGTGCACCGGAAATATAATTTTTTGCATACTTAACAGAAGTTTCTAAGTCTCTTCCCTTCGCAAGATTCGATGCGATTGCAGACGAAAGCGTACAGCCTGTTCCATGGGTATTGGGATTGTCAATTCTCTTTCCATGGAACCATACCGGGTCTCTCCCTTTCTGGAAAAGAAGGTCGTTGGCATCATTTAACTGATGACCTCCCTTCAGCAAAACCGCACCGCCTAAAGTGTTACAAATGATTTCTGCTGCTTTTTCCATATCTTCCGCTGTTTGGATTTCCATTCCGGAAAGCACCTCTGCCTCCGGGATATTGGGCGTGATAACCGTTGCAAGGGGCAGTAATTTTCTTTTCAGAATGTCAATGGCATCCTCGTCCATCAGTCTCGCCCCACTGGTTGCCACCATGACCGGATCCACGACAATGTTTTTTGCATGGTACTCTGTCAATTTTTCCGCAATTGTCTCAATCAGTTTCCCCGAGGAAACCATTCCGATTTTAACCGCATCCGGACGGATATCCGTAAAAATACTGTCGAGCTGCTCCGCCAGAAATTTCGGTGGCACTTCCATAATATCCGTTACGCCGGTTGTATTCTGTGCTGTCAGAGCCGTAATGACACTCATTGCGTAAACACGGTTTGCGGTCATCGTCTTAATATCTGCCTGGATGCCGGCACCTCCACAGGAATCACTCCCTGCAATCGTTAATGCTGTATACATAAAATCCTCCTTCTGCCGTTTCATATACAAAAGCGGAGGAACATACTCTCTGTTTTGACCAATCTCTGCATCCGAAAGGAACAGATGTGTTGCTCTGACAGAATCCTCCCAGATTTCTCAAAGAGCATCCTGTAAAAGTATCCTCTTCTCGGCTTCGTATATTTTCATGTTATTTTTCTCCATTGTTTTTTTAATAAAAAAATTTCACTCTGCCAGCTTTTTCTTTAACATCACAATTTCTTCTGTTCTATACTCCTCAACAAACCCCATTTGCAGGAATAACGTAATTGCGGGATTGTCTATTGCAATGTCGTCATACAATTCCTCAATTCCCCGCTTTTTTGCCTCCTCGCAGAGTAAGCGAAGTCCTTCCCTTCCATATCCTTTTCCCCGATACCTGGAATAGATGATTACATTTGCAATATTTCTTTTGCCATCGTAATAATACGCAATTTCACCGACAAATTCCTGTTTCCCATTTCGCAAATATTGGTAAAATCTTTTTCCATCCGTATTTTGAATCCAGCGCTCATACCAATCCATCCATATACTTTCCGGGAAATCAATCGTTCCTCCATAGGCGTGGTTATAGGACATCGTAGCTTCATCACTCATAAGCATCTCGCGAAACCATAAATCTTCATATTGTGGTGTATATAAATCAACCATTTTTTTATTAATGCAATATCTGCAAAATCCTTTCCCCTGCCAAGGTCCTTTTTCATCTGTATCAGTCCGTCTACACATACATTAGAATTTTAATTACTTTTTATACGGTTTATAATGCGGATTTTCAGAATTATTTTTCCAAAATGCCTCTATACCGTATTCTCTAATTTGTTGATTTCCTTCCAGCCACTGCCGATATACAAATTATACCATCATTATATGCCGAACAAGTCCTCTGACATTCTCAAGCATAATTCCACTGTTCTAATTATATTTGAAGTCAACCTTTTCTTACTCATTTTTCCTTAATTTCTGCCAGATATTCGATACACGAATGAGCCGCAACATTTCCTTCTCCAACAGCCTTTGTGTACTGGTATGGCCTTCCTGTGCAGTCTCCTGCCGCAAAGCAGCCCTTAAGGTTCGTCTCCATCTCTCGGTTTACCACAATATGTCCATTGTCAATTTCAATCCCTGGAAGTAATTTTGCAGGGGCAATTGCATTGCGCAGACAAAATATCCCATCAAGCTCTATCATTTTCCCGCTTCGCAATGTTAAAGATGACACATGATTTTCTCCATTCACAGCAACCGGTGCATCTGTAGAAATTGTCACATTCTCATGCTCAATCTTTGCATCCTTATAGCTTGGGAAAAATGTTACCTCCGATGCCAGATCCGCCAGATATTCCACTTCATGCTCATATTTAGGATCATTTGAGATAACTGCTATTTTTTTATTTTTGTAAAACATTCCATCACAGGTTGCGCAGTAACTTACGCCCTTGCCAAGCAGGGCATCCTCGTTATCCAGTGCCCTGGCACTCATTACCCCCATACAAAGGATTACTGTTTTCGTCTCATAAATCTCATTATCCGCAAGAAGCATATAGTAATCGCCCGCGTTCATAATATTGGTAACTGTCTTCTCCGTAATTTCGAGGTCAGCTTCCTTTATATGTTCGTTAAACCTGTCGAAAAGCTCCCTGCCTGTCACAGCCGGGATTCCCGGATAATTCATAATCTTTTCTGCCTTTACAACCTTTTCCGATAACCGCTTTGAGCCAAACCATATAAAATCCTTGTTATAAGTCTTCAAATTAAGTGCTGCTGAGAGACCTGCTGGTCCTGTTCCTACAATAATACAATCGTACATATCAATTTCCTCTACTCTAGCATCATTTTGATAATCTCTTTATCCGTCTGATGCATTCCAACCTTTCCAATATACCCAACGCAGCTTATAGTTTCTCCTGCATTCTCTTTTAATATTCCTGTATAGGCTTCATATTTCCTGTTTTTCATTGCAAGATGGTGTGCCATCATGGCTGCGTCAAGACTCGACGCTATCTTTGCAGCGCATGAAATCTTTGCACCATCACAAATAATACCCGGAATGTTTGCCAGCGTATTATCAATCGTTGCCTTAATCTGTGAGATACTTCCCCCCACCAGATATGTAATTGCCGCTGCAGACGCACAGGATGCCGAGACGGCGCCACAGAACGCTGACAGCTTTCCTATAAACTCTTTTTGATAAATCGTAAGCAAGGATGAAAAAGCCAGCGCACGATATAGTTTTTCCGTTGGAATATTCTTTTCTCTTGCGTACACAATGACAGGAACCGATGATGCGATTCCCTGGTTGCCACTTCCGGAATTAATGATTACAGGCATATCGCATCCCCCCATACGTGCTTCTGACGCTGCGGCTGCATACGCTTTCATTCGTGTAATGACTCCATCTGCGTAGGATTCCCGAATCACACGCCCTATTCCGAGCCCGTAATCACCTGAGATTCCCTCATATGCAATATCCATATTATAACGAATCTGACGCTCATATATATCTTTTATCCTGTCAAGCTCTACTTCATCTGCAAAAGCCTTAATTGCCTCTATAGACAAACAGCTCCTGTCTGTCATATATCCTGTCTGGGCAAATTCCTTTGGCTTCTCAAATATGGTTGTCCCATTCTTTATAATAGACACAATATTTGTATGACTATGTCTGACCTCAACAACAACTGTATCCTCTCCCGCATACAATTCCAAAATATAATGAAGCGGTATTTCAGAGTCTAAAAATGTAACGGTACATATTTTCTTTTCCAGAAGTTCCTTTGCCCTTGCTCTCCCTGCATCATCAACATGCTCAAGCACCTCCATTTTGCCATCTGCATCTCCTGCAACAGCGCCAAGCACACAGGCTGTTTCTATTCCGGTCAGTCCTCCTGAGTTTGGAATTGTAACACAGCGCACATTCTTTATCATATTTCCAGAACATTTCGCAACAATCTTCTCAGGTTCACATCCCAGGTGTCTTCGTCCTTCCGCTGCCGCATAAGCAAGGGAGATAGGCTCCGTGCAGCCCATCGCCGGAACCAGTTCCTCTTTCAAAATTGCCAGATATTCGTTTTGTAAATTTTTCTCCATCGCATCCACCACCTATCATGTATTTTAGTCTTTATAATTCTCAATCTTCTCCGCATTCCAGAGGTCCCCCCATACCGAATTACACAAATCAATACAATATTCCCTGGAAAAATCCGAATCCTGGAAAACGATTTCATTTTCCTCTTCCAGTTCTTCCGAATAGTCCTCAAGGAAATACGTCGTTACACCGCCGGAACCGGATGTCACATGACTTACGACCGGATGTACTCCGTAGTCTGTAATCTTAACCTCACCGGAATCGCCCTTTGTGATGGTCACCTCTGCCATACCGCCCACCATGCGGTTTGCGACACCTTCTCCGGTGCCGGAAGTCCAGTTCACAAAATTGCCCAGCGAATAATAAACCAGCATTTCATGACCACTCTCCTCATCCGCCACCCATTCGATTGGTTCAATGACGTGAGGGTGAGTGCCAAGAACCAGGTCTGCACCATTTTCCACAAAAATCTTTGTCCATTTTTCCTGCGAGGCATCCGGCGTCAGCTGGTATTCTGTACCCCAGTGCGGGCAGACAATGGTAAAATCCGCCAGTTCTCCTGCCCTGCGGATATCTGCTGCCACCTGCTTCTCATCCAGCAAATCCACTGCATATGGCATATCCTCCGGAAGTGGAATCCCGTTTGTTCCATATGTATAATTCAAAACCGCAATGCTCATGTCCGGCAGTTCGATAATTGTCGGGTCCGCACCGCAGGATGTGGATGTATCTGCGGTATCATGAATTCCTAAAATTGTAATCTGCGGATACTGCTCCTTCCAGTGCCTTGCACAGTTTACCAGTCCCACGCGCCCCTTGTCCAGCGCGTGGTTCGTCGCATGGCAAATCACATCAAAGCCTGCGCGCACCAGCGAATCGCAGAGACTAAAATCCGCATTGAAATTTGGATACCCGGAAATTCCAAGCTCTCCGCCGCCTATAATCACCTCCTGATTCACGAGTGCCAGGTCGGCCGCTAAAATCTCATCCTTCGTATGCACAAACAAAGTGTCATAATCATAGCTTCCATCCTCCTGCTTACAGCTTTCCTCTACCGGAGTATGCAGCAGCACATCGCCCACCATGACAATTTTATATTCTCTTTGGACCGCTTCGGTCTCTTCTTCCAATTCTTCTGTTGTGTCTATGTCTGTAGTTTGTGCATTCTGAATTTCTGATGCCATGCTGTCCGCTGACACACTGTCTTCCAACGCACTATCCGACTGCACGGTTTCCGGCTTAGTGCAACCGGATAAGAATGCCATCATCCAGATGCAGACACAACACAATGCTCTTTTTTTTAACTTCATAATATCAATCTCATATACACCAGTTCCTGCGGACCGGAATACTTTGAAATAAATCCCAGCGGATTACGTCCATACTCCACAAATCCAATGCTTTTATACATATTCTCTGCTCTTTGGTTCTCTGCAACTACCTCCAACTCTAATTGCTGATACCCTGCATTTTGGGCACATTGCACACAAGCTTTCATCATCGCCTTCCCGATACCAAGCCCCCAGTATTCCTCTACAACATCAATTCCAAATTCAGCACGATGTCTGACCTTATACTTGTTCCCCACCGCAGAAATACCTGCTGTTGCAACTATTCTGTCATTTACAACAGCTACTAACATTACTTCGTTATCACTTTCGGCTCTTTTTTGAAGAAATTCGCTCTCGCCCTCTGCATCCAAAATATGCTCTTCCGGGTAAGAAAGCAGATAATCAGATTCACTATGTGTCACTGCATACAAATCCGACATCTCAGAACCATCTTCATAGATGGCATTTCGTATGATGCAATCCTGACCATTTTTCAAAACTACTTTTTCTTTATATTCCATTTTCTTCTACCTTTTAAATCCAATTATTGCACACTCGCATGATACAGGTCCATAAAATAAGAATCCGTACGCAGCAGTTCTTCAAACGTCCCCTGTCCGACAATTTTCCCTTCGCGAAATAGAATCATTCTGTCAAAACCAGAAACGGAATTTAATCTATGCGCAATTGCAATGACGGTTTTATCTTTCATTTTTTGCATAACTGATTTCATTACATTTTCTTCTGTTAAATTGTCCATTGCAGATGTCGCTTCATCCAAAATGACAAGGTCTGTGTCTTCAAACCATAAGCGTGCTAATGCAAGTCTTTGTTTTTCCCCGCCGGATAAGCAAGTACCTTTCTCACCAATTTCAGTATCTAATCCTTCCGCAAGATTCTCAACCAAATGAGATAGCTGCACTTCCCTCAAAGCATCCAGCATATGTTCTTCCGGCACCTTTTTGTCAAATACCAGATTTTCCTTTATTGTTCCATCAAAAACAGGGGCATCCTGTGATACATAACTAACTCTGTCATACAAATCATTAAGACAAATTCCACTTAACTCCATGTCTCCCAAGCGAACTTTTCCCTGATTGTATTTTAATAACCCCAGTAATATCTTAATCAAGGTCGATTTTCCGGAACCACTTTCTCCTACAAAAGCTATCTTTTCCCCCTTTTTTATGGACAGGCTCAAATCATCAATAATTTTTCGTTCCTCATACTGGAATGATAAGTTTCTGACTGCTATTTCGCCAACATCCGTGTTGATTGCATTACCGTTCGCTAATTGAACATCCTCTTTTAAATCTAAAAATTCTTCAAATCTCTTATAGGACGCCCTGTCCAATTTATATTGAACATAAAGTACATTAAAAATAGCAATTGGCGTATAAGCATTTTCAATCAGTGTAACCAGCGCAACTACAGAACCTACTGTAAGGTTTTGCGTTTTCCATGCGTAAAAAAGAATCCCGATATCTAACATTGCCACAAGCAGCGCAAATATTGTAAAAAATGCTTCATGAATCATATTCATTTTTACTTTCGATGAAACAATCTCCTCTTTGGCATTACGGGTTTTCTTTATTTCATTTGGAAACTGGTTGCTCATACGAAATACCAGCATTTCCATAAAGCCTCTGACCAGATAATGATTGAACAGCTCCTCACTGTTCAAAATTTTTTCTTTTATTTTATATAAAAACTTTAGTAAAATGTTGGTTATTACAAAAACAAGCAGATAGCCTGCAAACAATACATAAGTAACTTTTTTATCTATTTTCCAAATAAAGTATACGCCAAAGACAATTGTAGGTATTAAGTTCCGAATCAAACATAGCCAGAAATCGAATACTACATTTCTGCCCGCTGATGAACCATTCTCAATCCTTTGAACAAGTTTGCCAGTACCAATTTTCTGATATTCTGCATAATCAATGTTACTTATTTTTCTAAGTGACAAAAGCTTAAAATCCAGATAAATCCCATGTTCCAATTTCTTTTCCGGATAATTATCCAGATAATTCATACAATAATTTACCAGCAGAATAGCTCCATATGTTACAACTCCTGCAAACGTAAGTGTTCTATCCGCCAATCCATCAATGACCTTTTGGAAATAGTCCGTCTTGTAATTCGCCATGAACGCATTCAATACACCCAGTCCAATGTAGACGAATACCCATATTCTGTTTTTCTTTAATACTTCTTTTATATAGCGCATAACTGTACTCCTTTATATTATCGTATTTCAATCATAAGGACAGTACAGTCAACGACTGCCAGCAAGTTTCTTTTCACCTCAGCACAATCTGCCAACAGTTTACATCAACTGTACTGAGTCGTTACCTCGGATAAATTTCATATTGATTTCACCTCTTTCAAATAAGATATTTCCATTACTTTATCATATCAAATTCCAATATTCAATCTTTTATGTTTTCCTCCCAGAGCTGCATCCATCAAACAATGTAGGCATATCCGGCTTTTCTTTACAAAATCCAGCAGAAGTTTTCCTATGCCCTGTGACTGCAATTTATCACACACAAAAATGCCTTCCATATATTCTCCGTTTAATCCTACAAATCCCTGTATTTTCCCCTTACTCTCATACACATATCCAGCCATAGTCTGCCACTTTCATGATATCTGCTTCTTGTAGTCCTCTTATCATAATAACTGCCCCTATTTGAGCTCCTCAAATACCAGATATTTTTTCTTATCGGCTTCTGTAATCACGGGGTTTTCTTTCATACTTCCAATCATCTGTTCGAGTAAGTAGTTCTTTCGCTCATTATATCATGCTCAGATATGGAACGCAAAAAAGAAACCTCTGTCATAAAAGGTTTCCTTTTTCAGCTGCTATCTCATTTTTTCTCTCCCGACTTAATCATAACAAATGCGATACCGGCAACTCCCATGTTACACTCTCTTATAAATGATTGGATCATCATATCCAAATGTCCTCTTTCCATTAACATCCATACTTTCAGATACTTCCAAACGACTGTCCGAAAATTTTTCCCAAAGTTTAAATGTCATGACTGGTGAAAACCGGCTTGTGCTGCCTCCTTCCCATGCACCATCCTTTTCATGGTAAAGTGCCGGGGTAAACTTTTCAGATTTTTTCAATTCACTATAATCAACATTTTTCATAGTCTTGTATGAAAATGTATTTTTATCTTCTCCTTCCGGAATTTCGTAAGATGAAAGCAAAATTCCATTCTCGCTTTCTGTGATAAGAAAAAGATGCGGTGAAGCATGACGTTTACCGTTCGTTTCATAATAGCTTTCTTCAACAACAAATTTGCCATTGAAATCCTTAGGAAGATTTTTTACTTTATCATTACAAACGGTATTTATATGTTCTGCATAAGGATATATTTTTCCTGTTGCCTGCATCATATCAAACTGTTCTTTGTTATTAAAATGTCCCGTCATCATATTAACAAAATTATCAAGTTGTATCATATAATTTTACCTCCAAATCCCGATTGATAAAACAAATATACACCAATAATTATATATCTTTCCATTTTTTATATAGCCACTTGGGCAATTTTATAAACTGAATTTTATCTCTCAATCACTTGAATCTATATTTCCCTTTTCCATGACCTTTAACAGACTCTATTATTTCATTCTCCAACATCAGATTTATGATTTCTGATGCACGAGATGATTTTAATCCAGTGACCTGTTCAACAATAGAACGTCCGAAGATAGTATCTCTACCACATTTTTCAAACAAAGTAACTACATGCATAGCAGTTTTATTTCTAACAGATTCGTCAATATTTGCCAAACACTTTTCAATGTCCGATTTTGTATCTTCAATGTCCGATTTTAGCAACCCACTTATGTGCATGGAACGATTATGAAGCTCATTCTTTTCATCCAAAAGCAAATTTCTAAGAAACAACTCTAAATATTCTGTAGTTTCATGAACACCGTTTTTCAGATTATTATAATTTGCTCTTACCAAAGAATTCCTAAAGTACCATGCATTCTCAGCAAAAATATCATTTGTAGCATCAAATCCTAATGTGCGCAAATACTTAATAAAAAACACTGCTGTAGTTCTGGTATTACCTTCACAAAATATATGGATTTGCCATAATCTTGATACAAAAACTGCTAAATGATGAACTGAGTGCTTCTTCGCGTGAAATATATTTCATCATCTGTAGATAAAAGGCAGCTCTCGGGAATATCATCTGTTCGGTATGTATCCTCTCCTTTTTAGGCAGAACTTTATATTTTTCACATAATTCGTTGCAAAGGGTTACGGCATCCGTCATCATAACATCCGTCTGTTGTGTGCCAATCTTCTTTCTCAGTTCACCTAAGACCTAAGAAAAGCCATCCAGTTTCTCATAATATCTTTTATCAACCATAATTCTGTGCTCCCCCGCGCTTTTGCTGATAATAAATTTTCAGAATCACTTCGTATAAATCACAACAAAACTTTTTCCCTTTAAAATCTCCCTAACTTCAATATTATCAAATCCAGCTTGTTTTCCAAATTCAATCAACTGCTCCGGCTCATATTTTTTAAACCCTTTCTCTGTATACGAAAGTTTGTCCAGCCATTCCTTTGTATATACAACATTATAAAATGAAGAATCTTCTTTAAGCGTTCTATATATTTCCGATAAACCTTTTACCGTATCACTCCAGAAATAAACTGTATTAATTGATGTAATTGCATCAAAATATTTTTCTGCATATTTCAGCTTGCAGCAATCCCCAATCTCAAGAAACAATCTTCCGTCACTCATCGCTTTTTTGTTTCTTTTACTTGCCAGAACTTTCATATCTTCGGAAATATCTATGCCATATAGATTAACTTTTGCTTTCTTGTAAATACACTTGAGCAAATATCCATTTCCATAACCAATATCCAATACATTATCATTATCAGATATAGGAAGCAGTGAAACTGTCTTCCTATACATAGCTTTATTAATAATATTCATTATGGCACAACAAACTTTACCAACAAAACCATGTGGATTTCCAAATTGTTTCCCTATATATTCCGTGAATTTACTCATATTCAATCAATACCTTCCGTTTCGTATATCGAACCAGCTCGGTCAATCCCGCTTTACAAAACAAATATACACCAATACTTCTATATTTGCCAGATAATCTCGAATTTGATATCTTATCTTTTATTGTGAACTTACGCGGAAGATGGGACTTGAACCCATTGCTCCACAAACTTGAAACTGTCAATCACAGTATTTTTTCATTTGCGTGGGCATAATAAATTTTTTTAGGAGCATAATGCATAACAAGTTCCCAATCATATTTTAGCCTATCATTTTGTTCATAAGCACCAAGATATTCAACAGGCTCTAAATCTCCAACAAAACATTCGCCACTATCTAAAATGAGAGATATGCTGTCCTCACTGTGACTTGTAGTGGCTACAATTTCCCCATCAATGCCTATATTTCTAAGAAATACTCTGCTTTCCTCTGTGCTGATGATGATTGCATTATCCGCATGAATAGGTTCATAAGCCAATTTCTTATCTCTAGCAAAAATGTTATCCGCAAAATGTATATAGGAGCATTGTATGTCTATTACAAGAAGCTTAACTCCTTGATTCATCAATTCGCTTACCAAGCCAATATGGTCAGGATGATAATGTGTTGCCAAAATATAAGTAATATCGCTTATTTTTATTTTGCAATCTTTAATGGCTCTATAAAATGTAGGCAATGTCCCTGCATAGTCTGTATCAACTAGTAAATTTCCACTCATTCCGCGAATAAAGAATGTATTCGTATTTCCATATTTCAATTTAATATGCATAGACATCTCCTTGTCAATTCCAGATTTAACTTTCCATCAATTGAATTGCTTCATCAACAGATACACATGTAGCATATCTCGTTGGCCACATCATATCATTGTAATATTTATAGGTTTCTTCTCCAGTCATATAGTCATTATCAAATGTTGAATTTGCCCCTTGTGGAACAATTACTTTATATCCTCTTTCAAAAGCAGATTTCACAGTTGCATCTATACAGAAGTTTGTCTGTAGTCCCACTATCATTAATGTGTTATCATCTTTAACATAATCTGTAAAATCTTTATTTCCAAAACAACTATTGATATTTTTTATAAATATCTTTTCCCCATCCTTTGGAATCACTTGTTCTGCAATTTCAAAGTCATCATCACCGATTGAAAACCCCGTTCCTGGTCCATCATCATGTTGAAAATAGATAACCTCTATTTGATTATCTCTAGCTGCTTTTATAATTCTTATAGTATCATCAATAAACGCTTCAAAATTAAAAAGTCTACTATCTGTTATTCCTTTTTGTATATCTATCACAAGTAGTTTCATTCGTTTCTCCTTTACACATAAAAATTCCGACTTTGTAAAATAAGTATACACTACCAACAATACATTTGCCAGATAATCCCGAAATCGATAATCCTTTATTGTGAAATTACAATGTCTTGCACAGGTTAAAGCACAACGCAAAAAAAGGAAGCCCTCCATAATGAAAGGCTTCCTTTTCTCTTCATATAATGCGGAAGATGGGACTTGAACCCATTGCTCCACAAACCAACCGAATAACAGAAAGGCTTTCAGTGTACTTCTATCATAACGTGTTCAAAAAGGTGTTCAACTTCACAAACTGAAAGTTGTTATTGTAAATCATTTTTTGATATTTCAATCGATGGATAGTGTTCTAAACTTGTTAAGTCAACATCTAATGGAGTAACGTATTCCATATAAAATTTTTCAGGATTTTTATCTTGCAATTTTTTAAGTTTATTCTTAATTTTTTCCTCCTCTGTAGAAACAAAAACCACTGATACTACTCCTACCTTTTCACTTGGATTCATTCTGCTATCTTCAACATTTCCACATAAAATCATTCTAACTGTATTCATAATAATCCTCCTCCACATATAACTTTCTATTTATAGAGCAAGTATACACTAATAATGTTCTATTTGCTAGATGAATTTCAAACTGATACATTATCGTAAGTTTGCTTTGTGCAAATTGCACAAAGACAATTCACGGCATTAACGATTTTTAATAAAATGATGATTTCTATATTCATTTTTTTAAAAAAATTATTGCACTCTATTATTTCGAGAACCAACTCGACTATTTGATTTCCAACTTAAAATTTTCGTTTTCTTTTGCTAATAGACTACTCAATTTTAGTACCATATAATATTAGCATAGCAAGCTTGTTAGAGAAATTAATAAACATTTTTTATATCATTTGTGAGGTGATAATATTGAAAAAAACTATATATTCCGCAATGAAAAATTACGTCGAAACGACTCTTTCTGATGTCCCAAATGATTTGATTTCAATCAGTTCAGAAACTTCCGTTGATAAAGAAACTGGAGAAACATCATCGTTTATCCGAATTGAAGCAGAAGTACAAAAGGGATACGATGCGCTTTCCCGATGCAGATTTTCAGTTAAAATTCCAAATGCACCATTAAAAATTACTGAAAATCAACTTTCTGAAACAGATTACGTGGTAACATTTAAAAATCTCCAAATTTCTTTTATTGATTCAAGGAATAATGTTTACTTCAGAGCTGAAGATTACGCCGTTAAGCTTGATGCTTAATGCTTTTGTGGGGCTTGATTACCATATTTCACATTTTTGAAAACATGTCAAGGGCGCGCGCAGCGCGTTTATATACCCTTGACATGCGTCAAAAATGTGTCACACTTTGCTAGCCCCACAACATCTAGGAAAGGAGACTAAATTATGTATAATTTTTTAACTATCATCATTGGAATTGGATTTTTGTTTATTTTTCAAAAGCAGATAATCGTTATAGAACATATCTTCCATCTACCGAAAAGGATGGAAAACGAAAACCTATAACAAGTGTATCAAAAGAGAACCTTGAAAATAAAATAATTCAATTCTATAAAAAGCTTGAACAAAAAGCACCAGTATATACTATCGAAAATCTATATCCAGATTTTCTTGAATACAAGTCAACTGATACCTCTTTAGCTAATGCCAATAAATTAGATTGGGTATGGAATAAGTTTTATAAGAATGATGCATTCATAAAAAATGAAATTTTAAAAATTGATGTGCCAACTTTAAAAACTTGGTATCTTAATAAAATTACACAATATAATTTGACTGCACGTCAGTTTAAAGAAATGAAGTCATTGTTGAATATGCTTTTTGATTATGCTATTGAAAAGAAAATTTGTACCCAAAATATATCACGTTTAATTCGTAATATATCACGAAAAAAATTTTCTGTTAACCCTACAAAAGCTGTAACTGAACAAGTATTTGTCAATGACGAAGAAACACGACTTATAGAATTAGCAATAAAGCAATACTATAAAACAAAAAATACAGCTTACTTAGCAGTGTGCTTAAACTTCGCATTAGCTTTACGAGTCGGAGAAGTTGTAGCTTTAAAGGTTTCTGATTTTGAAGAAGATACAGTACATATTCAAAGACAAGAAATTAAAGTATATGAAAAACTGTCGAATGGGAAAATCAGAAGAAATGGATATGAAATTTCTCCATATCTAAAAAGTATAAATTCGGATAGAGAACTTTATTTGATAAAAGAAGCAAAAGTATTCTTTTCAATGATTGTTCAAGCAAACCAAATGCGTGGTTTTAAATCTGAATATTTGATGCTTACGAAAGATGGAACCAGAATGAACAATGATGCAATCAATAATGTATTGCGAAGATTAAATCGTATGTTAAAAACACCACAAAAGGGAAATCATAGCATTCGCAAAACTTGCATTTCTAACATGGGAGCATCTAAAGTTCTTACAGATGAAGAAATCAGAATGTTTGCTGGACATAAAGATTTTTCTACAACTGCCAAACATTATATGTATGTCACTGATACTATGGACAATCGTTCCAGTTCCTACGAAACAGCTATCGGTAGCAAGATGAATAACGTGTTCAACAGTGTTCAGACATTATAATAACAAAAAAATAAGGGAACCTCTATAATAAAGGTTTCCTCATCTTTTCATTGAATGCGGAAGATGGGACTTGAACCCACACGACTGCAATAGCCACAAGATCCTTAGTCTTGCTCGTCTGCCAGTTCCGACACTTCCGCTTGTGTGTCACATCTCGTGACGACTTGTTTATAATAGCAAAAAAAAAATAGATTGTCAACAGAAAAATGCAAAAAATTTTAACTTTTTTCTCGTTTGGATTTTTTCAAATTTAAGAAAAAAAGTGTTGACTTTTACATTGAAACGAGTTAAAATCTTATTTGTTCGCAGGAGTGGCGGAATTGGCAGACGCGCAGGCTTCAGGTGCCTGTGGTCGCAAGATCGTGTGGGTTCAAGTCCCATCTCCTGCATCGCTTAAATACGATAAATATAGCCGAGAGGTTATGTTTATCGTATTTTTAATTTACGCGGGCACCGCGATAAAAAGTCTACACGAATATAGGGGAAATGATAATGAAAAAACAGGCGTATTCTATCAGACTATTAAAGGAAACTGTTATCCTGACAGCGGCAGTTGCCATTATTGCCGCAGCTGTCTATTTCTTTCTGGTTCCAAGCCATGCATCCGTAAGCAGCATTTCAGGACTCGGAATTGTACTTGCAAATTTTGTACCGTTGCCGTTATCCGCTATCACGATGATTTTAAATGTCGTGCTTTTAATCATCGGCTTTTTTACCTGCGGGCGGGAATTCGGCGTCAAAACCGTGTATACAAGTATTGCTCTCCCATTATTCCTCGGACTGTTTGAGCTTATTTTTCCGAATTACGACTCCATGACCGGCAGCCAGGAATTAGATGTATTATGTTACATTTTAGTCGTGAGCGTTGGCTTAAGCATCCTGTTTAACCGTAACGCCTCCTCCGGCGGACTTGATATCGTGGCAAAAATCATGAACAAATATCTGCACATGGAGCTTGGACGCGCAATGTCCCTCTCCGGCATGTGCGTTGCTCTCTCCGCCGCACTCGTCTATGATAAAAAAACCGTGGTCTTAAGTATTTTGGGAACCTATTTTAACGGAATCATTCTCGACCACTTTATCTTTGACCATGACATCAAACGCCGTGTCTGCATCATCACGAAAAAAGAAGAAGATCTTCGCTCCTTTATTCTTCACGACCTGCACAGCGGCGCTACCATTTATGAATCAATCGGTGCCTACAATCTGGAAAAACGGAATGAAATTATTACAATCGTAGATAAATCAGAATATCAGAAGCTGATGAATTATATCAACCGCGAAGACCCGGAAGCATTTGTCACCGTCTATACCGTATCCGATATCCGGTATCAGCCGAAAAACTGACAATGTTTCCATTTGGATAAGAAGGAGTGTTTCTATGAAAATTGCATTGATTTCCGACACCCACGGCATTTTCCGTGAAGAGTGGGTGCCTCATATCACCGCCTGTGACTATCTGATTCACGCCGGGGATATCAACACCAAAACCTGCTATGAGAAATTCAAATCCTTAGGGGTTCCGGCTTACTTTGTAAAAGGAAACACAGACATGGGCGAATGGGCGGCAAATCTGCCGGAGTTTTTAAGTGTACCAATCGGCGGAAAAATCTTTTATATTTCCCATAACCAGTACGACTTCCCGTTTGACCTCACAGACGCGGACTTTCTGATTTTCGGTCATACCCATGTGTACACGTACTACGAGCGGTTCGGAAAAGTATATGTCAATCCAGGAAGTGCCGCACAGCCACGCGGCGATTCCAAAAGCATGGCTGTGCTCGAATTAAATGAGGACAGCTCCTATCATATCACACGTATTTTCCTGTAAAGTAACTCTCCGCAGTTCTTTTCTCATTACTTCTGCGGTTTTCGCAGTTTCCTGCTGAAATACAGATAAAATAGGACATTGAGGCAGATTCCCACCGCCGTTGAAGTCGGAGCAGCCAGACCAATCTTTGTCAGGCTTGCATCCGGCTGGATGCTCATATAGTAAGACATCGGCAGACGCACCAGAAGGGTCTGTGTCAATCCCTGCACCATTACCCAGAGTGTCTGGTTATTTCCATTGAAATAGCCAATCATGCTGAACAAGATGGCGGTCAGAATGGTCTCCGGCGCAAAACCCTTCAGATACGCGAAGCCCTTCTCGATAACTGCTGCATCTGTCGAGAAGAAGCCTGCCAGCACATCTCCCTTAAATAATACCAGTGCAAAGACAGCACATCCAATCCCAAGTCCTACGCAGATGCCGGTAAACATCGCTTTTTTTGCCCGTCCCGGATTCCCTGCACCCACGTTTTGTGATACGAAAGCTGCCATCGACTGCATCAGGGCACTTGGGACCAGCATGGCAAAATTGACAATCTTGCAGGCAACGCCATATCCTGAGGACGCCTCCAATCCGAGCCTGTTTACAAATGCACAGAGTGCCAGGAAGGAAAGCTGGGTCAAAAACTCCTGCAATGCCAACGGCAAACCAATTCCAAGGAACTTGCTACACTGTTCATTCAACCGGAAATCTTCTTTTGAAATCGTAAATGGAAGCTTCTTTTTTAAAAGCAGTATAATCGCACACGCAACGCTGACTGCCTGTGCAAATACCGTTGCCAACGCTGCACCGGCTGCATCCATACGAAATCCAGCTACAAGAACCAGATCACCGATTACATTGACGATACATGCCACCAGTACAAACAGAAGCGGGGACTTGCTGTCTCCCAGCCCTCTGAAAATTGCTGCCATCAGGTTATATGCAACGATAAAGAAAATACCTGCCCCGCAGATACGCACATAACTTGCAGTCAGAGTAACCGCCTCTGCCGGTGCCTGCATCAATACCGAAATCGGACGTGCAAAAAACACCATTGCTATAAATAAAACCACTGAAATCATCATAAATACGACTGCCGCACCACCGATGACGGAACCGATGAGTGCCGGTTTCTTTTCTCCCAGATAGCGGGCAATTAAAACCGTAATACCCATCGCAAACTGGATTACCACAAATGTAACCAGATTCAGCACCTGGCTGCCCGTAGAAACGGCTGAAAGTCCTGAGGTTGAACCAAAACGACCCACCACCAGCAAATCGACGGCGCCATAAGCCGCCTGCAAAAGAAGTGCTCCCAGAACCGGAAGCATAAAATAGGTCAGTTTCTTTAAAATACTGCCACTTGTAAAATCACTTTTATCACTTGTCAAAATAAATTCTCCTTTCACACATAATCTGATAAAGCTGCTCAATTGTTTGAATCATACATTCTGCATCCGCCTCCGGAATTACTTCCATAGACGGCGCTAACGCATTAAAAAAGCGTTCATTATACTTTTCTGACAGGTTCTTTCCTTCTTCCGTTATGGAAAGATACAAAACCCGTCCGTCTTCTTCGGAAGCTGTCTTTTTTAAATATCCTTTCGCCTCCATCTCCTTGACGGTACGTGTCACACCGGGTCTTGGAAGTGCCAACGCCTCACTGATATCCGACACCTTCACCTGCACGCCCTGGGATTCCAGCAGCTCAATGATATCCAGATAATGAATATACGCGGGTGTAACCCCAGAAGGCAATTGCGGCAGCATCTCCCGGATTCGTTTTGCCTGATAACACGCATCCATCATCCGTTTGATTAACTCAATTGTCATATTTTTCGCCTTTCATCCTTCTCTGACTTAGTTATCGCAAGTAATTATCAATGATAATTATATGAATCATTTTTTCATTTGTCAAGAGCTTCTGTTATTTCATAGGATGATATTTTCTCGCTGCTCGCGCAAAAAAAGAAGATGACACGTTACTTCTAACATGTCATCTTCCCTTTTTCATGATAACAGAATGTTCACAGAGCATACATTCTTACACACTCTTTATATCCGTCACCGTATAACCGGCTTCTGCGACAATTCCTATGATTTCATCATCGCCAACCTCTTTTTTCATCCAGAGCTGCATCTCGCCCTTTTCGGAATTTACCTTTGCAAGATAGCCTTCCTGTTTATGAAACGTATTTTCAATCCGGATAGCGCAGTTCTTGCAGCTCATTCCCTCGATGGAGACAAGCTTCTTTATCGGATAATGGCTCTTGTCCGTATCCTTCGCCTTCTCCCGCTTGATGGAACCGCCACTGCCACAACAGCCATCCGAAAGCTTTTTGCGATAGCTTAATACTGCACCGATACAAATGACAACCAAAATTGCGCATATAATGATAGTTGATAAATTTTCCATAAAAAATTCCCGCCTTTACCCGCATTTTAGAAGTTAGTCACGCCTAATCTTCTATCTGAGTATAATGCAAATAAAAGCGGAAATCAAGAGACAAATCGGTCAATTTTTCCTATTTTTCCACCTGAAAACAGTACTTTGTGACAGACTGATATTTCTCACCCGGTTTTAAAATCGGTGCCTTGAAATTCTTCTCGTTAATGGCATTCGGGAAATACTGGGTTTCCAAGCAGAAGCCATGACGGTCATTGTAAATGGCGCCGTCCTTTCCTGTCTGCTCTCCGATAAAGTTTCCGGCATAAAATTGAAGTCCCACACAGTCTGTGTAGACATCCATGCAGATTCCGCTCTTTGCTGCTTTCGCGCGCGCTGCAAGCTGTAAGCTGCCGTCTGCCTTGTCTAACACGAAGTTATGGTCATAACCGCCTACAAATTTTAACTGGTCAAAATCTGCATTGATTTCTGCACCAATCGGCTTCATTTTGCGGAAATCCATCGGTGTTCCTGCCACTTTTACCACATCTCCGGTCGGAATCGACTTGGAGTCGGAAACCGGTGTATAGTAGGAAGCTAAAATTTCAAGCTGCTGATTCTCCATTTTACCGGAATCATGTCCGTCCAGATTGAAATAAGTATGATTTGTAAAGTTTGCAACCGTTGTCTTGTCGGTCACTGCCTCATAGGAAATCACAAGCTCATTTTCGTCTGTGAGACGGTAAGTCACCTTCGCCGTCATATTTCCCGGCAAATCCTGTTCCATATCAGGGCTTAAGTAGGAAAATGTGATAATGCTCTCTCCTACTTCCTCAACGGTCCAGATTTTCTTGCCGAACCCATTTTTTCCGCAGTGAAGGTTGTTCTCTCCGTTATCGTTTTTCTCCATCTGGTACTCTTTGCCGTCAAGCGTTACCTTTGCCTGTGCAATCCGGTTGCAGTTACGTCCGACCACAGTACCAAAATAGCAGTTATATTTCTGATAATCGGCTGCGGAATCATAGCCTAACACCACATCGTACTTCTTTTCACCCACCGGAACCTTGACGGAAACAATCGTTGCACCGTAATCAATCACGGAAACTTCCATCCCGTTCTTGTTGACCAGCGTATATTTTGTAACCTGCTGTCCTTCCTTTGTCTTACCAAAATCTGTTTTGTGCATATTTTTCACCTCTCCTGTCCGCAGACACCTAGTTCTGTCCGTAGTAAGCATTTGCGCCATGCTTGCGGTAAAAATGCTTCTCCTTGATGCAGTCCGGTGCCGGTTTTACCTTCGGATTGATTAATTCTGTATTGCGTGCCATCTTGGCAACTTCCTCAAGAACAACCGCATTGTGCACTGCCTCTGCCGCATCTTTTCCCCAGGTAAATGGTCCATGATTGCTGCAAAGCACTGCCGGTGTATACATCGGCTTGATTCCTCTTGTCTCAAAAGTCTCGATAATCACAAGTCCTGTATTCTTCTCATATGCCTCGTCAATCTCTTCGGGTGTGAGATTTCTTGCACACGGAATCGGTCCGAAGAAATAATCTGCGTGTGTTGTTCCATAAAGCGGAATATCGCGTCCTGCCTGTGCCCATGCCACAGCCTCCGGGGAATGGGTGTGCACGATTCCGCCGATTTCCTCGTATTTCTTGTAAAGCTCGATATGGGTTGCAGTATCGGAAGACGGTTTGTATCTGCCTTCGATTTTATTTCCGTTTAAATCCATTACCACCATGTCGTCCGGTGTGAGTGCATCATAATCCACTCCGCTTGGCTTGATAACGAAATAGCCGCTCTCACGGTCAATACCGCTGACATTTCCCCAGGTATAGGTAATGAGTCCACGGCGCGGAAGCTCCATATTCGCTTCATACACCTGTTTTTTTAATGCCTCTAACATTCTCCTGTTTCCTCCCAACTTAAAATAGGACAGTCCGTCTCCATCCGAAAAAGACTGTCCCATCTCAAAAAAATTTATTTCATTTCTTTTTTGATGCGGTTTGCAATTCCCTCTGCATCCAGTTCATACTTGTGGAGCAGCTCTTTTGCAGGACCGGACTCACCAAATACATCGTTCACACCGATTCTTGTCACCTTAGTCGGACATTTCTCGGAAAGTGTTTCACAAACAGCTGCACCGAGACCACCGATGATGGAGTGCTCTTCTACTGTGAAGATTCTTCCTGTCTTCTTTGCTGCTGCAACGACAAGCTCCTCATCTAACGGTTTGATGGTATGAATATTAATAACCTGTGCATCGATTCCTGCCTCTGCAAGAAGCTTTGCAGCCTCTAAGGATTCTGATACGCAAAGTCCGGTTGCAATGATGGTACAATCCTTTCCATCACGCAGCTCCACACCTTTTCCAATTTCAAATTTGTAGTTGTCCGTATCGTTGATGACCGGAACGGCAAGTCTGCCGAAACGCAGATAAACCGGACCTACATATTCATAAGCAGCTTTTACCGCAGCTCTTGCTTCCACATCATCGGATGGGTTGATGACTACCATTCCCGGGATGGCACGCATCAGGGCAATATCTTCATTGCACTGATGGCTGGCACCGTCTTCTCCGACGGAGATTCCGGCATGTGTTGCACCAATTTTTACATTCAGATGCGGATATCCGATGGAATTACGCACCTGCTCATAAGAACGTCCTGCTGCAAACATTGCAAATGTGCTGACAAACGGAACAAATCCACAGGTGGAAAGTCCTGCTGCCACACCCGTCATATTTGCCTCTGCAATTCCACAGTCAATGTGGCGCTCCGGGAAAGCCTTGCGGAACATTCCGGTTTTGGTGGCTGCTGCAAGGTCTGCATCCAGTACCAAAAGATTCTCGTGTTCTTTTCCAAGCTCGACTAAAGCGTTGCCGTAGCTCTCTCTTGTTGCAATTTTTACTTCTGACACAGCGCTTCACCCACCTTTCTCAAATCTTCCATTGCGATTGCATACTCTTCATCGTTTGGAGCCTTTCCATGCCAGTCTACACTATTTTCCATGAAAGAGACATCTTTTCCCTTGAGAGTGTGCGCAATGATTGCGGTAGGCATGCCCTTGGTTGCCTTTGCCTCGTCAAATGCTGCTTTAATCTGGTCGAAATCATTTCCGTCAATATTAATTACATGGAAATTGAAACTCTCAAACTTTTTGTCAATCGGGTATGGGGAACATACCTGATCAATCGGTCCGTCAATCTGTAAATTGTTGTTGTCCACGATAACGCAGAGATTATCAAGCTTGCGGAATCCGGCAAACATTGCTGCCTCCCAGATTTGTCCCTCTTCAATCTCTCCATCGCCGCAGAGTGCATAGACACGGTAATCCTTCTTGTTAAGCTTGCCTGCCAATGCCATACCTGCCGCTGCGGATAATCCCTGTCCTAAGGAACCGGAAGACATATCTACACCCGGAATGTGTTTCATATCCGGATGTCCCTGTAAATAGGAACCGGTGTGACGCAGGGTCAGCAGATCCTCTACCGGAAAATAGCCGCGATTTGCAAGCGCTGCATATAATCCTGGCGCTGTGTGTCCCTTTGAAAGGACAAAACGGTCTCTGTCCGGGTCTTTCGGATTCTTCGGATCGATATTCATCTCTTCAAAGTACAAATATGTAAAAATATCTGCTGCTGAAAGGGAGCCGCCCGGATGTCCAGCTTTGGCGCTGTGGACTGCGGACACGATACCCTTACGAACTTCGACAGCCATCTTCTGAAGTTCTAATTTGTTCATGCGTTCCAAACCTCCATATTCTGTTTTCGTTTTGCACATTACTAACTATACCATTTTTTGTACACTTTGCAAAGGGCTATTTACCCGTCTGTTTTATTCTCCAAATACCGCTTTGTAGTCCTGCTGGAACTTCTCGATTCCGGCATCGGTCAATGGATGTTTGGTCATCTGCTCGATTACTTTGTATGGTACGGTTGCAATATGTGCACCGGCTAATGCACAGTCGGTTACATGAATCGGATTACGGATGGATGCTGCAATAATTTCAGTCTCAAGACCGTAGTTGTCAAAAATCTGTACAATGTCCTGAATCAGGTCAATGCCTGCGGTACTGATATCATCGAGTCTTCCTAAGAACGGAGAAACATAGGTTGCTCCTGCTCTTGCTGCAAGAAGCGCCTGGTTTGCGGTAAAGATTAAGGTTACGTTTGTCTTGATTCCCTCAGAAGACAGTACCTTTACCGCCTTTAAGCCTTCTACGGTCATTGGAATCTTTACCACCATGTTCGGATGAATGGCTGCAATCTCACGTCCCTCTTTAATCATACCTTCTGCATCGACAGTTGTCGCTTTTACTTCCCCACTGATTGGTCCGTCAACGATTGTGGTAATCTCTTTGATAACCTCGTTGAAATCTCTTCCCTCTTTTGCAATCAGGGACGGATTTGTGGTAACCCCGCAGATAACTCCCATATCATTTGCTTTACGAATGTCCTCAACATTTGCTGTGTCAATAAAAAATTTCATTGCCCTCTTCTCCTTTTCTTTAAAAAAAATATGTGCCTGCATCTTATTTTGTGGGGTGCGTGCCCGTGCACGCCCCTTTACTGATATCATATCTCACAAGCCCCGAAATTTCAATGTTTTCTTTGTAAAAATTTCCCCTGTTTATCTGTAAAACATTTCTCCGAGCATGAGGTCTCTCTTGAAGTCACGAATCTTTGTATCCTTGTCAATGTAAACTGCCTCAATTCCCATAATAGAAGCCCAGTCACCCATCTGCTCAGCGGTCAGGTCATAGGTAAATGCGGTGTGGTGTGCACCTCCTGCGAGAATCCATGCCTCTGCACCGGTGTATAAATCAGGCTGCGGTGTCCAGAAGTTAGTTGCAACCGGAAGCTTCGGCATCGGTTTTTCCACCTTCTTGCAGTCCACATCGTTGATGATTAAGCGGAATCGGTTTCCAAGGTCGATTAAGGATGTTGCAATTCCCTTTCCTTCTTTGGAAGTAAATACCAGTCTTGCCGGGTCCTCTCTGTCACCCATGCTAAGCGGCTGGCACTTGATGCTGATTGGACCGTCTGCGATAGAAGGACAAATCTCAAGCATATGTGCCTCTAAGATTCCCTCTTTGCCTTTTACCAGGTTGTAAGTATAGTCCTCTAACATGGAGGTTCCCTTCGGATTCTTTACACCCTGTGTCATAATTTTCATCAGACGTACCATAGCGGCAACCTTCCAGTCTCCTTCTGCGCCGAATCCATAACCTTTTTCCATAAGTCTCTGGATGGCAAGTCCCGGAAGCTGCTTTAATGCGCCAAGGTCTCCAAAATGGGTAACGATTGCCTGATAATTCTTTTCCTCCAAGAAGCGCTCGAATCCGAGCTCAATCTGTGCCTGTACGGCAACGTGGCGTCTGAATTCTGCCGGATCACGTCCCTCTAACAGGATATCGTATTTCTCGTAATATTCATCCACAAGTGCATTGGTGTCGGACTCGGACACGGCTGCAACTGCCTCTGCAATCTCATTTACCGGATAGGTATCTACTTCCCAGCCAAATTTTAACTGTGCTTCTACCTTATCGCCCTCGGTAACTGCCACGTTTCTCATGTTATCGGCAACACGCATCACGCGGATATGACTGCTCTCAATCACGCCGACCGCGGTGCGCATCCATTCGCCGACGCGTTTCTGGACATTCTCGTCTGCCCAGTGTCCGACAACAACCTTGCGCTCGATTCCCATACGGGTTACCATATGTCCCCATTCTCTGTCGCCGTGTGCGGACTGGTTTTCGTTCATGAAGTCCATGTCAATCGTATCGTAAGGAATTTCTTCATTAAACTGTGTATGTAAGTGCATCAATGGTTTTCTTAATTCTTTTAATCCGAGAATCCATGATTTTGCCGGGGAAAAGGTATGGCACCACACAATCACACCTGCACACTCGTCATCCACATTTGCCTCATTAAAGGTCTTGCGAATCAGTTCGTTGGTAATCAGAGTCGGTTTCCATACCACTTCATAAGGAAGCAGTCCTGACTCATTTAATTTTGCTACGATAATTTTGGAATGTTCTGCTACATTTCTTAAACATTCCTCTCCATAGAGGTCCTGTGAACCCGTACAAAACCAGAATTTATAATTTTTAGCTGCTAACATATCCTTCTCCTCCATCTAATCCTTTTATAATGGCAGTGCCTCTACGGCTGCCTTCTCTGCTGCGAGCGCTTTTTTGTATTCCGCGATATAGGCGTCAAACCCTGCAACGTCTGCCGCATCCGGCTTCATCACGCTGCCGCTCTCCCCAGCAAATACTTTTTTCTGCAAATACTGCTCTAAGGTTTCTCCGGCTTCCCCCTGCACCATATAGGCTGCTAAAAGTGCCATTCCCCAAGGGCCGCCTTCTCCGGCTGTCTCCATCACTGCAACCGGTGCGTCCATTGCGGCTGCCAGGATGCTCTGTCCGACACCCTTTGTCTTAAACAGTCCGCCGTGTCCGTAAATCTGGTCAACCTTTACTTTTTCTTCCTTAAACAGAATATCGCATCCGATTTTCAAGGTAGAAAGAGACGCATACAAATGGGTGCGCATAAAGTTTGCCAGTGAAAAATGTGCATCCGGCTTGCGCACGAATAACGGACGTCCCTCGTTTAAGCCAATAACCGGCTCTCCGGAAAAGGTGTTAAACGCCACCAGTCCGCCGCAGTCCTTATCGCCTTTTAATGCTTCTCTGTAAAGTGTACCGAACAGCTCGTTCATATCGACCTTCATGCCAAATGTCTCTGCAAACTCTTTGAACAAATTAACCCAGGCATTTAAGTCGGAGGTACAGTTGTTGCAGTGTACCATTGCCACCGCATCACCGGATGGTGTTGTAACCATATCCAGTTCCTCGTGAAGTGCCTTTAAGTCCTCCTCAAGAACAACCATTGCAAATACGGAGGTTCCGGCGGACACATTTCCGGTGCGCACTGCAACAGAGTTGGTTGCTGCCATTCCGGTTCCGGCGTCTCCCTCCGGCGGACACATCGGGATGCCTGCCTGTAAATTTCCGGACACATCGAGAAGCTTTGCGCCCTCCTCAGTCAGAGTTCCTGCTGCATCACCTGCCACTAAAACCTTCGGGAAAATTTCCTCAAGTGTAAAATCAAAGCCTTTTTCTTTTAATTTCTCATCAAACTGCGCTGCCATCTTTGCATTGTAGTTTCTGGTCTTAGAGTCAATCGGAAACATTCCGGATGCCTCACCGACTCCCAAAACTTTCTCTCCGGACAGCTTCCAGTGAATGTAGCCGGCAAGTGTTGTCTGGAATGCAATGTTCTTTACGTGTTCTTCCCCGTTTAAGATTGCCTGATACAGATGGGCAATGCTCCAGCGCTGTGGAATGTTGAACTGAAACAGCTCTGTCAGTTCTTCTGCCGCTTCGCCTGTAATCGTATTTCTCCAGGTGCGGAACGGAACTAAAAGCTCTCCCTTTTCGTCAAATGCCATATAGCCGTGCATCATTGCAGAAAATCCCATCGCCGCAAGGCTTGTAATTGTCGTATCATATTTTTCCTTTACATCTTTTAACAGATCACTGTAGCAGTGCTGCAATCCGCCCCAGATCATATCCAGACTGTAGGTCCAGATTCCGTCCACCAGCTGGTTCTCCCATTCATGGCTTCCGCTGGCAATCGGATGATGATTTTCATCCACCAGTACTGCTTTAATTCTTGTAGATCCAAATTCGATTCCTAAAACCGCTTTTCCGCTCTCAATCAACTGTTTTGCGTCGCTCATGTAAAACCCCTTTCCAAATCGGTTCCCGATTCCTGTTTCTATCTCAAGCATACAACTTGTATGCTTGGTAGAACAAGTTGTTTTTTTGTTAAATTTTATTATATTTTCTAAAGTATTTTATATTTTGTTAAACATTATATTTAAAAAAGGGGCTGCCGCCTGGCAAAAATTTGCCAATGCGACAGCCCCGCTCTCTTTTTCTTTTTTCTTTTAATCTGAAAGGTTTCTTTACACGGAAGATGCAAACACTGCCCTCATATCCTCCGGCATTGGTGCATGAAACTCCATCCATTTTCCCGTGATGGGATGCGCAAAGGAAAGCGATGCGGCGTGAAGCGCCTGTCTTTGTATCCGCTCCATGTCGGGATTATAGAGGCTGTCCCCAATTAACGGATAGCCGAGATATTTCATATGGACACGAATCTGGTGCGTTCTTCCGGTCTCTAATTCCAACGCAACAAGATTATAGCCGTTCTTTTCCTCTACCACACGGTAATGTGTGACAGCCGCTTCCCCGCGTGTAAAATCCACCACGCGCTCGGGCTGATACTCCTCTTTTCGCATAATCGGAGCTGTAATCGTGCCGGATTGCGGCGTCACGCTTCCCCTTACGATTGCAAGATACCCTTTTTTCATGGACGTATTCTTTCCGGCAGATTTCTCCGCTAACATCGTTCCAAGAATTGCAGCACTGACCGAGTGTTTTGCTACAATTGTAAGACCGGATGTATCACGGTCAAGCCGGTTGATGCAACGATAGACAAACGGTTTCTGCTGCTGCAAAAAATAATACATGAGTGCATTTCCAAGAGAGTTATCCACGTTGTTGCGCGACGGATGCACCGGCATCCCCGCAGGCTTGTTGACAACGAGAAAATCTTCATCCTCATACACAATGTCAAGCGGAAGCTCTACCGGAAGAATCTGCGTGGAGCAGTCCGTTTCCCGAAGCTGTACGGTCAGCCTCTCGCCCGGTCTTACGACCTGCTTTTGCAGTGCCGGTATGCCGTCTACCAAAATTCCCTGCTTATCTTTCCTTAAATACACAAGATTCTGGTCTGAATATCCTTTTTTCTGCAAAAACCGAAATACCGTCTGCTCCTTTGTAACCTCATAGACAATGGTGCGGTTCATTTTTACCAGCCCATAATCCGTCTGATTTCAGCGGTCACAAGTTCTGCCGTCTTTCTCTGGATCAGCTCGCTCGGATGAAAGTCTGCTCCTCTTCCGTCTTCCTCCGGCTGTAACGGCAGATGCAGATAAGAAATGCGCTCTCCATCCTTTTTCTGCTGCTCTTTTACCGCCTGCTCGACCATCGGACAAAGTTTCTGCTCCATCGTTCCAAGCACACAGAGAATATGTGCTGTCTTATTATGCCCTGCCACATAATTTAAGAATTTGCTGTATTCTTTCTTGAAATACTCCTGTCTGTCCTTAATATCCTTGCAGTAGCTGGTGTCATTGGTTCCAAGATTGATGACGATAAGCTCCGGCACATAACGGTTAAAATCCCATTTTTCCCACTTGTCCCTCTCCTCACCGTAGAGAAGCTTCGAAGTTGACGCATCCGTATACTGATATAACATCGGCATCAGCCAGTCTGTAAGCGGTTCTGTGGCATCTTCCGGCACCCAGTTTGAAATAATTCCGATTCCGCTCCAGGAAACAAGATTTACCTCGACATTTAATTTTCCAGCCGTAAGAAGAGAATAGGATTTTGCCGGATTCTCCGTTGCCGTATGAAACACCTCTTCCCCACTCTTTGCTTCCACACCGTAACCGCAGGTGATGGAGTCGCCGATGATTTCAATTCTGTGTTCCAAAGCCTTAGGCGGTGTCAAAAGCCTGTCCGTGTCAATTCTTAACTTCCGCACACCGCATTTTCCAAAGGCAGCCTCCGAATACTTGACAAGGCGGACGGTCACCGTCTCCTCCTTCTCACTCTCAAAAAGTACATAAGTATCTTCTCTCTTCTCCAGAAGAAACCGTTTTCTCGGCGTCGTCTCATTGTTGATATAAACTGCCGCCCAGCCCTTCAAATGTTCCTCCCAGTCCGGTGAATCACTGTAGATATCCGCCTCGGCGCGCTTTCCGGTAAATGTAAAGCTGATGCTGCTGCCAGAATACGACAGATATCGTACATCATCTATCCAAAGCGTTCTTCCCGTAATTTTTACTTTCCCCTCTTCTGCTAAAAATTCCATAACATTCTCCATTTCTTTTCCGATTCTGTTATTTTTTCTTTGCCTTTTTATATCCGTTGATATCAAAACGCTGTTCGTATTCCTCGTAAAGCTTTGTATATTCCTCGTTGTTTAACTCACGGATGCTCTTTAAATACTTGTGCGTATCGAAATCCGAAGACTCTGTCTCTATCATTGCAACTGCTATGTTCGAGCAGTGCGCACCGATTCGCTCATAATCCGTCAAAAGGTTATTAAACGCAAAACCCTGCTTCATCTCACACTTGCCGACTCTTAATCTTGTAATATGTCTTGTCTTTAACTCATTGCAGAGAATCGTAATCAGCTCACGCAACGGTTCTACTTTTGCCGCGGTCTCAAGGTCATCCTCACAGAATGCCTTTACCGTAAGGTCGAGCACCTCTTTTACCGCCGCACCGAGTACCCCAAGCTCATAATTTGCCTCATCAGAAAAATTAATTTTTTTCTCATGAAGCTCATTTGCCGCTTTGGAAATATTCACGGCATGGTCACCTAAACGCTCAAAGTCACTGATCGTGTGCAGAAAAATGGAAACCTGCTTGGTCTGCGTGACATTCATATCACGTCCTCTTAACTGCATCAGATAGGTTCCAAGCTTGTCCTCGTATTTATCAATGAGATTTTCCTTCTCCTGTACCTTCTGGTAACGCTCCTCCGCATAATTATCAAGAAGTCCCATCGCTCTTAAAATATTTTTTCTCGCCTTTTTTGCCATGCCGTTGATGGCGGTGTGACTCTGTCCGATGGCGATTGCCGGATATGCGATAAAACGCTCCTCAAGCAGGTCAAAGTCTGCCTGTTCCTCGCGGTCTTCCTCGGTATCTTTTACCAGACAAAATACCAGCTTCTCAATCCACTTAATAAATGGGAATAAAATCATGACCGTTGCCACACGGAACACCGTATTTAAAATTGCAATTGAGAACGGACTCATCACCATGTCAAGGAAATCAAATTTTACAAATGCGTTGACCGTATAGAACGTAATCGACCAGAATACCATTCCAAAAAGGTCATTCAAAAGATAAACCAGTGCAGTTCTCTTTCCGTTCTTATTCGTGCCGATGGAAGAAAGCAGCACCGGACATGCAGCACCGACACCGATTCCCATCGTAATCGGAAATGCAGTTGCAAAGCTGACCGCTCCCGTTGCAGATAACGCCTGCAAAATTCCGACAGATGCAGATGCACTCTGCAGCACTGCAGTAAACAGGATTCCGACAAGAATTCCCATAAACGGATTGGAAAACATTGTCAGCATATTTACGAAATGCTCATTTTCCTTCAATGGGGAAACCGCACCACTCATGGTCTGCATTCCCATCATCAGGATAGAGAACCCTAACATAATGTCACCCACATTTTTATATGTAGATTTCTTGGAAACCATCTTAAAAAGAATACCGACAATAGACACCACGGCTGAAATTGTTGCTGTGGATAAAAGCTGTGCGACTCCACTTGAGCCGTCAATATAAGATAATGAAAGAATCCAGCCTGTAATACTGGTTCCAATGTTTGCACCCATGATAATTCCGATTGCCTGCGCAACTTTCATCATTCCGGAATTCACGAATCCGACCACCATAACTGTAGTAGCTGAGGAAGACTGAATAATCGCTGTCACGACCGCTCCTAAAAGAACTCCCTTTAACGGAGTGCTCGTCAATCTGTATAAAATCAGTTCCAGTTTTTCTCCAGCAGCCTTTTTCAGTCCGTCTCCCATCAGAGACATTCCGAACAGAAACAGTGCCACCCCGCTTAAAAGCGCAAGAATCATCGTAATACCCATACGTGTTTTTCCTCTTCTTTCGACATTTTTACACAACCTTTTTTATTATATACACTTTACACAGTTTTTACAATTCACAGTTTTTCTATTTTCTCTCCTTCCATTCAAAATCATTTCTGCCATTGTGCACAAAAAGAACGGGGGCTACCGCTCCCCCGTTCTCCTGCTAAGCAGATATAAAAATGCAAAGCCTGCCACAAGCGCCGCAATTCCAGCAAACGGATGCTGTAATTTTCCGGTCGGGATAAGCGTTTCAAGAGACCCCATCACAAACCCTAAAATCGCCAGATAGACAAGCTCAGTTTTCGTTTCCAGAAGCTTTGCCATCGCTCCCGCCGTAAGAATGGTTCCAAGAATTCCTCCCACCGCAAATGGCAGCAGCTCTAAGATTTTAAGTTGATAAACCTGTTCTAACACCTGCTCGTAGATTCCAAGTATATAGAGCATATGTGTGGCACTGATTCCCGGCAGAATAAGCGCCACTGCAATCAAAAAGCCGCCCGCCGCCTGAAGAAGGATTTCAGAAAACCCGTTTCCACCTGCAAACAGCCCCTGTGGAAGTCTCGCAAGCAGCAAAACTACAAGCGCGCCACAGGAAATCGCAAGAATTTCGCGAAAGCGAAGCTTTTTCACCTGTGACTTCTCCACTAACAATGGAACACCGCCAAGGACAACACCGCAGAAAAAGAAGCGCACCACCTCCGCGCTCTCTCCGTTTTGTAACAGATATGTGATAAACCGTGCAAAAAACAAAAATCCTGCTGCCCCTGCAAGCACAAACTGTAACAGAAACAGGGCATATTTTCCCGGATGCTTCAAAAATCCGTTGACCGCTTCAATTAACTCCTCATAAATTCCGATGACGACTGCCATCGTTCCGCCGGACACTCCCGGTACAGTCATTGTCGAACCGACCCAAAGGCCTTTTAACATTGTCTTTACCGCTTTCAATCCCATCCTCCTATAAATTCTTCATAATAACTGTTGTAACCACATCTGCCGTGTGTTCACAGGTATCCATACAGTTTTCAATCGTCTGATAGATATTACTCCAGACCAGAATCGCACGCAAATCATTTTCCTGATGAAGCCTGTGCATCGTCTCCACATACTGCATATCCCCCTGCTCCTCAAGCTCATTCACCCGGATAATCCGGTTTTCAAGCAGCTTGGAATGTTTGAAATTTTTCAACTCGCCAAGCACCTCACCAAGTGCACCGATGCAGGCAACCAGAAGCTCTACCATCGGAAGCGTGTCTGTGCGGATAAATTCCACATTGCACATATAAATCTGAACCAGGATTTCTTCTACTGCATCCGTAATATCATCCAGATAGCCGGACAATGCCACCAGATCCTCCCGCTCGATGGGCGTGATAAATGCCTGGCTTAACGCCGCCATCATCTTATGCTTCTTCGCATCCCCCTTCTGCTCAAGCTCATGCATCACATCCAGCTTTTCCTTAAGGCCCTCTCTGTCATAGCAGGCAATCGTCTCCCGCAGAAAAAGTGCCGCCTGATAGGAAATCTCCACACATGCACTCAAATTTTTGTAGTAAAATTCGTCTTTTTTCTTTTTCATCCTGTTCTCCTTTTATAATATCCAAAGCAGTAATTTTGCCATCGCATATCCAATCAGTCCACAACCCGGAAAAGTTAAAACCCAGGTCAAAACCATATCTTTCACAACCTTATAGTTGATGGCAGATAACCGTTTCACCGCTCCGACGCCCATAATCGCAGTTGTCTTCATATGCGTCGTGCTCACGGGAATCCCGGAGACCGTTGACCATAAGAGACACACTGCCGCCGCGATGTCTGCCGAAAATCCCTGGTATTTTTCGAGATGAACCATGTCCATCCCCACTGATTTGATGATTTTTCTGCCGCCGATGGAAGTCCCGACCGCCATCACAATAGAACAGAGTACCATCATCCAGACCGGAATCCTGCCATCTGCCGTATCTCCCTGTCCATTGACAAGAAACAATCCCAGTAACAGCACCCCCATGAATTTCTGCCCGTCCTGTGCGCCATGCATAAATGCCATTGCTGCACCGCCCGCAATCTGTCCTCCCGAGAAAAAGGCATTTGTCTTTCTCCTGTCTATGTTCCTGCACAAAAACGTGATTGCCTTGCAGACCACGTATCCCGCCGCAAATCCAAGCACGGTAGAGAGCACAAGTCCGTAGAGCACCTTTACCCATTCGTGCAGATTAATGCCCGCGATTCCGCCCTGTAAGGCGATTGCCGCACCGGAAAGTCCTGCGATAAGTGCATGGCTTTCACTTGTCGGAATCCCGAAATACCAGGCGCCCACCGCCCAGATAACAATCGCCGCCATTGCCGCACAGAGGGCAATCGATGCCTTTTCGTTGTCACCGCCGAAATTCACCATATTTCTGATGGTCATCGCTACACTGCTGTTCACAAGTGACATCACAAGCACACCAAAGAAATTAAAGACTGCCGCCATTAAAATTGCCGCACGAACCTCCATGCAGCGTGTCGATACACAGGTTGCGATTGCATTTGGTGCATCCGTCCATCCATTGACAAAAATAACGCCGATAGTCAAAAGCACCGACACCAGCAATACCGGATGTATTGCAACCTGTTTTGCAAAATAAAAAAATGATATGGAATCCAAAAGCCTGAATTACCTACTTTTTTCAAAATACGGTTTCATTCTATCTTTTGGTTTTCCATATCATTGTCGAATTATGTTGATAACTTCTAACTGGTCAATCCTTTACCAAATGGAAACTTCCGATGTTTTCCGCAAGTAAATCTGCGGTCTTTCGCAGATTCTCTGCGGACTGCTCCACGCTCTCAAAGCTGTCTGCCACCTCTGTGATAACGCCGCTCGTCTGCGTAGTATCTGTCACATTTGCCTCTGCAATATCCGAAAGTGTCGAGATAATACCCACAATCTCATTGCGTGCCGTCTCAAGTTCTTTCGTCTTTGACTCGATACTCTTGATTCCCTCAATGGAGGACTTGATTTCGTCCATAACCTCGCCCACCGTCTGCTCGGTGCTTGTAATATGCTCTCCCTGGCGCTCAATGATTTCCTGCACATGTGCCATTGTATCAACTACAAGTTCCGAATTCTTCATCAGGGTATTGACAATATCATCAATGCTTCCACTGGTGGTATTGGACTGCTCTGCAAGGTTCTGTATCTGTTGGGCAACGACTGCAAATCCTCTTCCGGCATCCCCGGCTCTGGCAGCCTCAATGCTTGCATTTAATGCAAGCAGGTTGGTTTCATCTGCAATCTCTGAAATGAGCGCTGACGCATCTTTAATCTGTTTGGCGGATTCATTTGTCTGCTTTGTCTGATCCGCAATCATTGCAACGGCTTTCTTTACTTCTACACTGATATTTTTCAATTCTTCAATCGTATCAGATGCACGGTCACTAGAAGTTCTCATGGTATCCGCACGGTCATTGAGCTGGTCTGCTTCCTGCCTCGTCTCAATAATCAGATTTCCCATATGATTGACGTTATCTGATGCATCTCTGGCATCCTTTGCCTGCGAATTTGCCCCGGTTGTAATATTTCCAACTGCCGTCTTTACATTATTGATATTCTGGTAAGTCTCATGGGATGTATGCTCTAAGAGATCTGATGCCGTAATCAACATACTGGTACTCTCGCTGATACCACCAATAATCTTCTTTAACTCCTTCTGGAGATTGCGGATGGCGCGTGTCAGATCCCCTACCTCATCCTCACGCTTCATCAGGCTCTTGTCAAATTTGAGTTCCAGATTTCCGGCAGATACCTGCTGGACGTTTTCAATACTCTTTTTGAGCGCCTTACTCATGGAGTTTGCAATCAGACTCACCACCACTGCACAGAATACCATAACGATAATAACAATCGCGATGATAGAGTAGATGATGCGCATAACACCCGCTAAGGTTTCTTCCTTATTGATTCCTGCGAACACCATTCCAATTGGTGCACTTGTATCCCCTTTCTGGTAAACAGGCACATAATAGCCATAAAAAATCGTTCCGTCAATGGAAATATTGTCACTAAAAAATTCTTCGCCGCCTTTGAGTACTTTCGATACCACTGTATCTCCCGCAGAGCTTCCCAAAATACGGTCTCCGTTGGCATCAACCGCAGAGGTCATGATGCGTTTCTCTCCATAAAAGAACGTTACGTCCATTCCTGCTTCCGCCTTAATCGTGTCCACCAGGTTTTCCGACTGGGAAATATTATAGCTTCCTTTCCAGATATCACCGTTCGTGGCTTCCATGTACGAGCCGGAGTTCTGGTCATATGCCGCAAGTGTTGCAACAGCGGTTCCTTTCAGCGAACTTTCCACCTGTTCAATAATCGAATTTTTTACAAACGTGTTTGCAATGACAAATACTGTGATTCCAAGAAGGCAAACCGGAACCAGTGCACACAGCAAAATCTTTTTTCTAATGGTTAATTTCACGGCTTCTCCTCCTATTCCACGATGACAACGTTCTTATAATACCAGTTAATACCTCCCGTAATTGTGGCGTCATCCAATGTACCGCCCTCCGTTCCGATGATATCTCCGGTATTTGTTTCTATTGCACCGTCAAACACGTTACAGTCGCCGCTTAAAATTGCCGCGGTTGCCTCATCCACCTTCTCCTGCGTTCCCTCTGCCGCAAAAGATGCCAGTCCCGTAATTGCAACAAGCCCTTCCTGCATACCGCCATAATAATTTTCTCCGGTCCAGGTTCCGTCGATAATACTCTTTACCGCAGAGGTATAATAAGCACTCCAGTTCCAGATAACACTGCAAAGCGTCGCATCCGGCGTCTCCTTACTCATATCAGAGTTGTAACCGATTCCGTATACTCCATATTCCTCTGCCAGTGTCTGCGGATAAGCCGTATCACAATGCTGGCTCATCACGTCACAGCCCATATCGAGAAGTTTGCGGGAAGCCGCTTCCTCCTTCTCCGGGTCATACCAGCTATTTGTCACTACCACATAAATCTCGGCATCCGGATTGACCTCTGCCGCACCAATGGCAAATGCGTCAATTCCTCCGGTAACTTCCGAATTCGACGCATCCTGCGCCGCCACATAGCCAATCTTATTTGTTGTCGTATTCATTCCGGCAACGATTCCGCTGACGTAACGTGCCTGATAGATCCGCCCAAAATAATTATTGAAATTCTTTCCGTTGGAAAGATAGCCTGTTCCATGGGAAAAATAAACATCCGGATATTCTTCTGCCATCTCGGCGGTCGTCTCCATGTAGCCCCAGCTCGTCGTAAAAATAACATTACATCCATCTGAAATGCACTCTTCAATTGCTGCTCTTGTGGCGTCTGCGTCTCCATCATCCACAATTTTCCGCTCTACCTGGTCGTCTGAAAGTCCCAGATTATCCTGCATTCCGATAATTCCAAGATCATGCGTATAAGAATAACCGCTTCCCTCCGCCGGGTCGCTGATATATAAAACTCCGACTTTTATCTCATCCTTTGCAATTCCGCCTGTCCCGGCATCGTCTGTATCTGTCTCTCCCGAAGCAGATGCCGTGGAAACGGTTTTTGTTTTCTGTGTCGTGCCCGTATAGCCGTCATTTGTCGCATAGTCATCCGGTTCTCCATCGGAAGTGCCACAGCCCATCGTACCTAATCCCAGTGCCAGCAGAAACCCTGCTGCCAAAATACTTCTTCTCCTCATCTTGTTTCCCCCATCCCAAATTTTCTGAAAAAGGAATATCTTAAGGATAATTTTCTCTTAAAACTGTCATTTCGTCAAGTACTTTTCACCTATTTTATCTCTTTTTTACCGACTCCCGCACCACAAGTTCCGGTTCTATTAAAATCTGTCTGCCACTCTCTTCTGCAGCCTTATCCCTTATAATGGTAAGCAGCATTTCTGCCGCCATCCGCCCCAGTTCCTCCTGCGGGTGCGTCACCGTCGTAAGTGGCACCTTTCCCGTGGACGCAAGGTAAGAATTATCGTATCCTGTAACCGAGAAATCCTCCGGCACCGATAGTCCCGCATCCTCTGCCGCCCGGATGACCTCAAGTGCAATCTGGTCATTATAGGAAACTACCGCGTCAAAATAAAACAGATTTCGTTTTTCTGCCATCTGTCGCATCTTTTCATAGGGATGTGTCTTTCGGTCCTCCGTGTAAAACCATACCACCTTATCCGGGTCGTAGGGAATCCCCGCTTCCTGCAATGCCTGCACATACCCCTTATGACGCAGCTGCCCCTGCGTATCATCTGCCTTAAACACTCCCACAATGCTTTTATGTCCGGTGTCAAGCAGATATTTGGTCACCAGATATCCCCCCCTGCAATCGTCCATCAGAATATGCGGTTTCCCCTGCATCTGCGGGTGCGCTGCCTGAATAAAAACATACGGGATTTTCCGCTCATCGAGCATCTGGTATAACTGCATATGCTTGCAGAAAATCTGACTTTTGCTCGGCTCAATAATCAGCCCGTCAATGTCTTTTAACATCATCTCTTCTAAACATTTCGCTTCCATCGTTCTGGAATTTCTGGTATTTTTTAGCAAAATGCTGTAACCGTTTTCCTGAAGTACCTGGTCAATTCCCTGGATGACCCGTGGAAAAATATAATCCGACAGGTAGGTTGTAATAACTGCGATATTGTGTGATGCCCCCACGTGATGTGCCCTGTCGCAGCAGAAGGTTCCTCTGCCGTGCTCCGCGTAAACATAGCCCTCGTCCTGCAAAATCTGCAATGCCTTTCGCACCGTCTGTCTGCTCACCTGATAAGCAGCCGCAAGCTCATTCTCCGACGGTATCTTTGCCCCTGCCTTAATGCTTCCTGAAAGAATCTGCCCCCGCAAATCCTCCATCAGATTAAAGTATTTCAGTTTTTTCTCCATAGATGCCGCAAGCCTCCTTTGCAAGCCTGTCTGCCTCTTCATTTCCCTCTACACCGGAATGTCCTTTTACCTTGACAAAATGAAGACGAATCAAATCTTTCACTTCATTCACATAATCATAGTACGCAATCGTTCCTTTCTTATTGCGTTTCCAGCTGCCCGTTGCCCACATCTCGATTCCCATATAGTCATAATAAATCGTAAGTTCCGGCAGAGAAAGCTCTATGGCGCGCCGGATTGCAGCCATGCTTCCGAGTACCTCTCCCGCCACATTCCGCATGGATGCCATCTCTGCATCCTCTCCGCAGCCCTGTAAGATTTCACGCTCGCCATCATGAACTAAAAATCCGCCATAGCCATAACGTTTCATTGCACTGTTAAAAGAGCCATCGACAAACGCATAAACTGCCGGAAGCACCTCCTGCCCGTTTTGGGACGTTCCCTCATGTACGGCTTTATCCGCCTCTTTCTCTGCCGCCCCAGCATCGCCTAAAAATGCTTTCGCCTCCTCAAACGTTTTAAAGCTTTTGTAGATTGCTCCCGGATATCCGTCCACCATTACCTTGCATTCATTCCAGCTATGATAGATTCCCGGTTTTTTCCCTTTTCTTACCGCATATACCTTTGCTGCCATCCTCTAACTCCATTCTTTATCGTTTTTTCTTCCGGCAAATCAGCCAGTAATATAAAATTCCGTACAGTTCCCTCACATAATATGCCGGGAAATACAGCCAGAACGTTTTTGCCGGCACACTGTATGTGATAAACCCGGCATCTTTTGCAAACATTGCCCCTCGGTAAGCATGAAATTCACTCGTTATCACCGCTATCTCCGGTTCCATTCCCCGCTTTCGCATAATCTCACGGGTAAATGCAAGGTTTTCCCTGGTGCTCGTAGAGCAATCCTCTTTGATTAACCGTTCCGGCGCAATTCCTTTCGCCGTCAGGTAACGGAACATACATTCCGCCTCGGAAATATCCTCCCCTTCTCCTTTTCCGCCGGAAAGAACCGCCTGTGCCATAGGATTTTGCCTTAAATATTCTGCTGCCGCATCCATCCGCTCTACAAGTATTGTACATGGCCTCGTTCCCTTAACGCTGCAGCCTAAAATCACGGCTGTCACTGTTTTTTTCGGACGGTTTCCTGCCGCTCTTATCATCACAAAGGATTCCAGAATAACAAGAAACAGGATTATTCCTGTCACTGTAAGAAACACTGACAAAATAATCCTGCCTTCCCTGTGATTCCATATATGAATGAAAAACACCTGCAACGCTTCCATCCGGATTCCGTACAAAAAAAGCATCCCAGAGGCGATAAATCCTGTCATATTCCCGATATGAAGCTTTCCACCTGCCACAATCGGCACCAGAAACCATAGAAACATCAAAATCGCCACCGCCACTGTTATCCATTGCAGATATCTCATACGCCTCTCTCCATCACCGTTATGAAAGTTCCAGCTTACACAATGTCCGCATCTTCAGTGGACATTCGTAAACATTCTCGCCGCCTTCTTTGGCAATATAGGAAAGCGGGCATTTCCTGCAATCGCCCGGTGTAAAATCAGACGGCACTTCAAATTCCATCCTCGCCGTCTTGCTTCCCTTTGCAGCATCTGCCTTTTTTATATTCGTCCAGCCCAGTGCCTGACCACAGCCGCTGCATTTATCCGTTCCGAGTGCCACCGGTCTTTTGCAGGTAGGACATGCGTAGATGATATTTCCCATTGGGTCTGACATCTCCACTACCTCTGCCGGGAACTGTCTGATTAACATTTCTCTTAAATTATCCTGCATATCTGTACATACGCTCCTTCTCTTGTTGTATTGCAAACCATCTTCTGATTCTTTGCCCTTTTTTCATTATAACAATGAATATCCCAAAAGTAAATAAGCTATCCCAGTGCCACATCCAAAATCATCATGATTAAAAAGCCCGCCGCAAAACCGATGGTACAGATGTTAGAATGTGCTCCCACTGATGCTTCCGGAAGCAGTTCTTCCACGACTACATAAATCATTGCTCCTGCGGCAAACGCAAGCAGATAAGGCAATAACGGCGTGATAATTCCGGTCAGCAATACGGTAATAAGCGCCGCCACCGGTTCCACTGCCCCGGATGCCATACCGTAGAGGAACGCATTTTTCCTGCTGCCGCCCTCGCTTTTGAGCGGAAGGGAAATGATTGCGCCCTCCGGAAAGTTCTGAATGGCAATTCCGACCGACAGTGCCACCGCAGAGGCAAGTGTAATGCCCGCATGGTTTGACAACAGTCCGGCAAATACCACACCGACTGCCATTCCCTCCGGAATATTATGCAAGGTGACTGCCAGTACCAGCATGGTTGTTTTTTTTAGGTGGCTTGGAAGCCCTTCCGGTGCTTCCTCATTCAAATGAAGATGCGGAATGATGCGGTCCATTGCAAGCAGAAACAGAATTCCAAGCAGAAATCCTACCGCCGCCGGAACAAATGCCAGTCTTCCCATCCCCTCGGTCATCTCCATCGAGGGAATCAAAAGCGACCACACCGATGCTGCCACCATAACCCCTGACGCAAAGCCTAAAAGTGCTTTCTGCACCAGCGGATGAATCTCATTTTTCACAAAGAACACACACGCCGCTCCGAGCGTTGTTCCAAGAAACGGAATCAAAAGTCCGGCTGCAAGTTCCATACATTTTCCCCCTATCTGTGCTTACTTTCTGTGTGCTGCCATAAATGCTTCGATTTCTTCCGGTCTGCGGATAATTGCTTCAGAAAGTACCTCACATCCGTTTTCTTTAATCAGCAGGTCATCCTCGATACGGATTCCGATGCCCCACTCATCAATATAAAGTCCCGGTTCGTCTGAAATCACGGCACCCGGACGCAGTTTGCTGTTTGACGCGACAGTCACGTCATGCACATCAATCCCAAGATGGTGGGATACCCCATGCATATAATATTTGCCAATCTCGCTCTCCTCTTTGATGAGTCCCAAACGGATGCAGCCCTCCGCGAGAACTTTCTTACACACTTCGTTTAATTCACGCAGCGTCATTCCAGCCTTTGCTGTCTCTGCAATCTTACGGTTTGCAGCAAGCACGATTTCATAAACCTCACGCTGTCTGTCGGTGTAAGTTCCGTTGACCGGGTAGGTTCTTGTGATATCTGCGCAGTAGCCCTGGTATTTTGCACCGAGGTCTAACAACAACAGGGTTCCATCCTCGCAGGTATCCTGATTGGTCTCATAGTGAAGCATCGTTCCGTTCATTCCACTTCCGGCAATCGTCGGAAATGCCATTCCGTCTGCGCCCTGATATTTCACGGTGTACTCAAAATCTGCCTGTGCCTGATACTCCTTCATTCCCGGCTTTAAATTGCTCATCACATTCTGCAATGCCTGGTCTGTGATGGAAATTGCCTTACGCATCAATGCGACTTCATCCTCATCCTTTTGCATACGCATCTCTGCCACAATCGGGAACAGATTGCGGATGGCAACGCCCGGATATTGTTCTGCAAACTTCTTTGCCCAGACTGCATTGTAATCCGGTAAATCCTCCATCTGATGACGGTAGCCATCAAAATACAATGCTGTGACATCCTCTCTTGTCATCAGATAATCCACGGCGCTCTCAAAGCTGTCGATAAATCTTACATCTGTAATCTGTGTAATTTCCTTTGCTTCTGCGACCGTCACCTTTCTGCCGTACCAGCGCTCCTGTGTCGGGTCTGCCTCCTCGATAAACAGTGTTGTCTTCGGTGTCTCGCCTGCATTGTCCATCAACAGAATCATGTGGTCTCTGCGCAGTCCTGTCAGATAAAAAAAGTTCCGGTTCGCCTCAAACGGCGCATATTCATCTGCACTTACGTGGTTCTCAATTCCTGAAAATAATAACAGCACGCTTCCTGCTGTCATCTTGTCAAATACCTGGTTTCTTCTCTCTGTAAAGTTCATGTTAATCCTCCCTGTTTTGCGAAGCAAAATGCGACTGCCCGCTCTTTTTTTATTTTGCCTTTTTCCCCCTGGAATGTCAATACCCGTCAGACGGGCTGCCCTGCCCATCTGACGGGTATGTTTCTAACCGGAATGTCTGCGTAACCCCGATTTACTCTTCCTCAAGAAAATCAATTTTACTTACAGATACCTCATATGCAATGCGTTTTTCTGTTTCTGTCTCTGATAATTTTTTCACATACTCTCTGCTCTGGATGCGTCCCCAGACCTGTACGTGTCCGCCAACCTCAAAACCGGACGCAAATCTCGCATTTCTGCCCCAGCAGATACACGGAATATAATCAGATTTTCCGTAAGAGCGGTTGACTGCAATCAAAAGGTCCGCAATTTCCCGTCCAAGCGGTGTCTTCCGGTAGATTGGCTCCTTGCAGATATATCCGTCCAGAAAAATCTGGTTGCTCTTGATATCCTCCTGCATCTCGTCTAAGAATTCTACTTCGCGGACAAATACGGAGAGAATCAGACGATTCTTCTTTTCCTCATGACGGTTGAAGGAACGGAACTGTCCGCTTACTAAAATCACCTGTCCTCTGTAGTCTCTGTTTACATCGATCAATCGTTCGGAAATCATAAGCGGTATGTAATCCATATAATTGCTCAGGCGGTTCACTGCGACATCCACCATGTAAAAGCCCTCTCCATATACTTCGTGACTGAACCTGAAATCAGAAACGATTTCTCCAACGATTGACACCTGGTTGTTTTCAAAAATTTTATCTGCCATGAATTTCTCCCTTCCTCCTGACCAGCCATCTTCTTCTCGCTTATTGTAGTACCTATCTCTCTGCTGGTCTTGCCTGACATATCATTTTTATCATTTTCTCAGGCAAAAATTTCATGTAACGTGTCGATAAGAAAAAAAATGAATTGGCTTTTTTTGTCGGATTGCCGTATCCAAATTTCACACCTTTCTATTATTGCGCAGGTCTCTCCTGTTTCGCAATAGGGCACAATTCCTAGTTTTCCAGATATTTGCATCCATCCATGAAAAATACTTGCGAATTTTCAGAAATGTGATAAAATAGTGTGGCTGGTTTTTTATCAGTTTCCTTATTAAATAGGTAAAGTTACCGTTGACAGATTTGTACAGGAAAGAGAGATTTTGTATATGAAGACAAAACGTGAAGATGTCCGCAACATAGCAATCATCGCCCATGTCGATCATGGTAAGACTACTTTGGTAGACGAACTGTTAAAGCAAAGCGGTGTGTTCCGTGAGAACCAGGAGGTTCAGGAACGTGTCATGGACTCTAATGATATCGAGAGAGAACGTGGAATCACCATTCTCTCCAAAAACACCGCCATCACTTATAAAGGTGTCAAAATCAACGTCATCGACACCCCGGGACACGCAGATTTCGGCGGCGAGGTAGAACGTGTTCTTAAGATGGTAAACGGCGTTATCCTTGTCGTAGATGCGTTTGAGGGTGTTATGCCGCAGACCAAATTCGTATTAATGAAGGCATTAGAGCTTGCACTTCCGGTTATCGTGTGTGTCAATAAGATTGACCGTCCGGAAGCACGCCCGGAGGAAGTTATCGACGAAGTATTAGAGTTATTCATGGATCTTGATGCTTCCGAAGAACAGTTAGACTGCCCGTTCCTCTTCGCTTCTGCAAGAGACGGATATGCAGTAACCGACCTTGCTGACCTTGCAAAAGAAGAGAAAGATATGGTTCCTTTATTTGAAACCATTCTCAACTACATTCCGGCTCCGGAAGGTGACCCGGATGCCAATACCCAGGTATTAATCAGTACCATCGACTACAACGAGTATGTCGGACGTATCGGTATCGGAAAGATTGATAACGGTTCCCTGAAAGTCAATCAGGAAGCTGTTGTTGTCAACCATCATGAACCGGACAAACAGAAACGTGTCCGCATCAGCAAGTTATATGAATTTGACGGTTTAAATAAAGTAGATGTTACAGAGGCAGGCATCGGTTCCATCGTTGCGATTTCCGGTATTGCCGATATCCACATCGGAGATACCATCTGTGCTCCGGAAAACCCGGTAGCGATTCCGTTCCAGAAGATTTCCGAGCCGACCCTCTCCATGAACTTCATCGTAAACGACAGCCCGCTTGCCGGTCAGGAAGGAAAATTCGTCACCTCACGTCATATCAGAGACCGTCTGTTCCGTGAGTTAAACACCGATGTTTCCTTACGTGTCGAAGAAACCGACAGCCCGGACAGCTACAAGGTATCCGGTCGTGGAGAGCTTCATCTGTCCGTTTTAATCGAGAACATGCGAAGAGAAGGTTACGAGTTCGCTGTCAGCAAGGCAGAGGTTTTATATCACACAGACGAGAACGGCAAAAAGCTTGAGCCAATGGAGCTTGCTTATGTGGATGTCCCGAATGAATTTACCGGTTCCGTTATCGAGAAATTAAGCCAGAGAAAAGGCGAAATGTTAAACATGAAGCCTCTGACCGGCGGTTATACCCGTCTGGAGTTCAACATTCCTTCCCGTGGTCTTATCGGTTACCGCGGCGAGTTCATGACAGACACCAAGGGAAATGGTATCATCAACACCATCTTCAACGGCTATGAACCATATAAGGGAGAAATTGCTTACCGTAAATTAGGCTCCCTGATTGCATTCGAGTCCGGCGAATCCGTTACCTACGGACTTTTCTCTGCACAGGACCGCGGAACCTTATTCATCGGACCAGGTCAGAAGGTCTATGCCGGAATGGTCATCGGTTCCTGCTCAAGAGCAGAGGATATCGAGTTGAATGTCTGCAAAAAGAAACACTTAACCAATACCCGTTCCTCTTCTGCGGATGAGGCGCTGACCTTAGTTCCGCCGAGAATCTTAAGTCTCGAGCAGGCTTTAGACTTCATCGATGTCGACGAGCTTCTTGAGGTTACACCGGAAAGCCTTCGAATCCGCAAACGTATCTTAGACCCAACCTTAAGAAAACGTGCCGGAATGAAGAAATAAATCAATATATAAGAAAAGTTCAGGGAAAATTTACTTCCCTGAACTTTTTGTTGTTCTATGAGATGTACCGTGTCAATATTGTTGACATTTTCCGTCGTGCTGTAACCGGTATGTCCCATATCGCCGTTCCGCTTCATTTCTTCTTTTCATTCTATGAAGAAATCCCGTCTGACAGAACAAAAGTGTGCTTCTCGGGCTTTTGTGTCCCGTGGAGATTCTTAAAGCGTTTCGCCGCGCTCCCTGCAATTCTTACAAATACCGTAAAGAATCGAATTTTTGCATTGCAGCGAAAATCCGTGGTCTTTTTCAATATGCTCTGCAATTTCATCCATAAACGCACAGTTCAGATGCAGAATACAGCCGCATTTCACGCATTTTAAATGAAGGTGCCCTTCGCAGTGCTGCTCCTGCTCGACATACTGGTAAGCCGCCTGATGCCCTTTCTCCGCAACGTATTTTATCACGGTTCCATCCTGCTCTAATTTATCTAAATATCTGTAAATCGTCGTAATGTTGACATCACTGCCGCTTTCCTTTAAATATGCGTCAATGTCCGCCGCCGTTACGGTACGGTCCTTCTGTTCTTTTAAAAACTCAAGTATTTTTCTGCGGCTTGCCGTCGCATATCCGCTTCCTGCCATTTTCCTTTTCTCCTGTCTAAGTATTTGCATTCTGCCCGAATGGCTTAAAAAACAATACCCATTGCGGTTAATAAAAAGCCCCAGAACACGCTGATTGCATAGAGTACTCCTATAATTGCGGCATCCTGCTTAACGTCACGATTGAGCCTGCAAAGCACTAAAAGTCCCACGCCCGCATTCGCCAGAAGTCCGGTCATCATCGGTCCGCTTCCAATCATTCCACTTAAGTATAACTGCGTGATGACCACCGAGGAAGCACAGTTTGGAATCAGTCCCACAAGCCCTGCAATCAGCTCGCCCACCACAGGGGTTCCCGAGAGAAGTCCTGATAACGTATCTTCTCCAATAAATGCAATCACCGCATTGAGCACCAGTGATATCACAAAAATATAGAAAAAGATTTTTAAGGTGTGCTTGAGTGCAGAAACGACCATGCCATCTTCACAGTGGCAGTGCTCTTCTTCGCACACCACATGAATGTCCATCTCTTTTTCGCGCTTTTTCATAAGATTGACATACGCAAACTCGATGATGAGTCCCGAAACAGCGCCGATTATCACCTTTGCTGCCAGAATCTTGATAATCACGGATGCGGATGCCGCCTCGGAAATCAATATCGGAAGCATTTCATCCGAAGTCGAAAGAAATACGGCAAACAAGGTTCCAATTGTAATCACGCGCCCTGCATAAAGACTTGACGCTGCGGCGGAAAATCCGCACTGCGGCACAACTCCCAAAAGCGCTCCCCAGACCGGCCCGCTCTTTCCTGCGGAACGGATTCTCTGCTCGGCGGCAGAACCGGTCTTATGCTCTAACCACTCCATCAGAAGATAGGTCAGAAACAAAAACGGCAATAATTTTACACTGTCAACTACGGTATCGAATAAAATGTCCAGAATCATACACTCACCCTTTTTCCAAAAATGTCTTAAAATCAAAAATGTCTGCGAATAAAATATCCGCAGACACATTTGCAACCGAAACGCATTTGCAACTTAGTTGCATTTTCTGCATTTCTGTATTATACACATTTTTCTGATTCTGTCAAGTTTCTTTTTATAAAGCTTTGATGCGCTCAAGTGCTGCAACGGTGTTCTCGTAGCTTCCGAATGCAGTCAGTCTGAAGTAGCCCTCGCCGCTTGGTCCAAAGCCGGAACCAGGTGTTCCAACGACATTGGCATTCTCAAGCAGGTAATCAAAGAACTCCCAGGAGGTCATCTTATCCGGTGTCTTCAGCCAGATATACGGTGCGTTTACGCCGCCAAATACCGTGTAGCCGGCATCCTTTAAGCCCTCTTTAATTGTCTTTGCATTCTTCATATAATAAGCAACCTGCTCTTTTAACTGAGCTTTTCCGGCGTCAGAATAAACTGCTTCTCCGGCGCGCTGCTGGATATACGGTGCTCCGTTGAACTTGGTTCCGTGGCGTCTTGACCACATTGCATTTAAGGAAACCTCGCCGCATTTTAACTCTTTCGGAACGACGGTAAATCCTAAACGCACACCGGTAAATCCGGCATTTTTTGAAAAGCTTCTAAGCTCGATGGCACAGGTCTTTGCTCCCTCACACTCATAGATGGAATGAGCCACGTTATCCTCAGAAATATATGCTTCATAAGCGGCATCGTAGATAATCACTGCGCCGTTTTTATTGGCATAATCCACCCATCCCTGAAGCTGGTCTTTTGTGATGGTGGTTCCGGTCGGGTTGTTCGGCAGACATAAGTAGATGATATCCGGTGTCTCCTGCGGGAATTCCGGTACAAAATTATTTTCTACCGTGCATGGCATATAAATGACATTGCTCCACATCTCTGTCTTCGGGTCATAGGAACCGGTTCTGCCTGCCATGACATTGGAATCCACATATACCGGGTAAACCGGGTCACAGACTGCAATTTTATTATCGATAGAAAAAAGCTCCTGAATATTACTGGAGTCACTCTTTGCACCGTCTGATACAAAAATTTCATCTGCGGAAATATCACAGCCTCTTGCAACATAATCATTTTTTACAATGGCAGTTTTCAGGAAATCATAGCCATATTCCGGTGGATAGCCGCGGAAGGTCTCCGCATGTCCCATCTCTTCTACTGCGCCGTGCATGGCGTCAATAATTGCCGGAGCGAGCGGCTGGGTCACGTCACCGATTCCAAGACGGATAATCTTCTTGTCCGGATTTGCGGCAGAATAAGCGCTTACTTTCTTCGCAATCGTGCTGAACAGATAGCTTCCCGGCAATTTCTGGTAATTGTCATTAATTTTAAACATACAATCTGTCTCCTTTTCTTCCTATTATATATCTGATTTCATAACTTAAGTTCGGATTTAGTATATCATTCCTCTGTTCTCCCTGCAAGTATTTTTTGTTTACCTGGAATCAAAAAATTATAATACACAGTTTCCTATGAATTAAAAAAAGCCACCACACTATCAGATTGCTCTGACAGGTGTGACAGCTTTTTGAAAGCATCAGGTAAGCAGGCTCAATATCATCTGCGCGGTCTCCACAAGCCCGGTTCCATTGTCCATGCTTCGTTTCTGGATATAACGGTGTGCCTCGTCCTCCGACAGATTGTTCCGCTCCATCAGAAGTGCCTTTGCCTCCCGCAAAAGCTCCTGCTCTTCCTCGGAACGCCCCTTCGGCTTTGCCTTCGCTCTTTTACGCTTTCGCATCAGCGTATACTCCATCATCTCTACCGTCTGAAGCAGCTCATTGACCTTTAGAGGTGTCGCAAGGCAGACAAGATTTTCCACATTACGGTCACTGCAATTGGCAGGTGATGCAACGAGCAGCATCTCGAACTCGGGCGGGAGATACTCGCACACCTCTGTATACATCATATCGACAAACCGATAGCCGCATACAAGGATTCCGCCGTTTAATTCATTCGCATTCTGTAATGCCTGGGCGCCGGTCGAACACACTGCCGCCACGCGGTGCCCATTCTGCATCAGAATTTTCTTAATACTATGTGCTGTTTCCTGTTTGGGAAATGCAATAACAATATTGTTCAAGATTTTTTCCTGCTCTTATATTTTATAAAGATATTTCTCAATCTCCCAGTCGGTCACCTGGGTACGGTATTCTGCCCACTCTGCTTCTTTTGCTTCCACATACTTTCCCGAAATATGACTTCCAAACACCTCTTGTAAGTACGCATCCTTTTTAAACTCTTCAAGCGCTGCTCCAAGGTCTACCGGTAAAAGTTCAATTCCTCGTTCTTCCTTCTCACTGGACTGCATCTCAAACACGTTCTCCCACACAGCCGCCGGCGGCTCAATCTGATTGCAGATTCCGTCAAGACCGGCTTCCAAACAGCCAGCAAGCACCAGATACGGATTGGCGGACGGGTCCGGGCTTCTTAACTCCACACGCGTTCCGGCGCCTCTTGTGGACGGAATCCGGATTAACGGGCTGCGGTTCGTCACAGACCATGCAATATGAATCGGTGCCTCATATCCAGGCACAAGACGTTTGTAGGAGTTTACCAACGGATTCGTCATCACCGTCAGTCCCTTCATATGCTTCATGATACCGCCGATAAACCAGTACGCTTCTTTGCTTAATCCAAGTTCTCCGTCCGGGTCTTCAAAAATATTTTTGCCGTCTCTCGACAGGGACATATTCACATGCATACCGGAACCGTTGATTCCCTGTCTTGGCTTTGGCATAAAACTTGCAAACAGTCCATGCCGTTTTGCAATCGTTTTTACCGCAAGCTTAAAGGTCATAATGTTGTCCGCGGTCTTTAATGCTTCATCATAGCGGAAATCAATCTCATGCTGCGCAGGCGCTACCTCATGGTGAGAAGCCTCAATCTCAAATCCCATATCTTCCAAGGTAAGAACCATGTCTCTTCTTGCATTTTCTCCCAAATCTACCGGGCCTAAATCAAAATATCCGGCGCGCTCCGTGCTGATTGTCGTCGGCTGTCCGTCCTCATCCTGATCAAACAGGAAAAACTCACATTCCGGTCCCACATCAAACCGGTAGCCCATCTCTTTTGCATCCGCAACCGCTTTCTTTAAAACATAGCGCGGGTCTCCCTCAAACGGCTTTTTGTCTGCGGTATAGACATCACAGATAATGCGCGCTACCTTTCCCTGCTGTGGTCTCCACGGGAACACTACAAACGTATCCAAATCCGGGTACAGATACATATCGGATTCCTCGATTCGCACGAATCCCTCAATCGAAGAACCGTCAAACATACAGAGGTTGTCAAGTGCCTTTTCTAACTGGCTCGCTGTAATTGCGACATTTTTGAGTGTTCCGAACATATCGGTGAATTGCAGACGGATAAATTCCACATCCTCCTCGTCCACCATCCGGATAATATCCTGCTTTGTATATTTGCTCATGGCTGTCTTTCACTCCTTCTTTATAAATTCTAATACTTTATCATAAGCCATCGGTCCACCGAATATGTCAAGGGCGCTCCCGATTGTTACATTGACATGGTTGTTTCCGAGTATCCGAAGTTTCGCAAGATCGTCAAAACTGCCGACGCCTCCCGCATAGGTAACGGGCAGTCCATTCCAGGCACCAAGCATTTCCACCAATGCTTCCTCAATCCCTCGCGCCTTTCCTTCTACATCCACCGCATGAATCAGGTATTCATCACAATACGACTCCAGTTCGTCCAAAAGCTGCGGTGTGACGCGTTCCTCCGTAAACTTCTGCCAGCGGTCGGTGACAATATAATAGCCATCGTCCTTCTTTCTACAGCTTAGGTCGAGCACTAAATGCTCTTTTCCGACTTCCTGAAAGATTCGCTCTAAATTCTTTTCCTGAATCCTTCCATCGGAAAACACATAGGACGTCACAATCACATGGCTCGCCCCGGCATCTAAATACTCTGCCGCATTTTCTGCCGTAATCCCGCCGCCTGCCTGAAGACCGCCCGGATAAGAAGAAAGCGCTACGAATGCCTGCTCCTTTGTCTTCCCGTAATATTCGCTGTCTCTTGCGTTCAGCGAAATCACATGTCCGCCGCGGATGCCCTGGCTTTTATATAGTTTTGCATAAAATGCCGCATCCTGCTTCGCCACAAAATTCTCTTCTGCCAGATTTCCGGCATCGGTCAGGCTGCCGCCCACAATCTGTTTTACTTTTCCGTTATGGATGTCGATACAGGGTCGAAACTCCATCTTTATGGCTCCTCTCTGTATTGTATTTCGCGCCTAAAAGCTGATGCAATCATAACACAGATTACGTTGTTTGTGAATCATAATTTATATAAGGTTCTTTCTGACTTTTTATTAGTTTTATTAATAAATGACGATTTTCTTTAAATTCAGACTTATAGCACATTGACATTGTCATTTTTTTTTGCTATTATACAGAAACTATATAAAACTCCAACATGCAGATACATTTTGAGAAGAAAGCGAGGAAAATGAAATGGGAACAATTATCGGCGATGGTATTACTTTTGATGATGTGTTATTAGTTCCACAGTATTCTGAAGTAACACCGAATATGATCGATCTGACAACCCACCTTACCAAGAAGGTCGTTTTAAACATTCCTATGATGAGTGCCGCTATGGATACCGTTACGGAGCATCGCATGGCAATTGCAATGGCAAGACAGGGTGGTATCGGAATCATCCACAAAAATATGTCAATTCAGGCACAGGCAGAGGAAGTAGACAAGGTAAAACGTTCCGAAAACGGTGTTATTACAGACCCATTTTTTCTTTCTCCAGACCATACGTTACAGGATGCAGAGGATTTGATGCGCAAGTTCCGTATCTCCGGCGTCCCGATCTGTGAGAACGGGAAATTAGTCGGCATTATCACCAACCGTGATTTAAAATTCGAGACAGATTTTTCCAAGAAAATCAAAGAAAGCATGACTTCCGAGGGCTTAATTACCGCAGAGGAAGGCATTACTTTAGAGGAAGCAAAGAAGATTCTTGCAAAGGCAAGAAAGGAAAAACTTCCGATTGTTGATAAGGATTTCCATCTGAAAGGTCTTATCACCATCAAGGATATTGAGAAACAGATTAAATATCCGCTTTCCGCAAAGGATGCACAGGGACGTCTTCTCTGTGGCGCCGGTGTCGGCATTACCGGAAATATGATGGAGCGTGTCGAGGCACTCGTCAATGCACACGTTGATGTCATTGTCGTTGACTCCGCACACGGACATTCCAGAAACATCTTAGAGGCTGTAAAGAAAATCAAAGCTGCTTACCCGGATCTTCAGGTCATCGCCGGTAACGTGGCAACCGGAGACGCAACCCGCGACCTCATCGCCGCTGGTGCTGACGCTGTCAAGGTTGGTATCGGACCCGGATCCATCTGTACGACACGTATCGTAGCAGGTATCGGTGTTCCACAGATTACCGCTATCATGGACTGCTATGCTGCTGCAAAAGAGGCCGGCATCCCGATTATCGCAGACGGCGGTATCAAATATTCCGGAGATATGACCAAAGCTCTTGCTGCCGGTGCTAATGTCTGCATGATGGGAAGTATTTTTGCAGGCTGTGACGAAGCTCCCGGAACCTTCGAGCTGTATCAGGGAAGAAAATACAAAGTATACCGTGGTATGGGTTCTCTTGCTGCCATGGAAAACGGAAGCAAGGACCGTTACTTCCAGGAAGGTGCCAAGAAACTGGTTCCGGAAGGTGTTGAAGGACGTGTTGCATACAAGGGCAATGTCGAAGACACTGTATTCCAGTTAGTCGGCGGTATCCGTTCCGGTATGGGTTACTGTGGATGTCCGACCATCGAGGATCTCAAGGAAAAGAGCAAGTTCGTAAAGATTTCCGCTGCTGCTTTACGTGAGAGCCATCCGCATGATATCCACATCACCAAAGAAGCTCCAAATTATAGTATTGACGAATAAGGCATCCATCAGTATAATAGAATCAATCTTATTTTCATTCCGGCACCAGAAGGTGCCGGAAAATTATTATCAGTTGAGGTGAACATATTTTGGACGCAGGCGCCATATTCCAGCTACTTATTTTAATCATACTGTTACTTCTATCTGCATTCTTTTCCTCTGCAGAAACCGCACTTACAACCTGCAACCGCATCCGTATGCGTACACTTGCCGAAGACAACCAGGACAAGCGTGCTTTATGTGTTTTGCGCATCACAGATGACTCCGGCAAGATGCTCAGTGCGATTTTAATCGGCAACAACATCGTAAATTTGTCCGCATCCTCCCTTGCAACAACACTTGCCATCAAATTAATCGGAAGTATGGGAGCTGGTATCGCTACAGGTATCTTAACCCTGTTAATTTTAATTTTCGGTGAAGTAACCCCGAAGACCTCCGCAACACTGCAGGCAGACCGCATTGCGTTAAAATTTGCCGGCATCATCGAGGTTATAATGAAAATTCTCACTCCGGTAATTTTTGTTGTAAATAAACTTTCGTTAGGTGTTTTACTCTTACTTCATGTCGACCCTTCCAAGAAGAACGACTCCATGACAGAAGAAGAACTCCGCACGATTGTGGACGTTGGAAAAGAATCCGGTGTCATCGAATCCGAAGAACACGAAATGATTAACAACGTGTTCGATTTCAGAGATGCGCAGGCAAGGGAAATTATGGTTCCGCGAATCGATATGGTATTTGCCAATGTAAATGACAGCTACGACCATTTAATCGAAGTCTTCCAGGAAGTGAAATTTACCCGTCTTCCGGTTTACGAAGACACCACCGACAATGTCATCGGTATTTTAAATATGAAAGACCTTCTGGTGCATCAGGATAAGGAGCATTTCTCCGTCCGGGAATTCATGCGCAAGCCGTTTTATACATACGAGCACAAAAATATTGCGGAACTGTTTATCGAAATGCGCCAGTCTTCTACTGCGCTTGCCATTGTACTTGATGAATACGGCACAACTGCAGGTATGATTACGATGGAAGACTTATTGGAAGAAATCGTCGGTGATTTGCGCGATGAGTATGACGCAGAGGAGGATGAACCGATTGTGGCATTAAGCGACCACGAATATCTCGTCCTTGGCTCCACAAATCTGGAAGACCTCTGTGATGAACTGGATTTGAACTTCACTTCCGACGATTACGACACCATCGGCGGTTATCTGATTGGATTACTTGACCACGTACCTGAAAAGAACGAAGTGATTATTACAGATGATGATGTGCTTCTGCGCGTAGAGCAGATGGACAAAAACCGTGTGGAAAAGATTTATATCCGCAAACCTGCTCCCGCGGCAGAGACAACCGAAGATACTTCAAAGAACTAAACTTCTTTGTATTTTTCTAAAATATGATTGTACATGGTGCGCACCGCAGGTGCCATAAATCCGGGATTCATCGCGGCAATCCCGATGATACGGCACGCATCGGGGCGCACTTTGTAACAGTCCACTTCATAGGGAATATCCCGCATGACAAGCTCCGGCATCAGGCAGATTCCAAATCCGTTTGCCACGAGCGCAATCGTCGACAAATCATCCACGACATGATAATTGGACTGAATCGAAAGTGAATTTTCCTTTAGGAACTTCTGGATATCTGCATCGGTACACTCACGCTGTGTTACAAACTGATGCCCTCTCATTTCCTCGATATCCATATATTCAGCCGACCCGCTCTTTGGCGTTCCTTTCGGGAGCACACAAAGCAGCGGGTCTTTATACAACGGTTCAATCGGAATGTCCTTTGCACTTGACACGGACAGAAATCCCAAATCCACAACACCGTTTTTTAACCAGTAGGTAACATCGTCGTAGGTTCCCTGAAATACCTCTATCTGGATTTCCGGGTACGCACTCCCGAAGGAATCAAGAATATCCGGCAGCCAGTTGGTACATACGCTGGAAAAAACACCAATCTTTACCTTTCCCTGTTTTAATCCGTTGAATTCTGCGATTGCCTGCTTTAAGCTCTCATCACTGTTTAATACGGCATTAACATACGGCAGAAGATGTTCCCCATAATTTGTCAGTGTGATGCCTGTCTTACTTCTTGTCAGCACCGAAAATCCAAGCTCACTCTCCATTGCAGATATTGTGTGACTGATAGCAGAAGGCGTCAGACCTAATATGTCTGCCGCCTTGTGAAAACTGCCGATATCAGCCACTGTCTTAAAAACCTGATAAGTCAGTAACGTCATATTTTTTCTCCGTTCTAATCTATGCTCTGGAGCATTTAAACTGTAAATCTTCCCATCTGCGGTCTACCTCCGCCTGGAACTGCGCAATTAACTCCTCATTTCCAGGCTTGAACAGATGTTTGAATCTCCCCTGTGCCTTTAAGAAATCCTCAATCGGAAGTTTTTTCTTTGGCTCATAGGAAAGGCTCCACTTTCCATGGTCTACCTCAAACATCGGCCAGTAGCAGGTTTCCACTGCCAGTTTACAAATTTTCATGATTTCCGGGGTATCATAACGCCAGCCTCTCGGACATGGAGTCATAATATTCAAAAAGCATGCGCCCTCTGTGTAAATCGCCTTCTCCGCCTTGCGGTGCAAATCCTTGAAATCACTGGTAAATGTTGTCTGTGCCACATACGGAACATCATGGTCTGCAATGATAGATGCAAGGTCTTTGCGGTTTTGCATTTTTCCGACAGACTTTTTACCTACAGGTGTCGTTGTTGTATCTGCATACATCGGAGTTGCAGAGGAACGCTGGATTCCGGTGTTCATGTAAGCACCGTTGTCATAACACACATACACCATATCGTGTCCGCGCTCCATCGCACCGGATAAGGACTGGAATCCGATATCATAAGTTCCGCCGTCACCGCCAAAGGTGATAAATTTAAAGGTCTCATTCTCCGGTAATCTGCCTCTTTTTTTTAGGGCACGGTATGCGGTCTCAACACCGCTTAAGGTCGCGCCTGCATTCTCAAACGCATTGTGGATGTAGCTGTCCTCCCACGCTGTATACGGGTACATAAAAGAGGAAACCTCTAAGCATCCGGTCGCATTTCCGATTACGGCACGGTCTCCCTCATGGAGCGCCCGGAGTACGGCACGTACCGCAATCGTTGCTCCACAGCCGGCACACATACGGTGTCCCGGTGCAAGACGCTCCGGTTTATTCATCATTTCTTTCAAACTATAATCGCTCACAGTGTTCCTCCTACTTACGTAATCCTACGTACTGATATTGTTCTGCTTCTTTTCCGTTGTTGACTACATCCTCAAGTTCAGCAAAAATTCCTTCGGCATCCTCCACCGTAAAGTCTCTGCCTGCCAGTCCGTAAATGTAGTTGACCGCCTCAATGAAAACCTTCCTGCGGAACAGTCCCGCTGTTACCTCACTTCCAAGTGGACCTCCGTTGCCGTTATAACTCTCACAGCGGTCCATAATGGCAACTGCCTTGCAGTTTTTCAGCGCTTCTGCAATCTCTTCTGCCGGAAACGGACGGAATACGCGAAGTTTTAAAACACCGACTTTCTTTCCCTTTTTCCTAAGCTCATCAACTGCCTGTTTTGCGGTTCCTGCCGCAGAACCCATCAACAGCATCACATACTCTGCATCCTCTAAGCGGTATGCTTCAAACAGCCCATAGCTTCTTCCGGAAACCGTCTCAAATTTCTTTGCCACATCCAAAATCACCTGCTTGGCGTTCTCAAGCGCAATCTCCTGATTTTTCTTGGCTTCCATCGCATAATGTGTCACGGAATAAGGTCCTACTGCAATCGGTTTTCCCGGATTTAACAGAAATTCCTCCGGTCTGTATTCCCCGACAAATTCTTTTACCGTGTTATCCTCTAAAAGTTCGATGTTTTCCACCGCATGACTGGTGATAAAACCATCCTGACAAATCATAATCGGCAGATGTACATTCTCATGCTCTGCAATCGGATATGCCTGAATAAAATTGTCATAGGCTTCCTGATTGTTCTCCGCATAAATCTGAATCCATCCGGTGTCTCTCGCTCCCATACCATCGGAGTGGTCACAATTGATGTTGATGGGACCGGAAAGTGTTCTATTTACAAGTGTAAGTGCAATTGGCATCCGGTTGGACGCTGCAAGCAGCAGCTCCTCCCACATCAGCGCAAGTCCTGCGGAAGAGGTTGCCGTAAGGCTTCTTGCACCGGCTGCCTCTGCACCGATTGCCGCACTCATGGAAGAATGTTCGCTCTCTACCGGGATAAACTCGGTGTCCATTTCACCGTTTGCAATATAAGTCGATACCATCTGCGGAATCTCTGTGGAAGGGGTAATCGGAAATGCCGGCATCACATCCGGGTTTACCTGACGGATTGCGTAGGCAACTGCCTCATTTCCTGACATACGGTCTCTGATTGCCATTCTATCGTCCCTCCTTCATCTCAATTGCGCCAAACGGGCATACATTTGCGCAGATTCCACAGCCCTTGCAGTGGTCATAGTCAAATTCCTGTCTTTTGCTGTCCTTTACCGGAATACTGCCATCCGGGCAGACCGGTGCGCAGAGCAGACACTGCTTGCAGAGTTCGCTGTGAAATACCGGGGTGTTCGTTCTCCACTCTCCGGTGTTGAAATATTTGGATGTGCCTCCGGCAAACATCATAAGTCCTTCGGTCAGCTCCTGGTGGGGCGTCTGTTCATTGATTTTATGTACATCTGTTCTCATGCTCTTAATTTCCGTTCCTTTATTTTATTTAGGCGCTTAAGCTCATTTCTTTCGCCATCATCTCTTCCACTGCATCATATGCCATGGTAAGTGCCTTCATATTTCCTTCAATCACTTCCGGCTTCTTTGCAAATTTATGCTGATAGGAAGCACGCATCTCCGAAATGAATTCTTTTTTCGGCATCACACCACTGACGGCAACTGCGGCCGCAAGCATCGGGGAATTCGGAAAATTCTTTCCCAGCGCTTCCACCGAAATCTTTCTGCCATCCACCGTGTAGATACTTCCACGGTAACCGTTTAAGAGCGGAAGCACTTCCTCTCTGGACTTTGCAGTATTGATGATAATCGCACCGTTTTCTTTCAGTCCTGCGGTTACATCCACCGAGTGAAGCAATGTCTCATCTACTACAACGACCAAATCCGGCGTATAAATATTGGAATGAACACGGATTTGTTCTCTGCTGATCCGGTTGTATGCGGTAATCGGTGCACCCATACGCTCCGGACCGTATTCTGGGAATCCCTGGACATACTGTCCTGTCTTAAATGCTACATCTGCTAACAGTAATGCTGCTGTCTTAGCGCCCTGACCGCCTCTGCCATGCCATCTGATTTCAAGTCCGCTGCTCATCTTTCAAACTCTCCTCTTCTTTTCCAAAACCTGTTTAACTTTTTTCATGTCTTGATTTTCTTTTTTTCAACTTTCTTTATTATAATCCCAATACCTGAAATGTAAAGTGAAAATGTGAGTAGTTTTCACCTGTAAAATGAATATTTTTCATCTATTTAAAAAAGTTGTCGATTCTGCTTCCTCATGATAGGATAGAGGTAATGATTTTACACAGGAATTAGAACACACAAGATTGGAGATTACGATGGATTACACAATTTGGCAGGTCTTATGGATTTTTTTAGTATACTCGTTTCTGGGATGGATTCTTGAAACCGTCACAGCCGCCATACGGCGCAGGCAGTTTGTCAACCGCGGTTTTATCAACGGCCCCGTCTGTATTTTATATGGTATCGCCGCCGTTTTCATTTCCGTAGGTCTTTCCGAACTGACCGGCTTCTGGCTCTTTCTCGGAAGTGTAATTGTCGCCACTGTGACGGAGTGGATTGCCGGGCACTTAATCGAGCGATTCTGGCATGAGCGCTGGTGGGACTATTCCGACCGCAGTTTCAACTTAGACGGCTATGTCTGCCTTGCTGCTTCCCTTCTCTGGGGCGTGCTCGGATATGTCATGGTCACCTGGGGAAACCGCCTCATCTTTGTTCCACTGATGCTTCTTCCTTCCCTTGTTGCAAAAATTCTGATTCTTATCGCAGTCGGAATTCTTGCGGTAGATATCACTGCAACCGTAGTTTTATTATCAAATCTGGTAAAAAAGAGAGAACGCTGGGAAATGGCAGACGCGTGGCTGACCCAAATCAGCAGCCGCTTGGGAAGATGGATTTACCGGCACATTGACCGCCGTATCCAGAAGGCATACCCACATACCAAAAAAGCCGAAATTTCTTCTAAAAACAAAGAAATTTTCGGCTATGGCTGTAGCTTTTATAAAATTGTGACACTGTTTTTTATCGGCGCATTTCTCGGCGATTTGACAGAAACCCTCTTCTGCCGCCTCACAATGGGCATCTGGATGAGCCGCAGCAGCGTTGTCTGGGGACCGTTCAGTATCGTCTGGGGACTTGCCATTGCGGCTGTCACTGCCCTGCTATACAAATATAAGGACCGTTCTGACCGCTTTTTATTCTTAACCGGAACCTTCCTCGGCGGTGCCTATGAATACCTGTGCAGCGTCTTTACCGAGATTGTCTTTGGCACGGTTTTCTGGGATTACAGCGCCATTCCATTAAACCTCGGCGGCAGAATCAACCTGCTCTACTGCTTTTTCTGGGGCATTGCAGCGGTTGTATGGTTTAAGCTCCTCTACCCGCATTTTTCTGCCCTGATTGAAAAAATTCCACGCAAAATCGGCGTTCCTGTCATCTGGATTCTGATTGTGTTCATGCTTGTCAATATAAGTGTCTCCACCCTTGCACTGTCACGCTATGATGCAAGAACCCGTGGGATTCCGGCTGCAAACGAGCTTGAGCAGATGCTTGACACACGCTTTGATGACGCGCGCATGAACCGCATCTACCCAAATGCCAAACAGGTGGCGGAATCGGACTAATTCTCCGTTTCCTTTACGCTAACAGCCGCTCTACTAATTTCACACAGTCTGCCGCATCCTTGGAGTAGCCGTCCGCACCGATTTCATCGGCAAAGCTATCATTGATGGCTGCTCCTCCAATCACGATTTTTGCGGTACAGCCTCTTTCTTTTGCCAATTCTACTACATCTTTCATGCGCATCATCGTTGTGGTCATAAGCGCAGACAGCCCGATAACGCTGGCATGCTCTGCAAGCGCGGTTTCCACAATCGTATCTGCCGGAACATCTTTTCCAAGGTCAAGCACACGGTAACCGTAATTTTTGAGCATCAGAACGACAAGATTTTTTCCAATATCGTGGATGTCTCCCTCCACTGTCGCAACCACAATCGTTGCCTTCTCCTCACCTTCTGTACGCTCTAACATCGGTTCTAGGTACTCAATCGCAAGCTTCATCGTATTGGCAGAAGAGATAAGCTGTGGCAGGAAATATTTCTTCTGGTCGAACAATTCTCCCACCCGGTTAATTGCCGGAATCAGATGTCCGTTGATAATCGCATCCGGCTTTTCTCCGTCAGCAAGAACCTTTTTTACCTCATCGAGAATTGTTCCTTTATTTCCCTTTAAAACCGCCTCAAACACCGGGCTTTTGTCCGCATCTGCTGCTTTCTGCTCTGCACCGGATGCCACAGTACCCTTTGCTGCCGCGGCAACCGGAGCTATCACACGCTCCATCCCGGCATATTTCTCTGCAAGAAAATTCATCCGCTCAATGTAACGGATATCGCTCTCTTCTTTATTCAAAAGCAAATCAGACGCAAATGCCGCATTCATCAAAAGCTCCTGCGATGGGTTTGCAATTGCCATCGTAAGACCATTTGCAATTGCCATCGTAAGAAATGCCGTATTCACATAAATTCTTTCCGGCAGTCCAAAAGAAATATTCGACAACCCACAGATGGTCGGAAGTCCCAGTTCCTTTCTGCAATATGCAATCGTTTCAAAACATTCAATGGCAGCCTTCGGATTTGCCCCAACGGTGGCAACCAGCCCGTCGACCACAATATCTTCCTTGGAAAGTCCAAGCTCTTCTGCCCGTGCCATCACCTTTCTTATGATTCCATGTTTTTCCCCGGAATCCTTTGGAAGTCCCTCATCGGAAAGCGGCAGAAGAATAAACATTGCTCCGTATTTTTTTGCCAGCTTTAACAAAGGCTCCATTTTTTCTGCTTCCATGGAAATCGAATTAATCAGCGCTCGTCCCGGGTAGATGCGCAGTGCCGCCTCAATAATATCCACATGACTGGAATCGATGCAGAGTGGGCAGTCCACGGTCGATGTCACCTCATAAATAGTGTTTATTATCATTTCCTTTTCATCAATTCCGTTCATTCCCATGTTGATATCGAGAATCCGGGCACCGTTTTCTTCCTGTTCACGCGCCATTGTGCGGACCAGATTAAGACTTCCCTCCCGAAGCTCCGCCTGCAATTTCTTTTTTCCGGTAGGGTTAATGCGCTCGCCCACCACCATAAAGTTGCCATCTAAGGTGATTTCCACGCTCTTTCGCTCGGAGGTAACAATTCTCCGTGAAACCGCAAGCGGTCTGCGCAGTGCCGTCTCTCCGCTCTTGTAGGCGGCACTTACCGTCTCTGCCAGTGCACGGATATGTTCCGGTGTCGTACCACAGCAGCCGCCAAGTATCGTGGCTCCTGCCGCAAACAGTTTTTTTCCTGCCGTTGCAAATTCTTCCGGTGTCGTACGATAAACCGTCTCGCCGTCTATCAGCTCCGGCATCCCGGCATTCGGCTTTGCAAGAATCGGAATCGTCGCATACTCTGCCATCTCCGCTACCGGCGCCACCATCGCCTCTGGTCCGGTAGAGCAATTAATTCCGATGACATCCGCTCCAAGATTCTGTAATACGATAGTTGCAGTTTTCGGTTCGGTTCCGTACAACGTTCTTCCGTCCTCATTATAGGTAAGAGAAATCATTACCGGAAGGTCGCAGACTTCCCGAATCGCAATTAACGCCGCACGGCACTCCTGTAAGCTCATCATCGTCTCAACGACAAACAGGTCTGCTCCCGCATCTGCGACAACACGCGCCTGTTCCTTATAAATCTCCACAAGTTCCTCAAACATCATATCGCCAAGCGGATATAACTGCTGTCCGGTCATCGTCAAATCTGCCGCAACCAGCGCCTGCCCACCTGCCGCTTCCTTCGATATTGCCATAAGCTTGCGGTTCATTTCCTCTAACCGGTCAGAAAGCCCATACTCTTCAAGCTTTTTACGGTTTGCCGTAAAAGTAGGTGCATACAAAATGTCCGTGCCAGCTTTTACATATGCCTTCTGTAAGTCAAGCATCACCTGTGGATGTTCCAAAATCCACTGTTCCGGGCAGACGCCAACCGGCATGCCCGCCTTTTGCAGATTTGTTCCTGTCGCACCGTCCAAAAATACAGGACCTTCCTCTAATCGTTTTCGAAACGCTTCTCTTGTCATATTGTACTGTTTCCTCTCCTATTATTTTAACGGACGATGATTCCCCCGCCTGCCACATAATCTCCATCATAAAGCACAACTGCCTGCCCTGGTGTCACTGCACGCACCGGCTCTAAAAATTCACAGCAGATTTCATCCTCCCCGGTCCGTTTCACACGGCACAGACTGCCACTGTGGGAATAGCGGATTTTTGCCTTTAAGACAACTTCCTCCCTGATATCCGGCAGTGACATAAAATTGAGATGGTCTGCGTACAGCCGGTTCGTGTATACATCCTCATTTTCTCCGAGGACAACTTCATTTGTCTCCGGGCGTATCTCCGTTACAAATACCGGGTGTCCAAGCGCTATCCCTAGTCCCTTGCGCTGTCCTACCGTATAGTGGGTAATTCCCTTATGCTGTCCTAAAATCTCCCCGGTCACCGACACAAAATTTCCAGGCGGCGGTACTTCTTTTCCACATTCCCGGTCAATAAATCCGGCATAATCGTCATCCGGGATAAAGCAGATTTCCTGGCTGTCCTTCTTGTGTGCTACCATCAGCCCGATTTTCTCTGCAATCTCCCGAATCTGATCTTTCGTATAATCGCCTACCGGCATCAGCGTGTGCGCAAGCTGTTCCTGCGTCAGATTAAACAGCGCATAGGTCTGGTCTTTCTGCGCAGTAACCGAATTTTTGATTGCATATCTTCCGTTTGGAAGCTTCTCGATTCTCGCATAATGTCCGGTCGCAATATAATCAGCGCCAATTTCAAGACTGCGCTGTAACAATGCCTCCCACTTCACATAGCGGTTGCAGGCAATGCAGGGATTTGGCGTTCTTCCCTTTAAATACTCCGCCACAAAATAATCCATGACATCCGCCTTAAATTCTCGTTTAAAATTCATCACATAATACGGAATTTCAAGCCGCTCTGCGACTCTTCTGGCATCCTCTACTGCGCTTAAGCCACAGCAGCCTCCATTCCGTTCCTGTGTAAACTCATCCTCATCCTGCCAAATCTGCATCGTGACCCCAATCACATCATATCCCTGTTCCTTTAACAGAAACGCTGCGACAGAGGAATCCACGCCGCCTGACATTCCAACTACAACTTTTTTTCCTGCCATATCTCAATGAACCTTTCTTTTCTATCACTGCTTTTGTTCCACCTGCCTTAGCAGGTTGCGTGACGCGGTATGCGAAGCATAGACTTCTTCTCCACGAGCTGCGCATCCTGTCCAGTAGGACTTTTTATTCTATAGGAACTCAACTTTTGTACCTTACCGTAACACAATATTTTCTATAGAGCAAAAAGAGAAACCCCTCCACGGAGTTTCTCTTATCATCACATATTTTATAGATTTTCGCAAGTCCTAGTTTACATGTAGGAATTATAGATTTCCCCTGTTGTATAATTATATGTGTATGTTCCGTTTCCGGAATAGGTATTTGACCTTGCACTCTCCACTTTAGCGGCACTCTCCACCATAGATGCCCGGAGCGCAGTCTGATAACCATAAGACCCTTTCTCCTGAAACAGGCTCATTACCTTGGACATATCGGCTTTCTTGAAGGTCTCTTCATCAATAGAAAGTTTGGAGTCGGTTCCTACTGTGATTCCTACTTCCGCCAAACGTTTCTCGTAGGCTGTTGTCTCTGTGACCATCATCTTTACATTGCGCGCAATACTCTTCGTATTAGAATCCTTTGACTGCGTTAAAAGGTTGTTGTAATCGTCCGTAAAACTCTTTACTGCTTTATAAATGGCATCTTTATCATAGCCGGTTTCAGTCGTGCCATCTTCTTTTGTGGTCGTTACTTCCTTAAATACAGACTTATCACCTGTTTCCAAAAGACTCTGTGCAGACTTGTTTATCTCTTCTGCGGCACTCTCAATACGCGCTATTGTCTTGCTGTCATCTTTTGCAATGGAAGTGTTAATTTTTACTGCTGATGTTACCTCAGAGCTTGCATCCTTTCCATAATATGCACGAAGCAGTTTTCCGTAACCTCCGCTCCGAATCATTGCATAATCGCTGTAATTGATTCCAAGTAAATCACTGCCACCACCAAACAGGCTTGTTGTGCTGCTCTGCTTTGTGCTGTTCATACCGGAAAATAAAATTCCGAGCGAAGAAGAATCATATGCTCCAATTGTTGCCATATCAATCACTCCTTTGAAATTTATTGCTGAAACATCCGTGTTATCCTACTCTTTTTTATATCGACATTATAACTCAAATTGTTACTTTGTTCAACTTTTTCGTTATTTTACACAAAACATCATTAGATTTTGTACTAAATTTCAAAAAGTTTAACAATCGTTCATAATTTATTCATATATTATTGTTACAATAAATATATCAAATGAACAGAGGTAATTAGTAATATTTACTCGATAAATTTTTTCATAATAGCCCAGACGCTTCGGTGTCTGGGCACTCCTCATTTCTAGGGGAATATCATCAGATATCCTCTATCTGCCAGTCAATCGGCTCTATTCCATTTTTTTTTAGAAATTCATTTGCCTGACTGAAATGCCTGCATCCGAAAAATCCACGATATGCAGATAACGGGCTCGGATGAGGTGCCTTTAAAATCAGATGCTTCGGATTGGTCAGCATCGGTATCTTACTCTGCGCCGGTCTGCCCCAGAGCATATAGACAATCGGTCGATCCTGTGCGTTGACTGCCTCAATAATTGCATCGGTAAACTGCTCCCAACCATGTCCCTGATGTGAATTTGCCTGATGTGCCCGAACCGTTAAAACCGTGTTCAAAAGCAGAACACCCTGATCCGCCCATTTTTTCAGATAACCGTTATTTGGCACTTTGCATCCCAAATCGTCATGAAGTTCCTGATAAATATTCTGCAATGACGGCGGAATATCTTTTTGTGACGGCAGCACAGAAAAACTTAAACCATGCGCCTGATTCTCATTGTGATACGGGTCCTGCCCCAAAATCAGCACTTTTACCTGACTGAGTGGTGTAAAATGCATTGCGTTGAAAATATCATCCGCAGGAGGATAAATGACTGCCCTGCTGTATTCATCTTTTACAAACTGAAACAATTGTCTGTAATACGGCTTCTTAAATTCTCCGGAAATCGCATCCAGCCAGTCGTTTTGAATCATCGCCATATCTGTTACCTCTTTTATTTATCTGCGCACCGGAACATTCCGGCCTGCAAGATAGTCTTTTAAATCTGAAATCTCCAATTCCTTATAGTGAAACAGCGAAGCTGCCAAGACAGCATCTGCTTTCCCCTCTGTGAGCGCCTCGTAAAAATGTTCCTTTGTTCCTGCACCACCGGATGCAATCACCGGAATCGAAACAGCTTCTGCAATCGCTCTCGTAAGCGCCAGGTCATACCCGGCTTTCGTCCCGTCACAGTCCATACTGGTGAGCAGAATTTCTCCGGCACCAAGCGCATCCGCCTGTTTTGCCCATTCTATGGCATCTAATCCGGTGTCAATACGTCCGCCGTTCTTGTATACATTCCATCCCGATCCGTCTTCTCTTCGTCTGGCATCAATCGCAACCACCACGCACTGGCTTCCGAATTTGTCCGCCGCCTCACGAATCAGCTCCGGCCGGTTGATTGCTGCTGAATTGATTGAAATTTTATCTGCGCCTTCGCGCAACAATGCCTTGAAATCATCGACCGTACGGATTCCGCCGCCTACGGTAAACGGAATAAACACTCTCTCCGCCACCTTGCGCACCATATCCACAACCGTCTCTCTTGCATCCGAAGTCGCTGTAATGTCCAGAAATACAAGCTCGTCCGCACCAGCCGCATCATAAGCCGCCGCAATCTCCACCGGGTCACCGGCATCTTTTAAATCAACAAAATTGACTCCCTTTACCACGCGTCCGTTCTTCACGTCCAGGCAGGGAATGATTCTCTTGGTAAACATGACACCGCCTCCTATAATTCTGCAAAATTCTTTAAAATCTGTAATCCGACTGTTCCACTCTTCTCCGGATGGAACTGACATGCAAACAGATTCCCCTGTTCCACAGAAGCATGAATCCTCGTTCCATACTCGGTCACTGCCTCTACAATGGATTCTTCTTTTGCCTTCAGATAATAGGAGTGTACAAAGTATACATATGGTTCTTCGGGCAGGTTTTTCATCAGTCTTCCATTATTCTGCAACTGTAGGGAATTCCATCCGATATGCGGAATCTTTAGTCCTTCTTCCTGCGGAATCCGTAAAATTCTGCCGTCTAACAGATGCAGGCCTTCCACACCACCGCTCTCTTCACTGCCTTCAAACAACAATTGCAGACCAAGGCAGATTCCCAGTAAAGGAATCTGCCTGTCTGCAACCTCATGTAACACTTTATCCAGTTCATATTTCTTCAATTGGCTCATGGCATCCCCGAAGGCTCCCACCCCTGGAAGTACCACCTTATCCGCAGCTGTAATCTCTGAAAATTGTCTTGTAACTATTGTCTCCTGCCCAAGAAATTTCAACGCTTTTTCCACGCTTTTTAAATTTCCAGCATCATAATCAATGATTGCAATCATTCTGCCACCTCATAGCCTGCATTTGTCAATATGTTATAAAGTTGTGTGGAATATGCCTCCCGGTCTTTACTGTTCTCATACAGGGAAAGCGCATCCTCTCTGGAAATTCCAAATGCCTGCAAATCACTGGACGCCTGCTCATATAGCTTTTCAAATTCACTCTTGCAGCCATATTCTTCTGCATCCGGCAGATATTTTTCACATCTTCCAACTGCCCGTACCAGTGAATCAAGCGCCATATCATAAATTCCCTCTTCCAGGAAAGACTGATATGCCTCCAACTCACCGCTGACATTTGCCATAATCAGGCACCTCTGGTAAAGCTTCTGATCATTTTCTTTTATTTTCAGTCCATATATACTCTCGTAAGATGCCGTATAGTCCCCTTTTGCATATGCCTCTTCCGCTTCTTTTACCTGGAAGGAGTATCCAAACAGATTTGTTCCAAGTAAAACAAGAACTGCGATTGACGCTGCCATTACAAAAATAAGAATCACCGGTCCCTTCGGCAATGGTGGTGTAAGATCAGGCTCCTTTGGCGGTTTTGGTTTCTTTTCTTTCTTCTGCTTTGGCTTCTTTTCTTTTTTCGGTTTTTCTTTTTTCGGCTTCTTCTCTTTTTTATTCTTCGGCTGGTCCTCCTCTGCCTCTACCTTTGGTGCCGCAGCATCCGTACCTCCAAGTGCAGCCAGAAGTTCCAGATTCTCATCCGACATTCCCTGCACACCTTCAGCTGCATCCCCTGCTGCGCTTTCCTTGCCTGTCTCTAAGTTCTCTTCATCCTCGTCTTCTCCAAAGAGAACAAGAGACAGCTTTTTAAAGAAATCCTTAAGCTTATTTCCTTTTTTCGGTGCATCTACCCCGTCTTCTGCCGGTATTTCCGTCTCCCCGGAAGTTTCTTCTTCCGTATTTGGTTTCTCCTCTGCTGAAAAATCATCTAAAGATAATCCGTCTCCGGCAAGACTATCCATTGACAGGCCATCTCCTGCGATGTCATCAACCGACTGATTGTTCCCTGCATCCGAAGATTCCGTTTCCGTCTGTACATCATCGTCATATAAACCAGTACCTGCAAAATCTCCTAACGTATCTACCATGATGTCCATTCCAGGCTCTTCTTTTCCTGTCTCCACACTCTGTGGTTCCTCCGGCTTTGGCTCCTCTGTTTCCTGTTCATCGAGTTTTTCTTTGACACTGCTTACAATCCCGTCAAGGTTATCGAGAAATGCCTTTTTGTCATCTATTTTACTCTCTGCAGGCGTCTGTTCTGTGCTCTTGCCATCCATTTCGTCTTCAAGCTGACGGAGAAACTCGTCCTGGTCTCCATCCGAAAGTATTTCATTTTCAAATTCATTTAAAAAATCTTCTTCTGACTTTGTTGGCATCTCTGTCTCCGTTTCTGTTTTCTTTTCCCCCATTACCGAATTCAACAGTCCATCCAGATAATCTTCCGATTTACTCATCAAATACCTCTATCCCTTTACAAACCGGGGATGTGATGAAACACACCACATCCCCTTGCAAAACACCTTAATCAACGTTCTTATCAATTAATTTATCAATTGCTTCTACAAGATGTCCAATCTCAGGTTTTGTAAGCTGTGCATCCGCACCAAGCTGTTCTCCTTTTATCCTCATCTCTTCATTTACCAGAGATGAGAAGATAATCAACGGGATTTTCTTCATCACATCATCTGTCTTTACTAATTTTGTCAGACGGTGACCATCCATTAACGGCATCTCAATATCTGTAATAATACAATGTACCTTCTCACGCACATTCCCCTGTTTCTTAAACTCAACCAGTTTGTCCCATGCTTCCTGACCGTTCATGGTGACAATCAGGTTCGTGTATCCGGCTTTCTTTAAGCAGTCTGTAATTAACTTACTCAAAAGCGGAGAATCCTCTGCAATCAGAATCGGAGAATTACATCTCTCACGCTCTCCCATATCATCTAAATCAGAAACCTTAAGACCTGTCTCCGGGCTGATATCGGTCACAATCTTCTCAAAATCGAGAATGATAATCAGTTTGTCATCCATCTTGATAACACCGGTAGAGACACTACTCTGCTCTGTATTAATGGTTGCATCCGGTTTAATGATTGCTTCCCAGGAAACACGATGAATTCCAAGAACCGCATCTACGTGAAATGCAATATTTAATTTATTGAAGTTTGTAATGATAAACAAACCTTTTCCTGCATCATTTTCCGGCATTCCAAGACATCTTTTCAGATTAATAACTGAAATCATTGTATCACGCGGCATAAAGATTCCTTCTACACTTGGATGTGCATTTGGAACCGGTGTAATCGGCTGATAGGTCAGAATCTCTCTGATTTTTGAAACGTTAATACCATAATGATTATTGCCAAGAGTAAACTCCAGCACCTCTAACTCGTTTGTTCCTGACTCTAAAAGAATATTTGTATCCATGACTTCCGCTCCTCCTGTATTTCTTCTTGTTGTTCTCTCAAAAATAACTATAGTAATTATAGCATAATAGTACTAAAAAATATATTATATTTCGGCAATTTATAAAATAATTTGGTAATTATTTCCATCCACAGATACTGAAAGCGTCACATTCTGTACCTCTGTCACCGTATCAGGCACCTGAAAAAGTAATACTGTATCCGCCGTTTCTGCTACACCAACCGTCTCCTGGTAGGTTGAAAAGTCTTCCATTAAAACCGTAAGCTCTGATACAGCATGCACTGTCCCGTCAAAATTCACCTCAAACGTAGCGTTTTTCGACAGGTTGTCCACTGTTTCTTCTGCATCTCCATTATTTGTCACCGCAATATGTAACACGAGATACTGTTTTCCAGCCTGTGCATTCAGCACATAATAGTCGTTTTCCGTATAGTTTGCAGATAGCTCATATCCACTGTATTCAACATTCAGTGTATCCGTTCCAAACAGATCCTGTAATGTCATCTGTACCTCACCGTCCGTCTGTGACACATCACCATCTGCCACCTCCGTACCGCCTGACGCACCTGTATCATCCGTTATCTCCTGTTCACTGTCACCTGCCGGCTCCTCTGCATCCGCAGAGTCCATCTTGACATATTGCAATCCCTCTTTCTGATTTAAATCGTACTTCATCACAATATGCGCTGCATAGTTGGCAATGATATTGCTCTCCTGTTCCGTCAGTTCATAGGGCGCTTCTCCACAGCCCCCCAGCAATACTGCCGACGCTGCCATAAGTGCAGCTAATTTTGCTCCTGCTGTTTTCATATGATTCCTCACATCCTTGTAAACTAATCTTATGTTAGCATTTTAAAAAAAATATAGCAACAGAAAAATGTATTATTCCACTTTACTGCTTGTATCAAGTTCAAACCAGAATTCCACACCGTCCTCGTGATTCTCCACGCCGCATTCTCTGTGGAAGGACTCCATGATTGCTTTCACAATAGATAATCCGATTCCGCTGCCACCATATTCTCTGGTACGTGCCTTATCCACTTTGTAGAATTTAATCCATACATTTTCAAGTTCCGACTCTGGAATCGGCTCTCCGGTATTAAATACACAGACACGTACACAGTCCGCCTTTTTAATATATCGGATTAAAATCCGTTTTTCATAAGATGCATAATGAATTGCATTGCTCAGATAATTTGTGACCACCTCTTCCACCTTGAATTCATCCGCCCATACAAGCATCGGTCCATCCGCTTCAAAATCTATGCGGATTCCACTCTGTTCGGCAAGAAGCATCTGTGAATTGATGACGCCTGTAATCAATTCTGTCAAATCAAAATGTTCCATCGTCACCGTCTCTTTTCCAAACTCAAGCTGGTTTAGTGTAAGCAGCTTCTTGACCATCTGGTTCATTTTATCCGCTTCATCCATGATGACCTCACAATAAAAATCGCGGCTCTCCGCATCATCATGCACGCACTCCTTTAACCCTTCCGCATATCCCTGAATCAATGCTAACGGCGTCTTTAATTCGTGTGAAACATTGGAAAGGAACTCCTTGCGCATCTCATCAATCTCGTTTTTCTTCTCAATATCGCTCTGTAACTGATTATTTGCACTCTTTAATTCTGAAATTGTCTTCTCAAGTGTCTCCGACATCAGATTCATATCCCGCCCCAGCACGTCAATCTCATTCGTGCGATGCTTTGCCGGCTGATATTTTACCTCAAAGTCAAGCTCTGTCATTCTTTTGGAAATATCGGCAAGCCTTACCAGTGGTGTCGTAATCCGTCTGGAAACCAGTACAATGATAATAATACTGAAAATCACCGCAAAAATTCCGACATATGCAAGAAAACGGTTCGAAATTTTCACGCTTTCCCGGATGCTTTCGAGTGCCGACTTCATCAGAATCAAATCACCGTTGGACAACGTTCCGTAAAGCACCAGATACTCTGCGTCGAGTCTCTCATCGGTCCGCTTCTGAATCACGTAATTGGAATCTTCCTTAAGAATCCGGGTTTCTCCCACGGATTTTCCAAAAATAATGTTCATAAACTCAATCAGCATCTGCTGCGAATCGTTAATCGAGGAGCGCACAATCGTGCGGTCTGCACTGATGACCATAACCGTGATGTTTCCGTTTGCACAGAGATTGTCAAAGGTCACGTCAAAATCACTTGCATCGAGTCCTTCCGATGCACACTGCGCATCAATTGTCTCGAATCCTTCCAGAAGTGTTTTTTGCTTATGGTTTACATAATACGATTCCAGTAACACCGTATTCAAAAACCAGCAAAGTAACACCGTTCCTGCCACCAGTCCTACTATGATAAAGACCAGTTCCTGAGTAAGCGATTCTTTTCGTCTGCTTTGTGTTTCATTTTCATTGTTTGATTGATTCCATAAGATTTTAGATTTTCTCGTTTTCATCGTCAACACTTTTTAGGCATTTTGTACTATTTTTCTATTTCAAATTTATAGCCCATTCCCCATATTGTTTTGATATACTCCCCTTTTTCACCAATCTTGGCGCGAAGTTTCTTCACATGGGTATCAATGGTACGCGCATCTCCAAAATAATCATAGTTCCAAACATTATTCAGAATTTTTTCCCGTGAAAGCGCAATTCCCGCATTCTCCATAAAATAAGTCAGAAGTTCAAATTCCTTGTAACTTAACTCTATCTCTTTTCCATCCACAGCCACAGAATGTGCCGCCTTATCCACACGGATACCTCCTGCTTCAAGAATATCCGACGCATCCGGTGCTTTATTGCTTCGCCTTAAAATCGCCTGCACTCTTGCCACAAGGATTTTCGGAGAAAACGGTTTGGATATATACTCGTCGACGCCTAATTCAAAACCGTTTAATTCGTCGCTCTCCTCACCTTTTGCCGTCAGCATGATAATCGGAACATTCGAATTCTGTCTGATTTCCCTGCATACTTCCCAGCCATTGCGTTTTGGCATCATAACATCAAGGATTAAAAGTGCGATTTTTTTTTCCTGATAAAAGATATCAAGTGCTTCCTCTCCGTCTCCCGCTTCAAGTACTTCATAATTCTCACGGACCAGAAAGTCCTTCACCAGTTTCCGCATTCTGCTCTCATCGTCCACAACCAGAATCTTTATTTTCTCCACGTCTATTCCTCCTGTCCGAAACTGCCAGCCTGTTTTTCCCGCTCCCGGACTGCTGCCTCCCGCTCCTCAAGCTGCTGTTCCCACTGGGCATATTTGTCAATAATTTTGTTTTCGTAATTCAAAATATTCGGACTGCCAACACTCATCTGAATTGCGAACATCGCAATCACGCAGACTGCAAGTGCAATACTGATTCCTGTCATAAGCTTTGCTCTCCACTCCCAGCCATGTACGTTTTGTTTTGGCTCCTGTTTTGTCTGCTTTTTTGCAGCCGGCTTTCTGACTGCCGGTTTTGAAACCTCCCCGGACGCCTGCCTGTGTATTACCGGAACCGGAAGGATTTCTTCCTGATTAAGGTATGGAATCGTAACAAGATAATCTCTTAGTTCCTTTAAATACATTTCTCCGATAATTGTTTCAAACAGCGCTTCCTCCACCATCTTATTGTAGATTTCAAGCACCATCTGCGGGTGATTCATATCCAGCTTTCCGCTGATATAAGCAATGCCTTCCTGTTCCTTTTTTGCCTGTTGGGCTTCTGTTTCATCTGAAAATGCAAATCCGTTTACAATTATAGTTTCATTATTTTTCTCAGCCATTACGCAATAGTCCTCTTTTTATTTCAAAAAATGCAACCCTGTTTTTTCCATATTCCTTTGCTTTCAAAAGTGCTTCATCTGCACAGGAAAGCATGGTCTTATAGGAAGCATTTACTCCCTGATTATAGGAAACCCCCGCGCTTAAAGTGCAGTTGATGTTATGATTTTTTCCGAAGCATTCTCCTGCAAATGTTTCTCTGAGATTCTCCACACGAAGTTCCACCTGGGTCATATCCGCAGCATCCTTCCAGAAAATGGCGAACTCATCCCCGCCAAACCTGCCACAGACACAGTTTTCTTGAAAACGTTCTTCAATCATGGCAGCAAGTTTCGTAATCACTTCATCTCCGACAAGATGACCAAAGCTGTCATTCACCAGCTTAAATCCATCAATATCTACTATCATACAGGCATCTGTCACATCCCGGTTCCGCTCTGAAAGATACATTTCCACTTCAAAGCGAAATGCTTCCTTATTCAACAATCCGGTTGCAAGGTCACACTTGCTGCGCCGCTCAAGCTCCTGCCGTTTTTTCTCAAGTTCCTGCAAGCTTTCAATATTTGACAATGTCTGCCGCTTAAAGGATTTTATTGTTTTTTCATACTCCTGCTGTACCGCCATATACCGTTTACATGCCAACTGGTATTCTTCTTCCTTTGCATAGTGCTTATAGTAGGTAACTTCCAGTTCCTCGAGGCGCATTCTCAGATGAAAAAACTCCGTGGCGCCAAGTTTTTCCTGTAAAATATCAAGAAAGCTCCGCACCTCTTCGCCATATCCTTTTTCCATCAGAAAACTGCAAAATTCCACGTAAACATCAATCTGCTCTAAATAATCCGAATCATTTACGAGGTATATCTGCACCTCATGAATCTGTTTTTTTACTTCTTCTTTTTTTCCTTCCTGCTGTTTCAAAAAAATCTCCAGCATACATTTCGACAAAATCAATTCATCCTGTGCCACCACATGATAATAAGTATCTATCTCCCGTTTCATCCGAAATGCCTCTTCATAGCGCTCCATCTCACACAAAAGAATTGCCTTCTGCACCAGTGCAAGCAGCATCATCCACATATCCGGTCCAGGCTGTACTTCATTCGCCAGGTCATATCCACGTTTATAATATTCCATTGCCTTCCGGTATTCCGAAAGTCCCTGATACAAAAGACCGGTATTTAATAAAGATGCCACCTCTTCCTGCTCATTCCGGTTCTTTTTCGCCGATTCGATGGCAGACAGATAATTATCAAGCGCCACTGTCTCATACCCTACAAATGAGAATAGCATTCCAAGCATATTATAAGCATCTGCTTCCAGATAAGAATAATCTGCTGTCTTTTCAATTTCAATGCTTTTTGTCAAAGCATCCACCGTGTCCTGGTAGCGCCCCATATGAAATGCCGCCTCACCCCGGAAGAAGGCAGCCTCTGATAATTCATTTCCGTCACTGTCCGCATTCAAATACTGGTCATAAGAATCCAAAAGCTCCCATATATCTTCCTTTGGTGCATTATTATATTGATAAGATATAATTTTTTCCCGAAGTTCTTTTTTTAATGCTGCAAGTCCCATGTATCTTCCCCTTATTCTCTCCGTTGCCGTTCCTCACAGGTTTTCTACTACATCCTATTATAAAAAAACCTGCGGGGAAATGCAATGGATAAGTGAAAAGACACAAAAAAGACATTTTTATACATAATACTGTGCCTGTGCTTCATAAAGCTCATAATAGCATCCCTGTTTCTGCATCAGTTCTTCGTGACAGCCCGCCTCCGCAATTTCTCCTGCTTCAAGAACAACAATCTTGTCACAGAATTTACAACTGCTCATCCGGTGGGAAATATAAATGGAGGTCTTATCTCCTACCAGACTGCCAAACTGCTCATAAATCTCCGCCTCTGCCACCGGGTCTAACGCTGCCGTTGGCTCATCTAAAATTACAAATGGCGCATCCTTATACAATGCCCTTGCAATAGCTGCCTTTTGCGCCTCCCCGCCGGAAAGTGACTCTCCGTCCCCGGTCTCATGGTAAAGAATGGTATGAATTCCATCGCGCATTTTTTCCACACGCCCGGTCAGTCCCACTTCTTCCAGTACCAGCTTCACGCGTTCTTCATCCACCTTAGAGGAACCGGCGATATTTTCATCCAATGGGAAGTGATACAATTTGAAGTCCTGAAATACCACGGAAAAAATCTGTGTGTACTCTTCATAATCATATTTTCCAATATTGATGCCATTTAACAGGATTTCACCCTCCGTCGGCTCATAAAGCCGCAGCAAAAGCTTGATTAACGTCGTCTTGCCGGCACCGTTTCTTCCGACAAGTGCCAGTTTTTCCCCCACGTTAAACTTAAGACTTACATCCTTTAAAATCCACTGCTCCGTATCCGGATACCGGAACGAAACATTTCGAAATTCCAGTTCATAGCAGTTGTCCGTTCTCTTTTCTATCGGCAGTGTTCCATCATAGTGCATATTGGGAAGGTTAATAAATTCCTCATAAACTTTCAGATATTCATTCGCGTAATCAATTTCCATGTGATATCTCATAAGCTGCCGGATACTGTCCATCATCGTGATAATTGCACCTGCATACATAAGCACCTCGCCGGTCGAAATACTTCCCGCAAGCGCCTTTAACACAATATAAACGTAAGTCACTCCCGCAAGAATCTGTAAGGCAAACGACACCATCCCTTCTTTTTTCCCGCTGTATCTGTTAACTCTGATAAACATCTTTGCCACATCTGCCACAACATTCCATTTCTTCATCAGATAATCGTTTAAATGATACAGCCGGATATCCTGTGCATATGTCTCTGATGATATGATATTTCCAATGTAAGCCGTCAGGGAATTTGCTTTCTCATTTTCCAGATTCAACTGCACATTTTTCCTGCCCAAATCCTGCGAAATGAGATTTTCAAGATATAATACCCCTGCAAAAACAAGAATCAGCACCGCGGTGGAAAGCAAAAACTGCCAGATATTTTCTTTTCCAAAATCAGACTGCGCTAACAGCACCCCCACAAACCCGGCCGCAAATACCACTTTCACCAGTTCTGTAAAATACTGATAAATTGCATCCAGCTGGTCTTTGATTCCGCCATGTCCGTTTTCTCCCTGTCTCACGCGCCGGAAGCTCTGGAGCGTCTCCGTTTTTTCGATTTCTTCGTACTCCATTTCAAACGCCTTGCGTGCTGTCCTCTTTTTCGTTTCCTCCTCGCTCGGTGCAGTATAATGGGAAAAAATTTTTTTGCACCCTCTCGTTAATAGTTCAAGTGCCATCACAAGCAGCACTAATATCACTACAAATTTCGATGCTGTATCGTATTCTTCTGACAACAGGCTGTCTAAGATTTTTGCATAGACAAAACTATTCACATAAGCGACCGATGCACCTGTCACCGTTCCAAAAACCAGCACAAATTTCAGAATTCCATAGTTCTTTGCCTGAAACAGACAAAATTTCCACATTTCTTTTACTGACACCCGCTTTGCCTTTTCCATCTGTCTTATGCCTCCTGTGTATAATATCTGCTCTGGATTTCAAATAATCCGGCATAACTGCCCTGCTGCTTCATCAGTTCCTCGTGTGTGCCCTGTTCTTTTATCCTGCCCGCCTCCAAAAGTATGATTTTATCGCAAAATCTTGTGGAAGCCAGACGATGGGAAATAAAAAGTGCCGATTTTCCTCTTAATGTACCCGCATAGGTCTCATAAATTTCATTTTCTGCAATCGCATCAAGTGCCGCTGTTGGCTCGTCTAAAAGCAGCAATGCCGGATTACGGTATAATGCCCTTGCAAGAAGAAGTTTTTGCGTCTCCCCACCCGACAGTTGAATCCCATCCTCTGCCACATCTTTTCCAAGATAAGTAAAAATTCTTTTTTCCAACGACTTTACTTTCCCGGATAATCCGGCCTGCCCAAGTGCACCCCACACCTTCTCTTCGTCCCACGTTTCCTCTAACACAACATTTTCCCCAATCGAATAGGCTGTCAGAAACGGATTCTGGAAAATGGCAGCAATGTGCTCCATATACTTCACACGGTTTAACTCTGCAGTACTTACCCCATTCACCCATACGGTTCCTTCTGTCGGGAGATAAAGTCCTGCCATCAATTTTACAAGTGTCGACTTTCCAGCACCGTTTAAACCCACAAGCGCTAAATGTTCACCGGGAGCCAGCCGGAAGGAAACGTCTTTTAAAACGGGCTCCTTTGCGCCATCATAACAATAGGAAACATGGTCAAATACCACCTCCATCTTAGAAAAATCGGGCTCTTCTCCGTCAGATTTCATGCTGTTTTCCAGTTCCATAAAGGTACGTAAATCATCAATCTGCCTGCTGTCTCTTAAGATTTCCACTATCATTTTGCTAATCTGGGTAAACCATGCTGCGAATCCGCTGATTAACCCGAGATAAAAGACAAACTCTGCAACCGGCATTCCGTTTTTCAGCAGGGAAATCAGATACAGATAACAGACGAGGTCTCTCATTCCGGAAAGCACTACTTCTGTCGCTTCTGCCAAAAAACATAAAGTATCATAGGAAAACATCAGCCTGCGCTGATTTTGGATTGCCATGTCATATTTTTCAATCAGCCAGTCCGAAAGCCCGAAAATACGGATATCCTTTCCGCCTGCCACATCATCCACCACTTTATCGAGATAACGTTCCACACGCTCCTGCTGTGCCAGACCGTCCTTTATTTTATTGAATCTTCTTGCAGAAAGTCCTGACACTAACGCATCCACGACACAAATTACAAGTAAAAAAAGCAGAATTTTAATATTCAGCCCGCCCACAATTATTGCATAAACAACAAGTCCCAAAATGTTATCTCCGATGGTGCAGACACTGCGTACCATCCCCTCTACACCAATCCAGTTATTCCACAGTGCCATCCCGGCTCTGTTCTGAAGTTGACGGATTTCATTGTTTTCTGACTGTTCTAACGAAAGCTCCATCTCTTTTCGCTTAAATGCCGACATATGCATTGTAGTCCGGATATCAATAAAATCAGCACCATTTGAAATGTAAAAATAGTTATACAGCCAGTTGACTGCTCCATACGCTGCAAATATCGTCATGACAGAAACAACGATTACAAAAAGCGGATGCCCACCACCCAGCAGTGCCACAACCACAGAGCTTGCCGCCGATGCCATCAAGGGCAATGCCACAAACAGAGCCGCCTCTGCTATCATCCTTACGATATAAGCCGGTTTTTGCCGGAAAACAGGTGCAAATACGTACCAGATATTGCAAAATACATTGTGTTTTTTTATTTTCATCTCCATATGTGCTTCCTTTCCATTCCTTTTGCTGTCCAGATTTTCTCTTTTGTACTACTTCACTCTTTTGCACTTTAATATAGCAGGGTCTTTTCTTTCCTGCAAAAAAAGTGCACGAATTGTAAAAATTCGTGCACAAATTACCTTTTATAGCGGCAGCATAATCTCCGTGACAAACACTCCCGGTTCATTTTTCCGATTAATGTAACCCTCATATTTTTCCACGATGTGATTGATCCGTTTCAGCCCATGTCCGTGATCCCCGCGCTTCTTAGAGATATATTCCTCATCAAGTTTTCTTACCACTTCATTCGTCGCATTACATACAGAAATATAAAGCTGCTGTTTTAGGGGTGCTATATAAAGTCTTAGAAACTGTTGTTCCGGCTCTACGTTCCGACACGCCTCTACTGCATTGTCAATCAGGTTTCCAATCAATACACAAAGGTCAAGTTCCGACACAGTCAAATGTTCCGGAATGACTGCTTTATAATCACATTTTATTTTATGTTCAAGTGCAAGCGAAATTTTGGCATTTAAAATCGCATCCACATTGAGATTCCCGGTATCAAAAAGCATTCGGATGTCGTCTAAATCCGTTTCCAGATGGTTGAGATAATTTCTCGCTTCTTCAATCTGATTTCCTGCAAGATACGCTTTCACGGACTGCATGTGATTATGGTAGTCATGCCGCCAGACACGCATGGTCAGGTAAATGCCACGTACTTCCTCCATCTCCTGTGATAATAATTTATTCTGATACCGGATTAGTGTTTCCTCATAACGTCGTTTCATCGCCGCATAAAGCAACAACACTATCAGCAAAAGCAGCAGTGCTGTTCCCACAATAATGGCTGAAAAAAACAGTTGTGTCTTCATAAATTTCTCCTGATAAAAACCTCATTGAGCTGCTGATACATTCCTCTGCTCACTGGAAGTTCTATCCCACTGTCCAAAATGCAGTTCTGCCTTCCAATCCGCACTAATCTGGATATGTTTACTGCTGCACTTCTATGACATTTTACGAATCTTTCATTTCCCGCTACCCCATTGAGCTGCATCAGAAGTTCTCCAAAATTCTCTTTCACCGTATAGTCCCGCCTGCTGCCATGCAGTGTGGTATAATGCCCGTTCACTTCCACATAATCCAGCTCTTCCAGCGCAATCTTGATGTTTTCTCCTGAAACATCCAACAGAAAATATTCCGATTCCCTCTGTTCTAGTTCCACACACAATGCCTGCAGCATCTTAAAAACCTGCGGTTTTTCCAACGGCTTCAATAAATATCTCCATGCATCAATCTCGTATCCCTCGAACACATGACTTGAATCCGAGGTCAGAAACGCAATCCTGACATTTTTGTCTTTCTGTCTGAGCTGCCTTGCGAGGGAAAATCCATCCATTCCCTCCATGGAAATGTCCAACATCACAAGGTCATACGGAACCAGCTCTGCACCGTTTAATTCAAACAGAAAACTTTCTGCGCTCGGAAACAGCCGGACATTACAGTTTTTCTCATTTTCTGCTGCCCACCCGCAAATCAGTTTTTTCACCCACGCAGCCTGCGCCGCCTCATCCTCGCAATACGCAATTGTCATTTTTCCACGCTTCCTCACCTGGCATTCTAAATTTCGCCGTTTATCAATCATGCAAGCACGTTGACTCATTTGCACTCATTATATCATGCTGCTGCCTTCTAGCAAAGAAATGTTTAAGGGATTCAAAATTTTCGAAAAATTCTAAAAATTTAGTTGCTTTTTGCATCCAAGTATACTATGATTTTATTGTTCATAGGAATCTGAATCCGCCGTTTTATGCGCCCCTTTCAACGCAGGCGGATTCTTTTTTGCTCTGATATCTATATATGTAATTTATTTTGTTTTTATTTTGTATTCAGAATATAAAGCATCTGTTTTCTAACACTAACATGTTCTAAACCTCTTTTTCACTTCCTGGAGCATTTTTAAGTAAATCTCTTATTTCTTCTTCCACTGCGCGTACAGCGTCACCGTTCCACCAGATTTGGAAGTAAGATTCTTCACTTCTGCCTTGTTCTTATAATTCTTTCCGGAACCGTCCTTCTTCGTGTTCCATCCCGCAAAGGTATACCCCTTCCGCTTAAAACTGTTCTTTTTAAGTGTATACTTTTTATCATATTTGCAGTTCTTAACGGCTTTCATGCTTCCGGATGTCGCACCATTTCCATTAAACTTGATGGTATACTGATTGGCTGTCCACTTTGCATACAGTGTCACATTGCCGGTGCTTCCCTTCTTTATCTGTGTTACCTTTTTCTGATACTTCTTATCCTTGTACCACCCCTTAAAGCTGTAGCCTTTCCTGGTAGCATTTTTGAACTTAATCGTTGCCGTCTTTTTGGTGTAGGAAGTCGGATTGCTCTTATTGTTCTTGCCCTTATTCAGCTTATAGGTGATTGTATACTTTTTCTCTGTCTGTTTCGCTTTCTTCCACTGTGCATACAGTGTCACCTTCCCGCCGGATTTTGAGGTAAGATTCTTCACTTCCGCCTTGTTCTGATATGCCTTTCCGCTTCCATCCTTCTTCGTATTCCATCCGGTAAAGGTATAACCACTTCTCTTAAATGCATTGGCGGTGAGAGTATACTTCTTATCGTACTTTAATTTCTTCATCGCCTCCATCGTTCCGGACGTCGCACCGTTTCCATCAAAGACGATACTATATTCTGTAACGGCTGCTGTGTTACCGGACTTCTTTTCCCATCCGGCATAAAGCGTCAGATTCTTAAAATATTCGTCGCATGAAAAGCCGCTCTCTAAGGAACCGAGATATTTCGTCAATGCTTCATCTGTAAACCAGCCCGTAAACGTATATCCGCTCCGTACCGGGTCCGGGATGCTGATGGCGCCATCTTCCACGGTAAATGTCTTAGGTGCAGAGGACGCAATGGTTCCCCCGTTAAGCGTATAAGAAACCTTGTAGGAAACAGGTGTCCATTCCGCCGAAAGACCATAACTGTTTCCGGTAACGGTTCCCTCCCCATTTAAAACCTTCAAAACTGAAGTATTTGCCTGGTCTGCATAGTGTGTGCTGCCATCGTTCCATCCTTCAAAACGGTATCCCGGACGCACAAACGCATTTTTCCAGAGCACCGCATTATTTCCGTATTTCACATCCTGGTAATGATAGGCTTCCCCATCCAAAAGTTTTCCGCCGTTTCCATAAAACCGGATGGTATATGGCATCCCATCCCAACTGGCATAGAGCACCATGTCTCCGGTCGTACCCTTCTCAATCTGCGTAATCTGATTTTTATACCCTGCATCCGTATACCAGCCCTTAAACACGTAGCCCGCCCGTGTCGGCTCTTTTAACTCAAATGTCTTTGTACTTACCATATAGGAAGCAGGATTTTCCGAATGATTCTTCCCACCACCCAACTGATACGAAATCGTGTAGGTCGGCTGGTCTAAAAGAATATAGTCAAATCCATTGTCCTCTGCATACCGGTGGCTGCTGGTGTCTGTATAACAGGAAATGACAAGGTTGCTACAATCCCGGAATACCTCTTCCCCGATGCTTGTAATGCTCTTAGGGAGAGTAACAGATGTAAGAGCTAATAAACCGCAAAATGCCTGAAATCCAATATTTTTGACTCCGTTCGCAATTATTAAATTTTTCACTTTAATGCAATTTGTAAAAGCATAATCACTAATATCTGTTACTGTTGATGGAATTTTTATAGATACAACATTTTGACAAGTAGAAAATCCAAACTCTCCTACTGTTTCTACACCTTCTTCAATCACAATACTCTTCGCATAAGCACTCTGACTAAAACATCCTTTTGGAATATTTTTAATATTCTTCGGCACCACAATTTCTTCCATGTCAGTAGCCGCAAAAGCAGATTCCCCTACTTCCACCGTCTGGTCTCCTGCAAACGAAAATTCTTTCAATGTGCTAAGGTCAAACGCCTGTTTTCCAATTTTCGTCAATGTGGATGGAAATACAACGGATTGCACTTCCTTGTTATAAAATGCAAACTCTCCTATTTCCGTTACCGGATAACCATCTATCTGTTCCGGAATAACTACACTTTTATCTTCTCCTAAATATGCCGTATCATATGCATCAATACAGATTGTATTATCTTCTTTAACATAACATACAAAACCATCTACTTTATAACTTCCATCATGACTAATATATGTAAGGTTGTCTTCTATCTCCGCTGCTATCTCTGTTCCATCCTCTGTCACTTCTGGTTCTTCCGTGTCCTGCATTTCCTGTTCGATGCCGGTTTCCGTCTCCAGTATCATTTCTTCCGGAAGCTCCTCTGTATTTTCTTCTGCAGCATCGATGCTCTCCTCGACTTCAATCTTCGTGTCCTGCCCCTGCCCAAGAACTGCCTGCGCCGGAGTTCCGATTAAAAGTGATGCTGCCACCAAAAAAGAGGTTAATTTCATAGATTTTCTTTTCATATACTTCCTCCCGATTGATTACTGATGTCATTATACTACATCTTGGGAACAAATGAAAAGCCTCTAATTTTATTTATCTTTTTATTGCTTTGAATGCACTACAAATCACTTCCGTCTACCCTGTTCGGCTGTAAATAAGTATCACAAAAACGTTGCAGCGCATCTATCGATTTTCCATTTCCAAATCCGTTATCCTGCACAAACTGCTTCATCTGCAGAATCGTTTCATGAGAGAAGTGGAACTCATACAGTGGCGTATCATTCTTTAGATTCTCGAATGCCTGCTCAATTGTTACCTGGTACTCTGAATTTGTCAGCCAAATAGAATCCGGTGCCAGTCCTCCGTTTTCATAGTCAGCCCGGTAATATTTTTCATTGATGAACCTGGTTGTCCGGATTGGCTCCGGGTCTGCAGGTGTCGTGTCCACGATATATACCGTAATCATTTTCTTTGTGACATTTCCCACACTGTCAATGACGCGGTAAGTTTCCGTTACACTTCCACTACTGTCAAAGGATGTAAAATCTTCCGGAAGATAGTCCCAGATATCAAATGTCGTGTGTTTTGCTGCATCTTCTCCTGCAGTAATATCGCCGTCCTCTTCATCCCCGGCTGTTGCATGGCTCATCAGTTCCTCCAACGTGATATAGCCACTCTGTGCCTGTTCCAGAGGGTAATAAAGGTCTGTTGCCTCAATCCACGGACAGTCATCCCAAATGGCATACAGTACGATGGTTTCATCCGCCTGTTCTGTCAGATTCTTTACCTCTTCCTCGTCCTCATATGCTGCCTCTTTTGCTCCGGAATCCATGCTCCAGCCCAAAAATGTACTTTCTCCGTCCTCTGTTTCCCGGACGAACTTGTTTTCCGGAAGTTTTTGCGGTACATCATATATCATTGGAATGTCATCCATCTCTCCCTCTGTCGCACCGTTTCCGTCAAAATGTATCACATAATGATTCACTTTCCAGTTTGCAACTAATACGGCGTTCTCCCAGCCCATCGTAAATGTATTTTCATTCAAGCTGCTTCCTTCCCCGTTAAGTGTCCATCCGGTGAATGTGTATCCTTCACGTACCGGGTCCGGTATCTCCGTTTTCTCCTCATACAGTAGCTTTATCTCCTGGCTTTCCGTACTTCCATTCCAGGTTCCAAGATTCGGGTCTACTATCAGACTGTACTCGTTTTTCTGCCATTTTGCCGTAAAGGTTACGGTTGCCTCTGTATCTCCATTTAACGTACTGCGAAGGTTTTTAAACCATACAAATGGTGCTTCTACACTGCAGGATTCCACCCCATAAGCTGAATTTGCATCTGAATAGGAATCCGTTGTGCTATAATAATGTCTGGCATTTTTTGTCTTATTTTCGTCATCATGTGTGTTCATTCCGCTTATTGTCCATCCGCCAAAGGTATACCCGGAACGAACCGGCGGTGTCACGGTAAAGGACGAATTATAGGCAGTTTTTGCCGGATAACTTCCTCCGGCAGCTTTTGCTCCTCCCGAAAAGTCATAGGCAAGGTTATACTGGATATATTCAAACTTTGCCTTTAACGTGGCATCACTGCTTCCCATCGTGAAGCGTTTCGTTGCTGCATTAAAGGTACTGACACTTCTTGCTGCCGTGCTGAAATCCCATCTGACAAATTTCATTCCTACCTGTGGCTCCGGGTCTGCATCCCTAATTATATCACTCCATCCTTCATTATATGTAAATTCCTGTACTAATGTTGACCCCTTCCAGGTTCCGCCATTCGGATTCACCGTCAACATATGCTTTACGGTTGCCTTCTTCTCTACCGGTGCAGAGATATTGCCCGCTGCGTCAATCGCCCACAAATAATAGGTTCCGTCACTCGTAATTTTAACTGTTTTTGCTTTCTGAAATTTGCTGGCATCCGGAACTGTTTTTGTAGTTGTCACGGCATATCCTGCAACTCCTGAACCGGATTCTCCCAGCTTGCTGTTGACATCGTGCGCTGTCACGGTAAAGGTGCCCTCGTTGACCCCCTCTTCATAGGTACACTCCGTAATGGTTGGTGCCGTATTATCCAGCTTATATATCCGGATAAACTTCGTAGTCGTGTTTCCAATTCCATCTTTAAAATACACGGCTGCAAGCACTCCATCATCACTGTAGACATCCCCGGTAAAGGTATATTTCTTGGAAAAATTTGTTCCACTGACGCTCATCTGAAGATAATCTGCCGGTTCTGTACTGTTAAATGAAATCGTTACATTTCCGCTTCCGCTGTCTGTCGCCTTAAACGTATAATCCTTTGTCTTACTCCACTTGTTTTCGGTTGCCAGATTGTCCGCCACTGCCGGTGCAATGGAATCTGTCTTTTTAATTGTAAGATTCTTTTGAACCTGATTTCCGCAGGAATCTTCCACTACAATTGTATAATTTCTTCCTGTTTCTCCCTCTTCCAAATCCGGAGTAAATGCGAGTCTGTAATTTCCACCTGATACGGTCGTTGTTCCCGTATAGATGACCGTGTTCCCTTTTTTTAACCGGATAGTCACGGTATTGCACCAGTTTTCCGTTCCCGTGACGGTAATCTGCTTTCTCTGTTTCCACTCATCCGCACTTGCAATGGCAACAGATGTAATCTTCGGTGCCTGGGAATCCGGAACCAGCGATTCCATATTTGTTTTTATATTACATCTTACCATGACGCCCTTTGCATTCTTTACATCTATCCTATCCCACGCAAAGGTAGCATATGGTGTTTTCCGGCTGTTCAAAAAACGAAATTGCTTTATCACTGTTACATCCGTATGGGTTGAATTGCTTTTAACTGTTTCGGTTACCTCATTCTCATACACCTGTTTGTTAATGTTTCGTACACCATTTGGTCGTGCAAAGACTGCTCCACCTGTCAACTTATAATGAATTGTCCATGTATAGGTGTTTGGTGCCTTGTTATCACATGTAAGGGTCCAGGTGGCAGTTCCGAAAGTCTCCCCACATCCATTGTAACAGCTTATTACATGACTGCCCTTGTTTACATAGAGGTCATGCAGTCCAAGCGTAGTCGTTTCTCCGCACTTTACACACGTTCCTGGATTTGAACAATTTATTTTTTTTCCTTTTTTATCTACACACTTTTCCGTACCTTCTGAATTGCATAACTCTCCGTTGTAGTAATAGGAATAATTAATATCTCCTTTGCACTCGCTGCAATGTCTTATATGCGTATACATTCCACTCTGATTAGTCCACGTTCCATCCCACTGGCACGGTTTATGCCCCGTTTCTTTATAACCACACACCGTACAGGTCTGCGTATAGGAATTGGATTTATCGCAGGATTCTTTTCCGTTTGCCCATGTTTTCTTCCCCATCGTGTGTTTTGCGGAAGGATGTTTTTTTGAATTGATTTCGTTTCCGCACACCGCACAGACATACCAGTGCTTTGTGGCATTTGATTTTGTCACTGCATAGTCATCACAGTCATGGCTCTTAACACCGCCAGCTTCCAATCCGGTGACATCCACTACCGGGTCTGCCTTTACCTCTTTAGAGCCTTGCAATGCCAATGTAATGACTACCGCAACGACAACAAGCACCAGAAGCAGCTTCCTTCCCCATGTTTTCTTCCTTTGCCTGCTTTCCATTCATTCGTCCCCCTATCCTAACCAACCTTTAATTCCACACCGCGTAATATGCCACATTCTGCTCCACAGGTACGGAAAAATCTGCCAGGTAATCATTTACATCTTTCCAGCCGGCAAATATCTTTTCCTCCCCTGATGGGTCTTTTGGCGCTGTCACGCTGTTTCCCTCATTCACCATATAACGTTTATAGCAGCACCTTTCATTATCCAAATCTTCTTTTGAAAAATAAAAACTGACTGCATACTGCTGGACTTCCCGCACCTCCTCTTTTGCATTTAAAATGACTGTCTTTTCTGTCTGAACTTTCCCCTGTTTTCCATTCGGATGCCTAAATTCTTCCGTCACTCTGATACATAAAATTCCCTTCTCACGGTCAATTTGTAAAATACTTACCCTAAGTTCGCTGTCACTGTCTATCACCATTGAAAGGTTCTCCACCATATCCCCAATAAACTGGTTTACATCATTCATATTGTAGTTCTGATTCTGCATCATTTTTTCAACCGTCTTTTCCACTACGGATGAAAGATTACTCTTTAATTCCATACTTCGATTCGCCCTCCCTGACAGACTCATTACAATCATAAGCGATAGTACCCCAAGAATTGCACTGACTGCCATCATCACAACATTTCTCAACTTCTCTCCTCCTGTTACTCATTGACCGGTATTTTAATTACATTTACCGACTTTCGATTAGCATCATCCTTTGCCTCCACTGTCACCGTATAAATTCCGGCTTCCGGGAACAGAATTTCCGTCGTATCCCCCTTATAATCCCCAGTAATATCCATCTGTTCCGGATCCTTTATGCAAAGAATCCTGATTGCAAGTCTGTTAGCCGCATAATCCTCCGCGATAATATAGTCCGATAATTTTTGTTTTCCTTTTTTTATAATGTCCTCCGCTTCAAAACGGATTACCGGCATCTTTTTCCTGCTTTCCTGACCGTAAATCTCAGAATCGATATAATTTTCATCTGCAAAGCTGCCAACCGGCAGCTCTGCTCCAATCATCTGAAATATTCCCCTGTTTCCCTCTGAATCATGAATTCCGGTTAGTAAAAATAACACAAGTGCTGCCACACTTACTGCCTCTAACAGAAACTTTCCGTAAATCTCAATGACTTGTTTCATACGGCACCCCCTTACCCGCAGAGACCTGTCATAAAAAACTGCACAATGTTCGAAAGTATCCCATCTGCTTTTGCATTGATACACAAAACAAAAATCCCCAAAAACATTACTGCTCCAATCACCTGCAATAAACCATTTCCAAAGTACTCCATAATATCTTCCATATGTTACCCCCTTCTAAAAACCAGTCGCATAAGAAAGCAGTCCTATCAGAATCACAACTGCTCCAGTTCCCCCAAGCAACCCCAGCATAGCCTGCCCAAGCTCTTCCATAATCGTTTCAAGACTCATCTTGCAATCCCCCTTGTCATCTGTGTCTTTGATATCCCAAACAACGGCATTTCATACGAATAGGTAACCATTACCTCCGCAGACTGAATATCATGTGCTTCATCGTACACATAGCCGTTTACTACCAGACCGTATCCAAGCTCCTTTGCCTGCTGCACACACGCCTCTATCACTGCAGGATTAAAATTGCTGTTTTCAATTTCTGCGATTACATCTGCCTTATATTCTTTTGCAGCAGCTACCGCAGCAGAAGATGAACTGACACTGATGCAGAGAAACAGATTCAGCACCAGCATCAGTAATGCACTAAATGCCCCGATAATATTTCTCATAAGTTCCTCCTATGTTATCTCCTGTCACATTCCCATTTTCCCAAGTATCTGAAACATATAAATCATCCCAACCGTCAGATCTACAAGAAGTTTTGCTGTTGCTCCTACTACCGGATAGGAAAATAATAGCCGCATCTGAAATGCAAGCTGCCCTTCCCGAATCCGTTCCGTCATATCCTGCATCTCATAAACACGCTGAATCAAATTATTAATCTGGATTTTGGCATTTCCTGTTCCCGATTCCGATATCGCATGGAGCATCTTCATGCAGCTTTGTGCTTCCGGCACATCAAATTCCCGGCAAAAATCCGTGTATGCCTTTAATCCACCCGGATCCCTTTGTAAACGTCCCTGCAGTTGTCTTAATTCTTCCTGTAATACTACCGGTGCACCGTTCATCGACTTTGCAATAGAAACCTGTACATTGTTACTTTGAAGCAGCAATGCAATCTGCATAAGCCATTGTGGCAACGCAAGATACATCTCTTTATGTAATTCCTTTTTTGCAACATAAAAACCGATTTTATGCTGTAGCAGTAAAATAACAGTTCCCAGAATGCACAACATTCCAAGCACTGGATGTCCCAGCGCAAATGCAATCATTCCTCCAGCCAAACATGGTGCTGACCATAAAATACTCTTCTTTCTTTCCTTCGTTTCATCATAAGATGTCACAAGTTCGTAACTGCGGCGTAAAGTTCTCTCGTCCTGCACAGATTGTTTTTCAAGCCAGTTGTCTGTCAGACTCCTCATACTCTTTACAAGTACATACAGCAAAAATAAAATAAACAACATGGAAGACACCTGAATCACCGGCACATCAAAAATCCGGATACTTGTTTTTGCCGGAAACAGGCGGCTCATTGCATCAAGCACATATAGTGCAACTGCACAAAGGATTGTTGCTGTCACAATCGAAATCAGATTATCCGTATGACTTTTTTTCTTATTTGCCTGTAACTTGTAACCACTTCTCTTCCATACCTCAATGTCATTTAAAAGCAGAAACACAGAATTATCCATATCACCGCCATACTCCTCCCCATTCACCAAAAGCTCGTGAACCGCCATAATTTTTGTACAGCGATAAGATACCTCAATCCGTTCGAGTGCCTCCCGTAAAACTCCCTTCTCCGTCCTTGCATAACCCGTTCTTAAATACGAAAGTGCTTCCTCGATGCAATCCCGCATCAGTCCTCCTTCAAACACCTCCATTGTCTCTTCAAGTGCAAACGACACCTTTTCACTTTTCTGAAACGAATAAAGCATTTGTTCCATATATGTAGTTACATCTGCAAACCTTTTCTGTTCATATGCACGCTTATACATGTCCCGGATTAACATCGGTAACAGAATAAGTACTGCCAGAAATATCACTGCCAGATATCCCGGTCTCATCTGAAACAAAACCCCAATAACAGAAATTCCAAGCAAAGAGCAGACATTTAAAAGCATGTGCATTTTCCAGGAATAGTTGTATCCGTAAACATGCACTTCCTTTGCAAGATTCTTGGGATTTAAAAGCCCAAACCGTCCAGACAGAAACGACTCTTTCTGCACCTTTTTCTTCTTTTTTTTCATTATTTCCCTTCCTCAATATAGCGTTCCAATAACGGACACACATAAGCTTGTCTAACCCCGGCATTTTTTAATTTCTGCTCAATATCCGGTGGAAGTTCCTTTGACACAGGTTCTCCGTCTTTTACAATCATGTAAACCCGGTTTTCCTGCCCCTGTCTGCTGTAAAAACAAAGCTGATCCATATAGCGCCGCACACTTCCATCCGGCCGTACGGTGCGCCTGATTAAGATTCCTACATTTACATAGCGGTAAATCCGGTTCTCCATCCGGTCCGCATCATTGACATTATTCATCATATTTAAAATCCGATCCGGCAGCTTGCGCAAATCGTCTAAATGAATCGTCGTAAAGCCATTTACTCCGGTACTCCACTGTTCCAAAAGAGAGGTCACTTCCACAGAACGCGCCTCGGAAAGCATCAGCCACTTTGGATTTTGTCTGAGGCACGCCTTGATGGCATCTGTATAATCAAAGCCGGGTGCAATCCGAAGTTCCACTGCATCCGCTCCCGGATTAATATCCCGATAATGGATTTCTAAGGAATCTTCAATTGTAATCACACGCTCCTCCTTGGGAATAAACTGCATAAAAAACTTTGCACACTCTGTCTTGCCGCTTCCCGGCTCCCCGCCAAAAACAAAATTCATCTTTGCCTGCACGCAGTTTAACAGAAGTTCTAAAATCTCCTGTGTACAAAATCTATCCTCAATCATCTCTTTTATTGAACTGCGTACGACTGCAGACGATTTCCGGATACAGATACTCGTTCCGCTCACTGCCACAGAATCATGTAAAATACTGATTCGAAGTTCCTTCGTATCGGCTTCTAAAATCTTATTCGCATGATTAAACTGCCGGTTGGCACAATTTGAAATATTATGCGTAAAAGACTGCAGAAAATGCTCCGTGACTGTTTCCTCTGCCCGGTAATGTCCTTTCTTTAAATCTGTAATCCACAGTTCTCTTCCATTGTAATCAATATCCGTCACATCCGGGTCCTCAATATATCGCCAGAAAACCCCGAACTGTTCCGGCTTCGGTTCAAATATCGATATTTCACTCATTTTTTCTCCTTCTGCTGCAGTGCCAGAACAACTCTTCCGACACCGCATCCTGTATTTTTAGATTTCAGAACCTCCCTGTGGCAAAAGTCCGTTCATATTTCCAAAAAATCCCTCTAACGCATCCTGGAACGCTTTTGCCACATAGCCATCCGAAGTCAACGCTGCTACAATGATTCCTCCCAATGCCAGCATTACAATGACAACTAATATTGCCTTTCCATACTTTTCAAATACAATTTCCATAGTTTTTCTCTCCTTCTTCAATCTGAATTAAAATTTTTTGCAGTGCACCTACCGTCCGTCTTACTTCCTTAAAAAACTCTCTTGTCTGCTCGCTTCCACGAAATTCCTTGTAGATTTTTCTTCGTTCCACCCTCATGAACTCTCTCTGTTTTCCCGATTCACACGCATACCGGAATTCAGAATTATAAGGAATAACCCCGATGCGCTCCTGTGGAATCCGATAGATTCGTTCAATGTTTGCTCTGTTGTAAATATCTCCGTGGAAATAGCTCCCGATCAGGAAAAATGAATTCTGTGAAACTCCTGGTAAATCCAGGAAAAACCGGTCTAACATGTGCTTTGACTGTCTTGCATTGACGATTACCAAATCTGCCTCTCTCAAAAGCTGTCTGGTTCCTTCATCTGTCCTGCTTCCGCAGTCAATAAATTCCGGCATCTGTTCCACCTGAATGGAATTGTTGGATCTGTGCGCTCTCTGTTTTGCCTTCCAGGCAAAAACCTCCGAGATTACGAGCATATTTGACGTAGTGCCACTGCCTGTCTCTTCTCCCCAAAATGCGATTCTCACAGGCACCTCTTCTTGTTTGTTAAATTTTTTTGGAATTACTCAGAATCTAAGATTCTGTGCGGCGATTCTGCCGCGGATTGTGTGCGCTGACGTCCTCTCTGCTTCATACTGCGAAACAAATCCCACACACATAGAAATATCTAATTTGAAAAAAGATGTTATTATAATACTTCATTTTTCGTCAAATGTAAATATTATTTTTGTAATTTTTATTTTTTTTACAAATTGTATGCTTTAACTTCCTTTTTCTATCGGAATCAGCTATAATGCAATTGTCAAAATAATTATAATTCAGAGGTAATTGCCATGGCGCCTAGAAAACCCCGTAATACCATCGGCTTAATTCTCTCCAACGTTTCCAATGACTTTTCCGGTCACCTGATGGAACAGGCAGAAGAATTATTTGCTGCACAGGGATATCAGTTAATCGTTACAACCACCAATCACAGTATAGAACGCGAGCGGGAAATGCTTTGCTATTTCTCGAAAATTACAGACGGTATTCTGCTTCTCTCGGATGCTGTTGAATACAAACAGTTAGCGGATGCCATCCCAAAACGTATTCCGGTTATCTTTTTAAACCGCAGACCAAATGGCTGCCCCTGCACCTGCATCCTGGAAGCAAATTACTCCGCTGTCTACCAGGCAATGGTTTCCAATATTACAAGCGGAAATGACCGAATTGCATTAATCTGCTCAGACCGCAGACTTTCCAACGCAGACGAGATTGTCTCTGCCTACCAGAGTGCGATGGAGTCCTCTCCGGCAGGCTTTCATTCTGAATGGATTCATTATACCTCAGGAGATGCAAACGAGGTTCCCGCATTAGTTGAAACTATCAGTGCCCAGGGCTGCAACACCATTTTTACCACCACACAGACACTGACAAGACACTTTATTGAATACCTTCTGGTGAATAACCCCACGACAGAAACACCACTCACCCTGATTGGCTTTTCCAATAAAGATTCCGGCAATCCGATTCATCCTGGATTTGACACGGTAGCACAGCCCCTGCAGGAGCTTGTGTCCCTTGCTGTACAACAGATTCTTTATCTGATTCAAAACCCAGGTACCCCTGCCCGGGAATACCTGCTAAAGGGAACATTGCGTCCGCATCTGATTGACGTTCTCCATCGCCCGGAAAAACAGCAAACATTTTTGAAATGAGGTCATTTATGAAAGAATATATTATCACCACAGACAGCACCGCAGATCTTCCCAAAAGCTATGTCGAAGAACACGCTCTGCACATTATGACACTACCTTACACAATTGAGGGAGTCACTTATACCTGGGAGCACCCGCTTCCCGAAAAAGAATTTTACGCCATGATGCGAAACGGCTCTCTCCCAACCACTTCACAGGCGAATCCCGAAGAAGCTGCCGATATGTTTGAGTCTATCCTCTCGGCACAGGATGTGGACATCCTTCACATTGCATTTTCTTCCGGTATGAGCGGTACTTATAATAATGTGCGCCTCGCCGCAGAAGAAGTCATGGAACGCCACCCGAACACCAAAATTACTATTGTCGACTCACTATCAGCTACACTCGGTGAGGGGCTTTTCGTTCATAAGGCCGTCTGCATGAAAGAAGCCGGACATTCCATGGAAGAAGTTGCCTCCTGGCTCGAAGAAAATAAGCTTCACCTAGTGCATAATTTTACTGTGGATGATTTGTTCCATCTCTACCGCGGTGGACGTCTTTCCAAAACAGCCGCAGTGGTCGGAACTATCATCAGCTTAAAACCGGTTCTTCATGTAGATAACGAAGGTCATCTTGTTCTTACGAGCAAAACACGCGGACGTAAAAAATCGCTCACAGCACTTGTTGATGCAATGGAACAACAAATCGGTTCCTATCGTGACAAAAATGATGTGATTTTTATCAGTCATGGCGACTGTGAGGAAGACGCCAGATTTGTGGCAGATTTAATTAAAGAACGTCTTGGCTTTGAAAACTTTTTAATTGATTACATCGGTCCTACCATCGGTGCACACTCCGGTCCTGGAACCGTTGCACTCTTCTATCTCGGCGATTACCGCTAAAAAGTAAAAACTCCATGTTTCGGAAACGTTATCAGCTTCCGAAACATGGAGTTTTTCAATGTAATATTTCTTTTATACGTTAATTTCAGCCTTCAAGCCAATCTCTTCCTTGTTTGCATCAAGAATCGGCTGTACTACTTCGCTTAAGAACTTTTCTACCTGAATCGGTGCACGTCCCACATATTTTGACGGCTCCATTGCAGCTTCAAGTTCCCCTAAAGTCAGATTAAACTCAGGGTCTGCAGCAATCAGCTCTAACAGGTTATTGTCTTTTCCTTCCTGTTTTACATTCTTTCCTGCTTCCATGGAAAGAGTACGGATTTTCTCATGCAGTTCCTGACGGTTTCCACCATTTTTTACAGCATCCATCATAATGTTTTCCGTTGCCATAAATGGCAGTTCTGCCATCATATGTTTGCGGATTACCTTGTCGTATACCACAAGTCCGTCTACAACGTTTAAACAGAGATCTAAGATACCGTCAATCGCAAGGAATCCTTCCGGAATGGAAAGGCGCTTGTTTGCGGAATCGTCAAGAGTTCGCTCAAACCACTGTGTTGCAGAAGTGATTGCCGGATTAAGCGCATCAATCATCACATAGCGGGATAAGGATGCAATTCGCTCAGAACGCATCGGATTTCTCTTATATGCCATTGCAGAAGAACCAATCTGATTTTTCTCAAACGGCTCCTCAACCTCTTTCAAATGTTGTAACAGACGAATATCGTTTGACATCTTGTGTGCACTTGCAGCGATACCGGCAAGAATGTTTGCCACTCTGGTATCCACTTTTCTGGAATAGGTCTGTCCGGAAACTGCATAGCACTGGGAAAATCCCATTTTTGCTGCAATCATCGGGTCAATCTTATCGATGGTCTCCTGGTCTCCGTCAAACAGCTCAAGGAAGCTTGCCTGTGTTCCGGTCGTTCCCTTGGAACCTAACAGCTTGAGGCTTCCCATCACATACTCAAGATCCTCTAAATCCATGATAAATTCCTGTGCCCAGAGTGTTGCACGTTTCCCTACTGTTGTAGGCTGTGCCGGCTGGAAATGAGTAAATGCCAGCGTCGGAAGGTCTTTGTATTTCTCTGCAAATGCAGCCAGCTCAGAAATCACGTTGACCAACTTCTTGTGCACTAACTTCAATGCTTCACGCATAATGATAATATCAGTATTGTCACCTACGTAGCAGGAGGTTGCGCCGAGATGGATAATTCCGGCTGCCTTCGGGCACTGCTGTCCGTAAGCGTACACATGGCTCATTACATCATGACGCACCTGTTTCTCGCGTTCTTTCGCCACATCATAATTGATATCGTTCACATGTGCCTTTAACTCGTCAATCTGTTCCTGTGTGATGACAGGCTTTCCATTCTCCGAGAGACCAAGCTCCATCTCTGTCTCTGCAAGCGCAATCCAGAGTTTTCTCCATGTCGTGAATTTCATATCCTGTGAAAAAATATACTGCATTTCCCTGCTGGCATAACGCTCAGACAGCGGACTTGTATAGCGGTCTGTACTCATTCTATCCTGTTCTCCTTTTCTCTCTACCGTTCAAAATCGCCTCTGATATCTTCTGTAGGCGGCTCCATCGGGTATGTTCCATTAAAGCAGCCTTTGCAGATTGAAAGACCATCCACCATCTCCTCAAGGCGCTCCATCTCTAAATATCCCAAAGAATCTGCTCCGATAATCTGTCTGATATCATCAATACTGCGATTGTATGCAATCAACTGCTCACGCTCCGGAATATCGGTTCCAAAGTAGCACGGCCATAAGAATGGCGGTGAGCTGATTCTCACATGAACCTCCGTTGCCCCTGCATCCCGCAGCATCTTGACAATACGGTCGGAAGTTGTTCCGCGGACAATGGAATCATCAATCATAATCACGCGTTTTCCATCAACTGCCTCTTTTAAAACATTTAATTTTACACGCACGCTCGACTCACGGCTGCTCTGCTTCGGCTTGATAAAGGTTCGTCCGACATACCCGTTCTTGACAAATGCCGTTCCATACGGGATTCCTGACTGAAGAGAATAGCCAAGTGCAGCAGCATTTCCGGACTCTGGAACACCCACCACAAGGTCTGCCTCCACCGGTGAATCCATCGCAAGGAAACGTCCTGCCTTAATTCTTGAAGCATACACACTGACGCCGTCAATGTGGCTGTCCGGTCTTGCAAAATAGATGTACTCAAAAATACATCTTGCCTCCTGCTCCTTTGGCAATGCTCTTGACATATCCGAAACAATGCCGTTCTCCGGCGTAATCGTCACGGTCTCTCCCGGAAGAACATCCCGGACATATTCTGCACCAATCGTATCTAATGCACAGGTCTCGGATGCGAGAATATAGGCATTATCCCGTTTTCCAATACATAACGGCTTAAATCCGTACGGATCTCTCGCCCCGATGAGTTTACGCGGGCTCATGACAACCAGGGAATACGCACCTTTTATCTTACAGCAGGCACGTCCAACCGCCTCTTCTACCGTTGCCGAATTCAGACGTTCTCTTGCAATGTGGTATGCAATCACCTCAGAGTCAATCGTTGTCTGGAAAATTGCTCCGGTATACTCAAGCTCTTTTTTTAATTCCTTTGCATTGATAAGGTTTCCATTGTGTGCCAGTGCAAGGGTTCCCTTGACATAATTTAAAACCAGCGGCTGTGCATTCTCTCTTGTGGAAGCACCTGCCGTCGAATAACGGACATGTCCCACACCGATGTCTCCGTGCATAGGCTCTAAGTTATCCTGCGTAAACACTTCGTTTACCAGTCCCATTCCCTTGTAGGAAGTCACCTTTCCCTTCGGACCACCGGTTTCGCTGACTGCGATACCACAACTTTCCTGACCTCTGTGCTGAAGCGCAAACAGTCCGTAATAAATCGTGGATGCAACATCACCCCCGTCAAAATCATACATTCCGAAAACGCCGCATTCCTCGTGCAGACCACTCTCTCCGTTGTCTGTCACCTGCTGTGGCATATCGCTGCCCAATCTATTCATATCCATATAGAATCTTACCTTTCCCGAAATTCAGTCTGCCGTTTCAGTACTTATTGATGATGTACCAACCGCTTTCTAGGCAAATTTCTTTCCTGTCAGCAGTTCAAACGCTTCTTCGTACTTCTCTACAGTCTTCGTAACAACTTCATCCGGCAGTAATAAATCGTTGTCCGGATTGGCCTTTAACCAGTCACGTACAAACTGTTTGTCAAAAGAAGGCTGTCCCTGTCCCGGTTTGTAGCCCTCAAGCGGCCAGAAACGGGAGCTGTCCGGTGTAAGCATCTCATCTCCAAGTACAACATTTCCATTCTCATCCAGACCAAACTCAAATTTGGTATCTGCAATAATAATTCCCTTGCTAAGTGCATACTCTGCACATTTTTTATATAAAGCGATGGTATACTCTTTGATTTTCTCTGCGTACTGGGCACCTTTTCCAGGATAAATCTTCTCTAACACTTCTACACTCTGCTCAAAAGAGATGTTCTCATCATGAAGTCCGATTTCAGCCTTGGTACTTGGGGTATAAATCGGTTCCGGCAGCTTGTCTGACTCTACCAGTCCCTCCGGCAGACGAATGCCGCATACAGTACCATTCTCCTTGTAGCTTGCCCAGCCGCTTCCGGTAATATATCCTCGAACAATGCACTCGATTGGAAGCATCTCAAGTTTACGGCACATCATGCTGTTTCCATCAAACCGCTCGTTCTGGAAAAATTCCGGCATATCTTTTACATCAACAGAAAGCATATGATTTGGCACGATGTCGCTGGTAAAATCAAACCAGAATTTTGACATCTGGGTTAAAATTGCACCTTTTTTGGTGATTTTATTTTTCAAAATATGGTCAAACGCAGAAATTCTGTCTGTCGCAACAATAATCAGACTATCCCCGTTCTCGTACACCTCGCGTACTTTTCCCTCTTTGACTGGCTTATATTCCATCATTTTATCCTCTTTTCCGGCGTACCTGCGCCTAAATTTTACAATGCTTCTGTAATACTCGACTACTCCAAAATTATAATACAGTCTCTTTGTGAAAGTCAATGTTTTTGCCCGCTCGTACGCCCCGCTCCTACATAGAAAAAAAGCCTCTTTTTATAAGTATTTTTGTATATTTTTCTTTTATTATAAGTGTTACTTATGAGTTTATAAAATTTTTTAAAAAATACTTGACGTACTTTAGTACCAGAGCTATAATAAACTTAGATAGGCGGAAAGTACTATGACATTACTTCTCATACAGTTTCCATCTATCGCTATCCTCTAACTTTATCATATAAATCCCCGTTTTATTGCCAGTGACGTTTCCTCGATGTCATCTGGCAGCAAAAAGGAGTTCCTCCCCCGGAACTCCTTTTTTACTGTCTTTCTTTATTTTACTAATAATGATTTTCCTGTCATTTCTGCCGGCTGTTCCATTCCCATCAGTTCGATTAAAGTCGGGATGATGTCTGCTAAGCATCCGTTCTCGCGAAGCTTGTATGCCGGATCTGCATTTACAAGGATGAACGGAACCGGATTTGTGGTGTGTGCCGTAAGCGGTTCGCCTGTCTCATAGTTGATTAACTGCTCTGCATTTCCGTGATCTGCACAGATAAACATCTGTCCGTCAACTTCTTTTAATGCCCCAACGGCTTTTCCAACACATCCATCTACAGTCTCAACAGCTTTAATCGCTGCCTCAAGGATTCCGGTATGTCCAACCATATCCGGATTTGCAAAGTTGATAATAATCACATCATACTTATCAGAACGGATTGCAGCGCACAGCTTGTCGCATACTTCCGGTGCACTCATTTCCGGCTGAAGATCATAGGTTGCAACCTTCGGGGATTTTACGAGAATTCTGTCCTCGCCCTTATTCGGCTCCTCTACACCACCGTTAAAGAAGAAGGTTACATGTGCATACTTCTCTGTCTCAGCAATTCTTGCCTGTGTCATATTGTGTGCTGCAAGATATTCGCCGAATGTATTCTTAAGCTCTACCTTCTTAAATGCGATTTCCTTGTTCGGAATCGTAACATCATATTCTGTGAAGCAGATATAGGTCAGATTTTTTCTGTTTCCACGGTCAAATCCGTCAAAATCATCCGCACAGAAAGCTCTTGTAATTTCTCTTGCGCGGTCCGGACGGAAGTTAAAGAAGATAACCGTATCGTTGTCCTTAATTGTTGCAAGCGGTGCACCGTTTTCAGTAATAACGGTTGGAACAAAGAACTCGTCTGTCACATCTTTTGCATAGGAAGCCTCCATTGCGGCAACTGCGCTCTCTGCAGTCTCGCCCTCTCCCTCTGCCAATGCACGGTATGCCTTCTCTACACGATCCCAGCGGTTATCGCGGTCCATTGCGTAATAACGTCCGGAAATGGATGCAATCTTACCAACACCGATTTCTTTCATCTTTGCCTCTAATTCCTCTATAAAGCCTTTTCCGGAAGTAGGTGCTGTGTCACGTCCGTCTAAGAAGCAGTGAACGTATACATTTTCAACGCCCTCACGCTTTGCTAACTCCAACAGTCCGTAAAGGTGTGTAATATGGCTGTGTACACCTCCGTTGGAAAGCAGTCCGTAAAGATGTAAATCGGAGTGGTTTTTCTTTACATTTGCAATACCATCAAGCAGTGCCTGGTTTTTAAAGAAATCACCGTCGTTAATCTCTTTGGTAATTCTGGTAAGTTCCTGGTATACAATTCTTCCGGCACCCATGTTCAGATGTCCAACCTCAGAGTTTCCCATCTGTCCGTCCGGCAGGCCTACTGCAAGTCCACTTGCATTTCCTTTTACAAATGGATATTCTTTCATTAACGCATCAATGTTTGGTGTATTTGCCTGTGCAACAGCATTTCCCTCTGTCTTCTCATTTAATCCGAATCCATCGAGAATCATTAATACGGTAGGTTTTTTACTCATTTTGATTTCCTCTCTTTTCTATCCATAGTCTATTTTCGGTTGCCAATGATATCAATGGCATTTCCCTCATTATCGATTCCGCCCCAGATTTGCGTCGTGCTGCTTTCCGAGTCATACAGAATCTGTTCCGCAGGATAGTTTTCTGCGGTTTTATCATAAACACTCCCCGCTGCATCGATTCCAATTCCTTTTGAGATTGCGGCAAGGTAATGATAAAATTCTTCCTTTTCAGTTGTATCGGTTATCAGGCTCGTTGTCAAGTCTTTCTGGAGACATGGAAGATATTTTAAGGTTAAATCTCCCTCTTTTGAAATCACAATTTGTGTAACTGTCGTGTAAAGCGTTGCATCCGAAAACCAGAAATTTCCGATACTGTATGCCACCGGTATGCCCTCCACAAACGCAGCTCCCTGCAGTCTGTGCGGATGTCCACCGATGATGGCGTCTGCCCCTGCCTGTGCAAAGCGGTACGCCAGTGTTTCCTGCATCATATCATGGCTTAAATTGCCCTCAGTTCCCCAATGGCACACTACAATTGTATAATCACTTGTCTTTTTTGCTTTCTGAATCAGTTCTAAAAAGTATTCCGGCTCTAACGTCTTTAACACCCCGGCATCGTTTTCCGTTGCCTGCCTGGTATATTTAACGCTGCGTTCAATTTCTGTTGCAGAAACAACCGATATTTTCCATCCATTTGCAATAAAACTTACAATCCGGGAAGCATCTTTTAAATTGTCTCCCGCCCCGGAATAGGGAATCTGCTCTTCTCTGAGATAGTGAAGCGTATCCTTAAGCGCCTGTTCCCCGTAATCATACGTATGATTATTGGCAAGAGTGACAAGGTCAGTGCCAAAAACCTCAAGGTTTTTTATCATTTCCGGCTTTGCCCGGAACGTATATGCCTTTCCTGCTAATGGCTCTCCCCCATCCGAATAGACAAATTCGTTATTCATCACTAAAACATCAGACTTCTGCATCTCCTGAATCAGGCTTTCCGAAAAGCAGTCATAAATACCGTCCGGCTGGCTTTCCATATATTTTGTAGTTGACCATCCTTCAGCCAGATTAAAGTCTCCTGTAAAGCTTACCACCGTTTCATCTGTACTTTTGCAATCCTTCCAGTAGACATCCTCTGTTTTTGAATTTGAAATGCCCACATCTTTGCAATACTGCATATAAAGCGCATGAAGAGACGCTCCAGTCAGTCTGTGCCAGTCTGCCACTGTCATTTCTCCGTTTTCGATCTGCCTGGCAATTTCTTCTACCATGTCATCTCCGTAAACGCTTCCCAGCCAGAGAAAAAAGGATTCCTCTAATGGATAGCCTGCCACCGTCTCGCGCTCAGTTTTCTTTAAAATTACGTCTATTGCAGTTTCCAAATCCATCTCTTCGATTGTCTGTGTCTCTGATGCCCTGCACACCTCACGTCCGAAAGGTGCCGCAAGAAGAAGTCCCGTCACAAGTGACGCACAAATAATTCTTTTTGTCATCTCTCTTCCCCGATTTTATCGTAAGTAACATTCCTATAATGTATGAAAAGGGAACCAGCCAGGGTTCCCTTTTTCTACCGTTTATTTGTAGTTTACAATTTTGCCAAAATCCGGTTTTAAGGATGCACCGCCGACTAATCCTCCGTCAATGTCCGGTTTTGCAAACAGTTCTGCTGCATTTCCGGCATTTACAGAACCGCCGTACTGGATACGGATTGCTTCTGCAGTTGCCTCATCATATACTTCTTTGATGCAGGCACGGATTGCTGCACAAACCTCTTCTGCCTGGTCGGAAGTAGCAGTTTCTCCGGTTCCGATTGCCCAGATTGGCTCGTAAGCGATAACGGCTGTCTTTGCCTGATCTGCTGTTACATTCTGGAATGCGATTTTAATCTGCATACGAATCCAGTCAATGTAGATTCCCTGTTTTCTCTGGGTAAGAGACTCACCACAGCAGATAATCGGGGTAATTCCATGCTCGAATGCCTTTAATACTTTCTTGTTGACAGTCTCATCTGTCTCAGCAAAGTATTCTCTGCGCTCGGAATGTCCTAATACAACATACTTAACACCTGCGTCGGTCAGCATTGCCGGGGAGATTTCTCCGGTGTATGCACCGCTCTCTTCAAAATACATATTCTCTGCACCAATCTGGATGTTGGAGCCTTTTGCTGCTTCCATTGCCGGAATGATATCGATTGCCGGTACACAGAATACTACGTCAACTTCATCATTTGCAACTAATGGCTTTAATTCGTTTACTAATGCAACGGCTTCACTTGGAGTTTTGTTCATTTTCCAGTTGCCGGCAATAATTTTCTTTCTTGCCATAATTTTTTACCTTCTTCCTTCTACTTATCGTCTGCTGCAACCACACCCGGAAGCTCCTTGCCCTCTAAGAACTCAAGGGAAGCTCCACCACCAGTAGAAATATGGCTCATCTTGTCAGCAAATCCCAACTGGTTTACTGCTGCTGCGGAATCTCCACCGCCGATAATTGTGGTAGCATCTGTCTCTGCAAGTGCTTTTGCAACTGCAATCGTACCTTTTGCAAGAGTCGGGTTCTCGAATACACCCATCGGTCCGTTCCATACAACGGTCTTTGCTGTCTTAACTGCATCTGCAAACAGCTCTGCTGTCTTCGGTCCGATATCGCATCCCTCTCTGTCTGCCGGCATATCTGCTACATCGTATACTTCTACGTCAACCGGAGCATCGATTGGGCTTGGGAAATCTTTAATGGTAGCAGCATCAACCGGAAGTAATAATTTCTTTCCAAGCTTCTCTGCCTTTGCCATCATTTCCTTGCAGTAATCAATCTTCTCATCATCTACCAAGGATTTACCAATCTCATATCCCTGTGCCTTTAAGAAGGTGTATGCCATACCACCACCGATGATTAAGGTATCACACTTCTCTAACAGGTTAGAGATAACGTTTAACTTGTCTGCTACTTTTGCGCCGCCAAGGATTGCAACGAACGGTCTTACCGGATTCTCAACTGCATTTCCAAGGAAGTCAATTTCTTTCTGCATTAAGTAACCAACTACATTAGAACCACCCTTTGCGGTGATGAATTTGGTAACGCCTGCAACGGAAGCATGTGCTCTGTGGGAAGAACCAAATGCATCGCATACATAATCGTCTGCAAGGTCGGCAAGCTCTTTGGAGAACTCTTCGCCGTTTTTGGTCTCTTCTGCGCCACGGAAACGGGTATTCTGTAATAAGATTACGTCTCCCTCGTTCATCTCTGCAACTGCCTTTGTAGCAGCTTCGCCTGTTACATTGTAATCAGAAATGAATTTTACTTCTTTGCCAAGCTTCTCAGAAAGTCTCTCAGCAACCGGTGCTAAAGACTCGCCTTCGTTCGGGCCATTTTTTACTTTTCCAAGGTGAGAGCAAAGGATAACCTTTCCGCCATCGTTGATTAACTTCTGAATAGTCGGAAGTGCTGCTACGATACGGGTTTCATCTGTGATTTTGCCCTCTTTAAGCGGTACGTTGAAGTCGCATCTTACTAATACGCGTCTTCCTTTTACATTGATATCATCTACGGATTTTTTATTTAATGACATATCTATTCTCCTTCTCTCTTTGAATGATGGGGACTTTCCTATAGAGGAAAAAAAGAGGTCCAGTCCTAATCAGACCGGACCCCCTTCTTGAGTCTATCTGCACTCTGGTGACCTATCGCATCACAAATGCAGTCCACCGTGCAGTGATTATTGTTTTCAGTCAGCGTTCAAATTAAGCAAGCTCGCTGAAGTATTTGATGGTACGAACCATCTGAGATGTATAGGAGTTCTCGTTATCATACCAAGAAACAACCTGAACCTCATACTGGTCATCAGAAATCTGATTTACCATTGTCTGAGTTGCATCGAATAAGGAACCGAATCTCATTCCTACGATATCGGAAGAAACGATTTCATCCTCGTTGTAACCGAAAGACTCATTAGCTGCTGCTTTCATAGCTGCGTTGATATCCTCTTTTGTTACGCCTGCTTTCTTAACAACTGCTGTTAAGATTGTGGTAGAACCAGTCGGGGTCGGTACACGCTGTGCAGATCCGATTAATTTACCGTTTAATTCCGGAATAACAAGACCGATTGCTTTTGCAGCACCTGTGCTGTTCGGAACGATGTTTACTGCTGCTGCACGGGATCTTCTTAAATCACCTTTTCTCTGAGGACCATCAAGAGTCATCTGATCACCAGTGTAAGCATGGATTGTTACCATGATACCAGACTGGATTGGAGCATATTTGTTTAATGCTGCTGCCATCGGTGCTAAGCAGTTTGTGGTGCAGGAAGCTGCAGAGATGATGGTATCAGAAGCTTTTAATGTCTCATGGTTTGTATTGTAAACGATAGTAGGAAGGTCATTTCCTGCTGGAGCAGAGATAACAACTTTTCTAGCACCTGCATTGATATGAGCCTGTGCTTTTTCTTTGCTTGTATAGAAGCCAGAGCACTCTAATACAACGTCAACTTTTAAATCTCCCCATGGGCAGTTGTTTGCATCCGGGAATGCGTAGATTTTAATTTCTTTGCCGCAAACGATGATGGAATCATCTGTGCTGGATACTTCATCAGCATGCTCATATTTACCCTGTGATGAATCATATTTTAACAAGTGTGCTAACATTTTCGGGCTTGTTAAATCATTGATTGCTACTACTTCATATCCTTCTGCTCCAAACATCTGTCTGAAAGCAAGACGACCGATACGGCCAAAACCATTGATTGCTACTCTTACTGCCATTTTTAATTCCTCCTAGATATTGTATAAAATATACTATTCGTGGAACTTGCGTCCCAAGCTTTCTTTATTTTACCCAATTTTATTGGAAAGTTCAAGTACTTTATTTGACTTTGTTAAATTTTTCACCATATTTTCATTTCTACCTCCTTTTTCGTATAAAATGAACAAATTTTAGTCCAGATACTTCTCTTCTTTTATGAAATCGTGTTATTATATAAGGTAGTTACGCAAATCATCCTTTATAGAAAGGCGGCTTTTCCATGACTTTGACTCATTCCTTGTGGGATACCCATATGCACAGCCAGTACTCCGGCGACAGCGACGCCCCGCAGGAGAGCATGATTCGTGCCTCCATCGCCCGTGGGCTTTCCGGCATCTGCTTTACCGACCACCTCGATATTGATTACCCCAATGAACCGTATCTCTTCCTTTTAGACCTGCCAAACTATACCGCTTCCGTGGAAGCGCTGCGGGAGCAGTTTGCAAAAGAACTTCCGGTCTGCCTTGGAATTGAACTTGGGCTGCAACCCCATCTTGCTGCGCTGCACACCGATATTCTCTCCCAGTACCCGTTTGATTATGTCATCGGTTCTTCCCATGTCGTACACGGTCTTGACCCCTATTACCCGGCTTTCTTTGAGGGACGGGAGGAAAAAGCAGCTTATCTGGAATATTTTGAATCGATTCTGGAAAATATCTCCGCATTCGATGGATTCGATGTATACGGACATCTTGACTATGTGGTCCGCTACGGGCCGACATCAAACGAACACTATGTATGGACGGATTATAAAGATGTGATTGATGCGATTTTACGACAGCTCATTTTCCTTGGCAAGGGCATTGAAATCAATACCGGAGGCTTTAAATACGGACTTGGTCATCCAAATCCTACCGAAGAGATTCTGTGCCGTTACCGTGAGCTTGGCGGCGAGCTTATCACCATCGGTGCCGATGCCCACAAGCCGGAGCATGTCGGATTTGATTTTGAAAAGGTTCCTGCGATTTTAAAAAATGCAGGTTTTGACTATTTCACGGTATTTAAACAGAGAAAGCCGGAATTTATCCGGCTGTAAAAATGTGCGCAAAAAACCCGGAAACCATTTTCACGGCTTCCGGGAATTTTTTACTGCTGATTTCCACCTACGCGAAGGTTTTTATCATAGCAGAGGAATTTTATAATTGCAATAATCGGAATTAATCCGGATATATAACCGATGACCTGTACATCCTTCTCATCCTTGTTCTCGATACGGGAATAGATGTTAATGAAGCAGGTTCCAAGGCAGATTACCTGAAGAATGGTTCCTAAAAGTCCACCTACATTTGGAATACGGTTAAAAATAATCTGTAATACCCACCAAAAACTAAATACGATGTTTGGAAGCTCTGCACCAAAAATTTTGTTTTTTCCGTCTGCATCTGCTGTTACGTTCGCCAGCGCAAAGTAGTTTAAGAACGGAATCCATGCCATCCATACATTTGCATACCCCAAAATCTTAAGTACACGCATGATAGCGATTGATGATAATACATACAATGCCACCAAAATTGCCAGAATAACAATCAATGCTCCCATTGATGCCGCTGCTAATGCTACGAATGAATCCATCTTTGAAATCCTCCTCTTTCTTTTGTTTGCATTTTCACAACATTATTACAATACCACATCTACGTGGTAAAGTCAATTCCACACCTTATTTAAAGTATGCCACACCGGACTCGAACAGCTTCAAATCCTGCTCGCCGTAAATGTTCATTGCAACATTTCTGTCACGGCGCTCGGAATGTGCCATTTTGCCGAGTACACGTCCGTCCGGACTTGTAATACCCTCGATGGAGCAGTAGGAACCATTGACATTCCACTCCTCGTCCATCGTAGGAACGCCTGTCTCGTTGACATACTGGGTCGCAACCTGACCGTTTGCAAACAGCTTGTCAAGCCATTCCTTCGGTGCTACGAAACGTCCCTCTCCGTGAGATGCCGGATTGCAGTATACTTTTCCAAGCTCTGCCTGTGCAAGCCACGGGGACTTATCTGTTACTACCTTTGTATAAACCATCTTGCTGATGTGACGTCCGATGGTGTTGTAGGTCAGTGTCGGGGAATCCTCGGTCTGCGGACGGATTTCTCCGTATGGTACTAATCCTAACTTAATCAACGCCTGGAAACCGTTACAGATTCCAAGTGCAAGTCCGTCTCTCTCATTCAAAAGCTTATTGACAGCTTCTGTCATCTTCGCATTGCGGAATGCTGTTGCAAAGAACTTTGCACTTCCCTCCGGCTCATCTCCTGCGGAGAATCCACCCGGGAACATGATAATCTGTGCCTGTTCGATTGCTTTTACAAATTCATCGACAGAATCACGGATATCCTCTGCGTTTAAGTTCTTGAATACTTTTACAATTGTGTCAGCTCCGGCACGCTCGAATGCCCTTGCGCTGTCGTATTCACAGTTTGTACCCGGAAATACCGGAATGAATACGGTCGGCTTTGCGACTTTATTTTTGCAGACATAAATCTCTTTTGCCTGGTATAAGTCTGTCTTTACCTCGTCCTTCTCCTCGGTTGCGCGGGTCGGGAATACCGGCTCAAGTGTCGCGGTCCATGCGGCAAGTGCCTCTTCCATGCCAATCTTTTCGTCTCTGTAAAGGAAGGATTTTTCCTCATTTACCCAGCCGACAAGCTTCTCGCTTCTGGAAAGAGATGCGCGCTCCATGGCAGCCTTTAACTCCTGCATCTTCTCCACCGGAACCTCTGCGACGATGGAACCAAAGCCCGGTAAGAATAATTCTTTTGCAGTCAGTTCTTCGTTTACAGTCACGCCAAGCTTATTTCCAAATGCCATCTTGCTCAATGCTGCGACAAGACCTTTTCCGTCAAGCGCATATGCTGCTGTGATGACGCCGCTTCCAATCAGTTCATGCAGAACACCGTAAAGCTTCATCACCTGCTCATAATCCGGTAAATCATATTCATCCTTTGCAATCTCAAATAAAACGAGCTGGTCTCCGACTGCCTTTAACTCCGGTGTGATAACATCCTGTTCTTTTGCGACATCCACTGCAAATGAGACAAGTGTCGGTGGTACATCAATGTCGTTGAAAGTACCAGACATGGAATCTTTTCCTCCGATGGACGGAAGACCAAATCCAATCTGTGCATTATAGGCGCCAAGAAGTGCTGCAAATGGCTGGCTCCAGCGCTTCGGCTCCTCGCTCATGCGGCGGAAATATTCCTGGAAAGTAAAGCGTACCTTGCTGTAATCGCCACCTGCTGCCACGATTCTTGAAAGAGATTCCACAACCGCATATACAGCACCGTGGTATGGGCTCCAGCTGGAAAGATACGGGTCAAATCCGTAGGACATCATGGTCACGGCATCTGTTTTTCCCTTTAACACCGGAATCTTTGCAACCATGCTCTGTGTCTCGGTGAGCTGATATTTTCCACCGTAAGGCATGAAGATACTTCCGGCACCGATGGAACCGTCGAACATCTCCACAAGTCCCTTCTGGGAGCAGACATTTAAATCGGCAAGCTCTGCTAACCACGCTGCCTTTACGTCCTCTTTTTCTATGGCATCTGCCACTTTTTTTAGTGCAATCTGATGCAGGTAATTCTCTTTCGGATTTGGCATATCAACGGCAACCTTTGTCTCCTGATGTGCACCGTTGGTATCCAAAAAGGCACGGGAAATGTTTACGATTTCTTTTCCTCTCCACTCGAGTACGAGTCTTGGCTCCTCGGTTACAACTGCCACTTCCACTGCCTCTAAGTTCTCTTCTTTTGCATACTGTAAGAATTTTTCCACGTCCCCCGGAGAAACTACAACTGCCATACGTTCCTGTGACTCGGAAATCGCAAGCTCTGTTCCGTCAAGTCCTGCGTATTTCTTCGGAACCTTGTCAAGCTGTACGCGCAGTCCGTCTGCAAGCTCTCCAATTGCAACAGACACACCGCCTGCGCCGAAATCGTTACATTTCTTGATGATATGGGCAACTTCCTCTCTGCGGAACAGACGCTGAATTTTGCGCTCTGTCGGAGGATTTCCCTTCTGTACCTCTGCACCGCAGACTGCTGTAGACTGCGTATTGTGTGCCTTGGAAGAACCGGTTGCACCGCCGATTCCGTCACGTCCGGTACGTCCGCCAAGCAGGATAATGATATCGCCCGGGTCGGAATTTAAACGCTGTACTGCGCGTCTCGGTGCTGCACCTAAAACTGCACCGATTTCCATACGCTTTGCCACATAGTCCGGATGATAAATCTCTTTTACATAACCGGTTGCAAGACCAATCTGGTTTCCGTAGGAGCTGTAGCCGTGTGCAGCTTCACGCACCAGTTTTTTCTGTGGGAGTTTTCCCTTCATGGTTTCTTTTACGGAAACGGTCGGGTCAGCCGCACCGGTCACACGCATTGCCTGATATACATAGGTACGTCCGGAAAGCGGGTCACGGATGGCACCTCCAAGACAGGTTGCTGCGCCTCCGAACGGCTCAATTTCTGTCGGATGGTTGTGGGTCTCATTTTTGAAATTGACTAACCACTCCTCTGTCTTTCCATCTACTTCAATCGGTACAACAATCGAGCATGCGTTAATCTCATCGGATTCCTCCTGGTCTGCAAGTTTTCCCTCTTTTTTCAGACGCTTCATGGCAAGCAGTGCCAAGTCCATCAGGCAGACAAACTTGTCATCTCTTCCTTTATATAATTCTTTATGTGTGTTCAGATAATCCTGATAAGTTCCCTCAATCGGTGCACGGTAATAACCATCGTCAAATGCGACGTCTGTCAGTTCGGTGGAGAAGGTCGTGTGACGGCAGTGGTCAGACCAGTAGGTATCTAACACGCGGATTTCCGTCATGGACGGGTCACGTTTCTCATCCTTATGAAAATAGTTCTGAATATGTAAAAAATCTTTAAAGGTCATTGCAAGATTTAATGAATCATACAGTCCCTTTAACTCTTTTTCCGGCATTGCGTTAAATCCGTCAAAAATCTTGACATCCTCCGGCTCCGGGAAGGTCTGCACGAGCGTTTCCGGTTTCTCAAGTCCGGTCTCTCTTGAGTCAACCGGGTTGATGCAGTGGTTACGGATTGCCTCAAACTCTGCATCGGAGATTTCTCCCTCGATGGCATAAGTCACTGCAGTACGGATAATCGGCTCCTCATTCTCATTTAAAAGCTTCACACACTGCTCTGCGGAATCTGCTCTCTGGTCGAACTGCCCCGGCAAAAACTCTACGGAAAATACCTTTGCACCGTTAGTGTCAAAGGTTTCCTCATAAATATCATCTACCGGCGGCTCTGAAAATACAGTAACCAACGCTTTCTGATAGGTCTCCTCTGAAATATTTTCAATATCATAACGAATCAGCTCGCGAACCTTGCTCACACCGCGGATTCCAAGATAGCTCTTAATCTCAGCCTGCAATTCTTTTGCCTTTACTGCAAAAGCCGGTTTCTTTTCCACATAGACACGTTTTACGCTCATGTTATTCCCTCCATCATATTCATTCAATCGTGCAAGCACGTTTCCTCACTTTTGCTCATTATATCATACCCGTCTAAATAAGTATAATTAATATACTTAATCCGTTTTATTAACGTGATTAATAATTAATTTTTAGATTTTATTTGACACAATTATAAGTCTTTCTTATAATTAGACCAGGTCTATTAAGAAAGGACGTATTTCTATGGATATCAATTATGAATTATACAAGGTATTTTATTACGTTGCAACATCGCTGAGTTTTTCCGATGCCAGCAAGCAGCTTTATATTTCCCAGTCTGCGGTCAGCCAGTCGATAAAGACCCTTGAAAAGAAGCTCGAACAGCCCCTTTTTATCCGCAGCACCAAGCGCGTCCAGCTCACGCCGGCAGGCAAAATTCTCCTAAAGCACATCGAACCTGCCATGAACTTAATCCAGCGCGGTGAAAACCAGTTACTTGACTCCGGCAGTCTCGGACTCGGTCAGCTTCATATCGGTGCAAGCGATACTATCTGCCGCTACTTCTTAGTTCCCTACTTAAAACAGTTCCACAAAAAATTCCCGAATGTTCCGATTAAAGTTACGAATGCGACCTCGCTGAGCTGCGTTGAACTGCTAAATCAGGGAAAGGTAGACCTTATCGTCACCAATTTTCCAAATTCCAACCTAAATCACTCCTGCATCCAGAAGACCGTGTGCAATTTCACGGATGTGTTTATTGCCAACCCTTCTTATTTTAATCTGAAACAGCAGGAGATTTCACTTGAGGAATTAAAGCAGTACCCGATTCTGATGTTAGACCGCAAAAGCACGACCAGTGAATTTCTGCACAACCTCTTTTTACAGCACCAGCTTGAGCTGATTCCGGAAATCGAGCTTAGCAGTAATGACCTGTTAATCGACCTCGCGCGCATCGGACTTGGCATTGCCTTTATCCCGGATTACTGCCTGACCAGAGAGTCAAAAGACCTCTTTATCGTAAAGACAAAAGAAAAACTGCCCCAGAGGCAGATGGTTGCATCCATCAATCCTACCCTGCCTGTGGCGCAGTCTACCGAAGAATTTCTAAAGCTGCTGCCCGAAATCTGAGTTCCAGAATTCCTCCAACATCTTATCTACATTCTTCAGATTACATATCCGGCGGCTTTCCCACTCTCTCGGGAACAGCCCCCGGTAATCGCTCTGTAAAAACCGTTCATCCAGCAGAACAATCACACCGACATCCTCTGCCGTGCGGATAACCCTGCCGCCCGCCTGTAACACCTTGTTCATTCCCGGATAGCGGTACGCATAGTCAAATCCGGCTCCCAGACGTTTATCATAATACCCCATCAGAATTTCCCGCTCATTGCTCAACTGCGGAAGCCCTGTTCCTACAATAATCGTTCCGATAAGCCGTTCGTTTTTTAAATCGATTCCCTCTCCGAAGATACCACCCATCACACAAAACGCCAACAGCGATTTTTTTCGCTCTGCCGTCTTTTCCTCCTCAAATGCCTCAAGAAATTCTTCCCGCTCCGCCTCGTTCATCCCGGACTGCTGCACCACGCACTCTGCCGTATCCGGATACTCTGTTTCAAATACCTCCTGTACCTGCTGCATCATCTTATAGGAAGGAAAGAATGCTATATAGTTTCCATCCTTTGCCTGCACCGTCTTCGCCAGATATGCCGCCATCTTTTCGTATTCCGTCTGATTGCGCCTGGTGTAGCGGCTGCTGACATCCCCGCCGATTAATAAAAGACGCTGTTTTTCAGAAAATGTGGATTCTGCATACACGGCATAATTTTCTTTATCCGTCGACAGAAGATTTTTGTAGTATTGAATCGGAAGCAGCGTTGCCGAAAAGAAAATCGTTGCATTTCCGCGGTCGATGCGCTCCTGCAAATTTTTTGACGGGTCGACACAGTAGAGCTTCAACCGGAAATTGCCGTCTTCCCCGTGCTCGCTGTATATCACATAATGGTCGTCCAATAGCTCATGGATATTCATAAAATTACGCAGGTTAAAATAAAATTCCGTCACTTCTTTCCGCTTCGGGAATTCCGCACTTTTCTGTAAAAACTCGTCCAGATCCGACGCCAGCCGCATCAGCGCAAGGGAAAGATTTCCGATGTTCTCATAGATGACATACTTTTCACACTCTCTTTTATAGGAAAGAAGAATCCGGTTGCATTTTTCAAGCCCCTGCTCCACCTTATGGCTGTGAGGTTTCATATATTTCTTGATTTCTAAGAAATCCTCCTTGCAGAGCGTGGCACTGTACATTTCCCGGCTGCGCTCCACCAGATTGTGTGCCTCGTCCACCAGAAAAATATAATCGCCCCTCGTTCCCTCCGCGAAAAACCGTTTCAGACAGACATTCGGGTCAAAGACGTAGTTGTAATCGCAGATGATATCATCAACCCAGGACGCCACATCGAGGCAGAATTCAAACGGACATACCCTAAATTCCTCCGCCTGCTCCAAAATCGCCTCTCTTGTCATCATATCTTCTTTCTGCAAAAGCTGGTAAACGGCATCATTCACACGGTCATAATGCCCTTTTGCATACGGGCAGCTCACCGGATTGCAGTCCATCTCGTCCAAGGGACAGAGCTTTTCTTTCGCGGTAATCTGGATGACCTTCGCCTGATATCCCTGTTTTCGCAAAAGCTCAAACGCATCCCACGCCACCGTTCCGGTAATTGTCTTTGCCGTCAGATAAAAAATCTTATCCCCTAAGCCTTCCCCGACCGCCTTTACCGCTGGAAATACCGTCGAAATCGTTTTGCCTACTCCTGTGGGTGCCTGGATAAACAGATTTTTTCTGCGGGCAATCGTGCGGTACACGCCCGCCGCAAGCTCCTTCTGCCCTTTGCGGTACGGAAACGGAAACTGTAACTTCTGAATCGACTCCTGTCTGAGCTTTCTCCACGCAAACTGAAAATCCGCCCATTTCCGGTATTCTCCTATCAGATGGGCAAACCACTGCGCAAGCTCCTCAAAAGAAAAAGTTTCCCTGAAATAACGGATGTCTTCCGTATCAAGATTGCAATAAGTCATCTGGATGCCGATGTAAGAGAGGTCGTGCTGCACCGCATAGATGTAGGCATAACACATTGCCTGCGCACGGTGCACGCCGATTGGTGCATCAAGAAGCTCAAGCTTTTGATAGACACCCTTGATTTCATCGATGGTCACCTCTACATTGTCAGGAAGCACCGTATGATTATAGTTGTCGGCATAACTGTAGTCTGCTTCTCCCTCTGTGCCATTCATCAGAATTCCGTCCGCTCTTCCCTCGATGACAAGCTGATACTCCGGTTCCTCGATGGCAATCTTAAGCGGCACCTCCGCATGGTAATTTGAGCCCATACGCTTTTGGATTTTGCGGTGCATCCGGCTTCCCTCCTGCATCGCCTCGGGAGAGCTTCCCCTGCCCTTTCGATTGTCAATGTCACCCTCACGCAAAATAAATTCCACCAGATTTCTGACGGAAATTTTTATGATTCCTTTTTCATTCTTTTCAATCTTTGCCATACTGCCATTATAGCCCATGAAATAACAGGCGTAAAGAAAAAGAAGCCATCTGCAGCCAATGCAGACGGCTTCTTCTCTCCTGTTTCTTCTTATAATTATGCAACTGCAAATTTGCGGACAACCGTCTCAAAACCTGCATCTTTCTGACCATACTTTATCGTCAGGTCCTTGCAAAGTCCAAGATAAAGCATTCCAAGCAGAGATTTTGCATCAATGACTGCACGGCTGTAGCAGACATCAATGTCAAAATCACACTTTCCTGCCGCATCTACAAATTCCTTTACTTCTTTTGTATCTTCTAATCTAATTTTACGTTCAAACACGTTTAACACCCTTTCTTACCAAAAACCTTAAGTGAAACACTTTTGCTTCTTTCCGAGACGAGATTATTGCACAATTTTTTCCGGTTGTCAATTTTTATGAAAACGGTTACATCCCCTGTTTTCTTGACATTTTGACGGATTTTTCCCCTCCGTTTCGTCATTTTATCGATGGCAACACGCTCAATGCGGCATCTATCCCCCACTGCATAAATATACTTGTGCAAAACGTATCTTCAAAACGCAAATTTTCCTTTTTTTTCGCAATTTTTCACAATAATTCGAGGCAAAAACCCTGATAAAACTTGCCATATCAAATATTCCATCGTATAATGTAGATATATAGGACTATTTTTCACATCAAAGGCAGGGACGCTTATGGAAGCAAATCAGAAAGTTGCACTCTTAGAACGGATTAAACAGCAGCGTTTTCTTCCGATTACGGAGCAGACGCCGCTTATATATCAGCAATATTCCCAATTAATCGACTCCCGCAATACAAACGAAGTGGCAGAACTTCTTTTTTATGAGGGTGAATATTTTTTCCGCATCGGCGACCTCACGCAGGCTCTACGATATTTTTCCCGTTGTCTGCAGGCTCCCAAAAAAGATTCTTTTGGCTACCTTGATGCCTTAAGCTATAACCTTGTCGGAATGGTTTATATGCATCTTGGACAGGAGGCGATTGCACAGAACGATTTTCTGCGCTGTCGTTCCATCAGCAAAGAACAGGGACTTTCCCATGAATATTCCGTTTCCTGTGTCAATCTTGGCACCCTTTACCAGGAACTTGAAAATTACGATGATGCGCTTGCCTGCTACGATCTTGCGTTAAAAAGTGCCCCAGAAGATGATAAGAACAGTTATAATTTACGCGCACTCTGTCAAATCTGCCGCGGAATTATCCTCTGCAAACAGAACCGCAAAGAAGAATTATTTTCTCTCCGGCAGGCATTACAGCAGTTATTAGCAGATAATGAACACTTATTCTACCATGCAGTCATTTCAGATTTTAATATCCGTCTCTATGATTTTTTACGGGATAAAGAACAGCTTAAGGAAAATCTTGACCGCATGATTACGGCTCCGCCCACCGGGCATGATTTTATTGAACAGGAAACATTCTATTTTGATGTCTGTTCCTATCTGCTTGACCGCGGTCTAAAAGACGAGCTCCGTGTTCTGTTAGATTATATGAAACAGTGTGCAAACAACACGCCGCTTATCACAATTCAGCAAAAACTTCAGGAATATGAGGTCAAATATGCAAAGGCATTCGGTTCAGACGCTGATTATCTTGCCGCATGCGAACTCTTCCTCAAACTTGAGATGGAATGCAAGGAAAACCAACGTTCTGCCAAGCTCTACAGCTTAGATTATATGGAACGTCTCCGTCAGGCCAAAAATGACTCTGAGATGTATCTTGAGAAGAGCAAGCTTGACCCTATGACCGGTCTTTTGAATAAATATACCATTCGTTTTCTGATTGAAGAAGACCTCGCAAAAAAAGATTCTTCTGCTCCTGCTGCCATGCTTATCATTGACCTTGACCATTTCAAACAGATTAATGATACCTTAGGCCACCTTGCAGGAGATTCTTTCATCTGCCAGACTGCCCAGTCCATTCAAAATTATTTCAAAGACCGTGCACTTTGCGGCAGAATCGGTGGAGACGAATTTTTGATTTATTTTAATAAAGTCACGGATTCTTCCTTCGTCGAATTGCAGGCAGAAATCTTGCGTCAGGGAATCTGCCAGCAGGTTTCCCAACGAAGCATTACCGTAACCGGACAGGCAAGCATCGGAATCGCGTTCAGCAGTGAGTCCTGCTACAATTACGACACGCTCTTTGCCGCAGCCGATAAAGCACTCTACCGCGCCAAATTAGAAGGCCGCAATAAAATCATCGTTGCGGATTCTTAAAAATATTTTTCATACCAAAAACCCGCAGGTCTGCCCAAAGCATCCCTGCGGGTTTTTCTAATAACAAAAGCTGTGGCCGCCGATTGTGACATCGATTCCATCTGTCAGCGGCTTTGTTGAAAAATAAAGTGTATCATTTCTTAATATGTTCGTATTTCCGTCTAATACTTCCTGTATGGAGTTGTATTCCTTTTCTGTCGGCTCTGCGGTGTCACGCAGCGGCCAGGAACAGAACTGAAGCGGATGTTTCTGGCTTAACACCTCATACAGCGTATCCGGATATATATCGGAAGCCATTCTGTTAAAAATAACTTCCACAACTGCCTCCTGTCCAAGGACAGGTTCTCCACATGCTTCTACCCAAACAATCTTTGCCAAAAGCTCAATCTCATCCTCCTCAAGTGTAATCCCCCAGCGATTTTCCTTCGCGGTTGTCACCATTCTAATGTCATTTTTCTCAATTCCTGCTGTTTCATCTGATTCTGTCGTAAATGAATCTGGAACAAGAAGCCTGCTGATTCCTGCTGTTCCGGTGGCCTCCTGCTGATTTGTTTTTCCTCCCTCTGCCACACGAATAACTGCTGTCTTTTCCACCTGCGCCCAGATGGTCTGTGCTCCTACTTCTCTCATGTTGGAACCTGTAACTTCTCTTGTGTCGCACCCTGCAATCAGAATAAAAATCCAGGATAAAACGATGGTTACGTCCAAAAGTTTCTTCTTCATTTTGCTCCTTTCCTCAAGAATGATACAAAACAGAAAATAACCGCACAAAGGGCTATTATTTCCTGCGCACCTTATCATACTCAAGTTTTACCAAAAGTCAAATCTTCTAATCAGGAAGAAACTGGAAAATTTTCGATAGTATTGCCTTGAAAAGACAGCCGCTTTTCCTCTATTTCCTTGCGAATGTTCCAGACAATATTTTAGTGTGGAAAAGTAGAACTGGTTATCTTTACGAAAAAACACCCCAAAACGGGGTGTTTTTCATGATTTGTGTCAAAATTGTTACAAAGATTACAATAATATTAAGCAAATGGATTCTCTGTCGGGTATGGCAGGGATGCCGGCTGATTGTAATTGATGTCCTCCATCGGAACGCCGATATACTTAAATACCTCAAACAGAGCTTTTCCGTAATGACCGAAAGCAACGGCTCCGTGATGTGGATAGTTCTTCTGAATCAGCACATGACGGTAGAATCTTCCCATCTCCGGGATTGCGAATACACCAATGGCACCAAAGGATCTGGTTGCAACCGGAAGTACTTCTCCCTCAGCCACATAAGCGCGAATCTTGCAGTCTGCGGTAGACTGTAAACGGAAGAAAGTAATTTCGCCCGGAGCGATGTCTCCCTCTAAGGTTCCGTTTGTTACTTCTACCGGAAGGCTTCTTGCCATAATCTTCTGGTTTCTCATCTCGTAGCTTGAAAGCTTCTTGGAGCAGGTATTTCCACAATGGAATGCCATGAAGGTATCGGTATGTTTGTAATCAAATTTTCCACTGATAGACTCTGCATACATATCCTTCGGTACAGAGTTGTTGATATCAAGCAATGTTACGGCATCCTGGCTTACGCAGGTTCCGATAAACTCGCTGAGTGCTCCGTAGATATCAACCTCACAGGAAACCGGGATTCCGCGTCCTGTCAGACGGCTGTTTACATAGCATGGAACAAATCCAAACTGTGTCTGGAATGCCGGCCAGCATTTTCCAGCGATGGCAACATATTTGCGGTAGCCCTTGTGGTCCTCTACCCAGTCTAATAAGGTAAGCTCATACTGTGCAAGCTTCTCAAGAATCTCCGGTTTCTTATTTCCGGCGCCAAGCTCTTTCTCCATATCAGCGACAACTTCCGGGATTCTCGCATCGCCTGCATGCTTATTGAATGCCTCGAACAAGTCAAGCTCAGAGTTCTCCTCAATTTCAACACCTAAATTATAAAGCTGCTGAATTGGTGCGTTGCAGGCAAGGAAGTTTAACGGTCTTGGTCCAAAAGAGATAATTTTTAATTCGGATAAGCCGATAACAGTTCTTGCAATCGGTAAAAAGTCATGAATCATATCAGCGCAGTCCTCTGCATCACCGACCGGATACTCCGGGATATAAGCATGAATGCCACGCAGTTTTAAGTTGTAGCTTGCATTTAACATTCCGCAGTATGCATCGCCACGTCCGTCTAACAGGCTGTCCTGTGTCTCCTCAGCTGCTGCAACGAACATCTTCGGCCCCTCAAAATGCTTTGCAAGCAGGGTCTCTGAAATCTCCGGTCCGAAGTTTCCAAGATATACGCAAAGTGCATTACATCCTGCCTTTTTGATGTCCTCTAATGCCTGTACCATATGGATTTCGCTCTCTACGATACAAATCGGGCACTCATAGATGTCTGCTGCACCGAATTTGTCTGTATAAGCCTTAACAAGAGCCTTTCTTCTGTCAACAGACAATGACTCCGGGAAACAGTCACGGCTTACTGCCACAATACCTACTTTTACTTCTGGAATATTATTCATCATTTCCTCCATTTCCGCGTTCTTACACGCTACACTCTAAAAATATTATCTTAAGAGCGGACACCTTGCCCGCATTGCTCTGATGCCGCTCTAAGGTTTCTTTTTATGACTGGTTTACTCGTTTACGTTTAAGTTCTTTCCAATCAGTCCGATGTGGCTTCCCTCTGGAAGTCCACCCTCTGCGTGGCCAATCAGCCACTTGTTGGTTGCAGTTATCAACGCATCCTCACTGCCGCCGTGCTTTTTCTCCAACGGATAATTCGTTCCTTTCGGCAATACGATTGCTACCTGGAATCCGCCTTCATTTGCGTTACACGGTGCATAGTGCAGTGTTGTGGCATATACCTCCACTGCTGTTCCTGCCGGCACGAAAAATGCCTCCATCTTAGAAGTTTCATATGTAAAATCATCTGTCACATCGGCTAACTGTCCCAAGATTAAAACTGCATCTGTCGCTGCCACATTGATTTCGGAACTTCTGTGGTACTCCACTGCATTCAATAAAACATTATGTCCGTTGCAGTAGCCAATCTGAATCGGCAGTTCCCCGTAAAAACGGTCTTTTATCTCCTGTGCCACAGAAAGGTTCTCAAGCTCCGGAATGGATGGCTCATAGACAACATCCTCCGGAACCGGTGTCTTTTTCATTGCATCCACAAGCGGAGCAAAATCAATATAATCAATTACTTTTCCATATTTGCGGAAACGCTCGTCTGTTACCTTATAAATCTGCATGGTATGGATTCCCCCTTACTGAATTTTATCAAACAACTCTTTGCATGCCGGATAAATCTGTTTAAACTGCTGATATCTTGCCTCGTATTTTGCGGTAAGCTCTGCGTCCGGCTCCACGGTATCGACAACCTTTACAATCTTTGCTGCCGCAGCTTCCACATTCTCATACTCTCCACAGGCCACTGCTGCAAGCATTGCGCCGCCTAATGACGGACCTTCTTCGGTTTCAAGCACATCGACCTTAATTCCAAGAACATTTGCGATAATCTTTTTCCAGAGCGGACTCTTTGCACCGCCGCCACAGATTTTTGTGCGCTCGATTTTAATTCCAAGTGATTTTGCAACCTCAAAGGAATCGCGAAGTGCAAATGCCACGCCCTCTAATACTGCCTGTGTCATATCGGCTCTTGTGGTGTCCATCGTCATACCAATAAATGTCGCTCTTGCATTCGGATTGTTGTACGGGGAGCGCTCTCCCATAAGATATGGAAGATAGTATACATGATTCTCACCAAGTTTTGTAATCGCCTTCTGCTCTGCGGCGTAATCCTTCGTTCCGATAATCTCATCCATCCACCATTTGTTGCAGGATGCGGCGGAAAGCATACATCCCATCAGATGATAAGCCCCGTTTGCATCACAGAATGCGTGAAGCGCATTATTTTTGTCCACACCGAACTTCGCGGAGGAAATAAAAATCGTTCCGCTTGTTCCAAGAGAGATATTACATCTGCCGTCTCCCACAGTTCCGGTTGCCACTGCGGCTGCCGCATTGTCTCCGGCACCGGCTGCAACCTTTACCTGCCCGGAAACACCAAGCTCTGCCGCAATGGCAGGAAGCAGGGTTCCGACACACTCATAGCTCTCATAAAGCTTCGGCAGCATCTCCTCTGTCACATGGCAGATTTCACACATCTCCTTCGACCAGCAGCGGTTCTTGACATCCAAAAGCAACATGCCGGAAGCATCCGATACATCGGTGCAGTGCTCTCCGGTAAGCTTGTATGCAAGATAATCCTTCGGAAGCATAATCTTTTTAATTCTTGCAAAATTCTCCGGCTCTTTATTTCTCACCCAGAGAAGTTTTGACGCAGTAAATCCCGTAAAGGAAATATTCGCGGTATATTTGGAAAGTGTTTTCTTCCCGATTGTCTCATTCAGATAATCGTTCTCTTCCACTGTTCTTCCGTCATTCCACAAGATTGCCGGACGGATGACCTCATCCTTTTCATCGAGAATGACAAGTCCGTGCATCTGACCGCCAAAACTGATGCCTGCCACCTGGCTCTTATCAAAGCCCGAAAGCAGTTCCTTTAACCCGTCCATGGTCTCACGATACCAGTCTTCCGGTTTCTGCTCCGACCATCCCGGATGTGGAAAATACAGCGGATACTCTCTGGAAACAATGTTTTTTACAGTTCCATCCCCCTCCATCAGCAGCAATTTGACCGCTGAGGTTCCCAAATCAATTCCTATGTATAACATATGACCTCCTTCTCACGTTCTGGCACAAAACCCGTGTATACGTGCACGTGCACGCTTATTTTTATGATACATCCTTATCCGCCAAATATCAATATGTTTTTTTCACATTTTTCCTTTGAGTTCCCATGCACGGTATGCTATACTGAAATTTAGCATAACCATTACGGATAATCCGGTGTGGCATCGTTAAAAAGGGGGAGTTATCATGGCAACGATGAAAGAAATTGCAGAGCTTGCCGGCGTCTCGAGAGGGACCGTCGACCGGGTGCTCAATCACCGCGGCGTCGTAAATACCGAGACGGAACACAAGGTTTTAGAAATTGCAGAGCTGTTAGAATACCGTCCGAACAAAGCGGGAATCGCACTCGCAGCCCAGAAGAAAAAATTAAAAATCGGCGTGCTTCTTTTCGGTGCAGAAAATCCTTTTTTTGCCGAGGTGATGGAGGGACTCTCCCAGAAATTAGAGGAATTGTCCATCTACGGCTGTTCCATCATCGAACGCCACATCTCATTTGACCCGAAGATTCAGCTTTCTGCCATCCGGGAATTAGAAAAGGAGGGGGTTCACGGTCTGATTCTCTCTCCCTGCAATGACAAGCGCATCCAGCAGAAAATCGACCAGCTCTGGGATGCCGGAATCCCCTGCATCACCATCAACACCGACCTTCCCGCCTCCAAGCGGATTGCCTATGTCGGCTGTGACGATTTAAAGTGCGGACAGACTGCTGCCGGGCTTATGAAACTGATTACCGGAAATCACGCCACCGTCGGCATCGTCACCGGCTCCCACAATATTTTAAGCCATGAAGAACGCATCCGTGGATTTGTGGACTCCCTCTCCCCCGCTTCCATCGAGATTGCCGGTATCGTGGAAAACGATGACGATGACTATAAAAGCTACGAAGCTGTCTTGGCACTCCTCACCGAACACCCGGACATCAACGCGCTTTATTTTACCGCTGCCGGTGTTTATGGCGGATGCCGTGCCGTCCTGAAAAAAGAAATTGTCCCTCATTCCGTCCGTATTATTACATTTGACGCAGTTCCGTCCACGGTTGAAATGATTAATGCAGGCGTCATCTCCGCCACCATCTGCCAGCAGCCAAAGGAGCAGGGCGCGCGCTCCCTTTCCCTGTTAATGGACTATCTGCTGACCGGTGCCCTGCCGGATACCCAGCTCTGCCATCTTGACCTTAGCATTAAAATACGGGAGAACCTGTAAAAGACAGGATTCTCCCGTTTTTGATTTCATGTCATTTCTTTGGTATCTTAACATATGATATTTTCTGCCTCTGTTGCATATACTATCCGCATGAATCCATTAAAATCCAATATCATCAAAGGCATTCTTTTTGTATCCATTGCCGGCACCCTCGCACATTTCGTATATGAGTGGTCGAACAACAACTACATCCTTGGTTTCTTCTTTCCGGTGAACGAATCCACCTGGGAGCATATGAAGCTTTTCTTTTTTCCGATGTTTCTCTTTTCCATCTGGATGAATCAAAATCTCAAAGAAGAGTACCCCTGCGTCACCGGTGCACTGCTTGCTGGGACGCTTCTTGGCACCTTTCTCATTCCGGTGCTCTTTTATACCTATTCCGGCATCCTTGGAAAAAATGTGCCGGTTTTGGATATTGCGACCTTTTTTATCAGTGTGATTGCCGCTTTCTGCTACATTTATAAGCAGACCTTATCCTGCGGGCAGAAACTTCCGGTTCCATTTTTTAAATGTGCCGTCCTTCTTGTACTGCTTGGCTTTCTGCTCTTTACCTATCATCCACCGACGCTTGGGATTTTCCAGGCACCGTTGCCCAGGACTTCCCACACCTCGGCGTCCGAGATTTCCCAAAATCCCACCGGCGCAGCGTCCTAACAATAATATAGGAAGGAACGCAGCTTCGACCAGGCGCTCTCATCCCAGTCGTAGTCTAATGCTACATTGTAAAGCGGTGCACCCGCATGGTCCGCAATGCCAAATAAGTCAAGCACCATCGCGGTGTTTTCATAGCGTGGAGATACCGCAAGCACTGCATCCGCGCTCTGTCCCATCTGCACCGCCTTTGCATAGCGGTATCTTCCGTTTCCACCGGAAAACTGCGGCAGATATTGTTCCGCCAGCACAGATATTCCGCAAGCGGTGCACGGTACACTGTATTTCCCTCTGCATCCAACGTATCAAGCACACCGTTGTCAAGCCCGGCAAGGCACATTGGCGTTCCCACCACCGCAATTTTCCTTCCGGTTGTTTCAAGCTCCCCGATGGTCTGCGCCAGCGAAAACAATTCTGTCCAGGAGAGAATCTTCTCCGGTGCCAGTTTCCTGCGCCGTTTCACGGGAGCCGCATACAAAAGGTCTCCGGTAACAATCGCCCGAACCAGAAAATCCAGGTCTTTTACCGTCTCCGGCAGTCTTTCAAGCACCGGCGCCACAAGGTAACTTCCTTCAAATCCGTTTCGCCTCAAAATTCCATCCATCACGCGTGCATACTGTCCGGTCCGCACCCGTGGTTGGTCAGATAAACCGCATACAGATTCGGATGATTTGCAATTATTTTTGCCCCCGATAAAATATGCTGTCCAAACGGCCAGTACAGGTTCGGGTACTCCGCGGACAAATCAAGGTCATGTGCCGGCAGATGCGATAATGTAATCACCTTATAGCCGCGCTCTAATAAAAGTTTCGGGATTCCCATATTTAAAACCGGGTCCGATACCCCGTAGTTTCGTGTGATAAGGACAAGTACCTTATCCTCCTGGGTAAGGCTCTCCAAAAGCTCTGCACCGAGCTTTTCCACTGCGACGGTATGTTTTCTTACTGCCATCGCGCCCGCTAATTCTGTTACGATTTGACTCCATTGGATTTCATCTGCACCAATCATATGTGTTGTATGAGCTAATGTTATCAAATTGTTATCTGTATTGTGTTATCACACTATTATTCTCCCCAGAAATCAATACTATCCTGAGTTCTTAAATTCACTCTGAACATTCTCCACATAAAGTCTTCATGCTCATTAAAAATATCTATCACAAAAACAGTATTGTTTTCCATGTGTTGCTGTTATCTGCTTCTTAAGTTCACGAAGCTTATCGCTAGCGTCCGGAGTGTATTTTAGTTTATATCTCAAACTTAATTTACCCCCAGTTCTTTCTCTAAATCATCTGCATCAATCCAGCCTTCTTTAGAAGCTCGTTCCTCTGCTTTCTGCAATTTAGAAAACAAAGTATAAGTTGCTCTGTAACAATCAAGCTCGTCTATTTCATCCATTGTAAGGATTCCATATTCACCATGACCATTTCTAGTTAAATAAACTCTATTGGAAGCATCCACTTCTTTTAATACTTCTGTATAATTTCTCAAATTGGATATAGGTTTAATATTTGGCATAAACATCGCTCCTTTGAATTTATTATACATTTAGTATATCTGGTTTGTAACAAATTTACGTGTGAATTTTTCAGCAAATTAGCATCTATAACAACTATCTAACAAACAATATATTAACCAGCAGATTTTTAGTATGCTTCGAGTCTTAGCCCCTTCTAATGCAGAAAAGCCACACATACCCACATCACCGCACATGATAAGGTAATCTTTCAATGTATACTCACCTTCATGTTCATTAAAGAATTTGACAATATTGCTATCCTCACGTTTGTCATCAAATACTTAATACTCAAATGCGCGGGCAAAATCGCCCGCGCTCTTTTTACGTGTGTTTCTGATAATAATTATTTTCCGGAAACCAGTATATTTCCTACCTTGATATAAGGCATTACCACCATTCCGTTGCAGATTGTTTCCTCGGAAACATCCTCAATATTTAAAAACATATCTGCAAGGTTAAAGCTGACCATCGTCTCATTGACAGCTCCCTTCACCTCACCATTTTCCACATAAAAGCTTTGCTTTGCAACACCGGAAATTTCCCCGTTTGCTCCCGGATATCCACAGGAAATGGCACCGATAATCAGCCCTTTGTCAATGCTCTTTATCATCTCGGCAAGCTTTGTATCCCCTGTCGAAACAACCATGTCCAAATCCGTGCTCAATGCACGCGGAACATTACATTTCTTTGAAACATAGAAGCTGTCTAAGTAGCTTCTTAAGATACCGTTTTCAATCAACAGATAATCCTCGGTCCGGAAACCGTCTTCCGTGCGCACCGCTGTTCCAAATATGCGCTCATCCCATGGCTTGATGGCAATCGTCAGTTTCTCGGAAGCAACCTTCTCTCCGATTTTGCCAAGCCACTTTGCCTCGCCGCTTAAAATATAAGAATCGCCTGCAAATGCATTCAGACCAAACATCAACATCTGATTCATGGCACCCGGTGTAAAAATAACCGTTCCATTAAATTTTCCGTCTAATGTAACCGGATGAAGCGAATTTTCCGCATCACATAAGGTCTGCTCCATGTCACCCTGCTCAATAAACGGCTGCTCCAAGCAGTCTGTTACAAGAAAGCTTCCGCTGATGCCGGTAGAATCTGCCCCGTCGTTTCCGGCAAACTCTGTCGTGACCAGATAGTAACCTGAGAATGTCTCATCCTCGCTTCCATTCGTATTGCGGTAAAAAGAATGTTCTTTTACATATTTGACCATCACCTGGCGGAGCAGCACCTTCGGATGCTTCTCTTTGATATCATCCGCTAACTCCCTTGCCCGTTCTATTAACTTGTCAATCTCCGGCTCCTGTACGCCTTTATGAAAAACTGCCGCATCCATTCCCGGTGCGATATCATAAAATGCGTCCTCTGCTCCGGACTCTGCCGAAAGAATCGCCGCATCCACCGTGTTCTTTAATACTTCGTCCGTAAATTTATTTGCACTGATATTTCCAATCTTCTGATTATGAATGACCTTTACGGTCACATCATTGTCAAACAATGTGCGGAATAAGGAAAACTCCCCGTTTTCCAGAGTGATTTCCCTGGTTTCCGTCTCGGATACGGTATACTGTGCGATGACACCTTCCTTTGACGCAATATAATTTTTTAATTTATCGGATATCTCTCTTAGATTTTTCACGCTATCTTCCTCCAATATTAATCTGACATTTGATTGCCGGGCCACCCATTGAAACCGCCATTGCCTGTTTTTTGCCACAGGTTCCGTATGGGCTCCATTTTATTTTATCTGCCACCATATCACAGGTTTTCAGCATATCAAACGCTACACCGGAGACAGTCGTGTCAAAAATCGCTCTCCCGAGTTTTCCGTTTTTGATTTCATATCCCATATTGATGCCGAACATGAACTCCCCGGTCAGATCCGCCTGCCCGTTTCCGGTCGACATCAGATAATATCCATCGTCGACAGAGGCAATCATGTCCTCTAACTTGTCTTTTCCCGGAAGCACTAACGTATTCCGCATACGGATTAACGGTTCATCCGAAAATTCTCTCGCTCTCGCATTTCCACACGGCTCTACGCCAAAATGTCCTGCCGTCTCCCGGTTATTCATGTAACCGGTCAGTTTTCCATTCTCAACAAGTACCGCATCTTTTGCCTCGACTCCCTCGTCATCGAGAAATACCGGAAGCGGAGCCATCTCCTCCCCTACCGTATGCGCATAATCAACAATCGAAATTTTTTCAGAAGCCACCTGTTTTCCAAGATTTGACGCAGCAACCGAACCGCCTAACACCAAATCTGCCTCAACGGTATGACCGACTGCCTCATGTGCAATCATTCCTGCCACATCTGAATCGAGAATTACTGTCTTTACGCCCGCTTCTGCGTAAACGCCCTCTGCCTTGTCACAGATGCGTTTATATAAGCGCTCTACCTTCTCCTGCACTTCTTTCATAGGAACTGGATTGTCCTTGATATTTCCATAGCCGCCGAAGCACTCCGTGAGTTCTAACGGCTCACCTTCCTTTGACTCCATTCCAATCACCACATAGAGTGCAAATCTCGGATACACCACATGTCCATTGCACGCATCCGATGTATAGATGATTTTTTCCATCGTGTCCTCACGGTAGATGACCATTCTGTTGGAAAGCTTTGGATACGTCTTTCCTATGTAAGCATCAATCTCCATGCACATATCCACAAGCTTCTTCTGTTCGATGTCAAGAATCACACTCTTTGATGTAATCCATCCGGTGCGATAATCAGGCAGTGCCGCTTTTTTATTTCTTGTATACTTGTTTAAATATTGCGCATTTTCCGTTGCCGCTTTTAACACCTGCTCTGCCGCAGCCCCGGTATACTCTGCTATCGATGCAAATCCGTTGACACCGTTTTTGTATACATTTGCACTCACACCGTTCTGCTCTGAGCGGGCATTTTGAACGACATTGCCGTTTTGAACCACAATTCTGCGGTACCGGTTCTCCTGTCCGCGAAGAACCGTCTGCATCCCGGTTTCAAACAGCGCATTTTTTCCCTCTAACACGTTTTCCAGCATTTTATATCCTCCCATTATGAAACCGCCTCTTCTATTCCATCGTCCAGTCTCTGTTTTATGTTATCATAATGGAGAATTTTTTCAATGATTTCTGTGCATTTTTTACACCCGCATGTCAAACATCCGATGCATCTGCTCCCCTGTTTTTTCCACGCTCTCCTCTGTCTGTTCCAGGCTCTCTTCTGTCAGCTTTTCTTCGAGCGTCTCCTGCGTCTGTTCAGTTGTCTCTGTCAGACGGTCCATGCTCTCGCTAAGCAGGCCTCCGTCATCCTCTATTCCTGCTGCCTCCTTAATCGCCTCTTCTTTTCTCTCCTCTTCCGTCTTTGGCTCACTCTTCTTCGCAGCCTTCGCAATTTTCTCTGCCTGCTCCCTTGCCTCGTCCGAGACATGAAGCATCTGTGAGCTGTTATATTCCTGCTTTGCCGCCACAATCTGGTCGTCATAATTATGAAACAGTTCGAGTTTTCTTTCGATTTCCTCCACTGTTTCTGCCTTCTTATTTTTCAGGTTTTGTTTCTGAGCCTCAAAATATGCGACTTTTCCGTCCCTCTCTGCCTGCCTTTGCAGCTTTTCCTTCGTGCTTTTTAACATATTCGGATTTTGCAGAAATCCCATTGCAGATTTTTTTGAAAAATCAATCGTGACACTCATAATACCTTCTCCTTTTTGCGATACTCATCCTACGACTCTATCCTGTATATCGGCAATTTTCTTCCTGACTGACAGTAAATGTCACGAAACAGGGGGAAGATGTCATGAAGTGTGGATTTCTTCTGACTACAAAGTAAATTTCGCAGTAATATTATTATTCGCAGATATTTCTTCGAACCCCATCTTTTCATACAAATGGATTGCCGGAGCGTTGTCGATATCAACCGTCAGTACCAGACGCTTATCGCCGTTTGCAAATATTGCCTTCTTTAGGAGTAATCCTCCGATTCCCTGATTGCGATACTCAGGAAGAATCCACAAATCCATGATTTCATTTGTATCATTTTCTTTGCTCAAATCAATGTATCCAACAAGATGTTGATTTTGGATGTATAGATAAATATAGAAGTCTTCTATATTTGCCAGAACTTTTTCTCCGTCCCAATAGCCTTCCTTATTGTGAATACTGATATATTCATTTTTGTGCGAATCGCAATATGGTATTACTTCACTGACATCCGCTTTTTTAACGCCCTTATATTCCATGTACCTCTGTTCGGTATAGAAAAATGCCTGTTTCTCTGACAAATAATTTCCCAGCACATCATTCTTTGGATTATAAACAAACCATATCTCATACCCTTTATATTGTTTTGATAAATAATCCATCAAATCCTCATATGCTTTCTTTTCCTTTGTATAAAGGAAAACGGTTTCTATGTATTCTTCTTCCTCTAAAACCAAAAGGCAGAAAATTCCGATTAACCTATCTCCATCATAGGCACAAAGCAATCTATGGTTTTCTTTATTTGAAACAGCAGTGACTCTTGCTTTGTCACAAAAAGGCGTGGAAAAGCGCGTATCAAAGCACAATGGATCAATCCAATCTAAATATTCATTAATATCATTTACTATCTTAATCATTTATAATCTCCCCTAAACTGTAATTAAGCAGTGTCCTCATCTTACAGAAAAACAATTGCTTGATAATATGGGATTTCCTGCTAACTGGGATAAAATCTGCCGATACAGGAAAATATAATTCAATATCTACCATGAGTTTATTGACATACACATCCTGTAATGTTAATGTACATATGGTTGCGCTACGGAAACTTGCGATGCCCGTAGCCGATGGAGTTCCATGCCTGGGCTCCATTTTTTATTTCCCTGGTTTCCGTCTCGGATAAGGTATCTGAGCGGACATTCTGAACGACATTGCCGTTTTGAACCACAATCTGCGATACCGGTTCTCCTGTCCGCGAAGAACTGTCTGCATCCCGGCTTTGTCTCAAGCCTTTTTTGCTTATTCGATTTCAATCCAGCAGACCGGCTCCTTTGAAAAATAAAGTCCCAGCGATTCCTGCAAGCGCATGGATGTTTCGTTTCCTTCCTTGACCTGTCCATACGGAGTCATTCCCTGTTCGAGGGAAAGGTTTATCATGTATGTTTCTAACGCTTTTCCGATTTTTCTGCCGCGGCAAGGCTCTGCCACTTCCAACATCCCGATGCTGCCCTCCTCGTGGATTCCGGCAAATCCGGCAAGTTTTTCCCCGAGAAAAGCGCCATACATTCTTCCCTTTTCTATCCGTCCCTTTAAATATTCCCTGTCAGCCAGGGTATGGTACTGTGCATAGACTTCGTCCAGGTACTCTAAGGTAAGGCGTCTGATAGAAAATACTTTCTCCGCCGCAGCAACTTCCACAACCGGCAGTTTTTCTTTTCGCGTATAAACTGCCTGTGAGCAGCTCATGAGCGATTTGACGGAATAGCGTTTTTTTGCCGTCTCCAAAAGAAATGACTGGTGCGTTACCATCGCCGTTAATTCCTTCCCATAAGCCTCCATTGCGTCAAAAAGCATCTCTCCCGCTTTGGACGTCGATGCCGAAAGAAAATACACTCCGCTGACAGCATCCCTAAGACAGATTCCGTCCTCTACGGCAAGCACCAGTTCCGCCTGCCCTCTTGCAATCAGCTCTGTCATATCAATGTGCAGAAGCTTTTGCTTCAAGAGCTTTTCTCTGCATTTCTCAAGCGCCTCATATTCAAGGTACAAATCCGGTCTCCGCTCTTTTGTCCGCAAAATGGCAGCTTCCCTGCGCCATTCTCTGATTTTTTTCTGATTTCCGGACAGTAAAATCTCCGGCACGGCTTTTCCCTGCCAAACTTCCGGTCTGCTGTACTGCGGATATTCTAAGAGTTTTCCCTCAAAAGACTCCGTCTCGCCCGACTCTTCATTTGAGAGCACCCCAGGAACCATCCGGGAAATCGCATCGACCATGACCATCGCCGGAAGCTCCCCGCCGGTTAAGACATAATCGCCAATTGAAACATAATCCGTGACGATTTCTTCTAACACACGCTCGTCGATTCCCTCGTAGTGCCCACACAGCAAAACTAAATCCTCTTCCAACGCAAGTTCTTTTGCCATCTTCTGATGAAAAGTCGTTCCCTGCGGTGTGAGATAAACCGTCCGCGGCTTTTTCCCAATCCGCTCTGCAATTGATTTCCAGGCATCATACACCGGCTGCGCCTGCATCAGCATTCCTGCTCCGCCGCCGTAAGGGTAATCATCCACTTTCTTATGCTTATTCGTCGTATAATCCCTGATGTTGACCGTCTCAATGGACAAAAGCCCCTTTTCCTTGGCTCTGCCGATGATACTGGTGTCAAGCCCCTGCATCACCATATCTGGAAACAGCGTCATGATATGAAACTTCATGTCTTTCTCCTGTCTGCTTATTTTTGATTGATTTCACGCAACCCCGGCAGAAGATGTACCAGCATTGTTCCTTCGGCAATCTCCACCTTCTTTACACATTCCCTGATTGCGGGAAGAAGAATCTCTTCTCCTCCCTCTCCTTCAATCACATAGACATCATTGGCACCCGTATGGATTACATCTGTAATTTTGCCAAGTGTCTCTCCATCCTCCGTAATTGCACGAAGTCCAATCAAATCAGCAATAAAATATTCATTCTCCGCCAGTTCTACTGCATTTTCCCTTGTGACATACAGTTTTTTCTGACGGTAACATTCCACATCATTCCGGTTATCATATCCCTTGAATTTTAAAATCACCAGGTTCTTAAAAAACTTTACACCTGTAATTTCGAGATTTCGTTTTTCTTTCCCGGTATCTAAAATGACCTCTTTGAGGTCCTTAAAACGCGCCGGATCATCTGTTGTCGGATACACCTTCACTTCTCCGTGCACTCCGTGTACTGTTGTGATGACTCCAACCTGCAACAAATCTTCCATATACTCTCCATCTTCTTTATGAATAAAGTGTGCGCCTGTCGCACACTTTCGCGTGTGAACGGTATCTCACATAAAGTAAAAAAGGCTATCTCACATAGGAGACAGCCTTCGCCGTTACTGCATAATCTCTACAATAACCTTCTTTTCTTCTTTTGAGGCAGCAGCCTTTACAACGGCGCGGATTGCTTTTGCAATTCGACCCTGTTTGCCGATTACCTTGCCCATATCAGACTGTGCAACGCGCAGTTCCAATACAATTGCTTTTTCATTTTCGGTTTCAGTCACAACAACTTCTTCCGGATAATCGACAAGTGATTTGGCAATTACTTCTACTAATTCTTTCATAGGTCCACCTCACTATTTCTCGATACCTGCTGCTTTAAAGATTCTGCTAACAGTCTCTGTCGGCTGTGCACCGTTTGCTAACCATTTCTTAGCTAACTCTGCATCAACATGGTACTCGCTTGGATCTCTGGTCGGATCATAAGTTCCAATCTCCTCGATACATTTTCCATCTCTTGGAGATCTGGAATCTGCAACGATAATTCTATAGAAAGGAGCTTTCTTCTGTCCCATTCTTCTTAATCTGATCTTTACTGCCATTTGTTTCACCTCCTCATCGGTTTTGCTGATAAATATTAAAAAGGAAGTCCTTTAAACATTCCTCTTTTACCTTTTTTCATCATTCCGGGCATCTGTTTCATCATTTTCTTCATCTGCTCGAACTGTTTCACCAGACGGTTGACCTCTGCAACCTCCACACCGGCTCCCTTTGCAATTCTGTGCTTTCTGCTCGGGTTAATCAGTGCCGGGTTTCTTCTCTCCTCCGGTGTCATGGAATAAATGATTGCCTCTGTGCGCGCCATACTCTTTTCTGCCGCTGCTTCATCAATCTCCGGCATTTTCTTGCCATTTCCGATTCCAAGTCCCGGCATCATTCCAAGGATTCCGGAAAGTCCACCCATTTTTTTCATCTGGCTCATGGACTCTAAATACATCTCGAAGTCAAATTCGTTCTTGCGCATCTTCTGCTCAAGTTCTTTTGCCTTCTCCTCGTCGATGTCTGCCTGTGCTTTCTCAATCAGCGTCAGCACATCTCCCATGCCGAGGATTCTCGATGCCATACGATCCGGATAAAACTGCTCCAAATCAGAGAGCTTTTCTCCCATACCCGCATAAAGAATCGGTTTACCGGTTACCGCTCTGATGGACAGCGCCGCACCGCCTCTGGTATCACCGTCTAACTTGGTGAGTACCACGCCGTCAATGCCGATTTTTTCTTCAAATGTTGAAGCCACATTGACTGCATCCTGTCCTGTCATGGCATCTACAACCAATATCGTCTGTGCCACCGGAACATTTTCTTTTATCTGAATCAATTCCGCCATCATGTCTTCATCAATATGAAGACGTCCGGCTGTATCGATAATCAGCACATGAAATTCATTTTTCAGAGCGTGTTCCATTGCCGCCTTGGCAATATCCACAGGCTTGTTCTTATCTCCCATGGAGAAAACTTCCACACCCTGCTTTTCACCGTTAATCTGTAACTGCTCAATTGCTGCAGGACGATACACATCACACGCTGCCAGAAGAACTTTCTTGCCCTTCTGCTTGAGTTTTCCGGCAATCTTTGCCGCAGTCGTGGTCTTACCTGCACCCTGAAGACCTGCCATCATGATAATCGTAAGCTCTTTGCCCGGATTTAACTTAATCTCCGTCGTCTCGGAACCCATGAGCTTGACCATTTCCTCATTTACGATTTTGATGACCATCTGACCCGGATTCAATCCATTCATAACATCCTGGCCAATCGCACGTTCCTGCACGTCCTTTACGAACTGCTTTACGACCTTGAAATTGACATCCGCCTCTAAGAGAGCCATCTTGACTTCCTTTAAGGCTGTCTTGACATCATCCTCCGTCAGACGCCCCTTGCTGCGCAGATTTTTAAACACATTCTGAAGTTTTTCTGATAAGCTGTCAAATGCCATCCTAACCTCATTTCTGCCGCCATGGGCACTGCCTACAATTCTTCTAAAATCTGATTGGATATCTGTCCAATCTCTTCCATGATTGCTTCATCGTGACTTACGTGGAACTCTCCGGCAAGCTTCTGAATCTGTGCTACAAGCTGTTTTGCCGCCTGAAATTTTTCTATGAGCTTTAACTTCTCCTCATAGCCCTCAAGCGTCTTCGTACAGCGCTTCACCATATCATGGACACCCTGTCTGCTGATTCCCTCTTCGTCTGCAATCTCTCCTAAAGAAAGGTCGTTGAAAACGAAATCCTCATATATCTTTCTCTGATGTTCATTCAGCAATTCTCCATAGAAATCATAGAGATATGCCTGCTCTACTTTTGCTTCCATCATCAATCACCTTGGATAGGTTATCATAAAAGAAAACAGGTGTCAAGTATTTTTTCTTGACACCCTAATATTTTTTCAAAAAGCAATTTACCAATACAAATCCACTCAGAATGTGGTATGATGAATTCACTGAAAAAGTCATCTGATTCCAGATACCACAGGAGGGAAAAATTTGAATTATTTTCACGCATCCCAAACAAAAGGAATAAAAATCTTAGAACCTAAAATTTCAAACCATAATGTACCGCTTATCTATTTTTCAGACAAGCGGGAAAACGTGCTTGTGTACCTGAGCAATGCCATCGAAAAGTTTTGCCGGGAAAACCATTTTAAATATGATGGAATCTGGCACAAATGGGGTTCTTACGGATTTGAAAAAGATGGAAAACTGCGTTTTGAAGAATACTATCCCCACGCATTAGAAGACACCTATAGCGGAGTATCCGGATATATCTATTCGTGCAAACAAATTACCCCTTATCAGAAATTGGATTTAAAAATTCCGAATGCACATATTACATCACAGCAAACAGCGGTTGACTCCTGCGAGTTTATCCCCGATGCCTATGCAGAATTAATCAAAGCCGAACAGGAGGGCAAAATTACAATTCTTCGATATGATTCGTTCATAGCAGACAAACAGAGAAAAACATGGCTTAGAAAAACGATAACCGAAGAATATAAAAACAGCGCCTCACATCCAGAGTATCGATTTTTTCTTGAGAGAAAATTTTTTAATATTTGAAGCAACTAATTTCGTGATGATGGGAAAATTTCTGGAATAAAAAATATGATATCATTAAATTCATCCAGCAGTCGGAAACGCGCCAAAAATAAGGGATTCGACAAGAATGTCTATCTAAAAACATTCCTTTTCCCGCTTTGTGTCGTGTTGCATACGGACAAAACAAGCTACTCTATCGATGAAAGGAGGAAACATATGGACCAGCAAAAAATTGGAGGCTTTCTTAAAAAGCTTCGCAAAGAAAAGAATCTTACACAGGAACAGCTGGCAGAACAGTTAAATGTTTCCGGAAGGACGGTATCACGTTGGGAAACCGGCTCAAATATGCCAGATATCAGTATTCTGGTCGAATTAGCCGAATTCTATGATGTCAGCATTCCCGAAATTATCGATGGAGAAAGGAAAAGCGAAACGATGAAGGAAGAAGTAAAAGAAACGGCATTAAAATTATCCGATTATGCCGAGACCATAAACCAGAAGATTAAGATTCGATTATTCTGGCTGACGGTTCTGGCATTTGCAGGAATGATTGCATTTGCAGTGATTGAAATATCAGGGCTGGATACACCCGGCAGTATCTATGAACGTATTGCAAGTGCAGGGCTTGGTCTGGATTTTGGCATGCTAATCGTGATTGCCATGTATTTGTCTGGTATTCTTGGAAAGATAAAGGCAAGACGGGCAATGTGGAGAAATGAAAGAAAAGGAAACTAAACAATTCTTACATTCCGTCATATTTGAAATATTTTACCTTGAAAAACAATTTCTACTATGTTATATTACTTTTAGAAAAGGGAAAGCCAGAAAAGCGGCTACCCTCAACAATTAAGAATCTGTTTTAGCAACAGCCGTCATTATTGCGAGTAATGGCGGCTATTTTCGTTTATCCTTGAAAATCTTATAGCAAAGACTAACAAGGGCAACAATGAATATACAAAATTGGAATAAATCCGCATATGTAACCATTGGCAACCCTCCTTTCTTTCGTCTGGAGGGTTAGGTCTACGCTTTGCTCCGGTCGTTGCTAAACAAGCCCAACCGGGGCTTAGCCCCCTCCGAAAAAGAGGGTAAGCCGCCCAGCTCTCTGGTTTTCCCTTATCACCAGCATATCATCCTGCAAATGTATTCGCAATTAAAATGTGTTTTTGTTCATCTTTTTTGTGCAATATTTCACTTCCACCGCGCTTCTGTCACATACGATAAAAAGTCCGGAAGCATCGCACGGTAGCCAATTTCTTTGATGTGCATTCCCTCAATCGTATACTCTGCCTTGAGATTTCCGTCCGCATCCTTTAACGCGTCATTCACATCAATGTAACGGGCATGATGTTTCTCTGCAAGTGCACGAACCTTCTCGTTTGCAAGGCAAATCTTCTCATTAGAGCGCACCAAAAGGCAGGGTTTCATCTCCGGCGCAGCCGCCTCATAATTGACCGGATAATATGCCATCAGATAAATTTCGGTCTCAGGCAGCGCTGCTTCAATCCTCTCCAGCAGCTTGTCATACTCTGCTGCAAGCAGTTCCGGCGTAACCTCTGCATTGCTCAAATCGTTTGTTCCGATATTTAAAAATAACCGGGACGGTTTTAAATCCAGAATACAGACATCTAAGTTTTCCTCGAGTTCCCGCATCACAAATCCGCCCACACCGCGATTATAAATCGTAACTGGAAGCTTTAATTCCTCTGCAAATTAATCCCCCTTTTTCTTCTGAGATTTTACTGTCATTTCCTATTATAAGACAGTTTTTTCTCCGTTACAATCCATTTCCCCAAACCTGTTTCGTGCAATTTCACCACTTGCAGCAGAACATATTTTCGGGTATAATGGTCTTTGAGATTGTAATCTCAGGTGATTTTTGCATTAGAAACAGGGAGCACTCTGCTTTGTAGCGCTCCGGAACGGAGATAAATCAATATGAACAAAAAAGATATTTTAGAAATTAAACGTCGTTTTAAGAAAGACGCCTGCACTTTTACCAGAATGTGTGGCTGCTACGTGGACGCAGACCGCAATAAGGTTCTGACCTTCGGTGAAACCTTTTTAAACCTGGAAGATGAAGAATTTCACAAGTACCTTGAGATTGCCAAAAAAGTGTTATCCGGCACCATCGGAAACAACCTGTTAGAGCTGGAATTTCCGGCATCGGAAGAAGAAGCCGGCGGCAAACAGCAGTTTTTGATGGGACTCCGCGACAGCTGTTTAAAAAGTGATGAGCTGATGGAGGCATTTTACGACCATGTCATTGACAGCTATGAATACGTCGGAAATTACCTGATTCTCGTTTTCCACGATGCGTATGATGTCATGACCAAAACCTCGGACAACAACAAGCTCGATGAATCCGAGGAAGTGTATGAATATCTGCTGTGCGCCATCTGCCCTGTTACGCTCACAAAACCGGGACTTGGCTACCGCGCCGACGAAAACCGCATCGGTCCGCGTATCCGTGACTGGGTCGTCGGTGTACCGGATACCGGCTTTGTATTCCCGGCTTTCACAGACCGCAGCACCGATATCCACTCCGTCATGTTCTACACCCGTGACACCAAGACACCCCATGCCGAATTTATGGAAAACGGACTGGGATGCTACGGCAAGATGACGGCTACCGAAAAGAAGCTCACATTCCAGGATATTGTAAAAGATGTTATCGGAGAGGACGATGAGGAAAGCGATGCATTATTCCTTGGCATCCAGGGCAATATCAATGACCGGATTCCGGTTGTTGCCGAGGATGAGCCGGAACCGGAACCTGTCATCTTAACGACCGCTGATATTTCGGAGGTTCTCACCGAAAGCGGCTGTTCCGAAGAACAGGTTGCCGTAATCCAGAAACAGTATGAAGATGTGTTCAGCGAGGAGCTTCCGGCAGCAGAACAGTTAGTCGACCCGAAGTTAGTCGAGGCAAACGCCAAACGTCAGGACCGTCTCGAGCTTGTCCATCAGGTGGAAAACTTAAAACACCAGTTAGAGGAAACACGCTCTCTTCCTGTCGACGATGATGATTCCGTCGATGCTGTCAAAACCTACGATGTCATTTTACGTGTCAAGCCGGAAAAGGTCGGTCAGATTCATTCTGATATCATCAACGGACAGAAATGTCTGATTATTCCGATGGAAGAAGACGAACACGCTGCGGTAAACGGCGTCAATACAACTGTATAAATTATAGGAAACACAGCTTTCGCACTTTAATGTAACGCTGTATTTTCTATAGTGTGAAAGGGGCTGGCTTATCAACAAAGCCAGCCCCTTTTCTTCCTAACAGAATATCTATTTTCTGCTTTTTACACGCAGACCTCTGTCTCCTGCAGCTTGTCCCGGATGTACTGCTCCATCTGTTCTTTGGGAATGCCAAGTGCAAGTGAAAGCTCACTGTAAAGCTCATGCTCCACTGCGCGCATATATTTCTCATCCAACGCCGTGCTCTTTCTGCCCTGCGCAATCCGCTCCTTCTTCCTGACATACAGTGTCTTTGCAATGCTCACCCACGCGTGGTAATCACACGCCCGGAGTGCCTCCTTGTATACAATCTCACGCTGCTTCTCATTCGGCACAAAAAGCAGCTTGATTGCCGGAAGTTCCCGTATCAGTTCTTCTGCCTCTTCCTTTGAAATCACTCTGCGCATGACTGTTTTCTGATTCTCCGTCGGTGCATAGATTCTGCCGTTTGCATCTCCAATCGGGGTCAGGACATAATAAAGACGCTCCCCATCAATCCCTGCGATATCCGGACGCGTAATATCTGCAATCTGACAGACCCCCTGGCTGCCATAAACGACATATTCTCCAATTTCAAACATCTTTCCCCGATTCTCCTTTCCCTGATGCGTTTTCTCAAACTTTTTCCTTTTGTTTCCTAGTATTGCCACTTTTTAACATGGCAAAACATCTATTCCTATTTTAGCATGATTTTTCCGGAGATGTCAGTAAGTTTCCGCTAACAAACTGCATTTTTGTGAAAACTGCATCAAGGATATCCGGTCATTTTTTGTACATTTTTACAAGACTTTTTCCATACAAAGAAGCCGCTGTAGGAGATACAGCGGCTTCCTGTCGTACATAGCATAAATGGGTAAATGCCATACACAAATGGGTATATTAAAAATTAGGGAAAGGAATTAACGAACACTGTTTCACGATATGAAACCGTGTTTCAAATTTCTATATTCATTATACCCACAGATAATTCAATTGTCAAATATGTATTTGAAAAAATACCTGTTCTACGCTTCCTCTTCCACCTGAACTGTAATTTTATCTAACTTCCAGATGTCGTCCACATACTCCTGAATCGTACGGTCAGAAGAGAATTTTCCGGAATGTGCTACATTTAAAATTGCACTCTTTGCCCAATCAGACTCCCTCTTATAGTACTCCATGACACGTTTCTGTGCATCTGCATAGGAACGGAAATCTTTCAAAATGAAGTAGGTATCTGCATACTGTGTGCAGTTGGTATTGAGCAGGGAATCGTAAAGGTCGCGGAACAGCTCCGGGTCATTTCCGGAATAAAAACCGTTGATTAACTGCATCAAAACGGTACGGATTTCCTGATCACTGTTAAAAATCTGCATCGGGTCGTAATCCCTGTTTCTCTCGTGTGCAATAACCTCATCGGAACTCATACCAAAAATAAATGCGTTCTCTTCTCCGACTTCTTCCACGATTTCAACGTTTGCACCATCCATCGTTCCAAGTGTCAGGGCACCATTTAACATAAATTTCATGTTTCCAGTGCCGGAAGCCTCTTTGCTGGCAGTGGAAATCTGCTCACTGACATCGGCAGCCGCAAAAATCCATTCTGCGTTGGATACACGATAGTCCTCGATAAATACGACTTTAATCTTTCCGTTAATGCTTCTGTCGTTGTTGATGACATCCGCTACATTATTAATCAGCTTGATAGTAAGCTTCGCATTCTTATAACCTGCTGCTGCCTTGGCTCCGAAGATAAAAGTTCTCGGATAAAAATCCATATCCGGATGCTCTTTAAGCTGATTGTAAAGGTACATGACGTGCAAAATGTTCAAAAGCTGTCTCTTGTACTCATGCAGACGTTTTACCTGCACATCAAAAATGGAACGCGGGTCAACTTCGATTCCGTTGTGCTCCAAAATATACTTTGCAAGGCGCAGCTTATTCTGGTATTTGATATTCATAAATTCCTGCTGTGCCTTCACATCATCCGCATAAACTGCCAGCTTCTTAATATGTGCAAGGTTGGTAATCCAGTCGTTTCCGATATGGTCGGTAACCCAGGCTGCAAGAAGCGGATTTCCGTGCATCAGGAAACGGCGCTGTGTGATTCCGTTTGTCTTATTGTTAAATTTCTGCGGGAACATCTCGTAGAAATCTTTTAACTGCTCGTTCTTTAAAATCTCTGTATGCAGTCTTGCCACACCATTGACGGAATAGCCTGCTGCAATTGCAAGATTTGCCATTTTTACCTGACCATCATATACGATTGCCATCTTTGCGATTTTGTTGTTATCGCCCGGAAGACTTGCCTGGATGCTTAAAATAAACCGGCGGTTAATCTCCTCCACAATCTGATAGATACGCGGAAGCAGTCTCGAAAAGATTTCAATCGGCCATTTTTCGAGTGCCTCTGCCATGATTGTGTGATTGGTATAAGCACAGGTCTTTGAGGTAATCTCCCATGCCTCATCCCAGGGAAGTCCTTCCTCGTCCAGCAAAATTCGCATCAGCTCTGCAACTGCAACTGTAGGATGTGTATCGTTCAACTGGAAGGTTACCTTCTCCGGAAGTTTGTGAATATCATCGTGGAACTTCTTATAGCGGGCAAGCGCACGCTGTACACTTGCAGAAACGAAGAAATACTGCTGTTTTAAGCGAAGCTCTTTTCCTGCCACATGGTTGTCGTTTGGATAGAGCACCTCTACCAGGTTTCTGGCAAGATTCTGCTGCTCTACCGCTTTCTTGTAATCACCCTTGTCAAAGGAATCCAGCTCGAATTCTTCCTTCGGCTGTGCATCCCAAATCATTAAGGTGTTTACCATATGGTTTCCATATCCGACGATTGGCATATCATAAGGAACAGCGATTACAGACTGATATCCTTCCTGGATAAACCGTGTTCTGCCATCCGCTGCTGCCTCTGCGCGGACATATCCGCCAAATTTTACTTCATAGGAGTACTCCGGGCGGCGAAGCTCAAACGGATAATTTTCTTTTAACCAGTTATCCGGTACTTCCACCTGATAGCCGTCCTGGATTTTCTGCTTGAACATTCCGTAGCGGTAACGGATTCCACATCCATATGCCGGATATCCAAGTGTTGCAAGCGACTCCATAAAGCAGGCTGCCAGACGTCCAAGACCGCCGTTTCCAAGTGCCGGATCCGGTTCCTGGTCCTCGATGGTATCAAGATTGAGACCAATCTCTTCCAGTGCCTCCCTTACCTCGTCGTATGCCTTGAGGTTGATAAGATTGTTTCCAAGTGCACGTCCCATCAAAAACTCCATGGACATATAGTAAACAATCTTTGGATCTTCTCTGTCAATTGTGTGATGAGTAGCAAGCCAGTCGTCAATGATTGTATCCTTTACCGTGTAGGAGACAGCCTGGAAAATTTCCTGCTGGCTTGCCTCCTTTAAGGTCTTGCGGTACAGATTTTTTACCGCATCTTTTACTTCCTTGATAAATTCTTCCTTGTCAAATGTCTTTTGGCTCATAGCGTCCCTCCATTTACGCATCCTTTTCCACACCCAGAAGTACCTTTTCCCCATTAATGCTCCACTCCTTCTGGTATCCTTTTACTGCGTCTGCTGAAATGTCAACTCCCAGAACATCTGCTTTAATCTCGTCTCCATGCTTTTCAAACACTGCGGAAACTTTTTCGTCTGCCTGATAAGAAATATGGATTTTGTCCATGACCTCAAATCCTGCTTCCTTACGCATTGTCTGGATTTTACTGATTATTTCACGTACAAATCCCTCTTCCACCAGTTCCGGTGTCAGATTGGTATCCAGTACGACTGTGACCGTATTATCGCCTTCGGTGACATAGCCTTCCATCTGGGTCATCGTAATCAAAAGATCTTCCTCAGAAAGTTTTACTTCATCATTTACCTGTGGCAGTGCCAAAACGCCGTTTGCCTTTAATTCTGCCATTGCTTTATTTCCGTCAAGTTCAGCAAGTGCTTTCTGAATCTGTCCTAAATACTTTCCGTATTTCGGTCCCACGGTGCGAAGCTGCGGCTTAAAGGTGTAGCTGGTGTAGCTTGAAACATCCTCTGTGAATTCTACCTTTTTAACATTCAGCTCGTCTTCAATGATTTCCACAAAATACTCCGGCAGGGTTTCCGGTGCCTTGACAAACATGGTTCCAATCGGCTGACGGTTCTTGATGTTTGCACTGTTACGGCATGCGCGTCCCATAACTACAATCTTAAGTACTTCGTCCATGTTCTTTTCCAGTGTCTCATCAATGTATGCGTCATTTGCTACCGGGAAATCACACAGATGGATGCTTTCCGGTGCACTCGGATCGATGGAGCATACCAGATTGCGGTAAATATCCTCTGTCATGAACGGAATCATCGGTGCTGCACACTTACAGATGGTTACGAGTGCAGTATAAAGTGTCATATAAGCATTTATCTTATCCTGCTCCATGCCCTTTGCCCAGAAACGCTCACGGCTTCTTCTGACATACCAGTTACTCATATCATCCACAAACTCGTCAAGTGCTCTTGCTGCCTCCGGGATACGGTAGTTGCCAAGGTTGTCATCCACTTCCTTGATAACGGTATTTAACTTGGATAACAGCCATTTGTCCATAACGGACAGTTTGTCGTATTCGAGCGCATATTTGGTTGCGTCAAAATTATCAATATTTGCATACAGAACGAAGAATGCGTAAGTGTTCCAAAGTGTGCTTAAGAACTTGCGCTGTCCTTCCTGTACGGCTTTTCCGTGGAAACGGTTCGGAAGCCACGGTGCACTGTTGATATAGAAATACCAGCGGATAGCATCTGCTCCGTAAGTCTCTAATGCATCAAACGGGTCAACTGCATTTCCCTTGGATTTTGACATCTTCTGTCCGTTTTCATCCTGTACATGACCAAGTACGATAACGTTTTCATACGGCGCCTTGTTAAATAACAGAGTAGATTCTGCCATCAGGGAATGGAACCATCCACGGGTCTGGTCAACTGCCTCGGAAATAAACTGTGCCGGGAACTGCTGTTCAAACAGGTCTTTGTTTTCAAACGGATAATGGTGCTGTGCAAACGGCATTGCTCCGGAATCGAACCAGCAGTCCAATACTTCCGGTACACGCTTCATCACCTTGCCACAGTCCGGGCAGGTAAAGGTAATCTCATCAATGTATGGTCTGTGCAGCTCTACGGTAAGTGCCTTATCATTTCCGCTTCTCTTTGCAAGCTCTTCACGGCTTCCGATGGACTCCTGATGTCCGCATCCCTCACACTCCCAGATGTTTAACGGAGTTCCCCAGTAACGGTTACGGGAAATTGCCCAGTCCTGAATATTCTCAAGCCAGTTTCCAAAACGTCCTTTTCCGATGGATTCCGGAATCCAGTTGACCGTATTGTTGTTGCGGATGAGGTCATCCTTTACGGCTGTCTCCTTGATATACCAGGATTCTCTCGCATAGTAGATAAGCGGTGTATCACATCTCCAACAGTGCGGATACTCATGCTCGAATTTCGGTGCATCGAACAGTTTGCCCTGTGCATCCAAATCCTTTAATACTTCCGGGTCTGCCTTCTTTACAAATAGTCCTGCATAAGGAGTCTCCTCGGTCAGCTCACCCTTTCCGTTTACAAACTGTACAAACGGAAGGTCGTAATTGCGTCCTACCTTTGCATCATCCTCACCAAATGCCGGTGCGATATGAACGATACCGGTACCATCTGACATGGTAACGTATCCATCGCAGGTTACAAAGTGTGCTTTCTTATTCTGCTTCTTTGCAGATTCTCCGGCACAGGCGTAAAGCGGTTCATACTCCTTGTATTCCAGTTCTTTTCCCTTGAAGGTCTTAAGGACTTCATATGCTGGAGTAACCGTTCCGTCTTCATTTTTCACTGCCAGCTTGCCAAGCACCTTGTCAAGCAGCGCTTCTGCCATATAATAGGTATAACCGTCTGCTGCTTTTACCATGCAGTAGGTCTCATCCGGGTTCACACAAAGTGCCACGTTAGACGGAAGTGTCCACGGTGTTGTTGTCCATGCCAGGAAATATGCATCCTCGCCAATTACCTTAAAACGTACTACTGCGGAGCGCTCTTTAACGGTCTTATATCCCTGGGATACCTCTGCGGTGGAAAGCGGTGTTCCGCAACGCGGGCAGTAAGGAACGATTTTAAATCCCTTGTAGAGAAGACCCTTGTTCCAAATCTGGTTTAATGCCCACCATTCTGACTCGATAAAATTATCATCATAGGTTACATATGGGTGTTCCATATCAGCCCAGAATCCAACGGTTCCGGAGAAATCTTCCCACATTCCCTTGTATTTCCATACGGATTCCTTACATTTTTTAATGAAAGGCTCAATTCCATACTCTTCAATCTGCTCTTTTCCGTTTAAGCCGAGCATTTTCTCAACCTCAAGCTCAACCGGAAGACCGTGGGTATCCCATCCGGCTTTACGCGGCACGTATTTCCCTTTCATCGTCTGGTAACGCGGAATCATATCTTTTATTACACGTGTAAGTACGTGTCCGATATGCGGCTTTCCGTTCGCTGTTGGAGGTCCGTCATAAAACGTATAGGTCTCTCCCTGCTTGCGCTGTTCCATTGATTTGCGGAAGATATCGTTCTCCTCCCAGAATTTTTCCGTCTGCTTTTCTCTCTCGACGAAATTCATGTTTGTTTCTACTTTGTTGTACATGTTTTCCTCCTGCCATATTTCTTCGCTTGTGCCCTGTAATTACTTTAAAATGCACAAAAGGCTCTGTCCTGTAAATAGGACGAGAGCCTTGTTATCGTTTATACCACCTAATTACAATGTACTCCGTTTTCCAAAAGGAAAACGTTCATACGTCGTTCCCTGTAACGTAGGAAATACGTCAGCTCCTACTCTGACACAAACATCCCATGTCATTTCTGGCTGCGGCTTGGAAGTGATTTTCCATTATAAGCTACTCGCACCGGCTCTCACCATTCCCGGCTCTCTTTGCCTTTCCCTTATAACGTACTGTCTTCGTCATTGCCTTTTCTTATTATCTGTAGTATACAAAGTCCTCCCTGAAATGTCAAGGAAAACCCCGCTTTCTACATCCACGTTTTCCCGATAATCACCTCAAGAAACCGTTCCTTTACCCCGCCCATCAAGATCTCCGCCTCGCGGACATCGCCGCTAAACGTGATAAAGCCCCCTGCCATTGCCGCATGTCCGCCACCGCTTCCGATACCGCTTAATGCCTTGTTGATAATCTTTCCGGCATCCATATCCACCCCTTCACTGCGGACAGACAGCTTGATTCCGTCCTTCTTGAGCGAATAAACCACCGAAAATGATACCTCAACCAATGCCAGCATAAAATCCGAAACACTTGCAATCAACGCCTCCGGGCAGTCACAGCCCGCATCTGCAAAGCTGATGTTCTCATATACCTCGATACTTGAAATTGCCTTCGAGTATGCCATCAGGTCTTCAAAATAAAGGCTGCTGTTCTGAAGTCTGTGAATGACATCCGCATCGCAGAGGTCAAACATCCGGTAAAGCATCTCGACATCCAGCTTTGAGACACCTCTTGAAAGATTCATCGTGTCCATGCGGATTCCAAACGTAAGTGCAGTCGCAATCCTCCGGTTCATCGGGATATCATTTTCAAAAAAATACTGCGCAATAATCGTCGCACACGCTCCGACCTCCGGTCTGATATCCTGAAAACGGTATTGGAATAAATCGTTTGTCGGATGGTGGTCGATGCAGATAATTTCATCCCCACACATATCAATGATGTTGGAATTGCCCTTCTGGGCATCCACCATAATGATTTCATCGCTCTCTTTTAAAAACGGGTTGTACTCATCCAAGTCATACAGCTCAATTTTCATCAGCTCCCGCAGCTTATCGGTACTGTACCGGTCGATTTTTCCTTTATAGCAGATTTTTGTCTCCACTCCGCGGTATTTTAACAGTTCCTGCAGACCGAATGCACTTGCAATGGCATCCGGGTCCGGGAAATTGTGTGTCTGAATATACACGCGTTCCCCGTTAATCTGCACTAACAGTTCATCCAGTTTTGTCATAAAAACCTCTTTTCAATTTATAGTTCACGCATCGCCCCTTCGATGGTTCCCTTCTGATTCAGTGTAAGCAGTTCCTCAAATGTTAAAAGCTCCGGAACCGTGTCATCAATCGTGCCAAATCCGTATCCGGCATGAATAAATCCGACACCTGCCTGCTTTGACGCCTGATAATCCGCCTGGATATCTCCCACATAGACGGCCTTTTCAAGTCCGTTTCGCGTGGCAAGCAGCCTGATATTTTCTCCTTTTTGCAAAAGGTTATTTCCGTAACACTCAATATCAGAAAAATAATCCCACAGCTTGTAGTGGTCTAAAAACGCTTCAATATACCCCTTCTGACAGTTGCTCACAATATAAAGCCCATACTGTTTTTTTAACTCTGCAAGCGTTTCTGCCACGCCAGGATAAAGGATTCCCCCATGCTCTCTCAGATAATCATTTTCTTCCTGACAGCACTTCTCTAATAATGACATCCGCATTTCTTTCGTAAGCTCCGGGAACAGGATATCTGCAATGACATCCATCGTTTTCCCCATCACTCCCTGTATATCCGCCGTTGTCAGTTCTTTCTTTAAAAGACCACTCTTAACAATCGCCTCATTCCAGGACTTTGCCACGTTTTCTGCCGAATCCCAGAGCGTTCCATCCATATCAAAAATAATTCCTGTCTTCATGAAATAACCATGCCTTTCTCACACCCTGCAAACTTTGTTCATTTTTCATCTATCTTATCATAGCCTGCCCCAAATTGCATTGTTTCTTTAAAAATAATTTGACACATTTCGTCTCCGATGTTAAAATAAGTGCAATTTATAAGGAACGCGTTGAGAAGAAATAGTACGCATAACGGATATTCCAGAGAGAAGGCGGTCGGTGCAAGCCTTTATAGATGTATGCGGAACCGGTCTTTGAGCGGTGGATGGAACGACAGCTTTGTCTAGTATATCCCACCGGGTTCTCCCGTTACAGAGAAAGAATATCGGTTTTTCCTGTATTCTGTGAGTGTGGATATATCCTTATGGATATCCGAATTTAGGTGGTACCACGGACTTGTCAGTTCGCCCTAAGCTGTTTTTACAGCTTAGGTTTTTTTTATTTCCGCAAAACAAATTTATTTAGGAGGAAAATCCTCTGCTCCTGCAAAGGCAGTCGCATTTTGCTCCGCAAAACAAGGAGGATTTATAAATGAAACTTAACAAACTTGTCGGCGACCGGTTTAAGGAAAGACCGGCGGATTGTGTCATTGACAGCCATGCACTGATGGTAAGAGGCGGCTATATCAAATATGTCGCAAACGGTATCTACTCTTCTTATCTGCCGCTGCGCCGCATCACCCGCAAAATTGAAGAGATTATCCGTCAGGAGATGGATGCCATCGACGGTCAGGAAGTTTTATTCCCGGTTGCACTTCCGGCATCCCTCTGGGAGGAATCCGGCCGTTATGAGAGTGTCGGAAAAGAATTACTGCGTTTTACCGACCGAAACGGAAGCCCGATGGTTCTCGGCATGACCCATGAGGAGGCTGCTGTACATCTTGTACGCGAATACGGACAGACTTACAGCCGCTATCCGTTTATGATTTATCAGATTCAGACAAAATTCCGCGATGAGGCACGTCCGCGTGCCGGTTTAATCCGCGTAAGAGAATTTACCATGAAAGATGCCTACTCCTTCCATACTTCCCAGGAAGACTTGGAAGAATACTATATGAGATGCCATAAGGCTTACGAGCGCATTTTTGCACGTGCCGGTGTACCGGAGGTTATTTCTGTCGCTTCCGATTCCGGAATGATGGGTGGAAACATCTCTCATGAATTTATGTTGCTTACACCTGTAGGTGAAGATTCCATCGCTATCTGCAGCGACTGCGACTACCGTGCCAACATGGAAGCTGCGGAAAGCATTATCCTCAATACCAAGGATGACTCATCCGAAGCACTCACCAAAGTTGCAACTCCAGACCAGCACACCATCGAGGAAGTCTGCGATTTCTTAGGAAGCGACGCAACGAAGAGCTGCAAAGCAGTTGTATACCAGCGCAACGCCGACGACAGCTATGTTGTTTTATTTATCCGTGGAGATTTGGAGATTAACGAGACAAAAGTCACCAATTTCTTAGGCTGTGAGATTCATCCTGCCATCATCACAGAGGAATGTGGTCTTAATGCCGGATTTATCGGTCCTTGGAACTTAAACGGTGACTTTACCGTATTATACGATAATTCCTTAAAAGGCATCAACAACCTTGTCTGCGGCGCTAACGAAGAGGGATATCACTATACCGGACTTGATATGGAGCGCGACCTTCCGGATGCCGAATATCATGATTTTGCCAAGATTATCGAGGGCGGTATCTGTCCGAAATGCGGCAAACCGCACATCACGATTTCCCGTGGTATCGAAGTCGGAAATATCTTCCAGCTCGGCACCAAGTATACAAAGGCAATGCATATGGAATACATCGACAGCGACAACACCACCAAGAACCCGGTTATGGGCTGCTACGGAATCGGTGTCGGACGTCTGGCTGCTTCTGTCTGTGAGGCACACCATGACGAATACGGTCCAATCTGGCCAATGGCAATCGCTCCTTGGCAGGTTCATCTGTGTGCTGTCCGCCCGGACAATGCAGATGTAAAAGAATACGCCGATGCCCTCTATGAGAAATTGCAGGCTGCAGGAATCGAAGTCATCTATGATGACCGTTCCGTAAGCGCCGGAATCATGTTCTCTGACGCCGACCTGCTCGGTGTTCCGTTACGTGTCATTGTCAGCCCAAGAAATATGAAGGAAAGCTGCTGCGAAATCGTAAGCCGTGACAAGACACTTTCTGTAAAAGAGCCGTTGGATTCTGTTTTTGAAAAAGTAAAAACACTGGTTGCAGAAGCTTTAAACAACACTTCTCTTTAATACCAGATAGAAATGGGAACCGCGCAGACTGCGCGATTCCCATTTTTTATCTCTATCTCTATTTTCTATTTTCCATCCAGCTTTGTTCAAACTGTGCCACCGGCATCGGTCTTGCGAAGAAATATCCCTGAAAAATATCGCAGCCCATTTCTGTCAAAAACGCCACCTGTTCCTTTGTCTCCACACCTTCCGTGACAACTCTCATTCCAAGCTGTTTGGATAACCCGATAATCATTCTTAAGATTTTACGGCTCCGTTCTATATCTTTCGTTTCACCAAGGAATGCCATGTCGATTTTTAAGACATCCACCTGCATATCCTTTAACATATTAAGAGAAGAATAACCGCTTCCGAAATCGTCCATTTCCACGGTGAAGCCGTATTTCTGCAAACGTCCGATTAACGCTAACTGCTTCTCAAGATTCTGCATCACAGCCGTCTCTGTAATCTCAAGCTTTAAGTTCGCCGGATTGATTCCATACGTTGTGACCAGTCCGGTAAAAATCGGATACAAATCCATAAAGTAAAAGTCCCGCGGCGAAATGTTTACAGAGATAGACAAATCGTCCACACCCTTCTCTTTCCATTTTTGTAACTGGATACACGCCTGTTCCCAGATGTAACGGTCAATCCGTGCAACCAGCCCGCTCTTTTCAAAAACAGGAATAAAATCCGTTGGTGGAATCATTCCGTATTTCGGATGCTGCCAGCGCGCGAGAGCTTCTGCGCCTAAGATTTTACCGTTCACATCCACCTGTGGCTGTAAAAACATCTGAATCTCTCCGTTTTCCAGTGCCCCATCGAGGTCTACAGTCAGCTCCTGCTCCCAAAGTACGTTCTGGCGCAGCTTCTCATCATAAAAGGCAACCCCGCTCTTATAATCCTCACGGATTGTCCGTGCCGCCATAAATGCCCGGTCACACATCACAGAAACCGGAATGTCCCGGTCCTTGATTTCATATACACCGACATATATTTTTACCGGAAAGCGAATCACGCTGTCTAAATGAATCACCTCATCGACCGCCAGAAGAAAGATTTCATCACTGTACTGCTCCTTTTTCATCATAACAGCAAAATGATCACTGTCAAGTCTTCCGTAGATCGTTCCCGCATGTGTTTTTTCCCGTAGACGTTCTGCAATGCGAATCAGCAGTTCATCCCCCGACTGCATTCCGAATACATCATTGATGATTTTAAAGTCTTTGATATCCGAGCAGACCATGACATATGCACCGTCCGGCTCCTCTTTCAGCTTCTTTTTCACCCGCTCACTGAAATATTCCTTATTATAAATTCCTGTCAGGGCATCATGCCTTGCCGCATACTGCTCTTTCTGCAGCTTATTAACCTCCGCCGTCCGGTCCTGGAAAATTAGAAAGGCTCCCAAATACTTTCCCTTTTCATCCGTCATGCTTCGGAACTGGATTTTTAAATGGATTCCATCTTTCGACCAGCTTTTTTCAACATCTTTGTACTTCCCCGGTTCTCCGGAAATATCAAATACTGCAAGCATCTCCGCCAGCGGACACACTGTCTTTTTTCCAAGCGACGAAAGCAGCCCCTGTGCCGTCTCATTTGCAATGATAAATTCCCCGTCCATGTCATATAGCATGACACCGTCTGCCATCTCCTGTACCGCCAGAATCATTGCCTGATTGACCAGTTGTTTTGGCTCATAAATCATGGAATAGTAGTACACGAGAAAACCTGCCGCCAGAAATATGTAAACCGACACATCTACCATCGTATCGGTCACAACATAGACTGCATCTCCAGCTACGACTACAAGAAGCGAAATAAATACACGCACATATTTACTCCGGTACATCTTTGGCGTCAAAACAATTTGCCGGATTAGATAATAAAAAATGATAAGTACAAGCAGATAAGAAATCAGCAGATGAATATTATAGGGGATTTTTCCTGCCACATAATAATAGATTCCGTCCTCAAACGGATGACTTTTACAGGCAAATGCATGCCCAAGCCAGGTGTTAAGAAGCAGCGATATGCTGTCAATTGTGAGCACTCCACCCAAAATCATCTGTACCGTTTTCCAGTGACTGTGGATTCCCGTATATTCTTTTACAAATCTCAACACGCAAAAGAGAAGCCAGCCAATACTGACAAAAAAGACGCTGTATGCAATCAGACAAACTGTCAGATTCTGTGATAGAACTGTAATACTGTTGGCAAGTACTGATACCTCTGCCACCATTAATGTGCTGCGCACGGTTGTCCGGATTTTTTTGGTACTTTTTCCGGTCTTTATAATGCAGAATAGAAGTACCAGAAAGGTTGCCAGGAAAGCTGCTCCGTAAATCTCTCTCATAATCAATTCCCCGCAATCATAAATAACAATCCAAGTTTGCCCGGAACAAAATGTCCGGGCAAATGGTTATCCAGAAGTTTATGAAATAATCGTATCAGCTTTTTTAGATTTCGTCAATTGATTTTCCGATATCATGACGCATATATTTGTTTTCAAAGTCAACCCATTCGGTTGCCTCGTATGCCTTGGCACGCGCTTCCTTTAAGGTTGCGCCGGTTGCGGTGATTCCGAGCACACGTCCGCCGTTTGTGACAATCACGCCGTTTTCGTCAAATTTGGTGCCGGCATGGAAGCAGAAATAATCTTCTTTTCCCTCGAACTTCTCAAGTCCTTTAATCGGGAAGCCCTTCTGGTAAGACACCGGATATCCGTCGGAAGCCAATACCACGCACACGGCTGCGTTGTCCTCAAACTGTAAATCAATTGTGTCAAGCTTTCCGTCCACGCACGCTTCCATGACGTCAATGATATCATTTTTCATGCGGGGAAGAACAACCTGTGCTTCCGGATCTCCAAAACGTGCATTGTACTCTAGCACCTTCGGTCCGTCTTCTGTCAGCATCAGTCCAAAGAAGATGACACCGGTAAACGGTCTTCCCTCTGCTGCCATTGCATCTACGGTTGGCTGGTAAATGTACTTGCGGCAGAATTCATCCACTTCCGCGGTATAGAACGGACTCGGAGAAAAGTTTCCCATTCCTCCGGTGTTTAAGCCCTCATCGCCATCCTTAGCACGCTTGTGGTCCTGCGCAGAAGACATAATCTGAATCGTCTTTCCATCTACAAAGGACAGAACGGACACTTCTCTTCCGGTCATAAACTCTTCGATTACCATCGTATTTCCGGCGCTTCCGAACTTCTTGTCCTCCATGATTTCCTTGACACCTGCTTTTGCTTCCTCAAGCGTATTGCAGATTAAAACACCCTTTCCGAGTGCCAGTCCGTCCGCTTTTAATACGATTGGGAATTTTGCAGTCTCAAGATAGGCAAGTGCTGCTTCCGGAGAGGTAAAATTCTCATATGCAGCTGTCGGAATGTGATATTTTTTCATCAAATCCTTGGAAAATGCCTTAGAGCCCTCTAAGATAGCGGCATTTTTGCGCGGTCCGAATACTTTTAAGCCCTCTGCCTCAAAAACATCCACAATACCGCCTACTAACGGATCATCCATTCCTACGATTGTAAAATCAACATTTTTTTCCTTTGCAAAAGCTACCAGCTTGTCAAATTCCATCGCACCGATATTCACACACTCTGCCAACGCTGCGATTCCGGCATTTCCCGGTGCGCAGTAGATTTTGTCCACACGGCTGCTCTTTGCCACGGAGGTCACGATTGCATGCTCACGTCCGCCGCTTCCTACCACTAATACATTCATTTTTCTTCCTCCACTTTATCTCTCATCGATTACAACGTGTCCGTTCTCCACCGTTACTTTGCCGTTCGCAATGAGGTTAATCGCCTGCGGTAAAATCACCCACTCCGCCTGCTCCATAACGCGGCGCTGTAATACCTCCGGGGTATCGCCCGGCAATACCTCGACCGCCTTCTGCAAAATAATCGGACCGGTATCGGTTCCCTCGTCAACGAAATGTACGGTTGCTCCCGTCACTTTTACACCGCGGGCAAGTGCACCCTCATGCACTTTTAACCCATAGAATCCTTTTCCGCAGAATGACGGAATCAGCGACGGGTGAATATTTACAATCCGGTTCCGGTAGGAAGTAATCATCTGCTCCGGCAGCACAACTAAAAATCCTGCCAGCACAACCAAATCCACCTCATATGAATTTAATTTCTGCAAAAATGCCTCATTAAATGCCTCTCTGCTCTCATAGTCCTTCGGCGAAATGCAAAGTGCCGAAATGCCACGTTTTTTTGCACGCTCTAAGGCATAGGCGTTCCGGTTATTGCTGATAACCACTTCAATCCGGCCATTTGTGATTTTCCCATTGTCTATGGCATCCATAATTGCCTGAAGGTTCGTTCCTCCGCCGGATACTAAAACTGCTATCTTTAGCATAAGGTTACTCCTTTTTCACCGTCTTTGATTTCACCAACTACATATGGGGTATCTCCTGCTGCGCGGATTGCATCCATGGTCTTCTCCACATCTGCAGGGTCAACTGCAAGAATCATGCCAAGTCCCATATTGTAGGTATTGTACATCATCTGTTCTTCTACTTTTCCCTCTCTTGCCATCATCTTAAAGATTGGAGGAATCTCATAGCTGTCTTTCTGAATCACTGCATGTTTTCCTTCCGGAAGCATACGTGGAATATTCTCATAAAAACCACCCCCGGTAATGTGGCTGCACGCCTTCACGCGGACACCGGCATCTTTGATGGAACGAAGTGCCTTTACGTAAATTCTGGTCGGTGCAAGAAGTGCCTCTCCAAGCGTGGTACCAAGCTCTTCATGATAAGTCTTGAGTGTCTCCTTATCCATCTTAAAGATTTTACGTACCAGTGAAAATCCGTTGGAATGAACACCTGTGGATGCCATACCGATTAATACGTCGCCGGCCTTTAAATCTGCTCCGGTGATGATATCTTTTTCGTCCACAACACCAACTGCAAATCCGGCAAGGTCATACTCATCCTCCGGCATCAGTCCCGGATGTTCTGCGGTCTCGCCACCGATTAATGCACAGCCGGACTGTTTGCAGCCCTCTGCAACGCCGCTTACGATGGTTGCAATTTTTTCCGGATAGTTCTTGCCGCAGGCAATATAATCAAGGAAAAATAACGGTTCGCCTCCTGCACATGCCACGTCATTGACGCACATTGCCACGCAGTCGATTCCGATTGTATCATGTTTATCTAAAAGGAATGCAAGCTTCACCTTGGTTCCGCAGCCGTCTGTACCGGATAAGAGAACCGGGTTTTCCATCTTCTGAATCGCTTTCAGGGAAAATGCACCTGAGAATCCGCCAAGACCGCCTAATACTTCCGGACGCATGGTTTCCTTTACGTATTTTTTCATCAATTCTACGGATTTGTATCCCGCTTCAATATCTACTCCAGAATTTTTGTAATCCATTTTTCCCTCGTTTCTGCACGGCTCTTATGTATCAGAAAGCTGTGATGCCATGCGGGCACAGCCCCTGCCGGAAAATTCCGTCTTTCTAAACTATCTGTTTATAGTATAGCGGGAACGCGCCACTTTTTCCAATTATATATTATTATCTTACTTATTATCTTTACTAATATGTAAGAATGTAAATTTTGTGTTTTCTTATAAAAAGTTTTACCAGGAAGACAAACCCGCCCGCAAAATCCGGCACATAAATTCCGGTTTTGCGGGCGGGTTTTATTCTCATTTTTTAGTAGTTCTTATAACCGACTTCCTGCAGTCTGGCATCCTTTGCCTGCACCTGCTCCTTTAAGGTCTTGCTGTAATCTTTGAGTTTTGCAAGCAATGCCTCATCGCTTGTGGCAAGGATTTTGGCAGCTAAAAGTCCTGCGTTGGCACCTCCGTTGATTGCCACAGTTGCCACCGGGATTCCGGACGGCATCTGCACGATAGAGTACAGGGAATCTCTTCCGCCAAGTGATGTGGTATGCATCGGGATACCAATAACCGGCATCGGGAAAATCGCTGCGCACATTCCCGGAAGATGTGCTGCCATTCCGGCACCTGCAATAATCACTTTAAATCCTTTTTCCTCGGCAGTCTTTGCATACTCAAAGAACACGTCCGGTTCTCTGTGTGCAGAAATGATTGTCATTTCATACTCGATTCCAAGCTGCTCTAAGATATCTGCTGCCTTTGCCATTACCGGCATATCCGAGTCGCTGCCCATTACAATTCCTACTTTTGCCATATTCATCCTCTTTCCCGCACGAAACTGTATGTTTCCTCTCTTTCGTGCAAATTTTATTCATAACCTTTGTGGTTCGTCTCCATTAATCCAACGGAATATTTAACTCCTCTGTTCCCGGCAGAACAAATCTTCCGTCAGAAATGATATCTATCGTGCTTCCATCCTTGCGAATAACTGTAATCTTATCGAGTTCATCATAAGGAATTGTGATATCGGTATGGCAGTTTAAGTATGCCTTTGCCTCTCCGCCGCCCTGTTCTTCCGGAACCTTGCGCAGTGCAGAAACACTGTTTTCTCTTGCAACGATTGCCTTGCCGTCCGGATTATAGGTCAGTCTGTCCTCCTCATGGCTGAAACAGGTATCTCCGACTGCAAAATGCGGTCCTGTCTTCTCGGCAATCAGAATCGGCAGCTTGTCTGCAATCTGATAGGTTCTTGCCATCCGGTAAGCAGTCGTATTGGTTCCGATTGCAAATTCACCCATCGGAAGTGTATCGTGGCGCATTAAAACATTATTTCGGATGTATTTTTTACATTCTTCCTGGTCCTCAAAGTTCGTACACTGATACTCTGCAATCATACCGTCCTTGAAATCAATCTCAAGGTTCTCATATTTGAGTCCGTTCAGATATACCTGGCTGACAAACAGCTTTCCTTCGGTTTTCTCTAAAACCGGAGAGGTAAAGACTTCTCCGACCGGAATGTTGACATCTGCCACACAGTTTTCAAAAGCGGTCTCTTTTGCCGGGTCCCCAAGCTTCCAGATATTGACATACAAATCGGTCTTGTTTGCACCTTTTCCGGTGATGTGAACACGGTCTGCCTCATCAAGCACATCAATCATCTTCTGCTGGATGCCCTGGTAAAGTTTATAATCTAACGTATTGATTTTTACCGTCTCCGCAAAAATTTCCTCGAACTTCTCACCGATTTCCGGAACCGGATATGCAATGATGGTAAAACTGTACTCATCGCCTGGGATGTAGCGGTTACTAATCTGTCCACGCTCGCTCATCTCATAAACGCAAAGCTGCTGCTGTTTCTCGTTATATTGCAATTTTTCTTCCTTCGTCTTCGGTGAAAACGGCACCTGACCAAACACTTCGATGACCGCCGGTCCTGCATATCCTGCCGCAAGCTCCTTCTGCTCCTCCATGCAGGTCTTTCTCACTTCAAGTCCGCGCTCTACGATTGCCTTATCGAGATAATAAGCACGGTCTTCTTTGTGGTCATAGGAATACTGCTTGTTTGCAGAAGAGCTTTCCGGAAGCATGGTTGCAGCAAGTCCCATTTTTTCAAAATTTGCTACAGCCGCCCGCACCATCCGCTCAAATCCAACCGGATAGTACAGCCGGACTACTTTTTTCTTTGTAAGGTCTTTCTTCGCAGCGACAAATCCAATGCGGAAGCCCTCTGTATAGGTGTCCGCCATTGCCTGCACTTCCTGCTCAGACATTTTGCCCAAAAATTCTGCCACCTTGCGCTCGTTGTCTCCGATATAAAGTCCATAGCGGTACAGATAAGTGGGGTCATTCAGGTCTGAATCCATCACAATTCCAAGTGCAAAATCCTCTGCCGGATTAAGCATCCCACGGATACCCTCTTCCACAAATACCTCGCTGTAATCATGGAAATACCAGTAAACTGCCTGCTGCACCTCATGTGCAACCGTGGCATCTGACTCCTGATGTTCTCCTTGTGCAGCAAGCTGCTCCATGGCATTATAAACCTCTACAAACAGCTCCATGGCAATCGTCAGGTGCATTTTCTTTCCCTGATAGACATGTTCTATCTGACTACGGAAATGTGCATACAAAAGACTCAGTGCATTTCCGAATTCTTTTCCGAGTTTTTCTACCGCATAAACCGGATTTGCATAACTCTCCCCGTAATGCTCCGGACGAATATCCGCATAAAGTTCCTGATTCTGCTGCTCTGCCGCTTCCAGGGAAATCGTTTCAAGCTCTCCCTGCTCTGCCTGTTTGCAGATTTCTGCCAGCTTTAATAAAAAGGTTCCCGTTTTGCAGAAATAATCCTGATAAACAGCCGGCACGTCTGCTGCCCCCGCAGCAATCGCAGAAATACGCTCTGTCGCTAATTCCATTCTCTCCTCTGCCAGCTCGTTTGATTCCTTATAAATCTGTTTGTATTTATTACTCATGCTAATGTCCTTCCCTATTCATCCCGTAATTTTCCTTCTGCCGCATTGTGTTCAATCAGGCTTTTTGCATATTTCCAGATTGCTTCCGAGCCCTCATGTACCCGTGCATCTCTTGCCATTACCTGGGATTTCTTAACGCCGTGCTCCAGCCAGGATTTTCCGCCCGACGCATCATTTAACAGTAACGGCTGCACTTTATCCAACATATTGGCAAACTTTGACTCTGCCGTCTCCATTGCCTCAAATTCATCCCAGAGTCCTCTGTACTCCTTCTGCTGTTCCTCCGGAAGCAGTCCGAAAATACGGTCTGCCGCCTTTAACTCGCGCTCTCTCTTGGTCTTATTTGCCTCTGTATCATAGGCATAGGTATCACCCGCATCAATTTCAATCACATCATGAAGCAGCACCATTTTCATGGTCTTTAAGACATCTATCGGCTCATTCGCATAATCTGCGAGCACAAAACACATCAGCGCTAAGTGCCAGGAATGTTCCGCATCATTTTCCTTGCGGCTGGCATCCGAAAGATATGTCTGTCTGCCGATTTTTTTAATTTTGTCAAGCTCCATGATAAAAGAAATCTGTTTTTCAAAATCTGTCATAGTAATCCTTCCTATCCAATAAATCCGCTGACATATACCGCAATCCAGATTCCGGCTGCCAGAAACGAACAAAGTAATCCTGCAAACGGAAACAGCTTGTAGGAATTTTCATCTCCAAGACTTGTAAATGCAAGCACCAGCGCTCCTACCGCAAGCAGCATGGATGTCACTCCGGCACTGCCGAGATACATACTTCCGCCGCCCGCACTGTGAAACGATTTCATTACCACAAACACAAACACGCCCAGCGAAATGAGCGCCAGAAAAAGTGCTGCCGCTCCCCGCTTTGAATGTGTTTTTTCCGTAAATTTGTAAGATGTTCTGCGTCTTCTCATCGCTTCTTTTCTCTCATTCCTCTTTTATTTCAGCCGCTTACCGGTTCGTTCTCCACTTTATATAAAAGTATTTTAGTATCCGGTAAAGCACATACCCTAATATTCCGCCAAGTGTATTTAACAGCAAATCGTCCACATCAAAGCTGCCAACCTTTGAAATTAATTGCAGTGTTTCCACACACAGGCTCAGTTCAAAACTATAGAGTGCGGTAAACCAGAATTTTTTCCCTTTCGCTACAAACACGGGCAAAAAGGTTCCAAACGGCATGAATGCCAGCACATTTCCAACGATATTGAGCATTACGGAACGCATTCCGAGAATTTCGCGGTACTGGATAAAGCGATTGATTTCCTTAAGCGGCACCAGATTGTAATGATACTCGCGCTCTGTATAAGTCCGTCCCATTTCTTCTGAGAAGAATAGAAAATAGAACAGCACAATAAAATAAAGTACAAATATGACTCCCGCCACTATGCGGTGTTTCTTTCTATCGGCAGCCATACTGCTCGTAGTATTTATCAATTGCAGCCTTTAATTCATCATTGATGACAACACGTCCCTGGCATGGGCGATTGTAAAGATGTTCTACAACTTCCTCCATTGTAACGATTGCATTTGCCGGGAATCCGTAGGTGTCCTGAATCTCTTCAAGCGCACTCTTCTCCCCGCCAAGTCCCTTTTCCATTCTGTTTAAGGAAACCATCAGTCCTACGATTTCTACGTCTGCGGCTCCTCTTACCTTCGGCACGGTCTCTTCCATTGATTTGCCGGAAGTGGTAACATCCTCAATCATCACGACCTTATCGCCGTCCTTTAAAGTACTTCCAAGGAAGCTTCCCTTGTCTGCTCCATGGTCCTTCTCTTCCTTGCGGTCTGAGCAGTAACGGACTTCTTTTCCATATAATTTATCAAATGCAACTGCGGTCACTACGCTGATTGGAATTCCCTTGTAAGCCGGTCCAAACAGCACATCAAAATCATCGCCGTAGGTGTCATGAATTGCCTTTGCATAATACTCACCTAAACGCATGAGCTGGGAACCGGTCACATATGCCCCTGCATTCATAAAAAACGGGGATTTTCTTCCACTCTTTAATGTAAATTCTCCAAATTTGAGCACATCGCTCTCTACCATAAATTCTATAAATTCCTGCTTATAGCTTTCCATTTATTGAAGCCTCCTTATTTTCACCTTTTTAAACACAGATATACATTTAAAGTGTATCACCAAACGGATGAATTTTCAACTAATCGTAGTTATCTTTTAATTTCAATTCAGCTTTCCTGTAATTTACAAATCATTTCCACAAACAGTTCCGGTTTCAGCAAAGCCACACCGCATATAATTCTGTATAACCTTCTGCCTTAAGCCAGTCATTTCATTCTAAAGCAATCCGTTCCACACTGGTAAAATCACTGTCATTCTCAAAATCATAACCGGGAAGTGCCAGAACAGACAGGTGATAATTCTTATGCAGCAGCGGAATTACACTTTCCTTTCCTGCATCATAGCACGTATGTTAGCTCCACCTAACCGCAATTCACAAAAGTATAATTATGCCTATTTCAATCTTTTAATTGAACGTCTGTTCTCTTTATGTTATACTACTGTTGTGTAATTGAAAAGAAAGCAGGATGTGATTTTCCGATTATTAGATGCCCTCTAGTCTACAAAGGAGGGTGATGCCCTATGAACACAATGGAAGTTCTCACTTTATTGTTAGTAGTTTTTGCGGCTCTGTCTTACATAGATAATCATTATAATAAAAAGAAATAGCATCCCCAACCCTCACAAAGTTTAGGATGCTATTCTTTTAGTTTTCTTAACTGAGGGCAAATCGGAGTCATATCCGATTCACTTTCTGAGTAGATTATACACTAGGGCATTTGAAAAATCAAGTGCCCTTTTTCTTGAGTCTCCGTACTTTTATCCACACTCCCCTGCTTTCACAGACTCTGCTATAAACAACTTTCAAAAAATGCCCAAAATATAAGGAATCTTCATTCTTTTTGATGTAAAATTTAACTCTCCCGCACCTCATTGGCGCCCATATAAATAACATTCCGTTCCGGCACAATACCGCTTCTCTGAAACAGGTCTCTGACCGTGACAAATTCATACCCCTGTTCTTTCAGTGCCGGAATCAGGGTTTTGATTGCCTCAACGGTCTGCTCGTTTCCCGCCATATCGTGCATCAGAATAATAAAGCCCGGTTTCGCATCGTTTAAAATACGGCGGGTTCTCTCCTCCGCCGTGACGGACGGCTCCCAGTCCTCGCAGCCGTAGCCGCAGATAAATGTGAGGTCGATTAAGTCAAACATCTTCTGGTCATAACTGATGTACGGTGGTCTGAAAAACTGTGGTTTTTCTCCGGTAATGCGTAAGATTGCGTCTGTCGTGTAAGAAATTTCCTCCAAAATTTCCTCTTTGTTCTGCGTCGGCATCGCCTGGTGGGTTTTGGAATGATTTTCAATCGAACAGCCCATGTCATATGCACGTTTCACGAGATGTTCCGTTTCCTCTGTGATGTTCTGTCCAATCAGGAAAAAACTTGCCACGATATCGTTTTCTTTCAGAACATCTAAGACCTGCTCCGTTGTTTCGATAGATGGACCATCATCAAAGGTTAATGCCACTAACTTTTTCTCTGCCATAATTAAGTACCTCTCCCTTGTTTTTTCCTAATTGTAACGCAGCGGTCCGCTTCCTGCAAGCGCTTCCGAAGTAGTTTCTTCCTTTATCAGAAAGCTCACCTTTGCCCCGCCAAACCGGCTGGAATTTGAAAGAACTAACTTGCCGTCGTGCCTCACTGCAATTGTTTTTGCAGTAAAAAGACCGATTCCATAGTGAAGCTCACTGCTGCGGCTCTCATCCTCCATGAAAAACTGTTCCGTACCGTGTGCTAACGCCGCTTCCGAAAAACCGCTTCCGCTGTCTTCTATTATAAATGCAAGCATTTCGCCCTGTTCTTCCACACAGATACTGATGACGCCGCCCTCCGGTGTGTGCTCTATGGCATTTGCAACAATGTTCATGACGGCGCGGACAATCTGGTCAAACACAATACAAATGGTCTTTCCGGTCTGGGGCACTTTCCAGAGAAGCTCACACTTTTTCGTAGTGACAAGCCCTTCCGTCTGATTTCTGATTTCCGCAAAAAGAACCTCCGTACTCACCGATACGGGCGATAATGAAACGCCCTCCGCTGACTTTGTGACCTCAATTAGCATCTGCACGTAGGACTGCATCTGCGCGGCACTTCTTACAATATAATCTGCATACTGCTTCTGTTCTTCTGTCAGTGCCGTTTCCTCTAAAAGCTCTGCATTTCCCCGCACAACGGTAAGCGGGGTTTTAATATCATGTGCAAGTGCCGACATTTGCCGGTTTTTCTCCTGCTCTATCTGCCACTGCTTTTCTAAGGATTCCTTTAATGCTCCCTTCATATCCTCTATCGAACAAAGAATGTCGTCGATTTCCCTGATTCCACTGCATTCTACCGCATCGGACAGCTCCTGCGCCTTAATCCGCTCCACCTCGTCCAACAGCGGGTTTAATTTCTTTTTTAATTTTCTGCCAAAGCGCACCGATGAAAAAATGATAATCCCGGTTATCATCACAAACGCTGCCCCGATGAACAATTCCTGCGGCGGAATCAGATGCTCCCGCAAAAACGCACTGCTGTACTGCGGTATCAGACGATATCGCAGCACGCAGAACCCATCACTCCGTTCAATGACTTTATAAAAGTAGACCTTGTAAAAAAATAGGTTTTCCTGTGTTTCTTCCATTCTGACGGCTCTCCATGCGGCATCGACGTCCGTCCCGGACAGGCTGCCTTCCTGCACCTTACCCTTTTCATCAAACACCACATATTCGCAGAGCGGCGGAATCAGTGCGTCCGTCACCGTGTCGGCATCCGCAATCGCCTCCTGCGCTTCCTCAATCTTTTTTTCTGCAAAATTTGCCGGAAGAATCTTTCCTCTCACAAGCAGCAGATTAAACACTGTCAGCAGAAAAAATCCGCCGGCAAGCAGTGCAGAGAGTACAATTAAAATATATTTTAAATACAATCTGCCAAGCGTCGTTTTCTTTCTTATAACTCCCATCGGTATCCAATCCCCCAGACTGTCTTAATCGGCTCACAGCCCGTATCCGCTAACTTCATCCTGATATTTTTGATATGCGTCGTAATCGTGCTGTCACTGCTTCCGCTGTCAAATCCAAACACCCGCTCTAAAATCTGCTCCTTGGAAAATGTCTGTCCCTGATTCTTCGCAAGGAATTCACAGATATCATATTCGCCTTTTGTGAGTGGAATCACGTTTTCGTCCACAGTCATCTGTTTTAACGATAAGTTAAAACACACGCGTCCAAATGAAAGCCGCACCACGTGTTCCCTGTGCTCCCGTCTTAAATGTGCACCGATTCTTGCGCGAAGCTCCATCACGCCAAACGGCTTGCAGATATAATCGTCCGCGCCAAGCGAAAGCCCCTCCACCAAGCTGTTTTCTCCTGTCTTTGCCGTCAGAAACAGAATCGGGCAGTCCACAAGTTTTCGTATTTTTTCGCACAGTGAGAACCCGTCTATGCTGGGCATCATGACATCTAATAAAATCAGGTCATAGAAACCTAACTTTGTATTATCCAGTTTGACCGGGTCCGAAAGCAGCGTCACCGTATGCCCGTCTTTCCTAAGAATTGCACCAATCATCTGAAGGATTGCCGCATCATCGTCAATCGCTAATATATTTGCCATAAATCCTCTCTATTCTGCTGCCCTGTTTCCCTCCCAGCGCGCTGCCCAGAAGAGGTAACACACAAGACTGCCAGCCGTCACGATTCCATAGAGAAACAGCAGATTCCCATGTAATGTCATGCTCTCTGCCTGCCCAAAACGGTAACTCAGATATGTTTTTGGAATCCGCGCCGTCCAGCTAAACGGCGCATACGGCCATACTAATTTTCCGATATCTGTCAAAAACAAGGCGCTTGCCATTGCTTCCACAATTCCAATTCCCATTGTGACACCTTTTCCTGCCACAAACGCCAGATACAGATGCCAGACATAGAGTGGAATACTGCTGCCCCACATTACAAAAGCCATTATAACATAGATTTCCACACCAAACGCAGTATTTCCCAGAAGTTTTGCACATCCGGCTGCAAAGAGCAGGGAAGTGCCAAGCAGTGCCAGAAGCGCAAGAATCAGTAACAGCACTAATTTTGAAAAAAATGCCGCCATCCTGTTTCGCAGGGTAAGAAGATTTTGTCCTCTGCCCGCACTCGCCTCCTGTTCGGCGATTACCGCTGAAAAAATCCCGATAAGTAACGGAAATCCCATTCCAATCAACTCGTAAAACGCTTCTAACTGCCCGGGTTCACTCCATCCCCTGCCAAAACCATAGGCAAGATAGAGGACAACGGCAAAAATTGGGATTAAAATGTGCGCCGGCACAAGCGACAGTCCTTTTATTTTATGTGCATCCGCCCGAAGGCAGTTCATAAGTTCCATCTAACGCACCTCTTTTCGTTCAAACCATTTGAGAAATAACACTGTCGCAACAAAAAACCAGAACAACGAAAGTATAATTCCCGGCAGCAGCACTCCCGCGTCAAGCAGTGCATCCCCCGCCTCCGCACGGAGTCCATTGGGCAGGACATGAAGCAACGGACACACCACGCGTATCGGGATGGCAGGCGCAAACATCCACCAGTTACCGGAAGAAGCCATTCCTGTTCCAAGGACTGCAAGCAGCACACCCGTTAAAACTGTCACAAACATTCCAAACCGGATACTTAAAAACAGAAAAAACGGAATTTCCCAAAGATAGGTAATCGTCAGCACAACTACCGCAGGAAACGCCCCGGACACCGGCACAGACGTGGTAAGAACGCTTCCCCCAAGGGTTGCACCCACTGATAAAACAACATTTGCACCAAACAGTGTAAGAATCAGGTAACATATTTTCCCAAGCATCAGCCGCCTTTTCTCAAGTGGAAGCGTCAGCTGGTAAAAATATTTGATTTTCTTTTCCTTCGCTATCGTAAGCCCACACAAAATGGCAAGTGCCCCCGGCAGCAGCAGTACATACCACCAGTTCCACGCACTCTCCGCATAGGCATTTTTCACGCCGGCTACCATTATAAATGCAAGTATAAGTGTCGTTACGGGTGCCAGCCAGATGATTTTTCCCCCGAAAGTCCGGTTCTGTTTTAAAAATTCCGCTTTAATAATGGAAATCATTCCCATTCTCCCTCCTTCCGATTCGACTGCACGATATCCATAAACAGTTTTTCCAAATCCTCCTTCTGATTCAGAGGGGCTTCATAGCCTAAAACTCCGTTTGCAAGGATTCCGATATCGTCTGCAATCTGTTTTACCTCTGAAAGGATATGGCTTGAGAGAATGACCGTGATTCCCTGTGCCGGGAATGACTTAATCAGTTCCCGAAGTTCCTCGATTCCAATCGGGTCAAGTCCGTTTGTCGGCTCATCAAGAATTAAAAGCTTCGGGCGGTTTAACAGTGCCAACGCAATTCCAAGCCTCTGCTTCATTCCAAGTGAAAACTGTCCCGCTTTCTTTTTCCCGGTATTGCTTAGCTTCACGATGGAAAGCACCTCAGTAATCCGGTTTTCATCCGCTCCGGTCAATAATGCCCGCACCTTTAAGTTCTCTTTCGCCGTCAGATTTTCATATAGTGGCGGGGTTTCAATCAGTGCCCCAATCTGGTCTAAATGTTCTCTGCTCCACTTATCTCCATCAAAGAAAATCTCCCCCGAAGTGGGTTTTAAAATCCCCGTCACCATCTTTAAAATTGTGGATTTTCCGGCTCCGTTTGGTCCGAGCAGCCCATAAATTGTATTTTTTCTCACATGAAGTGAAACCTTATTCACCGCTCTCTGTGTCTTAAAGTCCCGGCAGAGTTCTGCCGTCTCAAGCATCATTTCCATAGAAATCTCTCCTTTTTCTTTTCTCTTTACGATTAGGATAAAGGATAAAAATAAAGATTCTATAAAGATTTCTACAAAAAAAATCCCCTCCAGATGAAATACCTGAAAGGGAGTTTTTTTATGCCGGACTGGCGTTTTTAGTCTGCATTTGTAATATCTGTACCAAAATATTTTTCAGAGAGTGCGGAAAGTTCTCCTGATTCCCGAAGTTCTCCGATTGCCGCATCAATTGCCTCAAGAAGGCTCTTGCTCTGCTCGCCTTTGCGCACCGGAATTGCCACCTCTGTAACCTCCGGGTCTAAGGTTGCAATCTTAATCGGTGCATCCGGATGTGCATTCAGATAATCGTAGAAGGTTACTTCTGCATTTAAAGTCGCATCAATTCTGCCGGAAAGCAGAAGCTCAAATGTCTGGTTCAAATCATCGACACCCGTTACCGTTGCGCCGTACTTTTCTGCAACTTCTGCATAAGTACTTGAAATCGTGTTTGCGGTTGATTTGCCGTCTAAGTCTTCCATGCTCTGAATATCATCGTTGTCGCTCTTTACGATGACCGCTGTGCGATTGTACGCATATGGAGTGGAAAAATCATATTTTTCTGCACGCTCTTCCGTGATATCCACGCCGTTTACCATAATGTCGTATCTGCCGGCGTCAAGTCCCGCAAGAAGACCGTCCCATTCACCCTCGATGAAAGTTGCCTTCACACCGAGTTTCTCTGCAATGAGCTGTGCCACTTCCACATCATAGCCCACAAGATTATCATTTTCATCGTGGTACGTCCATGGTGCCCAGGTTCCTTCCATTGCAACCACAATTTCTCCCTTGTCCAGAATCTGGGAAAGTAAATCGCCTTCCCCTGTCTGTGTGTTTGCTGCCTCTGTGGTCACGTCGTTGTTCTGCTGCGGAGTTTCATTCTTTCCGCATCCGGTAAGGGCTAATGCTCCTGCTGCCGCAAGTGCTGCAACATATGTCAGTTTCTTTTTCATTGTCTTTCTCCTTGTACTTCTCTATTTTTCTCTTTCGGTCTGTTCCTCTAAGCGCTGTTCTTCCATCCTAAGGAAAGCCCGTGTGCGCTCGTTCGCCGGGTTTCCGAAAAATTCATCCGTTTTCCCCGCTTCCACGATAACACCGTTTTCCATAAAAATGGTCTTGTTTGAGACGGTTCTTGCAAATCCCATCTCATGTGTGACTACAAGCATCGTCATTCCTTCTGCCGCAAGCTGACGCATAACGGAAAGCACCTCTCCGGTCAGCTCCGGGTCAAGTGCCGAGGTCGGCTCATCAAACAGAATGATTTCCGGGTCTGTCGCCATCGCACGCGCAATCGCAACCCTCTGCTGCTGTCCACCGGAAAGCTCATCCGGATAAAAGTGATATTTATCCGACAGCCCCACCTTATCAAGCGCCGCTCTTCCAATCTCTGCCGCCTGTTTTTTCGGCATTTTTCGTGCGATGATGAGTCCTTCCGTGACATTTTCCAGTGCCGTCTTATTCAAAAACAGGTTGTAGTTCTGGAACACAAACGCCGTCTTCTGCCGAAACCGTGCAATTTCTTTTTTGGAGCTGTGATTCATCCGATATTCTTCCCCGTCAAAAATCATCGTCCCACTGTCAGCGGTTTCCAGAAAATTAATGCAGCGCAAAAGGGTTGTTTTTCCGGAACCGCTTGGTCCTAAAATTGCAACCACATCTCCCTGTGCAACGTCAAAGCTGACCCCTTTTAACACTTCCGTCGTGCCAAAATTTTTTCTGACATCCCGTATCTCTAACATCCATCAGCCCTCCTTCTATGTGTGCCAAGCCGCTTCTCTCCTGCACGCTGCAGCTTCGTCAGCACCGTAGAAAACAAGAGGTAAATCAGACCGACTTCCATATAAAGAACCAATGGCTCATACGTTCTTGCCACAATCCGCTGTGTCACCATAAACATTTCCGTCACCGTGATGTTTGCCGCAAGTGACGTGTCCTTTACCATCGCAATCAGAGAGTTTGACAATGGTGGAAATGCCGTGCGCATCGCCTGTGGAAGAATAATCCGCCGCATCGTCTGCAGATAGGTCATACCGACACAGTTTCCCGCCTCAAGCTGTCCTTTGGGAACCGCCTCAAGCGCCGCACGGATGGTCTCCGCACAGTAGGCTCCCTCATTGAGTGCAAACACCAGCACCGCCGCCGGGAATGGGGAAATTAAAATCCCAATATTGGGAAGTCCATAAAAGACAACAAACAGCTGTACCAAAAGCGGTGTTCCACGGAAAATCCAGATGTAAAATCTTGCAATCTGTTTGAGTCCCCGGATATTTGCGAACTGCACCAGTGCCATCACCACCGCAATGATTAATGCCAGTGAAAATGCAATCACGGTCAGCGGAATCGTCACCGAAATTCCGCGAAAAAATATTTTCCAAAAAGAGTCTGTTACGATCTCCCAGATATGTTCATTTGTCACGTTTTCATCTCCATTTATTTCACTACCGGTAAAACTGCTCAAGCTCCTTCCGGCACGTAAGAAACACCCTGCCAAGTTCCGGGTCAAACTGTGTTCCTAACGATTCTTCAATAATTCCAAATGCCGTGTCAAAGGAATATGCATCCTTATAACACCGCTTGCTCACGAGTGCGTCAAACACATCCGCAAGCGCCATAATTCTTGCTTCTATCGGGATTTCTTCCCCACTGATTCCGGTCGGGTATCCCTGTCCGTTCCACTTCTCATGATGATAATGCGCAACATTCACAGCAACGCGGACAAATTCCTCGCTCTCCACACCTTTTAAGATATCATTTACAATCCTTGCACCTTCTGCGGAATGCCGTTTCATAATCTCATATTCTTCTGCTGTAAATTTGCCCTGTTTCTGTAACACAGAATCCGGAACTGCAATTTTTCCAAGGTCATGCATTGGTGCCGCTTTAATGACCATCTGAAGAAATTCTTCTGATATTCCAAACTCGTCCAGACAACCAGACAGTCTGTCTGAAAAAATCTCTACCACACGGCTGGTTCTTCTGATATGCCCACCGGTACTGTTGTCACGGCTTTCCACCATCGTTGCCATTCCAAGAACCATCATGTCCTTGATATGTACAATGTCCGCTGTCTTGCGCGCCACTTCTTTTTGCAGATTGCTGTTATAATTTTCAATCGCGTTAAGATAATTCTGCTCGCTGGTACGGTCTATCAGTTCTACCAGATAACCGGCCTTGTGCTTTCTGCCCCGCATGATATCCCGCACACTCATCTGAATATAGCTGCCATTTACCGGAATCATTTTACTTCCTTTGTAGGACGTTTTTTTCAGCCACAATACCACCTCACGGTAAAGATAGCTGTCCGACACGGGAACCGGTGCATCTATCCGCCACTCCTGTTCAATCGCAGGAAAAAGTTCCTTTGCATAGGAGTTTGCATTGACGTAGCGGTATTTCCGGTCAAATTCAATATATCCGTATTCTCCAAGCCGCTCCACAGAAATGGCAATATTCGCTGTCAAATCATAGATGTTAATGCGCTCCAACAGATAAACAAGACACACTGCTGCCGCTAAATATCCGAGTGAGACATAACTTACTTTGGACTTTAAAAGCCGCTCTAAGAGATAGGCAATGACAACGCCCATTCCCATCACACTGATGACACTCACCGTGCGCACTGAAATATGGCTGCGCCTTCTGATGGCATAAATCAGATAATAGACAATCAAAAGTCCGTAGAGTAACACCATTGCCACATACGCAGAATGTGCCGGTCCATAGGTCTTTATCAGATAATGGTATCCATCCCCCTCTGCAAGCTGCACATCCTTATAATAAATGTCACTGTGCCCGATAGTCAGGACAAAGCCCATCATCACTGTGGAAAATAACGTCATTCCACCTGTAATCACTTTCGATATCCGGATGCCGCAGAGCTGCCTTAACGCAAGCACAATAAACAGTGGACAGTAACAGCCGCCCACATAAATCAGTTTATTCGCCGTCAGTGCCATCCAAAGGTTATCGGAAACGGACAAAAGATATCGTCCCAGGCTGTTTATAATAACAAGAAGACAGAAAATCACATATAAATTGTCTGTTTTCTTATTCCGCAGCAGAAACCATCCGGTCATGACAACCGATGCTATAAATGTCAGAAGATATAAACTGCTCACCATAGGCTTACCGCTCTCTTACCGCTCCTACCAGGTCTTTGATATCCTCTACCTGATAACGCTCCATATATTCTGCGATTCCTTTTACAATCTTTTCTGTCACGGCAGGATCATGAAAGTTTGCCGTTCCTACCGATACCGCTGTTGCTCCTGCCAAAATCATTTCAATGGCATCCTCTGCGTTCTGGATACCTCCCATTCCGACAATCGGAATTTTAACTGCCTGCGCGGTCTGATAAACCATGCGCACTGCAATCGGGTGTACCGCCGGACCTGACATCCCTCCGGTTTTATTTGCAAGCACAAAGCATCTGCGGTTTACATCAATCTTCATGCCCGTTAAGGTGTTAATTAATGACACACCGTCCGCTCCGCCTGCTTCCGCAGCCCTTGCCATCTCGGTAATATCGGTCACATTCGGTGAAAGCTTCATGATGACCGGCTGTGCGGCGTGTTTTTTGATTTCCTTTGTGATTGCTTCTACCATCTTCGGATCCTGTCCAAATGCAATTCCGCCTTCCTTGACATTCGGGCAGGAAATGTTGATTTCCAGCAAATCAACCGGCTGTGACGCGAGGCGTTCCACAACCTCCACATATTCTTCTGTGGTATGACCACAGACATTTACCATGATTCTGGTATCATATTTTTTCAAGAATGGAATATCACGCTCAATAAAAAGGTCGATTCCAGGGTTCTGCAGACCGATGGCATTTAACATTCCACCGTACACTTCCGCAACACGCGGTGTCGGATTGCCCTTCCACGGCACATTTGCCACACCCTTTGTCACAACGGCGCCTAATTTGTTCAAGTCTACAAACTCAGAGTATTCCTCTCCGGAACCGAAGGTTCCCGATGCGGTCATCACCGGATTTTTTAACAATACTCCACAAAGTTCTGTTGTCATATTCATTACAGCTCCACCTCCTCTGCGGCAAATACCGGTCCTTCCTTGCAGACACGTTTATTGTTGACATTGCTGTGCGCATCCTTCTCTGTGGACTGGCATACACAGGCGAGGCAGGCTCCAATTCCGCACGCCATGCGCTCCTCCATGGAAATATAACATTCCATGCCGCGCTCCTTTGCATATTCCTTAAGGGCACGTAACATTGGAATTGGACCGCAGGCATAAATAATATCTGCGGTAAGCCCGTTTTCTGCAATCGCATCAAGCACATTTCCTCTGGTTCCGACACCGCCGTCCTCTGTTGCCACGTAAACCTCTCCCTGTTTTTTGAACTCATCCATCAAAAACAGTTCGTTGCGGAAGCCTAAAATCATTTTTTTCTCACAATTTAATTCTTTTGCAAGCTGTAACATCGGCGGGATTCCAATACCGCCGCCAATCAAAAATGCGGAGAGTTCTTTCTTCGGAAATCCGTTTCCGAGTGGTCCGACCACGCGAACCTGGCTTCCGGTATGTAACGCGGAAAACTCTTCCGTTCCTTTTCCGGCTACACGGTATACAAGACGGATTGCCTTATCCTTTTTGTCTATCTCACAGATACTGATGGGACGCGGAAGCAGCCTGCTTCCCTCATTGCAGTAGAGGGACAGAAATTGTCCTGCCTTTGCCTCCCCTGCAATGTTCTCCGTGCGTATCCACATACTGTAAATATCATCTGCAATCTCTTCCTGGCGGATTACAATCGCCGTTTCTTCGTACTTATGCATTATTAAATTCCCTGCTCTTTCTCACTGTATACAATCTTTCCGTCGACGATTGTTGTAAGCACTTTTCCGGTGACTTTTCTTCCGTCAAACGGCGTATTTCTTCCCTTGCTGAAAAATGTTTCCTTGTCAATCTTATAGGTTGCATGCGGGTCAAAAATGACAATGTCCGCAGGCTTTCCCGGTGCAATGTCTCCTCTGTCAAGTCCAAGAATTTTTGCCGGATTATAGCTCATCTTCTCTGCCATCTGCATCGGAGTCAGATAACCGCCCAATACCAGTTCCGTATAGGTTAAGCATGCCGCTGTCTCAAGTCCTACGATTCCAAATGGCGCTTTTTTCATCGTCGTATTCTTATCTGCAAATGTGTGCGGTGCATGGTCTGTCGCAATCACATCCATGATTCCCTCTTTTAAGCCGAGCTTTAATGCCTCCACATCCTCTCTGGCACGAAGCGGCGGATTCATCTTGTAGTTGGTATCTGCATCGGCATCAATCGCAAGCTGTTTTTCCATATGAACGGTCTGGTCAACCGTCTTGATATCGTCCGAGGTCAGTGTAAAGTGATGCGGGCATACCTCCGCCGTCACGTTGGTATGTTCCATCTTGGCATGTTTTACCATGTAGACAGACTCTCTTGTGGAACAGTGGCAGAGATGCAGCTTCACTCCGGTATCTCTGCAAAGCATGATATCTCTTGCAATAATGACATCCTCCACAGAGTTGGTGATTCCCTTCATGCCTAATTTTCTGGCATTCTCATCCTCATTCATCACGCCGTCCGCTACCATGTTCTTATCTTCGCAATGTGCCAATACCACAAGTCCGCGTTTTGCCGCTTTCTCCATCGCATTGCGGTAAAGCTGCGCGTTCATGACGGATTTTCCATCTTCGCTGATGGCGATAATTCCGGCATCTGCCATGCCGTCAATATCAGAAAGTTCTTTGCCCTCCTGTCCTTTTGTGACAGCTCCGACCTGGTACACATGAACAATTCCAAGATTCTTTGCCTTGTTGTGCACATAGTTTACCACGTCCGCATTATCTACTACAGGTTTCGTGTTCGGCATTGCAAGAATCGTGGTAAATCCACCGTGTGCTGCTGCCCGGCATCCCGTCTCTATGGTCTCTTTCTCTTCAAAGCCCGGGTCTCTTAAATGTACATGCATATCAATAAATCCAGGCATTACATAGCAGCCCTTCGCATCAATGACACGGTCTGCTTTTTTCTTCTGCAATTTTCCGATTTCTGCTACCTTTCCATCAACGATTAACAAATCCTGCACCTCATCCATCTGAGTTGCAGGGTTGATAATCCGTCCGTTCTTAATCAGTATGGTCATGTCGCCTCTCCATCCTTTTCTCTCAAAAATGTACGTTAAAAGCTACGTTTATTTTAGCATACCCGCAAACCGGATTCAATAAGCTATCCCAGTCTGCCGTAGAGTTCCATCGGGACATATGCCTTGATATAGATTCCCTCTGCCCGGTACTCCTCCGTAAGCAGCTCTCCTCCCTTTCGCACCTGCTGGATAATCCCGGCATCCGCATAGGGAATGACCCGCTCGATTAAAATTTTATTTTCCCTGAGAAGGTCGCTTAATTTCTCCTTTACAGCATCAAGCCCTTCTCCGGTGCGTGCTGATACCGCAAATGTGGCATCGGCCTTAAAATCGTGAAGTGGTTCCTTATCCGTGACTAAATCCTGCTTATTAAACAATGTAATAATCGTCTTATCCTGAATTTCAAGCTGATACAGCGTATCATAGACAATGTGCATCTGTTTGTCACGCTGCGGATTGGAAGCATCCACGACATGAATCAGATAGTCTGCGTATTTTGCCTCCTCAAGCGTACTGCGGAATGCCTCTATCAGATGATGCGGCAGCTTGCGGATAAATCCAACCGTATCGGTCAAAAGAATTTCCTGCTGCTTATTAAGCTGCAGGATTCTCGTCGTCGGGTCTAAGGTTGCAAACAGCTTATCTTCCTCAAGTACTCCCGCATCCGTCAGGTGGTTCAAAAGCGTTGATTTTCCGGCATTCGTATATCCGACAATCGCTGCCACCGGAATCTGATTCTTCTCCCGCTGTGCGCGGTTGATTTCGCGGTGTCTCTGGACTTCTTTTAACTCACGGTTCAGCTGTGCAATCCGGTTTTTGATGAGACGTCTGTCCATCTCAAGCTTTTTCTCACCCGGACCTCTCGTTCCGATCCCGCCGCCGAGTCTTGACATCGACCGTCCAAGTCCTGTCAGACGGCTTAAGCGGTATTTTAACTGTGCAAGCTCTACCTGGATTTTCCCTTCGTTTGTAGTCGCTCTTGCCGCAAAAATATCAAGAATAATCAGTGTGCGATCCATCACCTTGGTCTGTAAGGCATCCTCAAGATTTTTTAACTGTGCCGGCGATAATTCATCGTCACAGACGATTCCGGTTGCACCGGTCTTTTCTATCAGTTCTGTGATTTCCGCAACCTTTCCGGTTCCCACATAGGTGCCCGGATGAATGAGCTCGCGCTTTTGAATGATGGTTCCGACAACCACGGCCCCGGCTGTATTTACAAGCTCCGCAAGCTCTGCTACCGAATCCTCCGCATCGTCGCCTTCCTGCTCGCTGACGCCGACTAAAATTACTTTTTCTTCGAGTTCTTCGATTTTAAATGTTTCTGCCATACTCCTCCTAGCTCTCCGGCGTTGTTTCTTCCGAAGATTCCAACGACTGCGTCTCCTCCGGCACTGCCTCCGAGTCCTCTTCCATCACATGTCTGGTGGAAAGAAACGTGCACTCCCGCTGTACATCGGCATCATCCGGATAATCCTTTACATATTCCTGTGCCGTATCGTAAGCCTTGTCAAACTCTCCCGCATACTCATAGGCAAGGATGCTGTTTGCCATCAGTTCCTGCCGGTCTGTGACTGTCTCCATGGCAAGCCCCTGTTCAAAGTAGGAAATTGCCGCCTCATAGTTATTCTTCTCTAACTCAATTTTGCCGAGTGCATTCATCGTTTCCGAATCCGCCGTTCCGCTTGCAAGATAGGTCTGGTACAGTGTGGATGCTTTTTCGCTGTCCCCTGTCTCATCATAAACCCTTGCAAGATAGAGATTGGCAAGCGTGCTTTCTTTTGCCACCGCTGCCTCAAGTTCTGTTTTGGCATTGTCATATTCTCCGAGCAGATAATAGATTCTGCCCCGCCAGGTCAGGCTCTCCGCGTCATCTCCCTTGATGGAAAATGCCTGATTTAAATAGTTTTCTCCATCCTCCGTCAGATTATGTGCAGCGAGATTCTCATAAATATTGACATAAAGTTCGTAATCTTTTGCATTATATTTTACTGCCTCTTTGTAATCCTTTAAGGCATTCTCCGAATCGCCCTGTGAAAGAAGCAGGGTTCCACGCAGATAATACGCATTCGCATTCTGCGAATCATAGTCAAGTAACGCATTATAGGTTTCGAGTGCTCCATCTGTATTGCCGGACGCAAACTGCGCCGCCGCCTTATAAAAACAGATGTCAAGCTCCGTCTCTGTCACATCGCCGATATGCTGTTTCAGTGCATTTTCAAATGCTTTTTCCGCTTTCTCGTAGTCCCCTTCTGCCATGCAGTTAATTCCCACCTGCCGGTAGGAAAGCTCATCCTCCAAGCGCTCGTTTGCGCATCCGGCAAGCAGGGTGACAGAAAGAACTGCCGCCATGGACAGCACCTTCATGTTCTGTAATTTCATTCTGATTTTCAAATTCCTTTCTGTTACATCGTATCCCGGATTACCCGTGCCACATTGCCCCATGCAATCTTATCAAGCGCATCCTCATGGATTCCTCTGCGCTTTAACTCCTCAAACAGGCGTTCCATCGCCGTGCAGTCCGCAATCTCAAACTGTCCGCCGATTCCGTCAAAATCCGTTCCGATTCCCACACATTCGGTTCCGCCTACATTCATAAAATGTTCTACATGGTCACACATACACGAAATCCGGCTCACCTCATCGGTGATATCCTTATTTAAAAAGGACGGCTCAAAATTGATTCCGGCAACACCTCCGTGCTCTGCCAGCACTCTTATCATATCATCAGTCAGATTTCTCGTAGCCGGAGAAAGTGCACGGCAGTTCGAGTGTGATGCCACAAACGGGCGCTTTGCCACGTCTGCCACATCATAAAATCCACCGTCAGACAGATGGGACACATCCACAATCATGCCAAGCTCTTGCATATAGGAAACTGCTTCTTTTCCAAAATCCGTCAATCCCTTCTCCATCTCTTCCCGTTTTGCCGAATGTGGATATCCAAAACAGTTTGCATCATTCCAGGTTAACGTCATAAGGCGCACGCCCATATCGTAATAGCGCTTGATATTTTCCATTCTGCCATCGACCGGGCAGCCGTTCTCAATCGTAAGAAATGCCGAAATCTTTCCAGCTTTCTGATTTGCTTCCAGCTCTTTATAATTTCCGGCAAATGCAAGCGTATCGCTGCATTGTTTTAATGTGTTCTGAAAAACGCCGTACATCAGCATCATGAGCTGCTCAAGTTCCGGCATTTTCTGTAATCCAAACCACTCCGGCTCATTCCTCTGCGGTAAAAACATCGCAAAAAACTGTGCCGCCGCTCCTGCCACTTTCAGACGGGACACATCCACCATGGCACCCGGGAGCTCCCAGAGCGTATCCTTTTTTTGTACCAATGCGGCCTCTAACGTGTCGCAGTGCATATCAATATAATTCATGTTAAGAATTCCTTCCTCTTATTTCACTAAAAGAATAGCACACTCTGTTTCATCTGCCAAGGAATTTTAAACCGCAGACACGCAAAACCGACCTTTTGTCGTCAGGCTTTTCCCTGACTCCCAAAGGCCGGTTTTTTAAAACTCTCTATGAATCTTTCACACTATTTTCTTTTATAAATGCCAGATATCCTCATTGTACTGTGCAATGGTACGGTCTGAAGAGAAGAAGCCTGCTTTGCTGATGTTGATTAACATCTTCTTTGCCCATGCCATACGGTCTTCGTAGTCAGCATAGATGCGCTCTTTTGTTGCCACATAATCCTCAAAATCCGGAAGGGTCATAAACCAGTCTTTGTTTAAAAGCTCGTTGTAAAGGCGCTCTAAGTTCTCTCTCTGTCCAACTGCCATCACGGTATCGCTGACAATAAAGTCAATCGCACGTTTGATGTTTTCGTCATTCTCATAGTATTTTCTGGATACATAATCTGCCTTCTCGTAATGGCTGATAACGTCCTCAGAAGACTCACCAAAGATGTAAATATTGTCATCACCGACAAACTGGTGCATCTCAACGTTTGCTCCGTCCATGGTTCCGATTGCAACCGCACCGTTTAACATAAACTTCATGTTGGAAGTTCCGGATGCCTCTTTGGATGCAAGGGAAATCTGCTCATGAATATCTGCTGCCGGGATTAATTTCTCAGCAAGTGTTACGTTGTAGTTCTCTACCATTACAACCTTTAAGTATGGTGCTACTTCAGGGTCATTTGCAATTACCTGCTGCAGGCAGAGAATCAGATGGATGATATCCTTTGCAATGATATATGCCGGTGCTGCCTTTGCTCCGAAAATCACGGTAATCGGACGAGCCGGTTTCTTGCCTGCCTTAATCTCAAAATATTTGTGAATGACATACAGTGCATTCATCTGCTGTCTCTTGTACTCGTGAAGTCTCTTAATCTGGATATCGTAGATAGAGTTGTCATCCAGCTCGATTCCCTGTGTCTTTGCAAGGTAATTCTTTAACTCTTTCTTTCTGCCGTTCTTTACATCAAGAAGTCTCTGTAATACAGCGGCATCATCCACATATGCGCCTAACTTTTCAAGTTCTTCTGCATTTTTCTTAAAGCCAGGTCCAATCAGAGACTCAATCATGGCGCTTAATTCATGGTTGCTGTGTAACAGCCAGCGGCGGAATGTGATACCGTTTGTCTTGTTGTTGAACTTCTCCGGATAAATCTTGTAGAAGTTATTCAACTCGCTGTTCTTTAAAATCTCAGTATGCAGATATGCAACACCGTTTACACTATAACCGTAGTGGATATCCATATGTGCCATATGCACGCGTTTTTCATCGTCGATGATGGCAACGGACTTATCAGCAAATTTCTTTGTCACACGGTTATTTAATTCGTAGATAATCGGCAGAAGCTGCGGTACGGCTTTCTCTAAGAAATGAATCGGCCATTTTTCAAGTGCCTCTGCTAAGATGGTGTGGTTTGTGTATGCACAGGTCTTAGACACAATGTCAATTGCCTCGTCCATCATGATTCCACGCTCTAACAGAAGACGGATTAACTCCGGAATTACCATACTTGGATGGGTATCGTTAATCTGTACGACTGCATATTCATGAAGGTCATGCAGATTAGAACCGCGTGCAATTGCTTCGTCAATAATGAGTCTCGCACCGTTGCTTACCATAAAATACTGCTGGTAAACACGAAGGATACGGCCCTTATCATCTGAATCATCCGGATATAAGAACAGGGTTAAGTTCTTTGCAATGTCCTCTTTATCAAAGTCGATTCCCTCGCCAACAAGATTCTCATCTACGGTCTCTACATCAAACAGATGAAGTTTTGTGGTGCGGTTCTCGTAACCGATGACATCGATATCATAAAGTCTTGATTTTAAAGTGAATCCGCCAAACGGGATATCGTAGGTGACATCTGTCTTAGTCAGCCAGCTTTCCTTCTCAATCCACGGATTCGGAGTCTCATACTGCAAGTTGTTGCGGAATACCTGTTTGAAAAGTCCGTAGTGATAATTTAATCCTACACCGTCTCCGTTTAAACCAAGGCTTGCGATGGAATCCAAAAAGCATGCTGCAAGACGTCCAAGTCCACCGTTTCCTAATGATGGTTCCGGCTCAACTTCTTCGATTTCGCTTAAGTTTTTGCCGTTTGCTGCTAAAACCTCTTTCACTTCATCATAGATGCCAAGGTTAATCAGATTGTTGGATAACAGCTTTCCAATCAGAAATTCTGCTGAGATATAGTATAATTTGCGCTTTCCGTCAGAAGTCACACGTTCTCCAGCCATTTTTTTGGTCATTTCCAACAACGCATAATAAATCTCTTCGTTGGTGCACTGACTGATTTCCTTTGCATATCTTTTGGTTATGATTTCCTGTAATTGCATTTTTCCTCCATTCTGCCGTCCTCCGGCATTCCCTCCAACTAATTTGTTTCGTATTTTTTCGTATTTTCATGTTTCTTTGATTATTATATGAGGAAAATAGTATTTTTTCTTGTAATATTTTGTGTAAAAGTGGTACAATCCTATCATGAATATTTTAGAGTACGAAAACTATCAGGAAAAAATATCCCATGGCGACCCTCTGTTTCCCTATATCACCTACCTGTGCTCCATCCCGCTGGACTTCCCGTGTGTGCCGTTACACTGGCACGATGAGATGGAAATCGTCTACATCAAGAAAGGAAAAGGAAAGGTTACGGTAGACTTCAAGCAGTACACGGTGGAAGAAGGAACGATTGCGCTGATTCTTCCGGGACAGCTTCACTCGATTGAACAGTTTGAAGATGCATCGATGGAATACGAAAATATTATCTTTCATCCAAATATTCTGATTTCCAAGAAAACAGACACCTGCAACAGTGACTTCTTTCAGCCACTGCTCGCCGGGAATGTATACCTCCCGCAGCTTCTCACTCCGGATTTGCCTTTTTATACAGAAATTGCCGCCTGCGTGGATGCAAATGACGAAATCTGCAAAACCAAGCCGGCTGGCTATCAGCTTTTTATCAAAAGCCAGCTTTTCCTGCTGTTTTATCTGCTGTTTCACAAATACAGTAAAAAAAATGTTCCGGGAAAAGATCTGAAATCCTTAGAAAAAATGAAGCTGATTTTAAAATATATCGAAAATCATTACATGGAAAAAATCACGATTGCAGACATTGCACAGGAAGTGGGATTAAGCTCCTCCCACTTTATGAAATATTTTAAAAATACCATGGGAACCTCCTTCATCGAATATCTCAATGAATACCGGCTCACCATGGCATCAAGACTGCTTGTCTCCTCCGACTCTTCCATTCTTGCTATCGCATCAGAGGTCGGATTCGACAATCTTTCTTATTTTAACAGAAGTTTTAAAAAGCGCTTCGGGCAGACCCCACGGGAATACCGAAAGCAGTGAGAAACCCACTCTGTGAGTTTCTCACTGCTTTCACTGTGCCCGTCAAGTTTCTATCTTTGCTCTGCTAAGAATTTCTGCTCAAACTCTGCTTTGCTGCAGGGTTTTCCAAACAGATAACCCTGAATATATTCCGCACCAAGCACCTGAATCCGCCGCATCTCGTCCGGTGTCTCAATTCCTTCGATACAGATGGCGAGGTTCAGGCGGTGCGCCATCTCGATAATCTGCACCAAAAGGTCATATTCATAAGATCGGCTGAGTGCCTTTAAAGTAAAAGAACGGTCAATCTTAATATAGGTCGGATTCAAATCTGTCAGGCAGTGCAGGTTGGAATATCCGGTTCCAAAATCATCCAGAATGAGTGCAAATCCATGGTCTTTCATTTCCTGCCATAACTTTTCAAAATGTGGGCTGGAATCAAGATAACCACTCTCCGTCAGTTCTACACCGACACTTGAACTCTTTAGATCGTATTTTGCAATCAAATCTACGAGGTCTTTTAACACATTGCTTTTCATGACCTGTACGTAAGACAGGTTGATATTAATCTTAAACTCCGGAATTACCTGCTGCCAGTTTTTACAGGTACCAAGTGCCTGCTGCATCATCCATCTTCCCGCCGGAATGATAAGTCCGGTCTCCTCAAGAATCGGAATAAATTCAGCCGGTGACACCCTTGTTCCATCCGGCATCGTATAACGCATCAACGCTTCTGCACCAAGCAGGCGGTATGTCCCGGAATCCACAAGCGGCTGGTAGTAAACCTCAAACCCCTCAAATGAATGGGCAGCCGCAGAATAAAGACTGCGCATAATTTTCTTTCTTTCCTGAAAAACATCATAATCCTTCTGTTCAAACGTATAACAGCGGTTTCTGCCAAGATACTTTGCCTGATTGATGGAAAACTCTGAAAGCTTTAACAGCGTCTCATAGTTTTCCTTGTTCTCTGCCAGATCTATAATCCCGCCGGAAATTGTAAAGACAGTCTGATAGCCGCTCTCCTCGATAAATTCATCAATACGGTTGCGGATTCTGGTATATAATTCCAGTGCATCCTGCTTATTTCCACCGACCAGATCGAGCACAACAAATTCATCGCCCACAAGACGAAAAAGCTTTTGATTATCCGCAATCGCATTCCCGATACACTCTGCCGTTTTCCGCAGGATATAATCTCCATGATGAGAGCCAAAGCTTCCAACGATATCCTTAAACCCATCGATTCCAATTCGAAGTACAAACCCATCCGGGAACGAATCCATCTCTTCCATATAAGCACTTAAAGTTGCCTCACCGAACAATCCGCTGGTGTTATCCGCCTTCTGACGCTCCCCAATCTCATTAATGCACCCAATCATATAAGCAGGATTTCCATCCGCGTCGTAAAGTACCTGTCCTCTGCAGTTAATCCATACCGGTTCCCCCTTCCGGTCAAGCCAGCGGTACTGCAGATTGTGAAACGAAATTTCCTTATTCTGTATCTTGCGGAACTCTTCCTGCAACAGCACATAATCCTTTGGATAAACAAAGGTTCCATGCATTTCCCTGGCATTATAAAAATGGTCATCCGGAAGCAAAAAACGATTTACAGCCGTCTTTGAAATGCGGTAATAATCCCTCTTTAAATCCATCAAATAAAGATAGTCATCCATACATGGTGTAAAAAGCTTTATAATCTGTTCTAACTGTCCTACCTGTTCTGCCGTCATTCCCCTGTCTGTCATACCTGTTCCCCCTCTCTATTCTGACATTTATCCCCTCATTGTCATTTTTACTATGAATTCTTACCAAAAATATACCTCTTTTTAAGTAAATATGTCAATAACAATAGAAATCTGTTTCTGACTGTGTTAGAATAAACGCAAATGCAGCATGGAGGTTTACGAATGACAGACTATACCTGCGAACAGATTCATGAAGAAATAGAGATTCTCAAACGGACATTTTCGATTGTCCGCCTGGTAAACCCGCTTGAATGTCATGTAATGGAATTAGTTTCCGAAGAAAAACAGTTTTCCTGGCGCACAGCGGAAACCTGTTATCATTCCTGGGACTATACCTATCAGTGTATTAACTGTATCTCAGCCAGAGCAATTCAGAGCGGACAGCCGCAGTCCAAATATGAAGTGCAGGACGACAAACCGTTCTGCATCATTTCACGGCCTGTCCATATTGATGGAAAAACACTTGCTTTAGAAATCGTGCAGCCAATTGAGTACCCAATTCTTCCACAGGGACACAATTCCTGTAGAATTTCTAGTGCGGTTCATAATAACAATCAGACGCTTTTACGCGACAGCGATACACCTGCCTACAACCGGCACTATCTTTCCGAACATCTGCCAAACATCATGATTGAAGCGGCAAAGACCGGAAAAACAGATGCCGCTTTTGTACGCCTCCAAAATATGAGTGACGTGATTTTAACCTCAGGTCCGGTTGCCGCATCCGGTCTTATCCGGGAACTTTACGACCTTCTCCTAGAGTCTTTCCGCACACCGGAAAACACACCGCTTCTCGTGCGCTACGATGAAAATACATTTTTCATCTATGAAAATGTATTAGACTCTGACATTTTTGAAGAAAGACTGCACCGGCTCCCAAGTGAAGCAGCATCCCGCCACATTCTGTTTCAGAACACAAGGCTTTCTTTTGAGCTTGAAACAGCGAGTGCCCGCATCGGAGAGGAACGCATCTCTTCCGGCGAGGCCCTGTTAAACTTATTAAAAGAGCGGATATCTTAACCTGATATCCGCTCTTTTTCTGCTAAAGAATTCCATATCCGATGATGCCGGATAAAATGCCGGCAATCATTCCTGCTGCCACATCTGCCACGGTATGTACACCGCCAATCACACGTATTGCCGCAAGCACAACGCCAAGAAATCCCAGTGCAATGCCTGCAGGATGATTCCACACAAATACTGTAGATGCAATTACAAACACCGAAAACACATGGCGGCTCGGAAACGATTTTCCAGGAGTATCCTTAGATAGTGCCGCGGGCACTCCAAACCGCTCATAGGGGCGTGGTCTGTTCACAAGCTGCCGGAACACGCTCACCGCCGCAAACGAAATTGCCGGAACAAGTACTGCACGCAAAAGTCCGGGGTCTTTTTCCACAAAGAGTCCTGATAAAAAGAGTGGATATGCACAAAATACCACTGCCGTCAGTGCAAAATTTATCCCTTTTAATCCTCTGACCGCCCCCGGATGCGCCAAAAGCCACTCCATCCGTCTCTGATAGGTCTCTTTCATCATTCTTTTTCACTCCCGACCGCCGCAAGGATTACGCCTATAAATATAAAAAAGTCCGACACGTTAAAAATAATATTGCGAAGCCATTTCGGTCCGATATTAATATGGAAGTAATCCACCACGTGCCCCTTGGTGTAACGGTCATAAAGGTTACTCAGTCCTCCGCCAAAAAGCATTGCCAGTCCTGTTTTGCAGAGTTTTTTGCCGCGGCACTTTGATAATAGGACTGCAAGGCCGCCTGCCACTGCCATCACCGCAGTATGAAGTGCCTGCATCACCCCTGGAGATTTTTCCAGAAAATTTAACACAGCGCCCTTATTATAATATTTTTCAATGACAATTGTTCCGTTTAACTTCGGATGGCGCACTTTTCTCGCATATTTTTTGTCTACATAAGATTTTATGGCAAAATCGAGCAGAAATACTGCTGCTGCCAGTAACACATAAATCATACTCTTTTCCTGCTTTTCTCTGTTAGTCCAACACCCGTTTTAATTCCTCAATAACAATCTTTAATGCCTTAATCCGCGCATATTTTTTGTCAGTCGACTCTAAAATATGCCAGGGTGCATAGGTGGTGCTGGTCTTTTCAATCATCTCATCCACCGCATTTTCGTAAAGGTCCCATTTCTCACGGTTGCGCCAGTCCTCGTCCGTAATCTTCCACTGTTTTTCCGGCGTCTCCTCACGCTCCTTAAACCGTGCCAGCTGGGTATCCTTGTCAATCTGTACCCAGAACTTGATGACAACAGCCCCCCAGTCGTGAAGCTCCTTCTCAAATTCGTTTATCTCATTATAGGCACGCTGCCAGTCATTTTCACTGCAAAAGCCCTCCAGGCGCTCCACCATCACACGTCCGTACCAGGTGCGGTCAAAGATGGCAATATGTCCGGTTTTGGGCAGACGTGTCCAGAACCGCCACAGATAATGTCTCGCCTTCTCATGCGGCTCAGGGCTTGCAATCGGATGCACCTCATAGCCTCTCGGGTCAAGAGCTCCGGTGATACGCTTGATATTGCCGCCCTTTCCGGCTGCATCCCAGCCCTCGTAGGCGATGATAACCGGAACCTTCTTGCGGTACAGACGGTTATGCAGTTCGCCGAGTTCTTCCTGTAAACGCTTTAATTCCTTCTTGTAGGTCTGCTCATCCATCGTCTTATCGAGCGGAATTTCTGACAGGTGCGGCATTTTCTTTAACGGAAATGTGTTCGGCAAAAGCGGTACTGCCATCGCATGGTTGGAAAGCGCGGTCTCGATTCCCTGCGTCAGCGTCTCAAGCACCTGTAGTTCCGCCCATTTTCTACTACGGGCATCCACAATGTACCACGGTGCCGCCGGCGTATTCGTGTCTTTTAAAAATGTGCTGAATGTCTCCTCACATTTGTCGTAGTGTTCATTCTGCCACTCATCATTTTTGCTGATGCGCCAGCGGGTGTCCTTTTTCTCCCGCAGATGGTCAATCCGTTTCTCCTGCTCATGCTTTGAAATCTGCATGAAAAATTTCATCACAAGATAGCCGTTGTCCGTGAGCTGGCGCTCAAAGCAGCGGATGCTCTCAATCCGTCTCGCATAATCCTCGTCCGAAAGTTTTCCATGCAGGCGTTCCTTCATCACCTCGTCCATCCAGCCGGAATCAAGAAACTCAAATTTTCCCGCCTCCGGGATATTCGCAAAGTAGCGGGCAAGAAACGGCTTGCGCAGTTCCTCCGGCGTCGGCGTGTCCATCGAAACCACCTTAAAGAAACGTGGGTCGATATTTCGTATCACCTGTCCGATAACAGAGCCTTTTCCGGCTGTCCCCCAGCCTTCCACCAACACCAGTACCGGTAATTTGTGCTCCTTTACCTCCATCTGCTGAAGTTCTAACTTCTTTCTCGCCTCTGTGAGACGATTCTTTAATTCCTCGTCACTCGGACACTCTGATTTCTGCCATTGTTTTAACATCACGGACTCCTTTCCGGGTCTTAACCGCCGCCCTGTCTGCTTTCGTTTCTGGTCAGTATCTGCAATTTTTCTCTATTCTATTCTGTTTCTTACATCTGTTCATATTCTTCCCTGGTATAAAACTCCGGAGAATTTAAGTACTGTGGAATGTTCTGCTCCACTCCGTCCACAAAGATTGCCGCATGCTTTCTTGCAATCTCAAGCTGATAGACAGAAGAATCTTTTTTCAGCTTTCCGATACAGCGCAGACGAATCTTTAAGTTTTCGTCCAGTTCTGCAATGTTGAATAAAGTCAGGAAGCGCTTGCAGCGGCCCTTAAATGCACGCTTCGGATCAAGATTGTCAAGTTCATCATTAACAAAGCTAAAGTCCACACAAAACCATCCCTGCTCATCCATGTAAATCTCAGAGTCGCAGAATTCCTCGACATACTCTCTGTTCTGGCTGGCGCGGGAAATACGGGAAAATTCTTCCAGTTCATCTACAAATGTAAGAAATGTAGCTTCTTTAATATTGGAAATCTGGAAGTTTTCGCTGGTATGATTTGTGATGCTGTTAAGGACTGCTTTCTTTGCCATCAGTTTTGCATAATCCACATTATACAGTTCAATATTAGTTCCTTCCGTTATCTCAATGTTGCGGAAGCTGCTCAAATTTTTACACAAAAGGAACGCACTCATGATTCCGTGCTGATAGCTCTCAAAATCACTGCTGTAGGCCATCGCATCTGAATATCTGTACTGCTGTCTTAAAATTACCTTCACATTTTTTACCAGATATTCCTTCTGTTCCGGCGTAATTTTTTCTATAAATTCCTGATTGACACCGAGTATCTCACGTCCTTTTTCTTCGATTTTAAGAAGATTCTGAAATATTTCTTCCGCTTCTCCGTCCGCATCATCGTCTGTCCGTATTACGTAATTAATATTTGTAGAAAGCAGCCGTAAAAATATATCGATAAATTTCTGATTCACATTGCTGTAGGTGAAATTATAATCGGATATCTTATCAACTGCATAAAAAGGAAGAATCTTTCCGATACTGCGGTTAATCTTGTCAATCTTTTTGATTGGATATCCAAGGTCATGTGTCAATGCTGCCACACAACGCACGGAATCCTGTAATTTTTCTCCCCTGTCGATTTCTTCTATCAGGCTTCTCCATACCCTAAATTCTCCTCTGTCTGCAATTCCAAGCTGCTTTAGGGCATCGTAAAATGCATAAAAGATACTCTTATCCTCTCTGCCCGTTTTAAAAATCGGCTCAAATTCCCCACTGCGATAAATATATTCGCCGAGCAGATACACCCACATGCAATGCAGGGTATGGTCTCTGTAGAAGGAATCGGATGCAAAAATCAATTCCTCAAATTCCACATATTCGTCAAAATAGGAAAACAGCTTGTCATAGCCTTTTTTATCCGGGTCAATACAGGACATGGATGCTGCAAAAAGCAGTTTCCAAAGGCCGGACGCAATCCGAATCTTGTCATTCATGCTGTCTGCCGCAAGCAGAGCATTTAAGCAGTCTGCAATCTGTTGTTTTTCTTTCTCCTTTCCTTTTAAAAATTCGATGTGGTCCGCCTCTAATTCTTTTAAGTAAAAGTGCATGACCGTATTTTCATCAATAAAGTGCTCCATATGTGTTATCCTCTCGTATCATTCTCTTATTTTATCCTTTTTTTCCATGATAAACGTTTCCGTATGGCTTGTCAAACCTCCGGTTCATTTTTATGTCTGCAGATAATTTTCTGTCTCGAAAGTTCTTCCCGCTCCTTCTCCTCAAGATATTCCCCAATCTGCTTAATCTGCATCTGACAGCGCGGCATCACAATATACTGCAGGGCATTGGCGCGTTTTCCCGCCTTTGCAATCTGCACGGTAAGGCGGCACTTTGCCGTTTCCTCCTCCGAAAGCCGGATAAGTTTTTCCTTTAAAAGCAAAAACTTCCGGTACACCTCATCTGCGTATAACGTCGGCTGTTCTAGGAGCACATCGGGGTAATGCGCTTCCCTTTCCCATGCCGCCTCAAAAAGCTCCACGCCCATAATGCTGTAACGCTTTAGCGAAATGCCCTGCTCCAAGGGGATTTTTCCTGCAACTGCTTCCATCTGACCGCTTCCACAAAAAAGAATTGCTTTCTGCAATGTTTCACAGGCATCCGCTAATTCCTTCCGCAGTTCTTCCCTGTGCTTTCTTTCCTCCTCGGAACGCTTCATGCGCTCTTTTTGCAGTATTTTTCGCTTTTTATCCATCAAATCAAAGCCCTGCCCTGCAAGCGCAAGTCCATTTTTTGCAAGCATCAGGTTTCCTTTGGTGGGAAAAGTATGTGGGTCCATCTGCCGCTCCTTTCTATCCGGTCAAGCTCCTCCGGCGGCAGTATGGAAAGTACCTTCCAGCCGGTTTCCAATGTTTCTTCCAGCGAACGGTTTTCATATTCTCCCTGCCTTAAAAACTGCTGCTCAAATGCTCTGCCAAATTCCAGGTATTTCCGGTCGGTGTCAGAAAGCTCCTCCTCTCCGATGACACTTGCTAATTTTCTCACCTCACCGACCTTTGCATAGGAAGAAAAAAGCTGGTCTGCCACCTCCTTGTGGTCCTCCCTCGTGTAATTTTTCCCGATGCCATCCTTCATAAGCCTCGATAAGGATGGCAGTACATCAACCGGCGGATAAAGATTGCTGCTGTGCAGTGCCCTGCCGAGCACAATCTGTCCCTCCGTAATATATCCGGTCAAATCCGGTATCGGGTGCGTAATGTCATCGCCCGGCATCGTCAGAATCGGAAGCTGTGTGACCGAACCTTTTCTTCCCTTTATGATTCCTGCCCGCTCATAAATCGCTGCAAATTCACTGTATAAGTACCCCGGAAATCCTTTCCGGCTTGGAATTTCACCCCGCTGAGAAGAGACCTCCCGCAGTGCCTCCGCAAAAGCCGTCATATCCGAAAGAATCACAAGCACATGCATCCCCTGCTCAAATGCCAGATACTCTGCCGCCGTAAGCGCCAGTTTCGGTGTTATAAGCCGCTCTGCCGCCGGTTCATTCGATAAATTACGGTACATTACCACCCGTTCTAAGGCGCCGCTCTCTGCAAAGCTTTTTTTATAATATTCCGCGGCATCATAGCTTATCCCCATCGCCGCAAACACAACTGCAAACTCGCCGTCCCGGATGGACGCCTGCCTTGCAATCTGTGCGGCAAGTTTCTGATGCGGCAGACCGTTTCCGGAAAAAATCGGCAGCTTCTGTCCGCGGATTAATGTCATCATCCCGTCAATCGCAGAGATGCCGGTATGAATATAATCCCTTGGATATTCCCTGTCACACGGATTTATGGGCACGCCGTCCACCGCGCGCACCGTCTCTGCGCGCACCGCACCAAGCCCATCCACCGGCTTTCCCAATCCGTTAAAAGTGCGTCCAAGGATTTTTGGGGAAAGACGTAACTCCATCGGATGTCCTGTCAGTCTCGTGCGCGTATCAGAAAGTGTCAGTTCCGCCGTCCCCTCAAACACCTGAATTAATGCCTTATCCTCCGAGAGCGCCACAATCTGCCCGTAGCGCCTGTGCTCTGCCCCCTGTACGCCCGCGTCTGCCTGCAATTCCACCAGCTCTCCAAATGACGCATTTTTTACCCCCTCAAGCACGGCTAACGCGCCGTTTAGCTCCTTTAATCCAAGGTATCCGTTTTCCATCCCAGGTGCCCTTTCTCTTTTTCAAACATACCCCTTTCTTTCATGACAGACAATGGTATTTTCTGTGATGCAAGCTCCATGCAGTTCTCATACAAAAACACGATTGTCTCCATCATCTGATACTGCCTCTTCAATGGTACAAACGCATCATCTTTCAAAAATGCGTCCTGCTGTAAAAATCCAAGCCGTATGACGCGTGCCATTTCAAGTGTTACTTTCTCCTCCTCCGGAAGCATATCGCTGCCAATCAATGCGGCAATCTCCTTTATCCTTGCCTCCCCGGCAAGAATCTCTCTTAATATACTGCGATACCTGTAGAAATGCTCCCCCACATTCTTTTCATACCATCCGCTTAGTTCTTCCGCATATTCCGAATAGCTTTCCATCCAGTTGATTGCTGGATAATGTCTCGCATAGGCAAGGGACTTGTCAAGTGCCAAAAAACAGCGCACAAACCGCTTCGTATTCTGCGTGACCGGCTCAGAAAAATCTCCTCCCTGCGGGGATACCGCACCAATGATTGTGATACTTCCCCGGCTGCCGCCTAAGGTTTCCACTTCTCCGGCACGCTCATAAAAGGATGCAAGCCTCGAGGCAAGGTATGCAGGAAATCCTTCTTCCGCCGGCATTTCCTCTAACCGCCCTGAAAGTTCCCGCAAGGCTTCTGCAAAGCGGGAGGTCGAATCCGCCATGACTGCCACATCATACCCCATGTCACGATAATACTCTGCAACCGTAACGCCTGTATAAATGCCCGCCTCGCGCGCCGCCACCGGCATATTGGACGTATTTGCAATCAGCACTGTCCGCTCCATCAGAAGATTCCCTGTCTTTGGGTCTGTCAATTTTTGAAACTCTTCCATGACGTTCGTCATTTCATTTCCGCGTTCCCCGCAGCCGATATAAACAATAATGTCCGCATCACACCATTTTGCAAGCTGATGCTGGGTCATGGTCTTTCCGGTTCCAAACCCGCCGGGCATTGCAACGGCACCACCTTTTGCAATCGGAAACAGAGAATCTATGATGCGCTGTCCGGTCACAAGCGGCGTTTTTACCGGATAACGTTTTCGGACAGGTCTTGGCACATGAATCTGCGAGCGGCTTTCCATGCAAAGTGTCTCCTCCCTTCCATCCGCACACCTAATCCGAAGCAATGGCTCCCTTACCGTATAATCTCCGTCTGCCGCGGTCCAGATAATCCCACCTTCTACATTGCATGGAACCAGCACCCGGTGCACAATGGAGGCGGTCTCCGGCACTTCGGCAAAAACCATTCCCTCTTTAATCCATGCGCCTGTAGAAACCGTAATGTGAACCTTCCACTTTTCCTCAGAAACCGCATGTGTAAGCGGTCTTAACAGTCCGTCAAAAATGTGCCCCAAAATTCCCGGTGCAAGTGAAACCCAAAGTGCATGCCCGGTTCCTTCGACAGGTTCCCCCGGACGAAGTCCCGTTGTATTTTCAAATACCTGAATTGTCGTCTGTTCCTTTGTAAGTCCGATGACTTCTCCCATCAGGCGCTTTTCTCCGACAAAAACCTGCTCCCCCATCGCAAGATGTGTCTTTCCTTTCAGGAAAACGACAGGACCGTCAATGCCATAAATATGCCCCTTTTCTACTGCCATCCATTCCACTCCTCCCGTATGCGCTGCAATTTTGTGCTAAAAGATTCATCCAGATAACGGTTTGATGCAAAAATCCTGCACCGGATTCCACCTAAAAATTCTTCCTGGCTTAGTACCAGCGGGATTTCTGCCTGTTCTGCCAGAATTGGCAATAATACCTCATCCGAAGGGCAAAGCTCTATTTCCATTTTCTGACCTTCCGCAAGCTCTGTCATCTCGGAAATCCATTTCATCATACGTCTTTTGTAGTCGTCTGTTGTCCGAAACTGTATCAGCATTTTTTCCACCTGAGAAAAAAGAGCGTCCTCGCACTCTCTTTCCAAACTGCAGCACTCCAGCTTACATTCCATGATACGCCTGCTTCTCTCTCCGTTTAAAAACAGACGGTATTTTTCTTTTTCCGCAGCAAGCCAACTCTCCTTCCACTGCCGCAGTTCTTCCTTGTATGCTGCATCGTCCGCCTGGTATTCTGCCCATCCCGCCAGTTCAATTTGTTTGCACTGTTTCTTCACCTGCTCCACTACCGCCTGTTTAAACGCCTTCCGTTTTTCTGCAATCTCCATCGCTTCCCCATCCTATGCCTTTCTTTTTTACATCGGAAGTGTCACAAACAATTTCTGTTTTTTTCCTCCTGCCGCCTGTATCCAGTCCGTTTCATACTGCGCCGTAAGGCTCTCTGTCGCAAGAATCACTCCAATCTCCGGATTTTCGATTGCCTGCTTTAACATTTCCCGAAATTCTGCTTCTCCTTCCACCGTAACGCCGTCAATCCCTGCAAACCGCAGTCCCATACAAAGCAATTCGTCCTCACTGATTGCAAACAGTTTCATTTTCTACCCCAGAATGGAAAACGAAATCAAAAGCCCATAGAGCGCAATCGACTCCGCCAGCGCCACAAAAATAAGTGCCTTTCCCATGACAGACGCGTCCTCGCTGAGTGCCCCGATTGCCGCACTTCCCGCCGATGCCACCGCAATGCCGGCTCCGATGCAGGAAAGCCCTGTCGAAAGTGCCGCCGCAAGATAGCGCCAGCCCTCCTGCCCCGTCACCTCTGCCGTCTGTACCTGCGCCCCGTATACCGTTCCCGAAAAAAGCCAGATATCCGCCAGTACAACCGTTCCAAAAAACAGAAACAGTCCTGCCACAAGCGAAATCTTTCCTCCTGCTTTTTTTCTTCCGGTCAGCCGGTAGCCTGCGTACGGAACTCCCATGCTGATAGCAAGCAGCACTACAAACATCATTTTAATCATCATTCCTTCCATCCTCCCTTTCTGTCTGTTTTCCAAATGTCACAAACGCTTTCCCATTTCCCCGGTAAAATCTGCCGAACATTTCGTAATATTCCAGACGGAGCACCTGAATCGCTGCCACAAGCCCTTCCATGCACATCACCAAAAGGTTCCCCGCCGCGGCAAGCGCCCAGTGAAAATTTCCGCTTTCGTATCCTGCTAAAAGTAATACAATTTCCATCATTCCGGCATGGCTTAAGGCAAATGCCCCAAGTCTCACAAACGAAATGCTGTTTGTCAGATACCCCAGTACCACGTCAAACAGCTCCACTGCCTGCTCCACTACCATCATCCCGATGCCGGAGACGGATTTCTTTTCAGTTTCCGCTTTTCCAAACGTTCCATCGAAAAGTCCCGCAAGCGGCTTTTGAAACAGGATAAAAAGAAGCGCTGTCATAAACGCTGCCCCTCCCATCTGAAAAAGCGGGAGCTTCGTTTTGGTCACTATTCCAAGCAAAAAAAGCACTAACCCGCCGTAGCACAGGATGCCCGCTACACCGTTTTCACTAAAAAGCACGCGTCCTCTCTCTCCCGCCCGGATGCCGTTTATGATGTTTAACATCATGGCAAAAAGAATCAGTCCGGTTCCAAATCCAACTGCAAGAAGCAGGGTTGTCCCAATATCTTCCGTGGGACGTCTCCAGACCGGTTTTAACACGTTTTCAAACCCGAACACACTGCCGTAGAGCAAACCAAAAACCGCCGAAAAGATACCCACAGAAGAGATGATTCTTCCAAGTCTTATCCCCTTACCGTGGGAAAGTGCCTCACCCGCCACAAAGAGACAGAGCCCCTGTCCCACATCTCCAAACATCATGCCAAACATCAGATTATAGGTCAGTGCGACAAAAACTGTCGGGTCCATTTCTCCGTAAGCCGGCAGCCCATACAGCTCCACCAGAAATTCAAACGGACGAAACAGCGCAAGATTTCGAAGTTTTGTGGGTGGAACGATGTCTGCCCCATTTGCATCCTTTACGCTGACTTGAAACTTCTTATCCCCTCTTGTCTCTTCTATAATCCTTCTCACATCCCGTTCCCGCAAAAAACCACACAGGACATAACAACCGCCCGGTTTTATGTACGCTGCATAATCCCGCACTGCAAAATTCGAACAGTAGCGTTTCAGACATTCATATGCTCCGCATATTTTACCTCTGTAGTTTATAAGAATTTTCACACGCTCTCCGATTAACGCAGTTATTTTTTCTTCACAGGATGCAAGTTCTTCCTCTATTTCAGTACAAATCTCCTCCGGCATCTGCATTTTTGCTTCTTCTATCTTCACCTGCTCCACCTGAAAACAGGAAAGTGCCGCTGCATGAGCCGCCGCATCTGCCTCTGGCACAAAACAGACACCAAAGACAATTTCTCCTTTTGTACTGCACTCATAAAAAAGCAGATGCTCCTCTCCGTCAGCATAATCCCGAAACCCCGGATATTCTTTCAGGGGAATCCTGCAAAACCATACCGTTATCCATTTAAAATCCGCTAATTTTCCAAACTCATAATCAAGCGTGCGAAACGGCAGAATGCGCTCATACTTTTCTCTCCACTCACACTTTTTCTGTTTAAGTGCCTCTCTTTTGGCATCAATCTGTCCAATCTGCACTGACACTTCTTTCACCAGATGCGCCGCTTCCTCCGGCGCCTCAAAAAATACTGTCTCAAATACCTCTTTTGGGAATTCCCGCCGAAATTTTTTTGCCGTCTCATAACTTTCCTGATACGGATTTTTTTCCGCAATTGGAATGAGATTTTCCTTCTCCCCAAGCACGCTTATCGCAGGCTCAAAATGAATCTCATAGTGTTCTAAGTATTCTGCCATCACGCGGTCAAGGTCTTCTCCCGGTCCAGTCATATATAGAAATTTTAATTTTTCGACCACAGACGCACCCCCTCGACCGCCGTAAGTACCGCTTCAATTTCTTTTTGCTTCCGGTAGAGATAATAGAGCACAGGTGCCATGGAAACCGGATATTTCAGACAAAACTTCCGGTACGTCCTGTCCATTTTCTTATCCCACTGCGTTTGTTCCCGCCTGATATCCTCTATCGGAATTCCAGACACCCCCTGTGCCTCAAACCGTTCTTTCCGGCACAAAAAAAGAAGATTCTTACGCTCCTCTTCCTGTTTCATGAGTCTGGTAAAAATCTCCTTTGTTCTGCTGTCCGAAAGCATCCGCTTTCGTCTCAATTCATTTGTCCGGCGTGCTTCCCCCCGGAAGGTAAACAGTTTTAATTCCTCTCTCTGTTTTCTGCCTGCAAACTGTATAAGATATTTGTAGTCGTTATGTAAGCTTTCCTCAAGTCTCTTTTGCAGTTCCACGGTCTGCGTGACGTTCTCTGTTTTAGAAAGCATCTGTCCGTATCCCGGACTGCCTTTTAACATTACAACGGCTGCTTCCACACTCTCTGCCTTTGATAGCGCCTCTATCCACTGTGCGGAAAGAAGTTTTCCCTCCATCGCCTTTGTCTTTGCCAGAAGACCACTGTACTGTAACAGAGCATTTGTCATAATAGCTCTCCGGTATCCGTGCATCCCGTAATTTCCCGGACAAGCTGCATGACAAGTATCTCCTTTTGGTTTTCAAACCGCAGAAGATATTCCTTCGTTTCTCCTGAGATTTTCTCTTTCTCCTGCTCGTCCTCTTTGTCTGCCGCCTCTAAAAGCTTATCCTTCCATGTTTTTAACTCAGATTCCGCCTGTCTGCCGCATTCCTCTTTTAATCTTTGTTTTTTTGTCTGCCTGCAGATTTCCTGCTGTCTTTTTCGCTCTTTTGCCGCAGCAATGGTGCTCTCTGCCCACGCTTCTAGTTCTTGTAGTTCTGCAATCATCTGATTCATGCCGCCCTCCTGTCTCTCCTATCATTCTATGCGGCATGTTTTAAATTTATGACAACTTTTCTGCATTATTTTGTTTCTGTAAAAATACCAGAAATTCCTTTTCCGGAAGCGGCTTTGAAAAATAAAATCCCTGAATATAGTCAATTCCAAGGTTCTCCATTGTTTCATACTGCTTCTCTTCTTCGATTCCCTCGGAAACGATTTTTAATTTCATTCCCTGAATCATATGCATCGCGGCATCCATGACATACTTTGCCTTCTTATTCTCAAAGTAAGCATTTATCATCTGACGGTCAAACTTTACGATATCCACCGGCATGTCCACGATATAATTCAGATTGGACTGTCCGGTTCCAAAATCATCCAATGAAAAACGAACTCCGTAGTCCATGAGCAGGTTCATGTTGTGAAGCAGGGTCTCTTTTTCTTCTAAGGATGCGGATTCCGTGATTTCCAGATTAATAAAGCCCGGATTAACACGGTATTTTTCCATGATGGAAATATATTCTTTGGCAAGATTGCCATATCCGCACTGTGCCACCGACAGGTTGACCTCGATATATTCCAGCCCATACTGCTCGATATGCTGCTCCACACAAAAGCGGCAGACTTTATCGAAAATCAGTTTTCCGAGCTGTAAAATCATGCCGTTTGTCTCCGCAATCGGAATAAACTTGCCCGGTGGAACAATCTTTCCCTCCGTGTCACACATCCGGACCAGTGCCTCCGCACTGACACATTTTTTCCCTTCCGTAGAAAAAATCGGCTGATAATAGATTTCAATGCGATCTTTTTCCATTGCTTCCTGAATCAACGCAACCATGTCCTCTTCGTTGCGCATCTGCGCAACAATTTCCTTGTCGACCGTGATGATTCCGTGCTTATGATACTCTTCCATCTTCCGCTCTGCATAATGTAACAGGTGCAGCAGCTCTCTTCCGTCGCCTACCACCATTCCCTGCGGCACAAACAGATACTGCGGCTTTATGATATCCTCCCCGTAGAGTTTCGCATATTCCTCAAAAATCTTTTTTATCTGCGCCAGCCCTTCTGTGGCATCGGCCACATTCTGGAAGCAGACTAAAATTTCATCCTCCGACAGCTTAAATACAAGCGCCTTTTCCATGGAATCAATCTTTTTAATGACACTCATAGTAAAGTTATCTGATAAATTTTCTTCTGCATTCGCATGAAGCCCTTCACTGAAAATGACCGCAATTGCTGAAAAATCCTGTTTCTGTATATACTGGTGACGCATATACGCGACAAATGCTCCCTGATTGAACAATCCCGTCGCCTGATCAAGATTCAGCTCCGGATTTTCCAGGCGCAGATAAATAATCGTGACACCGATTGCGGTCGCATATCCCACAAGCAAAAGCCGATTGTCCAAAAACTGGATAAATGCTGCAAGCACCCAGATAAAAAGCCATACCTCCACGACCCGTCCACGTCTCGGATTGATTTCTTTCCATTTATATATCAAAAGAATGATATTTAGGACCACAAATCCGACTGCTGATATATAGGTAAAAATCACACTCGGTCCCTGTGTAAACACGACATTTCCTTCCTGATAAATGGAAATCGGCAGGCAGAAAATAATAATAATCATGCAAAGTGCCAGAACACTGAACCATTTTGTGGAGCGCACAAATTCCTTCTGTCTGGGGTAAACGTCCGAACAGACGTATAAAAGCCCCTCCATTCCTTCTGCTACCAGAGAGGCAAGATACAGCTTGCAGACTCCCGCAACAAGTGGAAATGGAAGTACTTCCCGATAATAAATGACAACTATCGAAAGGATATCAAGCACGATACAACTGATTGTGACACCCAAAAGATAATTATAGACAATATGAGTATTTAGTTTCAGTGCCTTTTTCCGGACATAAAAAACCGTCAGCACTACCATCAGAATCAAACCACACATCTGCGAATATATATTCATTTCAATCCCCCGTTGCTTTTTGTAAGGAACTGTTTCTAGGCTATTCTTCCTATATTCTAGCATGACCGTTTTTAAAATACAACTCTCTCTTTCACAAGTCTGCATAAAAAGATGACCGGAAAGCTTCAAAAACACTCTTCCGGTCTCCCTTTTTCTTCTAATATGTTATCCGAAATTACTGCACGGTAGATGCAATCAAGCGCATTGACCCCTGCATTTCCACGTTTCCAAAGCCACTCGGAAGGATGAAATGGTCTCCCTTTTTCACCGGCTGGCTGGCAACAATTCCGTCTCCCTCAAGCACGGAGCAGATGAGGAACGGATATTTCTGTTCAAACTCTAATCTGCCATCTACATCCGCACAGAATACGGTGTAGTAACCGCAGGAATACAATTCGTTCCACTGATTTTTCGCAAGTCCTTCGGTGGATTTTACACTGTCTTCCACTGATTTTGCCGGAACGGTAATCACATCAATGCTCTGCTCGATATGAAGCTGTCTCGGTTTGCCATTTGAGAGTCTGTCGTAATCATATACACGGTAGGTAATATCACTGTTCTGCTGGGTCTCTAAGATTAAAAGTCCACCTTTAATCGCATGAACCGTACCCGGGTCAATCTGGATGAAGTCGCCCTTCTTTACCGGAATCTCACGGATAAATTCGTTCCATCTTCCCTCGTGAATCATGGACGCTAACTCTTCTTTTGTCTTTGCGTTATGTCCAATTACAAGTGTCGCATTTTCTGGTGCATCCATGATATACCAGCACTCGGTTTTTCCAAAGGAACCATTCTCATGCACCTTCGCATACGCATCGTCCGGGTGCACCTGAATACTGAGGTCTGCCTTAGCATCTATAATCTTAGTCAGCAACGGGAATCTGTCATAGGAAAGATTTCCGAAAAGCTCCGGATGGTCTTTGTATACTTTGGAAAGTTTTTCTCCTGCAAAGGAGCCTTCCCGGATGGTTCCGTCACCGTTTGGATGTGCGGAAACACCCCAGCACTCTCCGATGTCATCTCCCTCTACCGGATAGCCGAATTCCTCTCGCAGTCTCGTTCCGCCCCAGATATTGTGGGTGCAGACCGGGTCTAAAAACAGGATTTCTTTCTTCGGCTGGTTTACAGACAGACTGGCACCGTTTGTCTCGATTACCTTCTGATACCAGAATGCAGAATCTTTCACGATACGCTTCTGTGTCGTAAAATCGACATATACAATTCCAAAGCGCTCCTTAAAGCCGTCAGCCCACTCAAAGTTATCAAGAAATGTCCATAAGAAATAGCCTCTTACATCGGAACCTTCCTCAATTGCCTTCTGCATTGCGCCGATGTAGGAATCAAGGAACCCGATACGGTTCGGGTCATGTACCTTTCCGTCTGCGCTCACGTTATCATGGCAGGACATTCCGTTCTCGGTAATGTAAAGCGGCAGTGGATAGCGCTCGGTTAGGAAACGGATTCCATAATAAAATGCTTCCGGTGTTACCGGCCAGCCGATTGCTGTCTTCGGGAATCCCGGTGCACGATCGACAAACTCCGGCTCCCCGTCTTTTCCGGCGCGCACATAATAGCCATTATAAATATTCTGTCCCATGAAATCAAGCGGCTGATGAATTAACTCCATGTCTGCCTCTGTGATTTCCGGGAGATACTTTGCGAATTTCTTTAAGCCCTCTTCCGGGTAATGTCCCAAGAAGACCGGGTCGGAAAACCAGGACACATTCCAGGTCCAGTTGTCCATCGGATTGTAAAATCCAAAATAAACTTTTTTTGCTGCCTCAATATCTTCCGGGGAATCGGTGTACGGGTATGCAACGCCTCCGGTCGGCGCATATCCAATCTTAATCGGACGTTTTGCATACTGACGCAGCATTTTTACCGCCTGTCCGTGTGCCATCAGAAGATGATGCGCAATTAAAAAGGTTTCTTCCACCGTGCATTTAATCCCCGGTGCATGTACGGCGCTTAAGTGTCCGAGTCCTACCACGCACTGCGGCTCATTGATGGTAATAAAATGTTCACAGATGTCAGAGAAATTCTCTGCCACCACTTTTGCATACTCTCCAAACCACTCGACAACCTTTGGATTGCGCCATCCGCCCATATCCTCAAGCGCCTGCGGAAACTCCCAGTGAAACATGGTCAGGTACGGAGTGATTCCGTTTTCTTTCATGGTCAGAATCATATCCCGGTACATGGCAATTGCTTTTTCATTGACACGTCCGATACCCTCTGGCAGGATGCGTGCCCAGTTTAACGAAAAACGATATGCTTTGATGCCAAGATTTCTCATCAGTGCATAATCATCCTTATAACGGTGCATATGATCACAAGTCGTATAGGCATTCTGGTTCTCATAAATCCGTCCTGCTTCCGTAAAGGTGTCCCACACATTTTTTCCTCTTCCGTCTGCGCTGTCTGTTCCCTCTACCTGATAAGCGCTGCTTGCAACGCCCCATACAAAATCATCTCGAAACATCGTCTTTTTCTCCTCTCTTTCCTGTCAGGATGCAATCACGGAAACCAGATAAAACGGAACTGCGTCCGCTTCATGGGTCTCTACGATACGGATTTGCACGGTGTGATTTTTCTCTTCCCCATGTTCTAAAATGGTGTCAAGTTCGAGCTTGTCGCCCCAGGTCTCATCAAAGTTTGCATCCAGTAAAACACCGTGCTCCTCGTCTCCGTCTACGATAATCTTTGCAACCGGTGCCGGAAGCTTCACGGATTTGCGGTACTGCACCGCAATACAGCTTCCCGTTACAGTAAAGGAAATTGTATCACCCACTTTGCCTGCCGTCCAGCCCTTTTTAAAACAGTCTGTAATGTGATTCTGCGGCTCATAATCCGCTACAAATCCCTCGAGTTTTGGATTGCTGTTGTCGTTTCTGTAACGCACACTGTTTTCATACGCATTTGCCGTAAGCGGTGCCGGAAGAGGCTCTTCCCCGCGGTCTGATATCGTCTGGACAATCGCACCGCTTCGCACCTGATTTAAGAAATAGTTGATAACGGATGCTACTAACTGATGTCCCTCATCATTCGGATGCAAATCATCCGGGGTAATCTCGCGGTTTTCTATCCGTCCTGCCACAACCTCGGCATAAATCGTACTCTGCATGCTCACTGCCGGCAGCTCGTAATGTCTTGCCACTCTGCCGTGCATCAGCTGTGCATTCGCACCGTTATTGTAAAATACGTTATGTACTAAAAGAACCGCCGGTTTTGTCTTGCTGTCATAAACCTTGCGGATGAGTCCCTCGTAAGTCTCCATAAAATGCTCTGTGCTTTCATCATTGACGGAAAATTCCACAACCACAAAATCCGGTTCATACGCAAGCAAATCACTGTCTGCTCTCGCCACACCAAACTGGGAAGTCGTTCCGCCAATGCCCGCATTTACAAATGTAAACTGTGCCTGCGGAAATGTCTCGCACCACCATTCATAAACTCTATGAGCATAGCACAGCTCCGGTTTTGATGCAAGGCTTCCCTGTGTGATAGAGCCTCCCAAAAATCCAAGTGTCAGTTTTTCTCCGTTTTTTGCGCGCTCTAACACTTTTTTCAGACGGCTTAAATTACCGATATTTGCAATTCCATTTTCATAATTTAATGAATACCCCATGATTTTTCTCCTCTTTTCTCATGCTTCCCAGATTTCTTCTCCGAGGGATTTGATAAAGCCGCTTAACTCCTCAGACATCTGCTCTGCCTCCGGAATCCGGATATGTCCGGGTGTTCCACAGCCATTTTTACTGTAAAGGAAATGATGCACATTCTTTTTGTCAATTCTTCTGCACACTTCTTCAATCGCACGGTCCCAGGAAGCATCGTGTCCTAAAATCGTGGTGGTCAGTATCACCTGTGCCTTCGGGTAAAGTTCCATCAGCCGCTCAATAAACTGCTGATAACGCACACGCCAGTGCTCTGCACGATCACCCTCATAGTCCTCTGCCATATAATCATCCGGGTGATTGTCGTTTTGTCCGATGGCAACAATCACCACCTGTGGAATATACTTTGAAAAATCCCATGGTTTCTGCTCTCCGAGCTGTGGATTGTAACGCACTTTGTCGTAGCATGATTCCATTCCGCAGAAATCCGGTCCGGCAAACCAGCCGGTTTTATTAAGAAGCGCAATTCCTCCCTGTGAGGTATCATGAATCTCTGCGCCAAGCTTTCGCGCTGTCATCCAGGAATAGGAATACCAGCTGTTTGAATACTGTCCGTCGTGCTCCGGATCCGGTTTCCCAACGTAATCTACCGCCTCGGAAACCTCGCCGCAGGAAACACTGTCTCCAAAGACTTCTATCCGGCGCTTCGGTTTTTCTTCACAGGCAAGCACCTCTGATCCGTCCGAAAGTTCAAATCCAAGGAAGGTTACGGTATGGCAGGAATCCATCCGTTTGAAAAATAATAACTCATGCATGCCATCCGAAAGGTTCTCCGCAATCGTATACGTTTCTTCCTTGTCATCATCCCGCAGTGTAATGCGCCCCTGCGCGCCGTCCAAAAAATAGCCCATCTGGTTCGTCCAGTAGTTTCTGTGATTGCGAAGCCGCACTTTCACAGAGGTTCCGGTGAACCGGAGTTTTATGGACGTACACGCAAAGACAAGCTCCGGCGCCGTTTTGTCCTCAAAGTCAATTCTTCCGCTGTACTGTAAATATTCCTGTTCCGGTGATACAAACATTTCTTTTCCCCCAACCGCAGATTTTAGTTTTCGTTTTCTTTCTTTAAAAATTCCAGATTCTTCTGAATCAAATCACAGCGCTGTGCAACGCATTCTACTGAGCGTCCCGGGTCAGCCGGTGTATGGAATACATAATCTATTAATTTGTCAATCGTAGTTGTTGCCACATGCATTCTGGTGTCAGAAGATGCGTAGTAGATAAATACTTCTCCCTGCTCATTTACGATTGCACCGTTGGTAAATACAACATTGCTGACATCTCCGACGCGTTCTTCTCCTCTCGGTCCAATGAGAAGTCCGGACGGCTCTGCAATCACCTTAGACGGGTCGTTTAAGTCCGTTGCAAATGCGTAGATAACATAGCGCAATCCTGCTGCCGTGTTGCGCACACCGTGTGCAATGTGAATCCAGCCTTTTTCTGTCTTAATCGGCGTTGCACCCGCACCATTCTTTGCTTCAGTAATGGTATGATATTTGCGCAGACTTGTCATCTTCTCCTCATCGATTACCGCATGTATGATATCATCGCAGAGTCCGAAGCCAATTCCACCGCCGGATCCGGTCTCGATGAAATCATCCATCGGTCTGGTGTAAAACGCATATTTTCCATTTACAAATTCCGGATGAAGCACCACGTTTCTCTGCTGTGGAGAGTTTAAGGTCACAAGATTTGGAAGGCGCTCCCAGGTCTTTAAATCTTTTGTGCGCACGATTCCGGCTGCTGCAACTGCTGCAGAAAGGTCGTTTACAGAGGTATCCTTGCTCTCAGAACAGAATACGCCGTAGATGTAACCGTCCTCATGCTTTGTCAGACGCATATCGTAGACATTTGTCTCCTCCGGACAGGTATCGTCCAACAGAATCGGATAATCCCAGAAGCGGAAACCGTCAATTCCGTTGTCGCTCTCTGCCACGCCAAAGAACGATTTTCTGTCATTTCCCTCGATACGGGCAACCAGATAATATTTTCCATTTAACTCAATTGCGCCGGAATTCATCACAGCGTTGATGCCAAGGCGCTCCATAAAATACGGGTTCGTCTCCGGGTTTAAATCATACCGCCAGGTCAGCGGAATATGCTCTCTTGTGAGCACCGGATACTCGTAACGGTCAAATACACCGTTGTAAAAATCAGATTTTACGTTTTTGCGTTCTAACAGTTTTTCCTGTTTTTCTTTTTCTACATAATAGCGTTCGTGTAACATATCATCTCTCCTCTATTTGATTCTTTTGATAATTTCCATGCACATTCTTCCATTGTGATACGGGCATTTCCAAGGCTCCACAATCGGTCTGTCCGGATACGGTACTCCGTTCTCATCCACTTCCCAGAACCACTCGGAACCGGCTCTCTTATCCATCTGGAAATTCTTGATAAACTCCCACTCAGCAAGCGCTGCATCCTTGTATTCCAGGTGCCCCGGCTGTTTTTCATAGCCGTTTAAGAATCCAATTACAGTCTCCGCCTGTACCCACCAGATGCGGTGTGTATTTACCACGCCCTTATCGCACTCGTTTGCAAGGGAATGTCCGTTAAATGCAACGTGATAAATCTGTGCGGTCAGCGCCTCGGTAATCGGGGACATTTTCTCTGCATATGCTTCTTCTCCAAGGATTTCCACACCACGGTCAATTAACCATGCCGTCTCAATGTCGTGTCCATAGGAATGAAGGTCAATAATACTGTTGTAGTTCTTATCAAAAAATACTTCCTGTCTCTGTTTCTTCGGATTGTATACTTTTTCTGCAAACACATCTAAAATCCAGCAGAGCTTCTCTTTTACTGCGGCGTCTTTTGACACGCGGTAGAGTTCCGTATAGGCTTCATACACATGTAGCAGGGTGTTCATCGTCTTGTCCGCAAGCACACCGTTTTCCGAAAGTTTCTCATTTGATTCCGGTTTAAAATCTCTTGTAAACGCCTCTAAATAACCAACTTCATCCCGGCAGCGCTCCTCAATCAGATGAAACAGGTCAAATGCCAGTTTTAATGCTTCTTCATCGCCGGATGCCTCATAATAAGATGAAAGTGCATAGATACAAAATGCCTGATTATAGGTATGTTTGGTTGTATCAAGCGGTGTTCCGTCGTACTGTAAGGACCAGTAAATTCCCCCGTATTCTTTGTCCAGACAGTGCTCCTTTAAAAATTCATAACCGTGCTTTGCCTGTGCAAGTAACTGCTCTTCCTTTAATAATGTGTAAGCATTGGCAAAAAACCAGGTGATGCGGCTGTTTAAGATACATCCTTTTTCCGCCTTCTCATCCACTGCAAGGTCATATCCCATATAACCGTAGTAGCCGCCGTAAGTCCTGTCGGTCAGCTTCTCCCAGAACGGAATAATCGTCCCTCTCAAGTGTTCCTCTGCTTCTTTTTTCATAATTTGTAATGCGTCCATCCACCCATTCTCCTATCAACCACTTTTTGTTACTTAAATTTCCACTTAATTTAATTAGTTAATTTAATTATAGTGATTTTATTTGTTAATTCATCACTTTTTTTTGCATTTTATCTTGTTTTTGTGCATTTTTCTCATTTTCCATATTGTGCACAATTTTTGGACGGATTTTTTTGCACAATTACCTTTTCCCATGATAATGGGCTGTCACAGGAAACGTTCCTGCAACAGCCCACCCCTTTAGCGTCTTCCGATTTCTGTATCCGAACCGTTGACCACACTGTGTTCTTTTATATAGTCGATGACCTCATCCAATTCCGTAAATGCAAGTCCCACATAGCTGTCCGCCGCGCCGTAATAAATAGCAATTTTTCCGGTCTCTGAATCATGGATGGTCGCACACGGGAAGCATACATTCGGCACAAATCCGCGCTCCTCATACCATTTTTCCGGTGTCAGAAGGAAGTTTTCACATCTGTATTTTACGATGGACGGATTGTCGATATCAAGGATTGCGCCTCCGATGGAATAGACATATCCGTTGCAGGTTCCGCTCACGCCATGGTAAAACAAGAGCCATCCTTCCGAGGTTTCAATCGGTGCAGCACCTCCTCCTATCTTTAAGGACTCCCACCATTCGTTTCCTTTACCCATCACATGACGGTGTTTTCCCCAGTACACCAGATCCGGACTTTCGCTGATAAAAATATCGCCAAACGGTGTATGTCCGGAATCGGACGGACGGCTTAATAACATAAAGTTTCCGTTTATTTTTCGTGGGAAAAGGACTGCATTCCGGTTAAACGGAAGAAATGGATTTTCCACTCTTGTAAATGTCTTAAAGTCCGTTGTCTTTGCCATTCCGATTGCTGCCCCGTAAAAGTCCTGACACCAGATAATATAATAGGTATCTTCCACTTTCACAAGACGCGGGTCATAGGCATATACCGGCATAAACGGATTTCCCTGTTCATCTGTAAAAATAATTTTCTCCGTTTCAAATTTCCAGTGAATCGCATCTTTACTTCTTCCAAGATAGATATAAGGGATTCCGTTCGTCTGTTCCCCCCGGAACACTCCGATAAATCCATCTTCATACGGCATTACCGCGCTGTTAAAGATTCTTGCGACTCCTTCTACCGGATTTCTTCCGATAATCGGATTTTCATCGTACCGCCATACCGGGGCCCCGGTCAGATTTGCCGGACGCTCCTGCCACGGAACATTTGCCACCTTCGGGCTTATCATTTTATACTTGCTCATCGTTTAAACTCCTTGTCTTTGTTATCCTTTGACCGCTCCTGCAGTAATACCGCTGTAGATTTGTTTCTGACACAATAAGAACACAAGCAATGCAGGTAAAAGCGAGATAATAACGCCTGCACAGATTAAGTTATACTGGCTTCCCAAAGGTCCGGTAAAGGTATAAAGGGAAATTGCCACCGTTTTTAAATTCGGTTTTGTCAGATACAGGCTTGCTGCATAATATTCGTTGTATACGCTGACACCTTTTAAAATGCAGGCGGTGACAACCGCAGGTTTTAACAGTGGCAGCATAATGTTCCAGTAAATTTTCCAGTAGGAAGCTCCGTCAATAATCGCCGATTCGTCAAGCGATGTTGGAATGTTTTCCATAAACTGGATAAAGATGTAGATAGAAATAACATCGGTTCCCATCATCATGATAATGTAGCCATACAGATGATTAATAAAATCCAGGTTTCTCATAATCTGGTAGACCGTTACCTGCATTGCAACACCCGGAAGGAGGGAGGCGAACAAAAACAGGTTGCGAATCAGTCCATTTCCCGGAAAATGGAACCGGTTTAACACATATGCAAGCTGTGTTCCGATAATCACGGAACCGATTAACACGCAGAGCATGACAACGAGGGAATTTAAAAATGCTCTTCCCATGTTGGCACGTTGAAATGCCTCCACAAAGTTGCTGAAATTGAACCAGTTCTGCGGTAACGTCATGACGTTTGTGCTTCTGTACTCTGCTTCCGTCTTAAAGGCGGTAATCACGCAGGAGATAATCGGAACAACTGCCACAAAGGAAAAGAAAATCAGTGAAAAGTATTTTACAACCGCCCATACTATCTGCCCGACGGAATAATGTTTTTTTCTCGTTTTCATCTGGCTTTTCTCCTTTCTCCTCTGCGCAGTTCTCTCTGTATCTGTTTTCTGTGCCTGCGTTCCTCTTTGGTTACAATCTCATCCTGTTCATCCGCATTCCGGTAGATATACTTGAAAAACAGTTTTTGCAGGATGGTGCACGCAAAGATGATTAAAAGCAGTACCACGGACATTGCACAGGCAAGGCCGACCTTCTGGTTCGTGTGTGCAATCCGGTTCATGTTAATAAAGTATGTTGCTGTTCCGTTTGCACCGTCTGTGATAACATACGGCTGTTCAAATGCACTGAGCGCTCCCGTGATGGATAAGATAACGTTGAGCGTCACAATCGTTTTAATGCTTGGCAGTATGATATGCAAAAACTGCTGGAACTTATTGGCTCCGTCTAACTCTGCTGCCTCGTACATCTCTGCGTCTACAGACATAATTGCTCCGATAAACAAAACCATATTCTGTCCAAAATAGCGCCAGACGGAGGTTGCGACTAACGACCAGTTGTTGATTTTCTGATCCTTTAACCAGTACGGAAGGTTATTCACATCAAACCCGCACCAGCCTAAGATGGTATCGAACACGAATCCTCTGGTATAAAAATATTTAAAGATAAATCCGATTGCGATACCGCTAATCAGGTAAGGGAAAAACATACATCCCTTGAACAGATTTTCTCCCTTTGTCTTAAAGCTCAAAATGGTGGCAAGATAAAGCGCCAGTGCAAGCTGAATGACTGAGCCTGCCATGTAGTAAAGGCTTAACTTTAAGGATGCAAAAATTTCTTTGTCCTGAAAAACTTCCACATAGTTTTTAAATCCTACAAACACCCGTTTATCGACAGGTGTCGTGTACTTCATCTTGTAAAAGCTGAATTTTACCATTTCTCCAAACGGGAGATAGGTGAACACGAACAACAACGTCAGTGGAATCACCATAAATGCAATGATAATCAGGGTCTGCTGTCCTTTTCTCCCTCTTGCCCATTTCAAAATACTTTTCTTTTCTGATGTCGCTGTCATACACTCTCCATCCTTTTTTACCGCGCTCTTACATTTTTATTCCTCTGTGGTAACGCCGTTATCTTCCTGTGCCTCGGTCCATGCACTGTTCCACTCGTCCATTACCTCATCAAAGGTTTCATCTCCATTTGCTGCATGCTCAATGAGCTGCTGTACTTTTAACTTACCACCTGCATTTACCATCAGTCCGGAATCAGAGTTTAAGTTATTTAAGAGATCTTCCTCTCCCTCTGCTGCGGCTTCATCCACTACAAACGTTACGTTTCCGAATTCTGCATAAGCATCCGGATATTTGTCATCGTCCTGTGCTACCGGAATACCACCCTCGTTATAAGAGAAACCGGATTTCTCGGTCATCCATTTTACGAATACCATAGCTGCTGCCTGGTTTGTCGGGTCTGCGTTCACATTGATACCGTAACTGTAATCAGCACCGGAAGATGCGTACTGCTGTCCATCCACTGTGATTGGGAATGGCATATAACCAACATCTTCCCCATGGGAATCTGCTGCTACCATCTGGGAATATGCCCAGGAACCAAGTACCATTGCTCCGATTTCGCCACGGTTAATCATTCCCTTGGAATCTTCCCAGGAAGTTGTAGAATAATCATCCTCGGTCAGTCCCTCTGCAACTGCATCGTAAAGAATTTTGTACAGTGCGTATGGATGTGTATCGTCTCCATAGTCACGGAATGGATTCTTTGTGTGAAGAAGTTTCTGGTTCATATAAGTTGCATCACCGGTTGTGGTTCCTGCAATCTGTCCGTCCCACTGTTCCATCGGCCAGCCATCTGCATAGTTGGTATAAAGCGGAATGATGGAGGAGTCATACTCTTTGATTGCCTTTAATGCTGCAATAAACTCGTCCGGTGTCTTTGGTGTCTCTGTAACACCAGCCTCTTCAAATACACGCTTGTTGTATACAACACCCTGTGCATTTCCGGTAGACGGAACACCGTATACCTGATTGTTGTATACCCAGGTGTTTGCAAAGCGGATTTCTTTGTCCATCTCATCAAGTGTTCCATATGGAAGGAAATATTCTTCCAGGTCTGCCTTATCGACTGCCGGAATCATCATGATATCTCCCCAGTTTCCTCCCTGTAACCGAAGCATTGCATCATCGGAATAGGTCGTAGAAACCTCAAGGTCTACGGTAATATTCGGATACATCTCGTTGAATGCTGCGATGTATTTATTCCAGGAAGTTCCCGGATAAGAATCCTCTGCCATATCTGTTCTCTGGTTAAACACATGAATGGTTGTTGTGATATCTGTATAGCTTTCTCCGAGAACGATGTCTGCGTAGGATAAAGTTGTGTCCGCATCCGTTGTGTCCGCATTCGCATCTGCATTTCCTGCTCCTGCCTCTGTTACAGCCTGATTATTATCTGCGTTGTTTGCATTCGTTCCTGCTGCATTGTTGTTTCCACAGGCTGCTGCCCCAAACAGCATCATGGATGCCATTGCCAATGCAATTACCCTTTTCTTTTTCATAGTAATTTTTCCTCCTTAAAAAGGTTAATTTAACTTATTTGTAAGCTAATTTAAGTATACATTCATTTACGTTTTAGTCATTATTCTTTATTGCGTTTTATCATTATTTTGTGCGTTTCATTCTATTTTTTATGTTTCTACCAGTTTTTAGTTTGTGTTTTTGTGTATTTTGCAGTTAATATTAGTTAATTTATTTGTATCAATTAAATTAATTTAGTTTTTAAATAAAGGAAAATTAAAGAAATTTTAATAGAATTTAAGATGATTTAAGAAAAATTATTGGAGTATCGCAATTCCATTGGGGAAATCTGCGACATTGTCGTTGAGGATATGATTCGACGGACAAACGGGCTGCAGGGGTAGGCGTAAATTTCACGCCCCGCTTCATCATACCTATCACCTGCAAATTCCGCTCTACATACTCTTTTGTTATCGGAAACATATCCTGTATTAAAAATACACTCTCCCGGCTATCATCCAATAGATTTCCGTTATGGGTCTGGCATATCCTCAAAAAATTTATCCTTAATGATATAAAATCCTGTAAAGAAAAAGGGGCTGTAAAAAACTCCCCTAACAGAAAAATCGGCTAGCGTAAAATTTTACTCGGATAATGAAAATTAAAATTAGAGAACACCTAACTTTGTGATAAAGTATTTAAGGATTGAGATAAGTTCCTTCTGCATATCTCTTGCCCAGTAAGATGCTACCAGGTCACCGATGGCTTTCATCGGGTCAGCGCCTACCAGTGCCGCGGAAAGGTTACTTGCTCCCCACATATTCTGTCTGTAGATTTCTTTTCACCTTTGCACATTCTGCCGAGAATAGGTGTCATGCTCCGATGTTCTGTGATTTCGATTTTTCCGGTAAACCGTGCAAGCGGAAGGCGTCTGCCCGCTGTAATCATATTTAGTGATGCGTTTTGGATGTCCAAGGTTTTTATAAGTGTTATCATCCTATTACCCTCTTTCAGTAATTTTTAATCCATTTTTTCCAATTCCTCTTTTGTCAAAGGAATATCTCTTTTTTCTCTTACTGCCCTTTGATGCAGACGCACAAATTTCATCAGTGTTTCATGCGCTTCTCTTTCTTCCTCTTCCGTCAATTCGATTTCCCCTGTCACAACAAATTTCGGGATATCTGCTTTTATCATTTTTTTCTTTTCGTCATCCGTAAGTCCTTTGTAAATATCTTCGTATGCCATTTAAATCTCCTTAAGCAAAATATTCCACTTACCATCAACAAACATTTTCCACAAAAGGTGCGAACTCAACATGAGCTTTCCACGCCAGAAGTTATTTTTGAAATGGTAAAAGGAACAAATATCGAGTTGCCTACTCTACTTGCTATGTGGCTATCGTTCACCGCGTCTGAAATTATCGGCTTAAGAAAATCAACGTCTATCTCATCTGACGGAAAATATATAACCGTGAAAGATGTTATCGTGACGAATGAACACGGAAAACAAGTCGTAAAAAATAAGGGCAAGCAGCCAACCAGAAACCGAACTTTCCGAATACCTGATTATATAAAAAAACTGATTGACCAAGTAGAAACTGACCAGCTCGTTCCTATAACCGTTCCGACACTCTCCAAGCGATGGGCACGCCTTGTAGCACGCTCTGGCATACCTAAAATGACCTTTCATGATTTAAGACACGTTAATGCCTCAGTAATGGCTTTACTAATGATACCGGACAAGTATGCGCAAGATAGAGGTGGTTGGAAATCAGACCATATTATGAAATCCGTTTATCAGCAAACCTTTTCCAGTGAACGTGAATTAGTAGACCAGCAAATTGATGATTATATGTCTAAAAAACTACTCGGAAATCCATCAGAGGACAGAAATGAAAAAAAATATAAATGTTGGTTAGAATTATTCGACCTAAAAGATTCACCAGAAAACAAAAAATATTTATAGACTTCTGTGAAGAAAACAACATAAAAGTCTAATATTCCGTGGAATACTTTCCCCATTTCGTGTACTTTTTCAGTATAAATACACCAAATCCGCAAAAACACAGTAACCAAAAACCCCAGTAAATTCAACCTTTCTCGAATTTACTGGGGTTTCTCTTATAAGCTGATAACGGGAATCGAACCCGTGACCTCCGCCTTACCAAGGCGACGCTCTACCGACTGAGCCATATCAGCATTATGTGAACCGTACCGGCTCAACACTTGTACAAGTATATATCACGAATCCAAATTTGTCAATAAGAATTTCAAAAAAATTTAACTTTTTATAAGGGCTTTTACAATGTAAATGCAACACCCTCTTTCACTTCCTTTGAAAAACCAGAGGTGTTGCATTTACTTTGGCAGTTCTTCGCCATTTTATTCCAAAAGCCGGTTCATATACGCAAATGCCTTTGACTGATACAACACCAAAAGAAGGACTGCTGCAATCGCACTTCCTCCGACCGTGCTCACAGTAAATGGTATGACATATGTAAATAATGCTGCCTGTGCATTTCCAAGCAGAAACTTTGCCACCGGAAAGCAAAGCATGCCGCCGATAACTCCCGTTCCAAGTACTTCGCCAATCACTGCAAACGGGATTTTTTTCAAATACTTATATGCCATTCCACAGCAGAATGCGCCGACCATGCTTCCCGGAAATGCCAAAAGGCTTCCCGTTCCAATCATGTTGCGGATGAATGCCGTGCAGAATGCAAATCCTAACGCGTAGGACGGACCCAAAAATACGCCAGCAAGCACATTCAAAAGATGCTGGATTGGAAAGCACTTTGATACACCGATTGGAATATAAAAGCCGGAAAGCGCCACCCCGACTGCCGTCATCATTCCTGCCACTGCCAGTTTTCTGATATTAAGTTTCATCTTCATTCTCCTCTTTTCCCTGCTACCTTTGTCTGTTTACAGGATATCGATATACTCACCGGACAGTGCCTTATTCATGCTGCGGACAGCACAGAATTTTCCACACATGGAACAGGTATCCTCGTGCTCCGGCTTGCGGTCTTCACGAATCTGTTTTGCAGTCTCCGGGTCGATGGCACACTCCCACTGCGCATCCCAGTCGAGCTTCTGACGCGCCTCAGCCATGCGGTCATCCATCTCTCTTGCGCCGCGCACACCTTTTGCAATATCTGCTGCATGGGCTGCTATCTTGGAAGCAATAATTCCCTGTTTTACATCGTCTACATTCGGAAGGGCAAGATGTTCTGCCGGTGTCACATAACATAAGAACGCCGCACCGTTCTGCGCTGCGATTGCGCCGCCGATAGCGGATGTAATGTGGTCATATCCCGGTGCAATATCGGTAACCAGTGGTCCTAATACATAAAATGGTGCTCCCATACAGATGGTCTGCTGAATTTTCATATTCGCTGCGATCTGATCCATCGGCATATGTCCCGGACCTTCTACCATCACCTGTACATCCTTTGCCCATGCACGCTTGGTGAGCTCACCGAGACGCACCAGCTCCTCAATCTGGCAGACATCCGAAGCATCCGCAAGACATCCCGGACGGCAGGCATCTCCAAGAGAAATGGTCACATCGTATTCCCTGCAAATGTCTAAGATTTCATCATAATATTCATAAAATGGATTTTCCTCTCCTGTCATGCACATCCATGCAAATACAAGGGAACCGCCTCGGGATACGATGTTCATTTTGCGCTTATGCTTTTTAATCTGCTCAATGGTCTTTCTGGTGATTCCACAGTGCAGTGTCACAAAATCAACGCCGTCCTCTGCATGAAGACGTACCACATCAACAAAATCCTTTGCAGTCAGCGTTGCAAGGTCTCTCTGGTAATGAATGACGGAATCATAAACAGGAACTGTTCCTATCATTGCCGGACACTCTGACGTGAGCTTGCGCCGGAACGGAATCGTATTTCCGTGGGAAGATAAATCCATGATTGCGTGCGCCCCCATATCAACGGCAGCCATCACCTTTTCCATCTCCACGTCATAATCCTTGCAGTCTCTTGAAATTCCAAGATTTACGTTAATCTTTGTGCGAAGCATGGAACCGACACCTTCCGGGTCGATACAGGTATGATTTTTATTAGCACAGATTACAACCTTTCCCTCTGCGACAAGCGGCCTCAGTTCTTCTACGGTCATGCGCTCCTTTGTCGCTACTTTTTTCAATTCCTCCGTCACAATTCCCTTACGGGCTGCTTCCATCTGTGTTGCGTATTCTCTCATAAAATCCTCATTTCTGCATAAAAACCGAGGCTCTGCCGCATCGACGGCAAAGCCTCATTCTAATAAATTTTATGATTCTTCATCCGCTCCCTACGACAGTGTTAGCTGACAGGTTCAAAGAGTCAGGTTTTAACCTTCTCAACCACGGCATTCCTCATTGGAATCCGCTCGGTCCCTCTGCGATTCTTATTCTTTTTTACTTTCTTACAGTAGACTATTTTAAAGAGGATGTCAAGGACAATCTTTCTTTAAAAACCGCCCGCCTGCTTATATTCCTCAAGTTTTTGCTTTGCGGCTGGTGTCAGGGTCTTTGGCACAAGAATCTGTACCACCGCATATTCGTCGCCTTGAACCGCCTTATTTTTCATAGACACGATTCCCTTGCCTTTGAGACGGATTTTCGTTCCGGACTGCGTTCCCGCCTTAATCTTACAGGTCACATCGCCATAAAGCGTGTGTACACGGGCTTCTCCGCCGAGTGCCGCCGTTGTAAACGGAATCACCACTGATGTATACACATCAAGTCCTTTCCGCTCAAATCCCGGTTTTTCCTGTACCGTAATCTTTAAAAACAAATCTCCCGGTTCTCCTCCCGAGATGCCTGCCTGCCCTTTTCCCTTTAAGCGGATATTGCTTCCGGTATCCACTCCGGCTGGAATGTGCACCTTTAGGGACTGTTTGCTTCCATCGCCCCGTTGAAGCGTTACGACTTTATCACAGCCATTTGCTGCCTCATCAAAACTGATGGTAAGCTCTGACTCGATATCCCGTCCCTTTCTGGTACGGTTCGCATAGCCCTTTTTTCCAAAGCCTCTGCCTCCGAAAAAAGAACCGAACATGTCATCAAACATATCTCCCATATCGCCGCCTTCAAAATGGAACGTTGCGCCATTTCCGCCACCGAAATCCTGATAATAATTTCCTTCCTGTTCCGGTGAAAATCCCTCCTCAAACGCAGCAGAACCATATTTGTCGTACAATTTTCTTTTTTCCGGGTCACTTAAAATATTGTAGGCCTCCGTCACCTCTTTAAATTTTTCTTCCGCCCCCGGATTTCCGCCATTCGTATCCGGGTGATATTTTTTAGCCAGCTTACGGTACGCCTTCTTAATCTGCGCCGCATCTGCATTTTTATCTACTTCAAGTGTTTTATAATAATCCTTCTGTTTCAGCATACAATCACCATACCTTTCCAATTACCCACAACTGCACAGGAAACAACATTTTCTCATCTTCCATTGGAAAAAGCTGCTTACACGCATCGTGCAACCAGCTTTTCTCTTTCGCCCAAAACAGGCGTCCCTCTATGTGTCATTATCCTTCATGGCAATGCACTTTGCTACTGTATCTGTTATAGCACATTTATTAGCACTCGTCAATAGAGAGTGCTAATAAATTTTAAAAACATTTTCATCCTTCCAAAAGCTGCAATACTCCCTGACTGCTCTGGTTTGCCTGGGCTAACATCGACTGAGCTGCCTGCGTAATAATCTGCGCACTACTGTAAGAAACCATTTCCTCTGCCATGTCTGTATCACGAATCCGCGATTCCGCTCCCTGCGTATTTTCTTCTATATTCTCGACATTTGCAATTGTGTGCTCCAGTCGATTCTGTACCGCTCCGTAATAAGAACGCATATTAGAAACAGCATCAATTGCCGATTCCACTGTATCCATTGCTTCTGATGCCGTTGCGTAACTTGTAACATCTAATGTATTTCCCTGAAAAAGTGCATCTGTACTGGCATCGAATGTATGTAGTAATACAGCCTGACCCCCAAGTGCTCCAACCTGGATATGCAGTCCGCTGTCCGTATTGGTCGTTCCGGCAGTTCCGGTTCCACCGCCTCCTGTGCCTCCTGCTGCCCCGCTGTCCGGGAATGTAAATCCATTTCCAAATACATTCGTATAGGCACTTGTCCCTGTTACAATTGTATAGCTTGTCGTATACGCTCCCTGTCCATTTAAAATATCTGCCGTTTCCGTTGTTAAATCTGCTGCAATCACAGAACCTGCACCATTTGTTCCTCTGGCGGCAAGAAAACTGCGCGTAAAATCGAGTGCATCTGTATCTCCGGAAACCTGTGCTGCAAATGCACTGTAACTGCTATATGTTCCCCCTGATATTTCGCTGATAGTCTGACTTAATGTCTTTCCCTGCACCAAATTTCCAAGAATCGTATTAATTCCACTCTGCAAGCTCGATGTCGTAACCGCACCGGCTCCATACCCTGCACCGGACGCCATCTGCGCCAGATAGAGCGTGCTTAAGTAGCCTGCACCATATGGCATTGATGCCGTCTGTGCCAGATAATTCTGAATATCACTGTCTGAGGAAGCGCTGGTTAAAGTACCTGACAGCCAGCCATCATCACCACTTGCCGTCTGCGCCATTCCTTCCACAAACCACAACGGATACGGCTCAGAATTAGTTCCCACCATCCCACTGGTAAGCACATCCTGCATAATCAGATGCGTCATCTCATGCGAAAGTGTGGCAGAAAGAGAACCGTCATTATAATTTGTAATATCGTAATCCGCAGTATCGACATTCATCGTATATGTCATTTCAGTCTGACTTGATGTATAAGACATGGATAATGAAGCTGATGCGAGCGTTCCACTCACACCGTCCATTGGCGCAAGATTCAGTCCTATTTTAAGGTCCGGTGAAGAACCTGAAAGTAACGCCGGAAAAGCGTTTAAAATTGCACTTGCAGCCTTTGAAGCCTCTGCTGCAATATAGCGTGCCATCGTCTCCTGGTCGCCGGTATATCCCGTTGCAGTGCCCTCATAACCACTCGATGGTGTCAGTATATTACCATCAGCGTCAATAAATTCATAGGAAACCCTGACACTCGAAATCAGTCCTGCACCGCTTTCCATTCCATAAGGACTCATTCCATTCTCTGAAAAAACAGGTAATGTGTTATACTGTGTTGTCGAAGAGATACGGTTCATTTCCGTTGAAAGCTGGTCTAATTCCGCCTGAACTGCCTGGCGGTCGGCTGTCGTATTGGTATCATTTGCTGCCTGCACGGATAGTTCCTTCATGCGGTCAAGCATGGAGTGCATCTCCTGCAATGCACCTTCTGCCGTCTGAATATAAGAAATACCGTCTCTGGAATTATCTGCCGCCCTTCCCAATCCACGAATTTGCCAGCGCATCTTTTCGGAGACGGTTAATCCGGCAGCATCGTCTGCCGCCCTGTTAATCCGGTATCCACTGCTTAATCGTTCTGTCGACTTTTCTGTTTTCTTCTCACCCGTCACAACCTGTCTCTGTGCGTTAATCGCAGCCATATTATGCATTATTACCATACGATGTATCTCTCTTTCTTTCGTCTCCTAATCCCATAAGCCCGCGTTGGCAGCCAAAAGATTCTTTCCACATACCGGACAGTTAAGCAATGCGATATCCTCCTCTTCAAACAATAACATCTCATGCTCTTTTTCCGGCGCACACGGACAGAAATGTCCATGATAACTTTCTCCATTGTCTAACATCACTTCCGGAACTGCCTGTAATTTTCCGCAATCCGTACATTTCCCCAGTCGATACCGGAAAACCGTAATCTTTGGCTTCTTTTCCAAAACCGCTACTCTGATATCCCAGGTATCCATCAGTTTGAAATGATTATAAATCCGCTTAAGTTCATAATCTTTTCTCCCACACCCAAGGCGAAATTCTTCTGAGTAACCACAATTTTGGCATGTCACCCTCTTTATCTGTCCCATATCTTTCACCATAGCCTTCCATTGTTATTTTTTTTATCGGCTTTTTCCTCACACATATAAAGTAAAACACGTAATTTCTATTATATAACTTGCGTTTTGGACCGATATAAACTTATAATAGTTACAGGAATTATTTTTTGAAGGAGAAAGATTTAGATGGTCATTCAGCATAATATCAGCTCTCTTTTTACACAAAATCAATTAAAAACCGTAACCGATCAAAAAGCAAAGGCATCTGAACAGCTTTCTTCGGGTTACCGGATTAACCGGGCTGCTGATGACGCCGCTGGACTGACAATTTCCGAAAAAATGCGCTGGCAGATTCGCGGTCTTGAGAAGGCCTCTTTTAATATTGATGACGGAATCTCTCTTTTAAATGTTGCCGATGGCGCATTATCGGAAGTACATTCCATGCTCGACCGTATGAAAGAATTAACAACACAGGGCGCTAACGATACTAATACCACTGCCGACCGCGATGCTATTCAAAAAGAGCTCGATGCACTGTCAGCAGAAATTGACCGTATTGCTGATACCACGGAATTTAACACACAGAAACTTTTTTCCGGTTCCTATACCACCATCACCGATGCAGCCGGAAACTCTGTTCCGATGGGAAACATTCCATTTAGCGATATTTCTCTTTCCAATACCTCACTTGGGCAGGATCCGTTTTCCGCAAATGACAGCCACAACAGACTTCATCTGTCTGCCTCTTCTTCGGAAGACTATGGAAGTCAGACGTGGGCACTGTTATTCGGAAGCCATACCGTGTCAAGCCTTCGCGTAAATTATCAGGATGCCTCCGGTGCCACTGCCACAGAGTCTGTATCTTTATCCACCCTGCCATGCAGTAACTTTACATACGACAGTACTACAAACACCTACAGCCGGACCATTACCTACGCTTCACCGAATGGCGGAACACTTGGCCTTGTGCAGCGTATTCAGGTTGGTTCTCATGAGGCGACCAGTCAATACTATACCATTAGTTATGAAATGCAGAACCAGCTTGGAACGAATGCATCTGTTGATTTGCTTTTTGATGCAGATACCGCGTACGGTGGAACCAATGTCGGAGACCACCAGGAAGGCTATTATATCGGCGGACAGCGCGTAGATAACTATACCATGTATACCTCTCCGGGAAGTTCTTTCTTTAACGATACCTCCCGCGGCTATGTGGAAGATATCAGTAACTTGAATAATGGCTTTTCCATTGTCAATACTAAACAGGCACTACAGTTTTCCGAAAATATCCGCTGGGCGGCTGGTGATGCACCAGATGCCGCCTACATTGGTTATTATAATACCGGGCGAAACTGGAACGATTATGATTCTGCCTCCGGAATGCAGCTTGGAGGCTCAACCGGAACTACAAATTATTCTTCCGATATGGGATTTAAACTTATCTGGAACCGTAATGTTGCCGATGGTGCCTCTTCAACCGTCTCCTTCCAATATGGAATCGTGCAGACCGATGCCGATATCAATCTTGATGGTGTCCCCATCACATATGACCCAACGGTTCAGATTGCAACCAACGAAAGTCGTAAATTCTGGATTCAGTCCGGTGCGACTAACGAAAACGGATGGTTTATTTCCATTGACGCAATGAACAGTACCCTTTTAGATGTAAACCGGTTAGATGTTTCTTCCTATACAAATGCAGGTGCTTCCATGGAAAAAGTGGAAAATGCCATTGCAAAGATATCGGCGTCCCGTTCAAACATTGGTGCGCAGACTAACCGCCTTGAGCACAACCGCTCGGTCGATGACGTCACACAGGAGAACACGCAATCCGCAGAATCACGCGTCCGTGATGCAGACCTTGCACGTGTCATGGTAGCATTTTCTGCATACGATATTCTAAAGCAGGCTGGAGAATCCATGCTGGCTCAGAACAATCAGAGCAAACAGCGCGTTCTTGAACTGCTCCAGTAAAATTAAGGAGAGAGTCATATGATAACAGAACCTATCAACAAATGTTCCATTCCGGAAGTAAGAAATGTTCTTGCTTATTTCGACAGTATCGAAGGTAATGCCATTCTCACTGGTCAGCATACCCAGACAATGGCACAGCCTGAATTAAAACAAATTTTTTCTGTAACTGGAAAACTGCCTGCTTTATGTGGGTTTGAACTCCTCTCCTATTCCCCGAACATCCGACGCGAAACTGCGGGCGCCGACTGCCTGAAGGAAGTTGATGAAAATTACGGTACACTTGAAAAAGCATGGGAATGGGCAGCACTGGGAGGTCTCATCACCTTTACCTGGCACTGGTTTTCTCCACTCGGCGGAACTGATAAATCTTTTTATACCGAGCATACCACATTTGACCCGCAAAAAGCATTGGCAGAAGACACTCCAGAACATGAGGCAATGCTCCATGATCTGGACTGTATGGCAAAACTGCTTCGTCCTTTCTGTGACAAACACATCCCCATTCTCTGGCGTCCCTTTCATGAATCCGAGGGGAACTGGTTCTGGTGGGGCTCTAAAGGACCGGAAACTGCCAGAGCACTTTTTCGTTTCCAATATCATTATTTTACGGAAAAGCATGCACTGAATAATCTCATCTGGGTCTTTAATTCCCCTTTAAAGGAAGGTTACGTTGGGGATACCTACTGCGATATCATTTCAATGGATATGTATCCAAAGCCACACTGCCACGGAGATTTCCACGAAAATTACCAGAAACTCTCCCAGATGACTTCCGCCGCAAAGGGTGCTGCCATTGCAGAGACCGGGATTCTGCCGGATGCGAATGCACTTGCACAGTCCCATATTCCATGGCTTTGGTATATGACATGGAGCAATGATTTTGTGCTTACAGAAAATTTCAACAGCTTTGATGCTTTAAAGCAGCTTTATCAACACCCCTATGCCATAACCTTAGACCGGCTGCCAAAATTATATTAATAAAAGCCCGACACCGCCATCGACGGAATCGGGCTTTTTTCCCTCTGCACCGGCTTAATTTTCAAGCCATGAGACAAACGAGCATTTTATCTGTTCTTTTAATCTGTTTTTTTCTTCCTCGCTTAAAAAGGCTGCTTCTGCTGCATTTTCAGCAAACACCTGCAATTCATCCGTTTTTAGCGCAAACTGTTTTCCCAATAACTGATATTCCTTCTTTAAGTTCGTGCCGGAAACGGTCATATTATCCGTATTAACCGTTACCACAATTCCATTATCCAGAAATGTCTTAATCGGATAATGCTCCGAAATATCCACTGCCCTGGTCTGCAAATTGCTGGTATAACAAAGTTCGAGCGGTATCCTTCGTTCCCGTAATTTTTCAAATAATTGGACATCTTCAGTTGCATGCGTTCCGTGACCGATTCTTAATGCACCAGCTTTGATTGCCTGCTGTACGCTTTCCGCTCCTGCAGCTTCTCCTGCATGAATCGTCACCGGAATTTTTCGCTCCCTTGCCATATCAAAAAGGTCTGCAAACTCTTCCGTTGGATATGCAGCCTCATTTCCTGCCAAATCCACCGCACATACACCCTTTTTCAAAAACTCTTCAGCAATCTCAACCGTTGTCACATTTTCCGCATGGTTCTGCTCCCCACGCATACAACAAAGAATCAATTGCGCCGGCATCCCAGACTCTTTTGTTCCCTTCTGAAGCCCTGCAACTGCCGCTTCTACGACCTCTCTCTGCGTCAGTCCCAGTCTCATATGAAACTGCGGTGCAAAGCGGATTTCCGCATAGCAGAGTCCCTGTGACCGCAGTCTGAGAATCAGCCGGTACACTGCATATTCGAAGCTCTCTTTTGTCTGTAAGACCTGAATTGGCAAATCAAATTTTTCTAAATACTCTCCCAGATTCGTGCAACCCGGTTCTACCATCATTAGTTTTTGAATTTCGTCTGTATTCGTCACCGGTAATGTCGCCTTTGACAATCTCGCAAGCTCCGTCATATCCGCCGGGTCTAATGACCCGTCGAGATGCAGATGTAAATCAATCATACTGTTCCTCTTTCAGCTTTTATAATGTAAACTTATTGGCATTTTCATTCAAATTACCAGCAATATCCACAAGTTCTTTCGTTGCTGCATTGCACTGATTTACAACCTGACCAAGTTCTACCATAGAAGCTGATGTTTCTTCCGTACTTGCTGCATTCTCCTGCGCAATCGCTGCGAGATTTTCAACGCTTCCAAGCACCTCATTCTTGGAATTATTAATTGCATCCACTTCCGTAGAAATTTCATTGATTGCAGATGTGACATTATTTACCTCAGCATTCAGCTTTCCAAAAATTTCTTTTGTCTCATTCAAACGCTCATACTGATGATTAATTTCATCTAATACTTCATTCATCGTCTGCACGCTGACATTTGAATTATGAATCAGTTCTTCTACAATTCCGCCAATCTGCTCAGCTGTTTCTCTGGACTGATCCGCTAACTGTCTGATTTCATCTGCAACAACGGCAAATCCACGTCCATGCTCACCGGCCCTTGCTGCCTCAATACTTGCATTCAAAGAAAGCAGATTCGTCTGGCTTGCAATGTCTGTAATCATATTAATTGCATTTCCAATATCCATGACAGATTTATTTGTAACATTTGTCTGCCCATGCACCTCATCAATGGAGTTCTTTGCGCGATTACTGATTTCAATCAGCTCATCCATTGTTGCTCCAAGCTGCTCATTGTTCTGCTGCATCACACCGGTGCTTGCCATCAACGCATCCACATTCTCGGTTGTTCTTGCAATGGCATCCCCCATATCTGTAATCTGGTTATTGACCTTCTGTGTTTCATTTGCCTGATTCGTTGCGCCATTTGCAATCTCATCCACTGCAACATTGACATTGGAAATGGAATTATTAATCGTTTCAAAACTGCTCTTAAATTCATCCGAAAAACCTGTCAATGCCCGGATAGATTCGTGGATGTTCGCAATAATCGAGGTCAATCCTCCAATAAGCGAATGCACACTTCTCGCAATATTACCCACTTCATCACTTCGCTTTATCAAATTATTATTTACACTTGTAGACAATTCTCCATTAGCCACTTTATCAAGATTGCCGACAACCATAAAGATTGCCTGTCCAATTCTTCTCACAAATACTGCAATCAGCACGCAGCCCGCCAATGCGACTACTATCATAAATATAATATTTTTGCGAATCCGTACATTATAAATTTCATGTACCTCTTCTGCGCTCATACCGGTAAATAACATACCGACCATTGTACCATCTGAATTCTTAAGCTGCTCATAATAGCCGAAATAAGGTTTTCCTTCAATCATAACATCACCGGAAAAATAAGAACCTTCTTTTGTGACTTTATCATATACATCTGCCGATGCTTTTGCTCCTACGACACGATTTCCGCTTCCATCCACAATACTGGTAGCCATTCGTGTATCTCCCCAGAAAAGCGTCACATCTACGTCTGTTCCCTGTTTGAACTGATCAAGTGCATTCTGGTTTGCAGTTATATTGGTTTCTCCTTTGTACAGATTGGCTCCATCACAGGTATAATCCCCCGTCGATAATATTCCTAACGTCTGATCCATTGCATATGTAGTTGCGGTTAATTCATGTTTTGCCATCATCAAAGACACATCCCTGCCAACTGCCCGTATTGCAAGTCCTGCAAAAAATACCAGAATAACAATTGGTATCACTGAAACCATTAAAATTCTTCCAATTAAATTAAGCCCTTTTTCTTTTGTATTTCCATTTTTTGCTCCATATCGTATACACATCTCCCCTAAAAATTTATCCCACTGACTCACCGTAAAACATTGTGTCTAGTCTAATGGTACCACTACTTTTCAAATTTGACAATACTGTCTGTAACAAAAAACAAGAAATCTCCCTTTTTCGACAGAAATTATGCAACACGACAAAAAAACACCGAATTCACGGTGTTTTTTAGAGCAGGGGATGAGAGAATCGAACTCCCGCCAAAGGTTTTGGAGACCCCTATCATACCATTTGACCAATCCCCTATATTTATAAAAAAGACGTATCATATACGTCATTTTTATCATAACATTTTCTCTGATAAAATGCAATGTATTCTTTTCATTGTACCTTCAAAACTTCATACAGATTTCCGATTATAACTTTTGGTCAAGCCCTCGATCGATTAGTAACAGT
>CATZIT010000001.1:0-379453 GCA_958420225.1 uncultured Roseburia sp. | reverse complement strand
CAGTTCGCAGGTTCTTCTTCCGTACCGGCTCACGTAGAGATGATGGGTCTTATCGGAATGGGCAACAACCCAATGGTAGGTGCAACTGTAGCAGTTGCAGTTTCTGTTGAGGAAGCAGCTAAGGCTGGCAAATTCTAAGGAAAAACTTATAAAATAGCTTGAATTCAAGCTTTACAGGTCTTATTGGAACGACAGCGCTCATTCCGATAAGGCCTGTTTTTTGTTTGCTATTTGTCTTATATGGTGAACATCACCTGCCAAGTGATTCAGAAAATAGACACATCTGCAATTTTGTTGGTTTTCTTTTGAAAATAAATAGTGTATAATGTCTAAAGTACTATGTTTTGGAAACGATACCGGAGGCAATTTATGAAAAACATATGGAAGATATTTACACAGGATATGAAAAATCTGGTAACGCACCCGTTCGTACTGATTATTGCAATCGGTCTGTGTGCGATACCGTCCCTGTATGCGTGGTTTAATATTTATTCAAACTGGGACCCGTATGCGAACACGGGAAATATTAAGATTGCGGTGACGAATCTTGACGAAGATTACAAGACCGATGACGGAACCATTGAAAACATGGGAAATGAGGTTGTCGAAGAGCTAAAGCAGAAGGACAGCATCGGCTGGGTGTTTCTTGACAGCCAGGAAGAGGCGTTAGAGGGATTAAACCGCGGAGATTATTATGCGGCAGTTGTGATTGAGAAAAATTTCACAAAAGGAATGTATAATGTTTTCCGGGAAGAAACGTCGGACTCCTCCATTGTGTATTATGAGAATGAGAAGAAAAATGCAATCGGAACAAAGATTACGGATTCTGCAATTTCAAGCTTAAAGACCAGTATCAATGAGAAATTTATTGATGTTGTTGTCAATATGATTTTTGAAAAGACAAACAGCCTTTCCGAAGAGCTTGACGACATGGATACCTTTACCTATTTTGAAGAGAAGCTGACGGAACTGAACAGTAATCTGATTAAGTACAGCTCCATGATTAATACGTTTACAAAGGGAAATGCGGCTCTTTCTGCCGTCATTGCAGAGACGAGTGGGAACATTCCGGGTTTACAGGATAATTTGAAAGACGGACAGAGCAATTTTGAATCGGCACAGGAGAACCTCAGCAAAACGCAGACTTCTTTAAATGATTTCAGCAGTAATGTAGATCAGACGATGGGCACGATAAACACTGCCATTAATCAGATTTCGACGGATATCACAAATGCAAATCTTGGGGAATCAGCGCAGGATACAGCGGATAGTCTTAACCAGACAACCACAGATACAGCGGAACTGATTAAGCAGTTAAACAGCCTGTATGCACAGCTTGCAAAGTCTGTTACAGACAGTGATGAGAATGATGAAGCAAAGCAGCAGATGGAGGCAATCCTTGAGACCATCAACGATATCGGAAAAAGTGCGTCCGGAATCCAGAGTGAAATTGCGGGGCTGATTTCAGATGTTGCTTCAAGCAACAATACAGAGACGCTGCAGAAATATATTGAGAATTTGCAAAAAATTGTTTCAAACGGCGAAAAAATTTTGACGGACCTCAATACAATCTATGAGAATTCCGGTGTTGCAGAGCAGTATCCGGAAATTGCACAGTTGATTTCTGACATTGGAGATACGCTTGGAGATATTTCTAAAGCGTTAGACGACATTAGCAATGGTACTGATATTGACAAGACACTTGCATCCCTAAAGAGCATTGCAGAGCAGACCGTAACACTGCTTGGACAGCTGAATGAACTGGCAAACCATATGACTGTGCTAGGAGAGATTGCACAGAATCAGCTTGGTTCCATTCGGACAGAAATCAGTGATTTGCTTCAGACGGTCAATAACGTAAAAACAGCATTGGACAGCATTGATTTAAGCAAGTTAAAAGTAAATACAACTATTACCGCAGATGCAGTGAATGCCGCAACCACGAACCTGACGAGAATTCTCGGTAATTGCAGTGATGCGGTAAATAATATGCAGAGTATGTATAAAAATACCCTCGTCCCGCAGATGAACGGACTGATTGACAGTATGGAAAACATGCTTTTGAATGTAACCGAACTGCTGGATAATCTGAATAACACGATGGGTGATATGACAACAATCTTTAATGGAATTGAGACGACTGTTTCAAGCACGAATGACAGCTTAGAGCAGATTAAAGTAGTCATTGATCAGATTTCGGAAAAGCTGACAAATCTTTTAGACAGGCTTGACGCAGTCGGCGAGGATGAGAAGGTGCAGGCGTTCCTGACGTTTTTACAGGGAGACCCGGAATCCTATGGCGAATTTTTCTCGGAACCGGTTTCCGTTACGACAGAAGAGGTGTACCCGATTAAGACTTACGGCTGTGGCATGACACCGTTCTATACGATTCTTGCACTCTGGGTAGGCGGTACGATTCTTGTTGCATTAGTGAAAGTAAAGGCAGAACCGGTCGGACTTACGAATGTGAAATCCTACCAGCTTTATTTTGGAAGATATCTTCTGTTTTTTGTGCTCGGACAGGTGCAGACCGCAATTGTAGTTTTGGGAGATATTTATCTGTTACATTGTCAGGTATTATATCCGGGGCTGTTCTGGCTGACGGCGTCCGTTGCGAGCCTTACCTTTACACTGTTTATCTATTCCCTGACGATTTCCTTCGGGGATGTTGGAAAAGCGCTTGCGGTTGTTATCATGGTAATCCAGATTGCAGGCTCCGGCGGTTCCTTCCCGATTGAGCTGCTGCCGGCAGTATACCGCAATATTTATATTTTCTTCCCGTTCCCGTATGCAATCAATGCGATGCGTGAGACTATCGGAGGAATGTATGGAAGCACTTATACAGTAAAAATGTTAGAACTCCTTGTGTTTGTAGTGGTATCACTTATGATAGGACTCGTGATACGAATTCCATTTGTGAAAGTAAGCCATTTTATGGAAGAGCGAATGGAAGAAACCGAAATGATGTAAAAACAGGGCAGGTGGTTAATTTATGGAAAAGAAAGATAAGTATGAAGCAATCTATGAAAAAGTGTTGGATTATGAACGGCAGCTTCATCTGAAAAATCAGAAACGAATTAAAATTGGATTAAAATGCCTTTGGATTATCCCGTTGATTTTTTTGTTTTTCCTCTTCTGGACAGACAGCAACAAGGTTGTATTCTTAATTCTCTGGATTGTATCGCTGTTTGTGCTTGCCTCATACCTGATTGTGGTGGAGTATATGGACTTTAACCTCCAGGAGCAGTTGCGGGAGCTGGTGGATGAGAAAGACCGTGAGGTTGATACGCTGATTGGAAAAGAGTTTGAGCAGGTGGAGAACAATCTTGCGACAATGATTCAGAAGATTGATGACACATTAAATTCCAAGGCTGAGACCCAGAGTGAGGAAGAAGGGGCAGGAGAAGAACAAAATGCGTAATATATTTAAAATTTTCTGGTCAGATGCAAAACGGTTAAGCCAGAATGTGGTGGCAGTTGTAATTATTATGGGACTTTCCATCCTGCCATCCCTGTATGCATGGTTTAATATTTTTTCAAACTGGGACCCGTATGGTCCGGATTCCACCTCAAATATGTCCGTTGCGGTCGTGTCGGAGGATAAGGGTGTGACAATTGCCGGAGTTTCCTTGAACGTAGGTGATTCTGTTATTGAAGCGCTGAAGGAGAATAATACGATTGGCTGGGTGTTTGTAGACACTCAGAAGGACGCAGTTGCCGGTGTTTACAGTGGTGATTATTATGCGGCACTTGTGATTCCGGAAAATTTCACCGAAGGGATGATCAGCTTCCTAGGCGGCGAGATTGAGCACCCGGATATCATTTATTATGAGAACGAGAAGAAAAATGCGATTGCACCGAAAATCACGGGCAAAGCAAAAACAACGGTGCAGGAGCAGGTGAACTCTACCTTTATCAGCACTTTGGCAGAGAGCATTATGAAAGTCGGCGGCGTGATTGCAGGCGAGGATGGCGAGGCAGACTTTACAGACACGGTTCTCGACAAGCTTACGGATTTAAGCCATGACCTTAACAGCTATGTCAATGTTTTGAATTCGTTTGTGACAATCATGGATTCGGCACAGAGCCTTTTAGCGACCAGCCAGGCGATGATACCGGGACTTGACAGCATGGTTTCCAATGGACAGAGCACGGTACAGAGCATGGAATCACTGATTGTTTCCGGAAGTGCAACAGCTGATACGGTGTCACAGATGGTATCTTACAGCTTTGATTTGGTAGAGGACAGTCTTAATAATGTCTCTGCGGCTATGAAAACAACCTTGCAGATTGTGCAGGATTCCGGAATTTCGGACAGAAGTTACATTGATTCTGCGATTACTGCAATGCCATATATGAAAAAAATATTTGAAAATGCCATTTCAAGCTGGGAGAAAGATGCAGATGAGGCAACAGCAAAGAAAATTGATGCAATCTATAATCAGTTTGATACTATCAGTTCTGATTTGTCTACGTTATCAGAGAATGCCAATGCGTCAAAAGAGACGATAGAAGCACTTTCTAATAATATTACAACACAGATAGAGGCGTGTAAGACAGCGTTAAAACAGCTTGAGGATTCGTTTACGTTTGAGGTGCGTCCGAATCTGGATGCAACGATGAATTCCATGCAGAATTCCATGATTGCGACAGCATCTATCTTAAACGGAATTGATGCAGATTTTGGCGATGTCCAGAAGGTACTCGAGGATTATCAGGTAACCCTTCAGGAAGGAAGTGCAAGCCTGATGGAATCCTTAAGCATGGCGCAGAATCTGCTTGGCGGACTTTCCGATGTCATGACCGATATCATTGAGCTTAGCCAGAGTGAGCAGTATCAGAAGATTATTGAGATTTTACAGTCTGATCCGGATTATCTTGGAACCTTTATTTCTTCTCCGGTAAGCCTTGAAACAGTGGAGGTTTATGCGATTGAGAACTACGGTTCTGCAATGTCTCCGTTTTATACGATTTTAGCACTGTGGGTAGGAGCGTTAATTCTCGTTGCAATTGTGCATGTAAAGGTACACCCGGTTTCGGGAATTGATGAGATTAAGCCTTATCAGGCATACTTTGGAAGGTATATCATCTTCTTCCTGGTAGGACAGACGCAGACTTTGATTACGGTGCTTGGAAATCTTTATTACATCCGGATTCAGTGCCATAATCCGTTCCTGTTCTGGCTGGCTTCCGCGACAGCGAGCCTGGTATTTACCCTGTTTATCTATTCCCTTACTGTTGCAATGGGCAACGTCGGTGAGGCACTGGCAGTCGTTGTCATGGTTATTCAGGTAGCAGGAGCCGGAGGAACGTTCCCGATTGAGACACTGCCGCAGGTTTACCAGATGATTTATAAGTTCCTGCCGTTCCAGTATGGTATGAATGCGATGCGTGAGACCATCGGCGGAATCTATGGGGCAGATTATTGGAAGTATCTTGGAAAGCTGTCCCTATACATACCGGTGTCTCTGTTTATCGGTCTTGTGATTGCCATTCCATTCCGCAAACTGAATAAGATAATCGAAGAGAGCAAAGAGAAGAGCGGACTGATGATGTAATCAGAAAACGGGAGGTTTCGATGAAATTATTGCAGAGTGTGCTGCTTTTGACTGGATTTTTCATGGTGGCAGTCCCCAAGGCTGCCACACGCAGAGAGTCTAGAGAAGATGCAGACGCTGTAAAAAAGACACGTACAAGGGGCGTGTGGCTTTTTGTGGCGGCTGTTATCTGGGTGATTACAGAACAGTTACTGTAATCCTAAAAGTAGAAAAAGAAGTTATTGACAAAATAAAACGATATGCTATTATAGCATTAGTGTGATGTGTGTGTATTGCAAGTTTTTTTAAGGAAGGTTTCATATGAGGAGACAGGTGTTGTCACTCTTAGTAGAGAATAACCCTGGTGTTACCAGTCATATTTCCGGTCTGTTCAGCCGCAGAGGATATAACATCGACAGTTTTTCCTCCGGTGTGACGGCTGACCCGCGTTATGAGCGCATTACGATTGTGGCGAGCGGGGATGAGCAGATATTAGAACAGATTGAGAAGCAGCTTGCAAAGCTGGAAGATGTGGTACATATTAAGAAGTTGGAACCAGGTTCGTCTGTTACGAGAGAGTTGATTTTAGTTAAGATTCGCGCAAAAGATACGGAACGTCAGCCGATTCTGAATGTGACAGAGATTTTCCATGGCAAGGTCGTGGATGTTACGAAGGATTCGATGGTAATCGAATTAACCGGACAGCAGGATAAGCTGGATGCTTTTTTGGATTTATTATCCGGCTACGAAATCTTAGAGCTGGCACGGACAGGGATTACCGGATTGTCCCGCGGAATCGCGGATGTCAAGATGTTTGACGAAGCCGGGCGGATGCTGGAATTATAACCAGTGACGTCGAAGATACAATTCAAATTTTGGAGGAATAAGAATATGGCAGCAAAAATTTTTTATCAGGAAGACTGTAACCTTTCACTTTTAGACGGAAAAACAATTGCAATCATCGGCTATGGAAGTCAGGGTCATGCACATGCTCTGAACTTAAAAGATTCCGGATGCAAGGTAATTGTTGGTCTTTATGAGGGAAGCAAATCCTGGGATAAAGCAGTAAAGCAGGGATTTGAAGTATATACCGCAGCAGAAGCAGCAAAGAAAGCCGATATTATCATGATCTTAATCAACGATGAGAAACAGGCTGACCTTTACAAGAAAGATATTGAGCCGAACCTTGAGGCTGGTAATATGTTAATGTTCGCACATGGTTTCAATATCCATTTCGGATGTATCGTACCTCCGAAGGATGTCGATGTTACCATGATTGCTCCGAAGGGACCGGGACATACTGTTCGTTCCGAGTACCAGGCAGGAAAAGGTGTTCCTTGCTTAATCGCTGTTGAGCAGGATGCAACCGGAAAGGCACAGGATATCGCCCTTGCATATGCACTTGGTATCGGCGGAGCTAGAGCCGGTGTTCTTGAGACAACATTCCGTACCGAGACAGAGACAGACCTCTTTGGTGAGCAGGCAGTTCTTTGTGGTGGTGTTTGTGCATTAATGCAGGCTGGTTTCGAGACATTGGTAGAAGCTGGTTATGATCCTAGAAACGCATATTTTGAGTGTATCCATGAGATGAAGCTGATTGTAGACTTAATCTACCAGTCAGGTTTCGCAGGAATGAGATACTCCATTTCCAATACTGCTGAGTACGGTGATTACATTACCGGACCGAAGCTTATTACAGAAGAGACCAAGAAGACCATGAAGAAAATTCTTTCCGATATTCAGGATGGCTCCTTCGCGAAAGAGTTCTTACTGGACATGTCTCCGGCAGGAAAACAGGTTCACTTCAAGGCTATGAGAAAGCTTGCTTCCGAGCATCCATCTGAGAAGGTTGGCGAGGAAATCCGTAAGCTTTACAGCTGGAATAACGAAGAGGATAAGTTCATCAATAACTAATCCTTTGAATGATATTATGATTTTGAAAAGAGCTGCGCAGAGCAGCTCTTTTTGCATTATAGAAATTCTCTATAGCGCAAATAAGGCTTGACAAACAGGGTGTATATGATAAAATATTCATAGTTTTGAAAAGAAAACAGACGATGATAAGGAGTACTAAGAACGGAGATGCACAGAGAGCTGTCGGCTGGTGTGAGACAGCGTTCATAAGTTCCCAACTCACCTTTGAGTCCTTTTTCTGAAGCATCTGCAGAAGATGACTGCATATGTGGGTAGGAAGAAGCGTGTCGTTCGCGTTAAGAACTTCGAGTGCGTATGGATTCTTTAACAGGAATCACAGATACGAAGTAGAGTGGTACCACGGTAAATTATTCCCGTCTCTAGTAACATAGAGGCGGGGTTTTTGTTTAAGGAGGAAAAAATGGAACTTTACAACCATAAGGTCATTGAGAAAAAATGGCAGAAATACTGGGAGGAGAACGAAACATTTAAGACAGATGTCTGGGATTTCAGCAAGCCGAAATATTATGCGCTTGATATGTTCCCGTATCCGTCCGGGGTCGGTCTGCATGCCGGACATCCGGAAGGTTATACAGCGACTGATATTATGTCCAGAATGAAGCGTATGCAGGGATATAATGTACTTCATCCAATGGGATACGACTCTTTCGGTCTTCCGGCTGAGCAGTACGCAGTAAGCACCGGAAACCATCCGAATGGATTTACACAGAAGAACATCGAGACATTTTCCAAACAGTTAAAAGAGCTTGGCTTTGACTATGACTGGACAAAGATGATTGCAACCTCTGACCCTTCTTTCTACAAGTGGACACAGTGGATTTTCAAACGTTTATATGAAGCTGGCTATGCGAAGCACATTGATATGCCGGTAAACTGGTGTGAGGAACTGGGAACCGTTCTCTCTAACGATGAGGTCATCGACGGAAAGTCCGAGCGTGGCGGATATCCGGTTGTCAGAAAGAACATGAAACAGTGGGTCATTGACCAGCCTGCATTTGCAGAGAAGTTGTTAGAGGGTCTTAACGAGATTGACTGGCCGGAATCCACCAAGGAAATCCAGAGAAACTGGATTGGCAAGAGTACCGGTGTCGAGGTTGATTTTAAGATTGTCGGTGGCGGAGAGTTCTCTATTTTTACCACATGTATCGAGACGATTTACGGTATTACGTTTATGGTGCTTGCTCCGGATGGAGAAATTGTCAAGGGACTTATGGATCGTGTGGAGAACAGAGAAGAGGTTCAGGCATATATTGATGAGACCTTGAAGAAAAATGATATGGACCGTACCGAGTTAAACAAGACCAAATCCGGCTGTATGCTGAAGGGCTTATATGCGATTAACCCGGTAAACGGCAAGGAAGTACCGCTTTTTATTGGTGATTTTGTGCTTGCAAGCTATGGAACCGGTGCCGTTATGGCGGTGCCAAGCCATGACCAGCGTGACTTTGAGTACGCACAGGTACATGGAATTGACATGATTCAGGTCATTGACGGTGCAGATGTCTCTGAGCATGCATTTGAGAAGGGCGATTATCTCGGAAAGGGCTGCAAGTTAATCAATTCTGAGGAATTTACCGGACTTACTGTAGAGGAAGCCAAAGAGGCAATTACAGATAAGCTCGAGAAGCAGGGCGTTGCCAGAAGAAAAGTGAACTACCATTTCCGCGAATGGATTTTTGCACGTCAGAGATACTGGGGTGAGCCGGTTCCGTGTGTATATAAGGAGGATGGTGAAATTTACTTCCTTCCGGATGAGGAACTGCCTCTGATTTTACCGGAGCTTGAGGATTACAAGGGAAAAAACGGCAAGGCACCTCTGGAGAATGCAGTTGAATGGAAACAGTATGATCACAACGGCGTCAAGGGTGTCAGAGAGACTGCCACAATGCCGGGTTCTGCCGGTTCTTCCTGGTATTATATGAGATACATCGACCCGCACAATGACAAGGAATTTGCAAATCAGGAGCTGTTAAAACACTGGCTCCCGGTTGACTTATATATCGGTGGTCCGGAGCATGCAGTAGGACATCTGATGTACTCCCGTATCTGGAACCGTTTCCTGTACGACAGCGGCTTATCACCGGTGAAGGAGCCGTTTAAGAAACTGGTTCATCAGGGTATGATTTTAGGTGAAAACGGTATTAAGATGGGAAAACGTTTCCCCAAATATGTAGTCAATCCGAGCGATATTGTAGAGGAGTACGGTGCAGATACATTAAGACTCTACGAAATGTTCATGGGACCTCTTGAAGTGTCGAAGCCATGGAGCTCTAACGGTGTTGCAGGTGCGAGAAAGTTCATCACACGTGTATGGACATTCTTTGCAAACCCGGACAATATCGTAGACGAGAACGATGACACACTCACCAAGGTATATCATCAGACCGTGAAGAAAGTGACAAGTGATTTTGAGCAGCTTGGTTTCAATACAGCCATCAGCCAGATGATGATTTTTGTAAATGATGTATACAAAGCCGGCAAGTGCCCGAGAGAGTATGCAGAAGGGTTAATTAAGATGTTCTCCTGCATCTGCCCGCATGTCGGAGAGGAAATCTGGGAAAAGATGGGTCACGACAGCACGATTGCATTTGAGAAATGGCCGGAGTTTGACGAGGCAAAGACGATTGAGAATACTGTAGAGATTGCAGTTCAGATTAACGGCAAGACAAAAGGTACTCTTGCAATCGGCAGAGACGATGCAAAAGAGGATGTCATTGCAAGAGCAAAAGAGGTTATCGCAGACAAACTGACCGGAACCATTGTAAAAGAAATTTATGTTCCGGGCAGAATTGTAAATATCGTAATGAAATAGGGTATCAGATGAAAAAGGAATCGAATTTATTGACAGGTTCCATCTGGAGGGGGATTGTAGTATTTGCAATCCCTCTCTTTATGGGCAATTTATTTCAGCAATTATATAATATGGTTGATTCGCTGATTGTTGGAAATTTTTTAGGAAGTGAGGCGCTTGCGGCGGTAAGCTCCTCAGGAAGCCTGATTTTCCTTCTGGTCGGCTTTATCAATGGAACGGCAACCGGTGCGGGCGTTATTATCTCACGGTATTTTGGCGCATGCGATGACGAAAGTCTGAAACGTGCGGTACACACGGATATTGCATTCGGACTTGCGGCGGGACTGCTCCTTACGGTAGTCGGGATTTTGTTTGCACCGCAGATTCTGGTGTGGATGGGAACACCAACGGAGGTGCTGCCGGATTCGGTGGCGTATTTCAGAGTATATTTTGGCGGGTCGATTGCGTTTGTCATGTATAATATCTGCATGGGAATTTTGCAGGCAGTGGGAGACAGCAGACATCCGTTATATTATCTGATGATTTCTTCGTTTGTGAATGTTGGCCTTGACTTTGCATTTGTGGGTGGACTGGGGCTCGGCGTCTGGTCGGCGGCGCTTGCAACAGCACTTTCCCAGGCAGTGAGTGCACTGTTATGCTTCTGGCGTCTGGTACGGAAAAAAGAAGTTTATCAGGTCAGAATCAAAGAAATCCGGTTCCATGCAGATATGTTGAGCCAGATTTTGAGACTTGGACTGCCATCGGGATTACAAAACTCGATTATTTCTATTGCAAATATTGTGGTCCAGTCGAATATCAATGCGTTTGGAGTGCTTGCGATGGCGGGCTGTGGTGTTTATGCCAAGATAGAGGGATTTGCATTTCTGCCAATCAACTGCTTTGCAATGGCATTGACTACATTTATAAGCCAGAATCTTGGTGCAATGCAGTATGACCGTGCGAAGAAAGGGGCAGTGTTTGGAATTTTCTGCTCCGTGACACTAGCGGAGTTGGTTGGAGTTGTAGTTTATCAGTTTATGCCGTATTTTACGGTGTTGTTTGACGATACACCGGGCGTTGTCGAGATTGCAAGCCGTCAGGCGCACATTGAAGCGTTATTTTACTGTTTCCTTGCATTTTCCCACTGCATTGCCGGAATTATGCGTGGAGCAGGAAAATCAGCGGTTCCGATGTTTGTCATGCTAGCGGCATGGTGCTTAATCCGGATTACCTATATCACGATTACCGTGCACTTTATTCCGAAGATAGAAGTGGTGTTCTGGGCGTATCCGCTGACATGGTCCATCAGTTCGGTGATTTTCCTGCTGTATTATCTGAAAGGAAACTGGCTCCATGGGTTTACTGCTGCTCCCGGTAAAAACGAATAAAAGAGGCAAGTGATTTGGAGGGTTTGGTTCCCGCTTTGTAGGCAAAGCCTACCTCGCGCTTGTGGATAGGAATTCCAAGCGGAATTTCCATCAGAGAGCCGTCGGCGAGGTCTTTTTTTACAAAGCTTTTGATGACACAGGCAACACCGACGCCGATTCGGGCAAAGTCGATTAAAAGATCCATGCTGGAAATATCAATGGAATCCCGTACCTGAATCTGATTTTCCTGAAGATAGTCATCAATATACTGTCTTGTCATATTGTTTTTGTCGAGAAGCATCAGGGTGGAGTTTGGCAGTATCTGGTCTTTTGAGACACCCCTGGCATGAAGATTGCGCAGGTATTCCTTCGTGGCGACAAAAATATCTTCGATTTCTTCCACATAATCAAACTGAAGATTTCTCATATTATCCGGTTTGCCGACAAGTCCGATGTCAATCTTGTCATCCTCGAGGAGCGCAAGCGTATCATTCGTCGAATGGCAGGAGATGGAGATGGAAATGTGAGGGTTGCGCCGGATAAATTCTTTTAGATAAGGTAGAAGAATATATTTGCAGAGGGTCGAACTGACACCGATTTTTAAGTGTCCGACTCCAAGCTCAATGGAGCGGCGCAGCTTTTCTTCCCCAAGTTCTAAGGTCTCAAATGCACTTCTGACATGGTCAAATAAAAGTTTCCCTTCCTCTGTGAGAACTACGCCTCTTGAGCTTCTGGAAAAAAGCTTGCAGCCGACACTTTCTTCGAGCTTCTGGATGGATTTGCTGATGGCAGGCTGACTGATATAAAGTTCCTTGGCTGCCCGGGAGATGTTTCCGGTCTGGGCAACTGTGTAAAAAATCCGGTAGGATGAAAGATTCTGATTCATAAATGCCTCCTCTTTTTCTTATCATTATTTTATCATGAAATAAAGTTATGGTAAACATATTTATTATGTATTTTTATTATAATAATACTTATGCTAGAATAGCATTTGAAATACAACACACACACGACAGGCGAAAGCTACACACAGGTTTTTGCCATAAAAGAAGTATAGAAATCAGGAGGATATGCGCATGGGAATGACAATGACACAAAAAATCCTTGCAGCACATGCAGGGCTTCCGAAAGTCAGTGCAGGACAGCTTATTGAAGCAGATCTTGATCTGGTGCTTGGAAATGACATTACCTCACCGGTTGCCATTCATGAGATGGACAAAATGAAGGTGGATGGTGTTTTTGACAAGGATAAGATTGCACTGGTGCTGGATCATTTTGTGCCGAATAAAGATATTAAATCTGCACAGCACTGTAAATGTGTCAGAGAATTTGCATGTAAGCATGATATCACCAATTATTTTGATGTGGGAGAGATGGGTATCGAGCATGCGCTGCTGCCGGAAAAAGGACTGACGGTCGCAGGGGATGTGATTATCGGTGCGGATTCGCATACCTGTACTTACGGTGCATTGGGAGCATTTTCAACAGGTGTGGGAAGCACGGATATGGCGGCTGGAATGGCAACCGGAAAAGCATGGTTTAAAGTTCCTTCTGCGATGAAATTCAATCTGACCGGCAAACCGGCAAAGTGGGTAAGCGGAAAAGATATCATTTTACATATCATTGGAATGATTGGTGTAGACGGTGCGCTTTACAAATCTATGGAGTTTACAGGGGATGGAATTCAATATCTGAGCATGGATGATCGTTTCACGATTGCGAATATGGCAATTGAAGCGGGGGGAAAGAACGGAATTTTCCCGGTGGATGATGTTGCAAAGAAATATATGGAAGAACATTCCAAACGGCCGTATACCGTTTATGAGGCAGATACGGATGCAGAGTATGAGCAGGAATTTACCATCGATCTTAGCGCTTTAAGACCGACCGTAGCATTTCCGCATCTTCCGGAGAACACCAAAACGATTGATGAGGTGGGAGATATTCCGATTGACCAGGTGGTTATCGGTTCCTGCACCAACGGACGTATGGAAGACTTAAGAATTGCAGCTTCCATCTTAAAAGGGAAAAAAGTGAAAAAAGGTCTCCGTGTAATCGTAATTCCGGCAACCCAGCAGATTTATCTGGATGCAATGGAAGAGGGACTGTTAAAAATTTTTGTAGAGGCAGGCGCTGTTGTCAGCACTCCGACGTGTGGACCATGTCTGGGCGGTTATATGGGTATTCTTGCGGAGCATGAGCGGTGTGTTTCCACAACAAACCGTAACTTCGTAGGACGTATGGGACATACAGAATCTGAAATCTATCTGGCAAGTCCGGCAGTTGCCGCAGCGAGTGCGATAACTGGAAAATTATCCGGACCGGATGAATTATAGGAAGGGGGAAATCAGATGAAAGCAGCAAAAGGTCATGTATTCAAATATGGCGATAATGTAGATACCGATGTTATCATTCCTGCAAGATATTTGAATTCCTCGGATCCGAAGGAACTTGCAACGCATTGCATGGAAGACATTGATAAGGACTTTGTGAAAAATGTAACGACTGGAGATATCATGGTTGCCAACAAGAACTTTGGCTGTGGTTCTTCGAGAGAACACGCACCACTGGCAATCAAGGCGGCAGGCATCAGCTGTGTGATAGCAGAAACCTTCGCCCGCATTTTTTACAGAAATGCCATTAATATCGGACTTCCGATTATCGAATGTCCGGAGGCGGCAGCCGCAATTGATGCCGGGGATGAGGTGGAGGTAAACTTTGACACCGGCGTTATCACAGACCTGACAAAGGGAACTTCCTATCAGGGGCAGGCGTTTCCGCCGTTTATGCAGAAGATTATCGACTGCGAGGGACTGGTAAACTATATTAACCAGAAATAGAAATTTTACGTAAAAGGAAAGCCGTACCAAAAACCATATGAGACATGCGTTTCTGGTGCGGCTTTAAAATTCTATGATTTAGAGCTCTCTGTAAACGATGCAAGGTAAGACAGATAGCGTTTGGATAGCTTTAGATGCGTATAGAGGTCGGCATATTCCTTTGGGGAAAGCGTATCCACATAGTTCTCCGGGAACTCTTTTGCAATACCGGCCGCTTTTGCAAGGTCGACCGCCTTGTTATAAGCGATGGCAGCTTTTTCTTCCGTGGAATAGGTGCCAAGCTGATAGACGCCATTGATATGGATGGCAGCGCGGTAGCGGATGATACCGTTTCGCTCAAATCGGGCAACGCCGTGGTAGGGGTTGATGATAATAATATTTGCATAACGGAAGTCTGTAGAATCTCCGTTTTTGAACGTGTAGTCACGTTCTGCAACCGCATAGGGACGGATGCCGTAGCGGGAGAGAATGGAATACTGCATACCGTAGTCATTGACGAACAGATGTCCCTGACGCCGTAATATTTTGTGGCTGGAATAGTAGAACAGGTCATCAATATCAAATTTTAATGCAAGCGCAGGGGAAAGATAATAGGAAAAATAGCCTCTGGCAAGGTAAATCGGATTTTTGATATAAATGCCGTTATCCCGGAAATTGACAAGCGTTATGGCTTTCTCAAAAGAGATGGGCCGGTTCTGTCCCGGAAGGTCGTGAATCGTGCAGGAGGTATCGTCTAAAAGTGACTGTGCATCCAGATAAGCAGCACTGGCTTCCTCTTCGGTGGCATAGCTGCCAAGACTGATGTGTTTTTCGCGAAACGTAATGCTTGAGCGGTAGTAAATAGTACCGTCTTTCTTTTTGGCGAGATAAACACCTTTTTGCATAAGACCTCCAGGATAATTACTTTTCATTGGTGAGATGAATTTATCATAGCACGTTTGAGACGGATGGGCAAGTGGCTTCAATCGTGCGGCAGGAACTTGACAGTAGCGGCTACTTTCTTTATAATGTGTGAAAAGTGGTTTAGAAGTGGAAATCAGAAGGATAAGAGGATTTAGAACATGGAATTAATGTATGCAAGCACAAGAGATGCAAACGAGCAGGTGACTGCTTCTCAGGCAATTTTAAAGGGTCTGGCAAATGACGGCGGACTTTATGTCCCAACTTCCATTCCGAAACTGGATTTGGATTTGGATGAACTGGCAAAAATGAGCTATCAGGAGACCGCATTTGAGGTGATGAAGCGCTTTTTGACCGATTTTACAGAGGAAGAATTAAAACAGTGTATCGAAGCTGCCTATGACAGCAAATTCGATACCGAAGAGATTGCTCCGCTTGTAAATGCGGACGGCGCATATTATTTGGAGCTGTTTCACGGACCGACAATCGCATTTAAGGATATGGCATTGTCCATTCTGCCACATCTTTTGATTACCTCTGCAAGAAAGAATCAGGTAAAGAACGATATCGTAATCTTAACCGCAACCTCGGGAGACACCGGAAAAGCAGCCCTGGCAGGATTCGCAGATGTAAAGGGAACCAAGATTATCGTATTTTACCCGAAGAACGGTGTCAGCCCGATTCAGGAAAAGCAGATGGTGACACAGAAGGGCGATAATACATTCGTAGTCGGCATTCATGGCAATTTTGACCAGGCACAGACCGGTGTGAAAAAGATGTTTTCGGATGCTGCAATGGCAGAAGAGATGAATCATGCCGGATATCAGTTCTCCTCCGCAAATTCCATCAATATCGGACGTCTGGTTCCACAGATTGTATACTATGTCTATGCGTATGCAAAGTTATATGAGAACGGTGAGATTGCCAAGGGAGAGAAGATTAATGTTGTGGTTCCGACCGGAAATTTCGGAAATATTTTAGCTGCTTTTTATGCAAAAAATATGGGACTTCCGATTGCAAAATTAATCTGTGCTTCCAATGAGAATAAAGTTTTGTATGATTTCTTCTCAACCGGAACGTATGACAAAAACCGTGAGTTCATGCTGACAAGCTCTCCGTCCATGGATATTCTGATTTCCAGCAACTTAGAGAGACTGATTTACCGCATTGCAGGAAATGACCCGCAGAAGAATGCAGCACTGATGAGAGAATTGAATCAGACCGGCAAATATGAGATTACACCGGAAATGAAAGAGCAGCTTGCTGATTTCTATGGCAATTATACCAGCGAGGCAGAGACAGCAGAGGTCATCCGTTATCTCTATGAGAACACCGGATATATTATTGATACGCACACGGCAGTTGCAGCGGGTGTTTACGGCAAATACAAAAAAGATACCGGAGATACCGCAACAAAGACTGTGATTGCGTCCACTGCAAGCCCATTCAAATTCACCAGAAGCGTCATGGATGCGATTGACCATCGTTATGACAGTATGACAGACTTTGAACTTGTGGATGAGTTAAGCCGAATCGGAAATGTCGCAGTGCCACAGGCAATCGAGGAAATCCGAAATGCCGAGGTACGTCATACAACCGTCTGTGAAGTGGATGAGATGCCAGATGTAGTGAGAGGATTTCTAAAGAAATAAATAAGTCATAAAAAAGGGACATCAGTTCCGGTGAATGCCGGTTCTGATGTCCCTTTTTCGTGCCCTTTGGGAACTTATGTAAAAAATGATTTAATCATTTTTGCAGACTTCAAAAATAAAGTAAATCATGCCAAACGGATAGAGAATCGGGAACAGGAAAGCTCCTTCCTTAAAGGATAACAAACCACCGGTTTCTTCCATCGGAGGCTCTAACTGTAATTCGATGCCCATATCATTGGACATATTTACAAGAAACAGACCATTGTGCAGATTTAAGAAATCATCTAAGGATGCCTGTACATATTCGTCAAACTCGATGAAGGACTCACCTGCATAGCGGCAGGCAAAGGCAATCGCAGCATCTTTTGGCATATCAAGATAAGTTTTTACAGAAAATTCACCGAGTACTTTCTGGGAAACACAGTACGTTGTCGGATATTCCCGGCATGGAGTCGGTGCAACTGGTGTAAAATCATCCCCAATAAAACGCAGCAGATTGTTAAATAACAGGTGTAAGAAAGAGAGCTCCGGTTTTGAAAGGGTCTGTTTTGTGTCAACAAGGAAAGAGTCAATTATGTGATTGATATTTTCCATGGTTTCATCAGAAAAATCAAAATCTGAGAGTTCATTATAAGATTCATAATCGACAATCAGATTTTCGAGCTCAGAATTATTAATGATTCCGCGTTCTACCAGAATCTGACCCAGAAGCAGAAAGCTTGGGGGCTGTTTCTTGAGCAGCTCGGAAACCTGTTCCGGAGTAAGATATCCTTCCTGAATGGCAAGTTCTCCAAAACGTTTGTCCTGATGAGTCTGCATGATGACAATATTATCCACTTCGCTGGCAGTCATATAGCCTTCATGGATTGCAAGTGCACCGAGCTTGACTTCTTCGGATGCCATTTGTTTCATGGCGTCGATAAGCTGTTTTCTTGTGACGGCATTCCGTTCCAGCAGATAATTTCCAAAAAACTGAGCGTACATATATTATCTCCCTTCAAACCTGGTGGTAAGCACATGATGAATCTGTTCGGCACTTAATGGTTTTTGAATAAAATCATGTGCACCTGCCTCGATTGCAGCTTTCAGCTGGGACTGTGTGCCGACAGAAGATACAACGACAATGTCAGCCTTATTGTCATAGGAAACAATCTCACGGATTGCGGCATTTCCATCTTTAACCGGCATTACAATGTCGAGGAACACGAGAGCGGGAGCCTCTTTCTTATAAATGTCAATGGTGTCCTGCCCGTTGGAAGCTTCTAAAAAGATTGGGTTGCCATAAGTAGATATAATATCTTTTAACTGTTTTCTTGCAAGAATGGAATCGTCGCCGATTAGAATTTTCACGTTATCTAATTTCATCGTCCATCACTCCTATGTATTGATATAGTCATTTTTTACTATTGTATAACAATTGTAAAAATAGTTCAACCCGAAATGTTGATTCTTGCAAGGTTTTGAAAGACCGATTATAATGTAGAAAAAAATAAAAGCGGAGATGAGGAAAATATGGAATCAGTCATTATGATAGTGGTGGATATTGTTATTTTTGCAATGGGGATTTATCTGTCTGCATCAGCACTGCGGATGAAGCATACGGGAAAAATTGACAGTCTTATTTTAGCGCAGGAAGAAGTGAAAAAGTGTAAGAAGCCACAGGACTTTATTTCGTTTATTGCGTGGAAAGAAGCGGTATTCGGAGGCGTTTTGGCACTTATCGGACTGCTTAGTGCAATTGGAGAAGAAGTTCATTTCCCCGGAGCGGTTAAATACGTGTTTTTAGGTGTTTTTTTAGTCGCATTTGGCTGGTTTTACGTGAATTTAAAGCGGGCAAGAGAGCAGTTTTTGTCGATTTAGGAATCTTCGGGAAGGAATCAGAAGGTTATCACATAATCGTCACATGATGTCGATAAGATGTATTTACCGAATACGAAGGAGTTAAAGGAGAGATGAAAATGGAAAAAATATTAGTAGTGGATGACGAAGAAAAGATTCGCGCCATTATCCGCAAGTACGGAGAATTTGAAGGATATGAGGTAACAGAGGCATGTGATGGCATGGAGGCAATCGAAATCTGCAAAAAACAGGATTTTGATGTCATGATTCTCGATGTGATGATGCCGGAGCTGGATGGCTTTTCTACCTGCCGTGAAATTAAAAAAATAAAGGATATTCCGGTGATTATGCTTTCTGCGCGCGGTGAGGAATACGATCGCATCCACGGATTTGAGCTGGGAATCGATGACTATGTCGTAAAACCGTTTTCCCCGAAGGAATTAATGATGCGTGTGAAAGTGGTAATCGGACGTAATTCCGATAAGAGCATGAAAAACGGGCATGAAATTTTTACAGCGGAAGGGCTGGTAGTCGATTTTACCGGGCGCACGGTTACAGTGGACGGCGAGCGCGTGGATATGTCCCCGAAGGAGTATGACCTTTTGTTTTATATGGTGCGCAACCGCAACATTGCACTTTCGAGAGAAAAACTGATTACAGAAGTGTGGGGCTACGATTACTACGGAGACGACAGAACACTCGATACGCATATCAAACTGCTGCGCAGCAGTCTTGGCGATTATCGGAAGTTTCTGGTTACATTAAGAGGGGTGGGCTATCGGTTTGAAGCATGAAAAAATCAGTATTAAATGGAAAATTTTCTTTTATCTCCTGATATTTACGGGAGTTCTGCTGGTTGTTTTGTGGCTGATTCAGATTTGCTACCTGGACTCTTTTTACAAGATGATAAAGACTGGAGAAGCGGAAAAAATAGTAACGGATGCAACTGCGGTGCTGCAAAGCGGCTCGGAGAATGTAGCCGATGAGCTTGACGAGCTGGCAGCCGGAAATAACATGGGAATTTTTGTGACGAATCTGTCAGGAGAAGAACTTTACAGCGCTGAATATATTGCCAATTCTCGGATGAACGGAATGCCGGAATACCAGATACAGCTTTATTATGAGAAAGCGAAGGAAAACGGTGGTTCTGCAAAAATCGAATTTGAGGGAAGTATCAACAAGACTTTTTTTGACGGAGACGTAAAAGAACAGCCCGCAATTCCGGAAAACATGCCGCTTCCAGGCGACGACAACGCAGCACTTTTTATGCAGAACCACGGACAGGACGGCATCGAGAGTGTTATCTATGTGAGTATTGTGACGGTGGACGGGGAAGAAGAAATTCTGATGGTCAACTGTCAGATTACACCTGTAGATGCAACGGTAAATACACTGCGCATCGAACTAGTCTGGATTACTGTCATTATGGTACTACTTTCCCTTGGCATTGCACTTCTTATTTCAAGACAGGTATCAAGGTCGTTTATCAAAATTAACGAATCAGCCAAAAAAATGGCAAAAGGTGATTTTGATGTACGATTTGAAGGAAAGGATTACAGGGAAGTTGCAGAATTGTCCGATACACTTAATGCCACAGCGACAGAGCTGGGAAGAAATGAGACACTGCGCAGAGAACTGATTGCCAATGTTTCCCATGACCTTCGGACGCCGCTTACCATGATTATTGCCTATGCGGAAGTGATGCGTGACCTTCCGGGAGAAAATTCGCCGGAAAATGTACAGGTAGTCATCGATGAAGCGGAGCGCCTGACGAATCTTGTCAATGATTTGCTTGATATTTCCAAATTACAGGCGGGTGTCATGCAGAAAAATGCGGCAGTTTATAACCTGACCGAAAGCATAGAAGCGGTGTTAGAGCGGTATAATAAGTTAAAGGAAAAAGACGGGTATTCTATCCTGTTTGAATATGACAGAAAAGTCTGTGCGGAAGCGGATGAATACAAAATTTTTCAGGTCATTTACAATCTGATTAATAATGCCATCAATTACACCGGAGAGGATAAGACCATCTGGGTACGCCAGCTCATAAAAGGAGACAGTGTGCGGATTGAGGTGACAGACAGCGGTGAGGGAATCGCTAAGGATGCGCTTCCGTATGTGTGGGACCGCTATTACAAGGTGGACAAGACCCATAAGCGGGCAGTGATGGGAACAGGACTCGGACTTTCCATTGTAAAAAATGTACTTGAACTGCATGATGCAAAATATGGTGTAGAAAGTGAGCTTGGAAAAGGCTCTACTTTCTGGTTTGAACTTAAGATTGCACAGGTTTAAAAACAGTTTTTTACAAAAGCCTCAAAAATTCCCACTAATTTATAGTTGCGTAACGGGGCATATTAAAGTATAATAAGAGACACAGAGAAAAGAGAATAGACCTGGGATGTACGACACCCCTACATTTTTGAACCTACATTTACGTTTATGGGATTCCTATATTCTCAAGTGGATGTCAGGCCATCAGTACTTTGGTACGCGAGCAGTGGAAGGCAGAAGCTTGTATGCGGTTACCCACCTAGCATCCGCTAGGCGTCAAAAACGTAGGAAACGGCATTTTGGGTTTACTCAAAAGAAATAAGAAAAGTACGTAAGATGAATTCTTGACGTACGTATGAAAAGCTGTAATCAGGATACGGAAAGAAGAATTTTTTGAAGTACCCGGAGAAAATAAAGCATACAAAAGACTGGTAAAATACACAAGAAAGGAAGCTGCTTTGAAATAAAAGCAGCTTCTTTTAATGATAGTAGAATGTTTATAAAGAACGTGTGTTTGCTTTATGAACTAAAATAAGGGAATGGGAATTATGAAAAGAAAGAGACGCCTGTATGCAACCATATGCCTGTTTTTTGGTCTGGTGTTGCTGCTTCTGCTGATTTTGTTTCAGAAACTGAAAAACAGAACTTACGATACCACAGTCTGGTCTGAAAATTATGTGGCGGTGGACGAAGTAAAGCAGGAACTGTCATTTGGGGTCTATGAAGACATAGACTGGGATGTCTGGTTTTTGCCTTATCACAGGGATTATCTGACAGGAGAGATGCTGACGCAGCTGTTAGAGCAGCTTGGACTTTCCGATTACATAGAGCAGACGGACAGAATTTCAAAAAGGACGGTTGTAACACATGAGCAGTGGGATAGTGTGTATGGACAGATTCTGAAAAGCCTTGATATGAAGCAGGAAGTGCAGACGGATACGCTTCTTGTCGTAGACCGGATAGAAGCGGCAGACGGGCTTGTGCTGATTACAAATAATGGAGATTATACGACGGCATTGCCTGACAGTTATTTCGAAAACTGGAAGGCGTATGAGATTTACCGGATTGACGGAATATGTGTCGGCGTCAGAGGGGCTTTTAAGGAAGAACAGGAGATTCCCAATGTCTATGTGAAAAATATTACGGATGGAACGGTGTCTTTTTTATTTTCGGGTGCCTCTTATGAGAAAACAGGGATGCAGCCGGAGCTTGAAGTAAAACCCGGCGTCTGCGATTTGATTTTTAAGGATGGAGAACTCTCCGGTATTCGCAGAAAACAGGATACCATTGAGGGAGACATGATTTCTTATGATGAGGACACGATTGAAATCAGAGGTTACGGCAAAATCCGTCACAGCGGTAAGCTTCCGGTATATCGCACCTATGGGGATGTGACAGAGAAGTCTATCTCGGATGTAGTACTTGGGAATATGGTACTTGAATATGTGACGGCGGGGGATGAGGTGTGTGCCATCTTAATCCGGGAACCGGCAAGTATTCAAAGCATCCGGGTGCTTCTTTTGGCAGAGGACGGCACGAAGTTTCACTCAGATGTATATTTAAAGAGTGATACGGATGCGTCTGCGGTACTCGGAGAAGAGACATGGACGGCAGAGGCAGGAGAAGTCTTACATATTACAGGAGAGCTTACGGCAGGCGGAGAGGTATTTTCCCTGACTCCGGAGGGAAGCGGCAGAACTTATCTGTGTGATGCAGACGGAAATCTGCTCTCAAACGGCTACTATGGTGTGATGGAGGTGCGGGCATACGAAGACGGTTATACGTTGGTCAACCAGCTTCCGTTTGAGCAGTATCTCTATGCGGTGGTGCCGAGTGAGATGCCGGTCAGCTATGCACCGGAGGCCTTAAAGGCGCAGGCGGTCTGTGCCAGAAGCTATGCGTATATCCAGCTTTTAAAGGGCAGCCTTGCGGCTTTTGGCGCACATATGGATGACAGTACGTCCTATCAGGTATATAATAAGGTGGCGGAAACGGAGGAAAGTATTCAGGCGGTGGATGAGACGCACGGACAGGTGCTTGCATATGAGGGAAATGTTCTCGAAGCATATTATTTTTCCACCTCGGCGGGATACACAGACACCTCGGCGGTCTGGAATGATGCCGGAAATCCTTCCTATGGATATTTGCACAAATTCTGTCTGAATATGGAAGAATATGACGGAAATCTTGCAGATGAAGACGGTTTCCGTACTTATATTCAGTCGACGCCAGATGGATATGACAGTGATGTGCGCTATTACCGCTGGCAGATTACTGCAGACTACAGCGATAAGACAGATGCTGTCAATCAGATTTTAACAGAGCGAAAGAAGGCATCTCCTGAAACTATCAGCTACCTGAAAAAAGATGGAAAAACGGAGGCAGAGAATCTTTCAGATTTTGGCAGCCTAAAAAAGATTTCAGTGGAGGAACGCAGCGATTCCGGCTGTATTCTTACCTTGAAACTTACCTATAAGCGTGGAGTTGTGCTTGTAAAAACGGAATATAATATCCGCAAAATTTTGGGAGTGGGAGCGTTGACGCTGACCTTTTCCGATGGAAGTGAAGGAACGCCAAGTGCACTGCTGCCGTCAGCCTTTACGACGGTGGAAAAGCAGAAAGACGGGACTTATCTTTTATCCGGCGGAGGCTATGGTCACGGGCTTGGCATGAGCCAGAACGGGGCCAACGGGATGGCAAAGGCGGGAATGAGCTATCAGGAAATCCTGCGCAGTTTTTATCAGAATATAGAAATTACGGATATGGAAGAGAAAGGGGATATCAGATGATTTGGAAAATAATTGGAACGGTGAAGGCTTTTTTGGACAAATGTAAACGCGATAAGATAAATGCTTATGCTGCACAGTCTGCATTTTTTATTATATTGTCCATGATTCCGTTTCTGATGGTGTTTTCCTCCTTATTGCGTTATACCTCAATTACGGAAGGGATGATTCTTGAAATTATCCGCCACGTGATGCCGGATTATATCGCACCGTTTATGATTAGTCTGATTGATGAAGTGTACAGCCGCTCGATGGGATTAATTTCGATTACTGCTGTAGTTGCAATCTGGTCTGCTGCAAAAGGCGTGCAGTATATGACGGATGGCTTAAATTCGGTCAATGACCTGGAAGAGACCAGAAACTGGTTTGTTCTCCGGTTCTGGGCAATTATTTATACCATTGTTTTTCTGGTTGCCATTGTGTTTACGCTACTGATTCTTGTTTTTGGTAATTCCTTACAGGAACTTGCAACAAAATATGTGCCGTTTTTAGTGCATGCAGTTTCGCTTTTATCAAAGTTTAGAGGACTGATTTTGCTTGGTTTGCTGATTCTGTTTTTCGCAGTTATATTTACCGCAATTCCAAACCGGAAGTTAAGTTTTAAAAGCCAGCTTCCGGGGGCGGTTATCTGCGCAGTGGCATGGTATGTGTTTTCATTTGGATTGTCCATATATGTGGACTACTTTAACGGACTGTCCATGTACGGAAGTCTGACAACGATTGCACTGATTATGCTGTGGCTGTATTTTTGTATGTATATCATGATGATGTCGGCGGAAATCAATGTCGTGTTTAATGACAGTTTTGAACGCTGGCTCAAGCGCGACCGCAGTAAAAAGAAAAAAACTGCTTGATGTTTGAAATGGGCTGTGATAGAATAAGCGTTATGAAAAAGGCTGTGAATGTGTTTTGTAGATTATAACCTGGCTGACAGAGAGAGAAAGTAACCGGCTGAGAACTTTCTTAAGAATCAGTTATAATTGAACCTTCCCACAGGAGCCGCATGAATGAAGGATGTTATCTTGTAGTTTGTGACGTTTGCTGCACGTTACGCAGAAAAAGTGCCGGATGTAACTATGACATTCGGAAGCAGGGTGGTACCGCGAGTGAATCGTCCCTTCATATCTATGTGATATGAAGGGATTTTTTTTTGTGCATCGCGAGGATGTGCAGCTCGCGCCCGGCGCGAAATAGATGAAAAAGGAGAACAGAACATGAAGGAAAAATTGCAGGAAATCCGTGCAAAAGCCATTCAGGAAATTGAAGCCTCTGACGGGCTTACCAGATTAAACGATGTCCGCACCGCCTTCCTCGGCAAAAAGGGAGAGCTGACTGCCGTACTGAAAGGAATGAAGGATGTGGCACCGGAGGACAGACCGAAGGTCGGACAGTGGGTAAATGAGACCCGCGAGGCGATTGAAAGCCTCTTAGAGGAGCGCATTGCCAAGGTGGAGGCAGAGGAACTGCGTTTAAAATATGAGAGCGAGAAAATCGATGTTACAATGCCGGCAGAGAAGCCACAGATGGGAAATCTGCATCCGGTGACACAGATTCGTAACCAGCTCATTGATATATTTGCAGGAATGGGATTTGAAGTGGTAGAGACAAAAGAAATCGAGAATGATTACTATAATTTTACCGCTTTAAATACACCGCAGGATCACCCTGCAAGAGATATGCAGGATACGTTTTACCTGTCAAAGGAATTTTTACTTGCAACCCAGACTTCCGCAGCACAGATTCATACGATGGAGAAGAAAAAACCGCCAATTAAGATGATTGCTGCACCGGGAAAAGTATTCCGTTCCGATGATGATGCGACACATTCTCCGATGTTCCATCAGATGGAAGGACTCGTGGTTGATAAGAATATTACGCTCTGCGACTTAAAGGGTATGCTCGATGAGACCGTACAGAAAATCTTCGGAGAGGGAACAAAGACACGTTTAAGACCATCTTATTTCCCATTTACCGAGCCGTCTGTTGAGGTAGATGTCAGCTGCTTCCAGTGTGGTGGATGCGGATGTAAGCTCTGCAAGGGAACCGGCTGGATTGAGGTACTTGGAGCCGGCGTTGTAAACAAGAAGGTATTAGAGGGCTGCGGTATTGATACGGATGAATACAGTGGATTTGCATTCGGAATCGGCTTGGAGCGTCTCACTATGCTCAAGTATGGCATCAACAACATCAAATATTTATTTGAATCGGATCTGCGCGTGTTAAAGCAGATTAACGATTAACGGGAAAGGAGGCTTATCATGTTAGCACCATTAAGCTGGTTAAAAGAATATGTAGACATTGATGTGACACCGAAGGAGTTAGAGGAGAAGCTGTTTTCCTGTGGATTTGAAGTAGAAGAACTGTTTCAGGTGGGAAAAGATATTAGCAATGTAGTTGTAGGACTTGTGGAGACCTGTGAGGCAATTCCGGATACTCATTTGAGCCTTTGCACGGTAAATGCGGGAGAGCACGGAACCGTTCAGATTTGCTGCGGCGCAGACAACGTAAAGGCGGGCGGAAAATTCCCGCTGGCATTGATTGGCGCAACCGTTTATGCAACCGCAAAGGACCATGTGACCATCGAAGGCGTGATGGAAATCAAGCAGGGAAAACTGCGCGGCTATGATTCCTATGGAATGCTTTGCTCCGGTACAGAGCTTGGATTAAACGAGGATTTATATCCGGGTGCAGGTTATAACGGACTTTTGGTTCTTCCGGAGGATGCAGTTCCGGGTACAGACGTAAAGCCGATTGTAGGACTGGATGACTGGATTTTTGATATTGCAATCACCGCAAACCGTCCGGACTGCCAGAGCATCTACGGAATTGCAAGAGAAGTGGCTGCCGTTCTTGGAAAAGAGTGCAAAGAGCCTGCTTTGGATTATACAGAGACAGATGCAAAAAAGAATTTCAAGGTAGAAGTGGCAGCAAGCGATTTGTGCCCGAGATACATTGCACATTATGTACATGACGTTCAGATAAAGGAATCTCCGGCATGGATGCGCCGCCGTCTTGCATTAGTCGGAATCGGTTCCATTTCCAATGTTGTTGATATTACAAATTACGTTTTGAAAGAGCTTGGACAGCCGATGCACGCATTTGATTACTCCTATTTAGAGGGAGACGAGATTCATGTCAGACGTGCAGAAGACGGGGAGAAGATTGTAACCTTAGATGAAAAAGAGTTCGCGTTAAATTCTTCCAATCTGGTTATCTGCGATGGCGTAAAACCGGTTGCACTTGCCGGAATCATGGGCGGCTTAAATTCCGAAATCGTAGACACGACAACAGATGTCATGTTCGAAGCGGCAAAATTTGCCCGTGACAATATCAGAAAGAGTTCCCGTGCACTTGGACAGTCCTCAGACTCCAGTGCATTATATGCAAAGGGCGTTTATGAGTACACAACGGTGATGGCGATGAAGCGTGCCCTGCATCTGATTGAGGAGCTTGGCTGTGGAAAGGTATCTTCCACCCATATCGAGGTATCAACCGGCAATTCGGTAGAGCCGAAAGAGATGAAGGTCAGCGTAAAGAAGGTCAACGGTGTTCTCGGAATCGAAGTTCCGGAGCAGGAGATGTTACGTATCCTTAAGAACTTGAACTTTAACCCGGTCATTAACGGGGATGAACTGACGCTTCAGGTTCCGGCATATCGTGAGGATATGGATTCCTACCCGGATGTGGCAGAGGAAGTCATCCGTATGTATGGATATGACCATGTGATTTCTACCTTCATGCCGACCGCACAGGTAACTTCCGGCGGACTCAACTTAAAGCAGAAGACTGAGCGGAAAATTAAAAACACGCTTTGTGCAGCAGGTGCATATGAAGGCATCCATTATTCCTTCTTCTCACCGGCTGACTTAGATTTGTTAAAATTCCCGGAGGATGCAAAGGAGCGTCATGCAATCCGCCTGATTAATCCGATTAATGCGGAATTATCCCTGATGCGTACAACACTTGCGTCTGAGATGTTATATGCCATTTCAAGAAACCAGAAGAAGGGCATCTTAGAGGGCAGAATCTTTGAACTTGGAAATATTTTTATTCCAAAGGAGCTGCCGTTAACTGAGTATCCGGATGAGCGTGAGACCCTTTGTGTTGGAATCTTTGGAGAAAACGAGTCCTTCTTTACCTTAAAGGGATTAGCAGAGCTTGTGGCAGAGACCTTAAACATCACATTTTCTTATGCTCCGGCAAAGAAGACCTTCCTGCATCCGTATCAGACGGCAGAGGTTATCTGTGAGGGAGAGACCGTGGGATATCTTGGAAAACTTTCCTATGAGATTCAGGATGAGCTTGATATGAGAGTTCCGGCTTATGTGATGGAATTAGATCTCCGCGTTCTTTCAAAATGGTATGGCAAGGAAAGAAAATTTGTTCCGCTTCCAAAATTTGCGGAGGAAAAACGAGACCTTGCATTTGTAGTAGATAAACAAGTGACCTGCGAGCAGATGGTAAATGGAATCAAAGAGGCGTGTGATTATGTCACAGAAGTGACGTTATTTGATGTATACGAGGGAATTCAGCTTCCTATGAACAAGAAGAGCATGGCATTTTCCGTTGTATTCACACCGCGTGAGGAAGAATTAAACGCAAAGGTTATGGAAGGCCTGATGGAACAGATTTTAACGCAGATGAAAGAAAATTTAGATGCGACCCTTCGCTAAAGGAAGTTCGGAGGATAGTAAAATATATGGATGTAAAAGATTTTTATTATGAGCTTCCGGAAGAACTCATTGCCCAGGATCCGCTTGAGGACCGATCGAGTTCACGACTGATGCTCCTTGACAAAAAGACAGGTGAGATTGAACACAAGGTTTTTAGGGATATCGTGGATTACTTAAATCCCGGGGACTGCCTGGTCATCAATAATACAAAGGTTATTCCGGCGCGGCTTTACGGCGTGAAAGAGGGAACCGAGGCTAAAATTGAAATTCTGCTTTTAAAGCGGAAAGAAAACGATGTCTGGGAGACCCTTGTAAAACCCGGAAAGAAATGTAAAGTGGGAACCTGGATTTCGTTTGGTGACGGAATCTTACGCGGCGAGGTCATTGATATTGTGGAGGAAGGAAACCGCCTGATTCAGTTCCACTATGAGGGAATTTTTGAGGAAATCTTAGACCGGCTGGGACAGATGCCGCTTCCGCCTTATATCACGCATCAGTTACAGGATAAGAACCGTTATCAGACCGTCTATGCAAAATATGACGGTTCTGCTGCGGCACCGACTGCGGGGCTTCATTTTACGCCGGAGCTTTTGCAGCAGGTACGTGACAAAGGGGTACAGATTGCAGAAGTGACGCTTCATGTAGGACTTGGAACGTTCCGCCCGGTGAAGGAAACAGATGTTTTAAAGCACCATATGCACTCGGAATTTTATCGGATTGAGCAGGAAGAAGCCGATAAGATTAATGCGGCAAAAGAGAGCGGGCATCGGGTCATTGCGGTTGGAACAACAAGTACCCGTACAATGGAGGCTGCTGCAGACGAAAGCGGAAGATTAAGCGCGTGCAGCGGATGGACAGAGATTTTTATTTATCCGGGATATCGGTTTAAGGTGATTGATGCACTGATTACGAATTTCCATCTCCCGGAATCGACACTTGTCATGCTTGTTTCTGCGCTTGCAGGAAGAGAGCATGTACTGTCTGCCTATGAGACGGCAGTACAGGAGAAATACCGGTTTTTTAGCTTTGGAGATGCAATGTTTATACACTGAAAAAGCAAGAAAGGGCAAAAAGTTCATGATGGAAGAAAAGAGAAAACACAAACGTCTGGAACTGGATGTTACGGTAGAACTGGAACGTCTGGATGAAGACGGAATCACAACCCTCAAGTATATGCACGTCGACGTTACAGATGTATCAAGAAGCGGCGTAGGATTTATTTCAAGAAAAAAATTGGAGATTGGAAGTTCTTACGATGCCAAAATCCAGATTTGGACGAAGGAAGTTGTCGATGCAGTTATCGAAATCGTGCGTCAGGAAGAGCGCCCGGACGGGAAATACAAATACGGTGCGACCTTTATCGGAATGACGGACACGGATGCACTCAAAATTGATATCTATCAGATTTTTAATGACCTTTAAAAAAAATGTGCGCGAAAGCGCACATTTTTTGTTATGACCGTTTGTAAATATGGTACTGTTCAGATTCCAACAGGTTGACTGCGGATGCAAGGGAGGCACCATCGTAAAGTTCTAATCGCAGAACGCCTTCTTCAAATTCACGGTTGTGGATGATACCGATGTTTTTGATGCTCAGATGATGACTTGCGAGCAGAGTGGCGACGGTGGCAATTCCGCCGGCTTCATCGACAAGATCTATATATACCTCGTAAACCTGTTTTAACAGACCGTTTCCGGAAATTGTGATGGAATCCCTGTAATCTTTTGCGGCGGTAAAAGAAGAAAGCAGCGCCTGTTCGTCCTCGTTTGCAATATCAGTCCGCATCTGACCTAACACGGCGGTGAAATCGTCAATCAACTGCAAAATCTGCGTCTTGTTGGAGAGACAGATGTTTTCCCACATGACAGGGGAAGAAGAGGCGATACGCGTGATATCCTTAAAACCGCCGGCTGCAATCGTTTTCATGGTCTCCTTGGCATCATCTTCTGTGCGGACTAAATTTACCAGGCTGTAGGCGATGATATGCGGCAGATGGCTGATAGCCGCTGTCGCATGGTCGTGAACCTCGTAGTCCAGAATCAGCGGAACAGCACCGAGAGAAACAACAAGCTTCCGGAGAGCTTCTACTTCCTCAGGCTTGCTTTTTGCAGTCGGGGTAATGATATAGTAAGCATTTTCCAGAAGATACTCACTTGCATTTGAAAGCCCGGTCTTCTCAGAACCTGCCATTGGATGTCCGCCAATAAAACAGTCCTCCATGTCAAGCGCAGTCACTTCTTTATGAATATCTGTTTTTACACTTCCTACATCTGTAATAATACAGCCTTCTTTGACATTTCCTTTTAAAAGTTTTAAATATTCAATATTTTTCTGAACCGGTGTGCATAAAAAAATATAGTCACAGTCATAGAAATCAGAAATTGCACAGCGCGTGCTGTTTGCAATGAGATTTTTTGCATATGCTTCTGTGATGGTTTCTTCATGTCCGGAAGTTGCTATGATGACAAGTTTCGGGTACAGGCTCTTTAACCGTTTGGCAATGGAGCCACCGATAAGCCCTAAGCCGATAAATCCTACCTTTGAAAAAGACATTCTTAAAATCCTCATTTTTCTTTCAAGTATTCCAAAACTATCATAGAGATTTCAGCCCTAAAAGTCAACAAGAGAACCGGAGAAAAGGTTAGAAAAGCAGACAGACATCCATGAAATATGTACAAAATGTGAATTTTATGTAAAACATTTGGATAAGGGGCAATAAAATGTTCAGAAACCATACATAATATATAAACAAATTGATGATATTATAATATCATATTAGTAAATATGAATAAAATAGTTGTAAAAAATACTCTGATTTAGTAAAATATAACCATGAATAAAATAACTGGAATTGGAGGATTTGCGATGAATGTTTACACAACTGACAAAATCCGCAACGTAGTTCTCTTAGGACACGGCGGAAGCGGCAAGACCAGTCTTGTCGAGGCAATGGCTTATCTGGCCGGTATGACGACCCGCATGGGCAAGGTAACAGACGGCAACACAATCAGCGATTATGACAAAGAAGAAATGAAACGTCTTTTTTCCATTAATACCGCAGTAGTACCTATTCCGTGGGGCGACACCAAGATTAATATTCTTGATACTCCTGGTTATTTTGATTTTGTGGGAGAAGTAGAGGAAGCAGTTTCTGCGGCAGATGCAGCGATTATTGTTGTCTCAGGAAAAGCAGGTATCGAGGTTGGAACGAAAAAGGCATGGGAATTGTGCGAAAAATACAAACTTCCACGGATGGTTTTCGTGACGGATATGGATATCGATGATGCAAGCTACCGGCAGGTAGTCGAGGATTTACAGCAGCTTTACGGAAAGAGAATTGCACCGTTCCATCTGCCAATCCGTGAGAATGGACAGTTTGTCGGATATGTCAATGTTTTACAGCAGAGAGCAAAACGCTGGAAGGAAAACGGCGAGGTCGAAAAGACAGATGTGCCGGATTACTCCATGGAAAACCTTGGAATCTGCCGTGAAGCATTGATGGAGGCGGTTGCAGAGACTAGCGAGGAATTTATGGACCGCTACTTTAACGGAGATGAATTTTCCGAGGATGAAATCCGTCAGGCGCTCCGCGTGAATGTGGCAGACGGAAGCATCGTTCCGGTGCTGATGGGTTCTAACATTCTTGCAAGAGGTGTTTACACACTGTTGGTGGATATTGTGAAGTATCTGCCAAGCCCGGAGAAGCGCTCTTGTGCGGGAATCAACGCCAAGACAAATGAAGTATTTGCAGCAGATTATGATTTTGCAAAACCGAAATCTGCTTACATCTGGAAGACGATTGCAGATCCGTTTATTGGAAAATATTCCTTAATCAAAGTAAATTCCGGTGTCCTCAAGACAGATGACCTCTTATGGAATCATCATAAGGATATTGAAGAGAAAATCGGTAAATTATATGTCATGAGAGGAAACAAACCGGAGGAAGTAAAAGAACTTCATGCCGGTGATATCGGAGCACTGGCAAAGCTGACCGGAGCTGCCACAACAGATTCCCTGTCCACGAAAGCAAACCCGATTCTTTTTATCCGGACTTCCATTTCCACCCCTTACACATACAAGCGCTACAAGGCAAAGAACAAGGGGGACGAGGATAAGATTTCACAGGCGTTGCAGAAGCTGATGGCAGAGGATTTGACCCTTAAGGCAGTCAATGACAGTGAAAATGGACAGTCACTTCTTTACGGAATGGGAGACCAGCACCTTGAAGTTGTGGCAAGCAAGCTGTTAGAACGCTATAAAGTCGATATCGAACTGACAAAGCCAAAGGTTGCGTTCCGTGAGACTATCCGTAAAAAGGCAGATGTCGAATATAAGTATAAGAAGCAGACCGGCGGACACGGACAGTATGGACACGTTAAGATGACATTTGAACCATCCGGCGATTTGGAAACGCCATATGTATTTGAACAGTGTGTGGTCGGTGGAGCTGTTCCGAAGAATTTCTTCCCGGCAGTGGAGAAGGGAATCCAGGAATCTGTACAGAGAGGTCCGTTAGCGGCATATCCGGTTGTCGGAGTAAAAGCTGTTTTATATGACGGTTCCTATCATCCGGTAGATTCTTCCGAGATGGCATTTAAAGTTGCGGCATCCGCAGCATTTAAGAAGGGATTCCTTGAGGCATCCCCGATGCTGTTAGAGCCAATTGCTTCCTTAAAGGTAGTCGTTCCGGATAAGTACACCGGAGATATCATGGGTGATTTAAACAAGCGCCGTGGAAGAGTTCTAGGCATGAATCCGGCGGAAAACGGATACCAGGAGATAGCGGCAGATATTCCATATATGGAATTATACGGATATAATACAGACCTTCGCTCCATGACGGGCGGAAGCGGTACATACTCCTATGAATTTGCAAGATATGAGCAGGCACCGTCTGATATTCAGGAGAAGGAGATTGCGGCGAGAGCAGGCAAAGTAGAAAACATCGAGGAATAGAGGTGAGGTAAGAAGTGAAGCTGCGAAGACAATTTGTTGTAATCTTATGTGTATTTGCATTTCTTGTGAATGATCCGCAGCTTATCCATGCCTGTGGGTTAGAGCTTCTTCCTGCTTACCAGATGAACAGCGTGACGGCACCAAATGCAGTGGACTGGGAGAGTGGGCGGATTCATATCGCCTACGCGTTAAACGGCGGCAGCAACAACGAAGATAATCCGGAAGTGTTAGCAGTCTCCGAACTCCCGTTCCGCTTAGCGGTGCCACAGCGTGAAGGGTATAATTTTGCGGGATGGTACACAGGAAGCAATTATGCAAATAAGATTACACAAATTGACAGCAGCAATGCAGCAGATATGGTTTTGTATGCAAAATGGACGAGAAACATCGACAGCCGTTATAATGTGGAGATGTATTCCTATCAGTCCGGGAACATGCTTGGCAATCAGAAAGAATTAAAGGACTGTTCCTATTCCTTTTTAGACCAGGTAAGGATTCCGGGAATGCCGTCCACCAGAGAGCAGGACTATTTAGACAATGTGATTAGCGGAACGAACCAGTGTTTGCAGGGAATGTGTTTTACCGATGATTACCTTCTTATGACAGCATATTCGGAAGATGCAAAGAAGGCAGGCTCCCTGATGATTTTTGACAAGAACAGCGGGGAATATCTTGCAACCATCGGAATGAAAAAGAAAAGCCATCTCGGCGGAATCGCATTTGACGGCGAGAATGTCTGGATTTGTCATTCCAATTCCAACACGCTTGAACGGATTTCCTATGAATACATCCGCAAAATAGCAAAGGATGCGCCGGGCTGTTACGTGGATGGCTCCGCATTGTCCGATGAGTACAAGGTGCGCAATTCACCGTCCTGTATCACCTGTTACGGTGGGCGTATCTGGGTGGCAACCCACACCGTATTCTTTGATTCCGAGATGGTATCCTATATGTTTGATGCAGAAAATGACACACTCACCGCACTCAGCAGCTACAATATTCCAAACAAGGTGCAAGGTGTTGGCTTTGCCGCAGATGGAACGGTATTCCTGTCAACGTCCTATGGGCGGAATGTTTCTTCTTATCTGAAGGTATATTCCTCCCTTTTAACGCTCGATAAGAACCCGGATAAACCATCTGCAAAGGTAGAAATGCCGCCCTGTTCGGAGGAGCTTGCAATTGCGGACAACAACGTGTATGTATTATTTGAATCTGCAAGTGCCAAGTACTTTGAGGGAACGGATGGAAACGGTACGAGTTCTTCCCCGATTGATAAGGTATTGCAGGTAGGAATGGCATCTATCTGGTAACATAATGAAAAATATGGGTAAAAGTAAGGAGCGGCCGTTCAGCCGCTCCTTCGTTCTTTCATCAGTTGTATCAGTTTATCCGCTTTGGCGGCTTCTTCCGCTGACATATTCTGTTTGAGAATCTGAAACAGCAGTTCCGTTTCCGGCTGGGTAAACTGGATGTTTTTGTTTTTGGCACTGTTTGTCGCAGATAAGAGGAAGGGCATCATTTCCTTGATGTCCGTTGGTTTTGGACTGGAAGCAAAATTCATAAGAAATTGCAGTTTTTCCGGTGACATCCCGTTTAGTAACGGGTTGTTTTTTAAAAAATCATATTCTGCTGGCATTGGTTTAACCCCCTTTTACGCTGAATTTTATGAGAAACCGGCATCTTTTCTGGAATACAGAAGTTTTCTATAACGTAAAAATCGTCTCATAGGTTTCCATCATGGAGAACATATTGTAAATCATATCGAGTGTTTCCTGCTCCTTGTCCGTACAGAATGGACGAAGCTCATTTAACATGGCAAGCGTCGTGTTGCCACCTTCCTCCACGGAACACATGGAAAGTACTTTATCCTTCTGGGAGAACACCTGGATGGTATTCTGCAATTCCATATACTTTATCAATATGGCAAACTGTTTTTTTTGTGACTCTTTCATATAAGGAACCATTGTTTTCATCATCTGCAATTCTCTTGTGCAGGTCATATTGTCAAAAGGGGTTGGTTGTGTATTGTCCATAAACAGCCTTTTTTCTTTTATTCTATGAAGGAAACAGGGGCTTTATAACTATATATGCATAAGATATAGGGGAGGGATGTGCAATGCTTATCGTAGAAGAAAACAGTGTATACGAAATAGATGAGGAATGTTTGAAACACCGGAAGGTTCCGCCGGAGTGCGGGGTCTACGAGAAAATCCGACAGGCAAGACAAAAAGAAGAACAGAAAGAGGAAGAGAAGCATTAGAGCTTTCCTATAAATCACAAAGGCGGCCGGAAAACCGACCGCCTTCTAAGAAAACTATTGACTGGTATTTAGCAGAAGCCGCATCCGCCATTGTTGCTGCCACATCCGCCGCAGCAGAAGAGTAACAGGATAATCCACAGGCAGCTGTTGTCGCATCCGTTATTGTTTCCGCAGAAACCATTGTTGCCACCGCAGCAGCATAATAAGATGATAATCCAGAGAATGGAACCACATCCACCTTCGTTACAAGAACATCCACCACCACAGTTTGTTGCTGCTAAATCACTCATATAAAACCTCCAGAAATTTTTCTTACAGTGTATCTTATGAGATTCCCAAAAAAGTGTTACGGAATTTCAAAAAAAAAATTGAGGGCAGAAGAAATGTCCTGAGTAGTGGGGAAAATGGTATAACGACAGGTTATCATATGTATAAAATTTTATTCCTTGACAAATCAGGATTCCTATGACTAAAATAGCTTAACGGTATAATTGTATACAATTATGCAAAAGGAGGACGTAAGTTATGCGAGAAGTTGTGATGAATAAGAAAACGAATCTGTTGCAATTGGAAGAGCATTTTTATCAGCTGGTGGACGTCGAGGAGCCAAATGTGTTCCATAATCTGTTCCCTTATGATGAAATTCCCAAAATTGCATTCAATGACCGTATCGTGCCTCATAATATGCCGGAGAATATCTGGATTACGGATACGACGTTCCGGGACGGACAGCAGTCGCGGGCGCCTTATACGACAGAACAGATTGTAACGATTTATGATTATCTGCACAGACTCGGAGGACCGAAGGGTCTTGTCAGACAGAGCGAATTTTTCTTATACAGCAAAAAAGACCGGGATGCCGTCTATAAATGTCTGGAAAGAGGATATAAATTTCCGGAGGTTACAAGCTGGATTCGTGCCAATAAGCAGGATTTCCAACTGGTAAAGGACATTGGATTAAGAGAAACCGGAATCTTGGTAAGCTGTTCTGATTATCATATTTTCTATAAAATGAAGATGACACGCCGCGAGGTTATGAACTTATACTTAAGTGTCATCCGTGAGTGTTTGGAGACTGGTGTCAGCCCGAGATGCCATTTAGAGGATATCACACGTTCCGATATCTATGGATTTGTAATTCCATTCTGTCTGGAACTGATGAAGCTGATGGATGAGTATAAGATTCCGATTAAGATTCGCGCCTGCGATACGATGGGATACGGTGTCAATTTCCCGGGTGCCGTGATTCCGCGAAGTGTTCCGGGAATCATTTATGGTCTGACAACTCATGCGGGTGTTCCGTCCGAGCTTATCGAGTGGCATGGACACAATGATTTCTATAAGGCAGTGAACAATTCTACGACTGCATGGCTCTATGGCGCAAGCGGTGTCAACTGTTCGCTGTTTGGAATCGGAGAGCGTACCGGAAATACACCGCTTGAGGCGATGGTATTTGAATATGCACAGTTAAAGGGTACACTTGACGGCATGGACACGACTGTCATTACCGAGCTGGCAGAATATTTTGAAAAAGAACTCGGTTACGTACAGCCAAGCCGCACGCCGTTTGTAGGAAGTAACTTTAACGTGACAAGAGCCGGAATTCATGCGGATGGTCTGCTTAAGAATGAGGAGATTTACAACATTTTTGATACCGGTAAATTCTTAAATCGTCCGCCACTGGTATCCGTTTCCAATACATCCGGTCTTGCCGGAATCGCACACTGGATTAACAGCTACTATCATCTGCCAAAGGATAAGACGGTGGACAAGAACTCTGAGTTAGTGAAGATGGTCAAAGTATGGGTGGACAAGGAATACGAAGACGGACGTGTTACCGTACTTACCGACAATGAGCTGGTAGCAGAGATTAATAAGTGCTGTAAGAAACTGAATCTTACATTAGGGGCATAGGAATTATGAGCGAAGACAACTATTCACTGGGAACCCGGGTATTTCACATTATCCGTGAAAATATCCTTTCCGGGAAATATCAAAAGGGTGAGGAGCTAAAGGAGAAAACCATCGGTGAGGAAATCGGTGTCAGTCGTACGCCGGTCAGAGAGGCACTTCGTCAGCTTGAACTCGAAGGGCTTGTGACGATTATCCCCAATAAGGGTGCTTATGTGGTTGGAATTTCCCAGAAAGATGTGCGTGATATCTATGAAATCCGTTCCAGACTGGAAGGACTATGTGCAAGGTGGGCAGCGGAAGAAATTTCCAAGGAACAGTTAGATGAGCTTGAAGAGAATATTTATCTGTCGGATTTTCACCTGTCCAAGGGAAATTATGAGCAGCTTTTAGAGCTGGATAACCGTTTTCACGAGATTTTGTATCAGGCATCCGGGAGCAAGGAATTGCGGCACGTTCTGTCAGACTTTCACCATTATGTACAGCGTGTGCGTAAAATCACACTTGCCGGAACGGAACGCGCACCTCACTCCATAGAGGAGCACCGCAGGATTGTGGAGGCATTAAAACTTCATGATGCGGATATGGCGGAGCGGGAGGCAAATGAGCATCTGATGAAAACAATTCTGAATATGGATGCAATTGGATGGAACAATCTGTTAAAATAAGAAAAAGCAGGAAAAGGAGACGAACATGGAAAAAATTAAGATGACAACCCCACTGGTAGAGATGGATGGAGACGAAATGACCCGTATCCTCTGGAAAATGATTAAAGACGAACTGTTACTGCCGTTTATCGATTTAAATACAGAGTACTATGATTTGGGGTTAGAGCACCGCAATGAGACCGATGACCAGGTGACTGTAGATTCTGCCAATGCAACGAAAAAATATGGCGTTGCGGTAAAATGTGCGACTATCACACCGAATGCGGCACGTATGACCGAGTACAATCTGAAAGAAATGTGGAAGAGCCCGAACGGAACTATCCGTGCAATGTTAGACGGAACTGTATTCCGCGCTCCAATTGTAGTAAAAGGAATTGAGCCGGTGGTAAAATGCTGGAAGAAGCCGATTACTATTGCACGTCATGCGTATGGCGATGTCTATAAGGCAACTGAGATGAAGATTCCGGGAGCCGGAAAATGTGAACTGGTATACACTGCAGAAGACGGAACCGAGACAAGAGAGCTGATTCATAATTTCACTGGAGCAGGTGTTGTACAGGGACAGCATAATCTCTGCAATTCCATCGAGAGCTTTGCAAAGAGCTGCTTTAACTATGCGCTCGACACAAAGCAGGATTTATGGTTTGCAACAAAGGATACCATTTCTAAAAAGTATGACCATACCTTTAAAGATATCTTCCAGGAAATTTATGAGAAGGAGTACGAGGAGAAATTTAAGGAGGCTGGTATCACGTATTTCTATACCTTAATTGACGATGCAGTTGCACGTGTAATGAAATCCGAGGGCGGCTATATCTGGGCATGCAAAAACTATGACGGTGATGTTATGAGCGACATGGTATCAAGCGCATTTGGTTCCCTTGCAATGATGACATCCGTACTGGTTTCCCCGGACGGATATTATGAGTATGAGGCTGCACACGGAACCGTACAGCGTCATTACTACAAGCATTTAAAGGGCGAAGAGACCTCCACTAACTCGGTTGCAACGATTTTTGCATGGACAGGTGCACTGAAAAAGCGCGGAGAGTTAGATGGCAGCGATGCACTGGTACATTTTGCAGAACAGTTAGAAAAGGCTTGTATTAAGACCATCGAAGATGGTAAAATGACAAAAGACCTTGCGTTAATTACTACGAATCCAAATCCGGTGGTATTAAACAGTGAGGAATTTATTAAGGCAATCCGGAGCACCTTAGAAGGACTGCTTTAAGCGTTACAAGAGGTAGGTTATGATTTTAGCTTGTCAGAATATTTCAAAGTCCTTTGGGACGGATGAAGTATTGCGTGATATTAATTTTCATATTGAAGCGAATGAGAAAGCAGCGATTGTCGGCATCAATGGTGCCGGCAAATCTACGCTGCTTAAAATTATTATGCAGCAGGAGACGGCGGATTCCGGGGAAGTCGTTCTTGCAAAGGATGCAACCATCGGCTATCTTGCACAGCACCAGGATACGTCCGGGCATAAGACTATTTATGAGGAAGTGCTTGATTCCCGCAGGGAGATTCTCGATATGGAGGAGAGACTGCGTGAGATGGAAGCAAAGATGAATGAACTTTCCGGTGCCGAATTGGAGGCGTTGCTTGAGGGTTATCACAGATTAAGTCATGAATTTGAGCGCGTGGATGGCTATGCGTATCGCAGCGAAGTGACCGGAATTTTAAAAGGACTTGGGTTTACCGAGGAAGAATTTGGCAAAAAGATGAATGAACTTTCCGGTGGACAAAAAACGCGCGTTTCGCTCGGTAAGCTGCTTGCCACAAAGCCGGATGTGCTGCTTTTAGACGAGCCGACCAACCATCTGGACATGGAATCCATCCGGTGGTTAGAAACCTTTTTATTGAATTATAAAGGTGCGGTAGTGATTGTTGCGCATGACCGCTATTTTCTCGACCGTGTAGTCACAAAGGTAGTAGAAATTTTTCAGCATCACAGCTATGTGTATCAGGGAAATTACACGGATTTCGCCCGCAAAAAGGCACAGGTGCGGGAGGCAATGTTAAAGCAGTATTATAATCAGCAGAGAGAAATCAAGCATCAGGAAGAAGTTATTGCAAAGCTCCGTTCCTTTAACCGTGAAAAATCGATTAAGCGTGCGGAAAGCCGTGAAAAGCTGCTCGACAAGATAGAGCGGATTGAAAAACCAACAGATGAGAATACCGACATTAAGCTGGTGTTAGAACCGAATGTCACCAGCGGAAATGATGTGCTTTTTGTGGAACATCTGTCAAAGGCGTATCCGCCGATGCAGCTTTTTTCGGACTTGTCATTTGAAATCAAGCGTGGGGAGCGAGTGGCGTTAATCGGAAACAACGGAACCGGAAAAACAACGATTTTAAAAATTATCAATAATCTGCTGCCGGCAGACGCCGGAACGGTGACCCTTGGCTCTAATGTCTACATCGGATATTATGATCAGGAACACGCGGTACTGCACATGGAAAAGACAATTTTTGAGGAAATCTCAGATGCATATCCGTCTTTGACCCAGACGAGAATCCGCAATGTTTTAGCAGCATTTTTATTTACCGAGGATGATGTATACAAGCGTATCGGGGACTTAAGCGGTGGAGAGCGCGGACGCGTTTCCCTTGCAAAGCTGATGTTATCAGATGCGAATTTTCTGATTCTCGATGAGCCGACCAACCATCTGGATATCACATCCAAAGAGATTTTGGAGTCAGCATTAAACCAGTATACCGGAACGGTGCTGTTTGTGTCCCACGACCGCTATTTTATCAACCAGACGGCAACACGGATATTGGAGCTTACCGGGGAGACATTGGTTAATTACATCGGAAACTACGATTATTATCTGGAAAAACGCGATGCACTGACTCAGATTTATGTAAAAAATACGGCAGAGACAGCTTCAGATGCGGCAACTTCTGATTCTGCTGCCACACCGGATACCAAGGCAGACTGGCAGACACAGAAGGCAGAGCAGGCGAGAATCCGTAAGTTAGAGAACAGCCTGAAGAAAACAGAAGAGCAGATTGCAGCGCTCGAGGATGAAATTGCAGCAATTGACGAGGAATGTCAGAAGCCGGAAACTGCGACAAACTCTGCAAAACTAAACGAGCTTTCTGCAAAACAGGAGCAGTGTAAAGAAAAGTTGGAGCAGTGCTACGAGGAATGGGAACGGCTGTCTATGGAGCTAGAAATATAATATGTTAAAAATTTCACACATTGACAGATGCCTGTCAAATTAATATAATAAGTGATATGAGAAAGAGAAAGGTGGGCATTTGAAGTGGAAGAAAAAGAAATATCCCAGGCGGTTATACGCAGAATGCCACGGTATTATCGTTATTTAGGTGAGCTGATGGATGCCGGAGTGGAACGGATTTCCTCAAACGACCTCAGCAGCAGGATGAACGTGACAGCATCCCAGATTCGTCAGGATCTCAATAATTTCGGGGGATTTGGACAGCAGGGATACGGATATAACGTAAAATATTTATACGAAGAAATTGGCAAGATTTTAGGACTGAACCAGCGGCATAATATTATTGTTATCGGGGCCGGAAATCTTGGGCAGGCTTTGGCAAATTACGTCAAGTTTGAAAAACTTGGTTTCATGATTATTGCATTGTTTGATGTCAATCCGGCACTTGAGGGAGTGACGGTTCGCGGAATCAAGATTCATATGCTCGATGAGTTAGAGTCCTTTTGTGCGGAGAATCAGGTGGATATCGCAGCGCTTACCATGCCAAAAGAGAAGGCAGATGCAATTGCGAACCGTCTGGTATCATTGGGAATCCATGCAATCTGGAATTTCGCACATGTCGATTTGGAACTGATTGATAAGGATGTCGTTGTTGAGAATGTACATCTGTCAGACAGTCTGATGCAGTTGTCCTATAACGTTGTCAAAAACAGAAAGCAGTCTGCGGACAACTGATGCTCATGAGTAAAAGGCGCTTTACCGCGGATGGGGTGAAGCGCCTTTACAGCTTTACAGGAAAGGGTGCGATTGTATGCGATATCTTGTGAACAGTCGTGAGATGAAACAGTATGATAAGAACACAAGTGAACATTTTAAAGTGCCGTCCATTGTGTTGATGGAGCAGGCTGCCCAGGCGTTTGTGTCGCTGCTTTCCGAGGAAGCATCTGACACATCTGAGACATTGATAGTGTGCGGCGTTGGCAATAATGGAGGAGATGGGCTTGCGATTGCAAGGCTTCTTTCCCTGTCAGGAAGCCATGTCACAGTGGTACGATGTGGCAATCCCGATAAGGCGACAGAAGAAAACCTGCTTCAAGCAGAGATTCTTCTTGCCTACCGGATACCAATTCTCACAGAAATCCCGGAAAAGACAGGACGTCCGTACACTTTGATTGTAGATGCTCTTTTTGGCGTGGGGCTTGTGAGAGCGGTAGAAGGGGAATACAAAAAGCTGATTCAGAAGATGAATGAACTTCCAGGAAAGAAGGCTGCGGTTGATATTCCGTCCGGAATTTCCGCGGACAACGGCGCAGTGCTTGGAGCGGCATTTCGCGCAGATTTCACTGTCACCTTTGCATATGAAAAAAGAGGGCTGTATCTTTTCCCCGGCTGTGAATACTGCGGCAGAGTCCGTATCGGAGAAATCGGCATCCGGGAAGAAAGCTTTCTCGGGGAAACACCCGGAATGTGTCTGCTTGAGGAGGCGGATGTGCCAAAGCTTTTACCGCAAAGAACAAAACGCTCTAACAAGGGAACCTACGGAAAGCTGCTTGTGATTGCAGGAAGTCCTGGAATGGCGGGAGCTGCCATTTTAAGTGCAAAAGCAGCTTATGCAAGTGGCTGCGGGTTAGTCTGTATTCTGACACCGGAAGAGAACCGCATTGTCATCCAGACGGCTCTGCCGGAAGCAATTCTTGCTACCTACAATGAGAAAACGCTAAAAAAAGTGCTGGAAGAAAAACTGGCATGGGCAGATGTGATTCTCTGCGGTCCGGGAATCGGGACAGACAAGGCTGCAGAAAAGCTCGTACATCATGTCTTAAAAGACGGGGCGGTTCCGGTCGTATTGGATGCCGATGCGCTCAATCTGATTTCTAAGGATACAGATATTCTACAGAAATTGCATACACCGTGGATGGTGACGCCGCATTTAGGTGAGATGAGCCGTCTGACCGGAAAAAGCGTGTCTGAGATACAAAAGACACTTGTAGAGACGGCGGCGGAGTTTGCCCAGAAGTATGGTGGAATCTGTGTTTTAAAAGATGCGCATACCGTTACGGCACTTCCACAGAAGGGGACGCTTCTCAATCTGTCCGGGAACAACGGGATGGCGACTGCCGGAAGCGGAGATGTGCTTGGCGGAATCATTGCGGGACTCATGGCACAGGGATTATCTGCGGATACTGCAGCACCGCTTGGTGTTTTTCTTCACGGAAGAGCGGGGGATATCGCAGCAGAACATACCGGAAGCTATGGGCTTATGGCGTCAGATCTGATTGACGGAATGCGGGAATTATTTGCAGGATTATTAGAAAAAGAGGGTTAAAAAAATGAATCGATATACCAGAGTGCGTGCAGTGATTAATCTGGATGCAATTTTATATAATATGAACTCAATGCATCAAAATATTTCAGAAAATACTAAAATTATGGCGGTCATCAAGGCGGACGGTTATGGACACGGTGCGGCAGAGGTTGCCGAATGTATCGAGCACTTAGATTACCTTGCAGGCTATGCGGTTGCAACGGTCGAAGAAGGGCTGATTCTCAGAAATCACGGCATCAAAAAGCCGATTCTGATTTTGGGATATGCGTTTCCGGACCAGTATGACGAACTGATTGCTGCGGATATGAGACCGACTGTATTTACCAGAGAAATGGCACAGGAGTTGTCACAGGCAGCGGGAGAGATGGGCGTGGACTGCCCGATTCACTTCGCAGTCGACACCGGAATGAGCCGTATCGGTTATCAGGTGACGGAGGAAGCGGCAGATGAGATGGCGCAGATTGCAAGACTGCCGCATATTATGGTAGAGGGTATCTTTACCCATTTTGCCAGGGCGGATGAAGCGGATAAGACTTCCGCAGAAGAACAGCTTGCACTTTTTGAAAAAATGATTTCCATGCTTGAGGAGAGAGGAATCGAGATTCCAATCAAGCACTGCTCAAACAGCGCCGGAATTGTGGAATTAAAAGAGGCAAATATGGATATGGTGCGTGCCGGAATTACGCTTTACGGTTTGTGGCCGTCAGAGGAAGTGCGCCGTGATATCATTGATTTGAAGCCGGCATTATCGCTGATTACACATGTCGCATATGTGAAGGACTTAGAGGCTGGCAGAGCCATCAGCTATGGCGGAACCTATGTGACGAAACGCCCTTCGCGCATCGCAACCATTCCGGTGGGGTATGCGGACGGCTATGCAAGGGGACTTTCCAATAAAGGTGCGGTGCTGATTCACGGAAAACGTGCGCCAATCTGCGGCAGGGTCTGCATGGATCAGTTCATGGTGGATGTCACCGATATTCCGGAGGTAAAGATGGGGGATGAGGTGATTTTAATCGGCTCCGCCGGAGAAGAGACAATTACGATGGAAGAAGTGGGCGAGCTTTCCGGCAGATTCAATTATGAATTTGTCTGCAATCTCGGAAAACGAATCCCGCGTGTCTTCCGCCGTAACGGAAAAATCATTGCGAGAAAGGACCATTTTTCAGAATAAAAATTTGGAATACACCCGGTAAAATTGGCAATACTATCTGCATCGAATAAGAAAATGGAGTGGAAAGTATATGGTGATTCGACGTGGTGATATCTTTTACGCAGATTTAAGACCTGTAATCGGCTCAGAGCAGGGAGGCGTGCGTCCGGTTTTGATTATCCAGAACGATGTTGGAAACCGTCACAGTCCAACCGTCATCTGTGCGGCAATTACATCTCAGATGAACAAGGCAAAACTGCCGACACACGTAGAACTTGACAGCAGAAAATATGATCTCATGAAGGATTCGGTTGTTTTGTTAGAACAGCTTCGCACGATTGATAAAAAAAGACTCAAAGATAAGGTCTGCCATCTGGATTCACAGATTCTGGTAAAAATTGACAAAGCACTTGAGGTCAGCCTGGAACTGTATACATAACCCGGCTTGACGAAATTCGTTTTAAATGATATGATTTCAGATGTTTATACTGATGGAAAAGGAGCTGTACGATGGACGATGGTGTCAGTCCCATGACCGGGACTCTCATTTTTGTGATTTTGGTTCTGTTGGATGCTGTCATCTTTGGATTCATTGCTGCAATGCAGAATCTCGGAGAGGCACAGATAGAAAAACAGGAAAAAGAAGGAAACCGTAAGGCAAAGCTTTTGATGGGGTATATGGACAAATCCGAGCGATATACCCATGTGTGCCAGCTTGTGATGCTGACCATACATATGCTGATTGGATTTTTAGAGGTTCCCCTGTGGGAGAATCTCTTTCTTCCGGACAACAGCAGATGGGTTGTCCGCCTGCCGGCGGATATCCTGATATTTGCCGTGTTGATTATTTTGGTACTTGTGTTTGGAATTTATACGCCGGAGAAGGTTGCATCCCGCAAGCCGGATGTCTGGGCGCTTCGCCTTGTGGCAGTCGTGCGCGGTGTGGAGATTTTTTTCTTCCCGCTGATATTTGCAATGGATGCGCTCTCAAACCTGCTGTCAAGGATTCTCGGAGTTGACCCGCTAAGCGGAACCGACGATGTGACAGAGGAAGAGATTATCTCCATGGTCAATGAAGGTCACGAGCAGGGAATGCTGTTAGCCAGTGAAGCGGAAATGATTCATAATATTTTCGAGTTCGGCGACAAGGAAGCCCAGGATATAATGACCCACCGCAAGAATGTGGTAGCGCTTGACGGAAATCTTACATTCCGGGAGACTCTGTTATTCTTAAAAGAAAATAATTATTCCAGATATCCGGTGTACCTAGACGACATCGACAATATCATTGGTCTTTTGCACATTAAAGAAGTGCTTGATTTCTGCCAGGAGCCGTCCTTGATGGAGCGTCCGGTAAAAGAAATTGAAGGGTTGATTCGTGATGTCGAGTTTATTCCGGAGACGCGCAATATCAATACACTTTTTTCGATGATGCAGAACGCAAAGAGTCATATGGTAATCGTTGTCGACGAATACGGACAGACGTCCGGAATTGTTGCGCTTGAGGACATTCTCGAAGAGATTGTCGGAAATATCGAGGATGAACACGATGAGGAAGAACAGATGATTCAGAAACTTCCGGATGGAGGGTATCTGATGAACGGTATGGCAGAATTCAGTGAGGTCGTGGAAGAACTTGGGATGGAATTTGGCGAAGATGAGGACGATGACTTTGATACGTTAAGCGGTTTTCTGATTTCGCTCATTGATAAGATTCCAAGTGACAATGAAGTGTTTTCGACGACAGCGAATGGATATTTATTTGAAATCCTTTCGGTGAAAAACCGCATGATTTCTTCTGTCCATGTATCGAAATTATCCGCCGGACCAACGGACGAGCAGGAAACATCTTGCAGAGACAATGAAACTGTGGTATAATATTTCCGCTGTTTTTCTGACAGCGAAATACAAATACCACGAAATACATAATTGAAAAGAGGATAAAAAAATGTCAGGACATTCAAAATTCGCGAATATCAAGCATAAGAAAGAGAAGAACGATGCTGCAAAGGGAAAAATCTTTACGATTATCGGTCGAGAGATTGCAGTTGCAGTAAAAGAGGGCGGTCCGGACCCGGCAAATAACTTTAAACTTGCACAGGTTGTTGCAAAAGCAAAGGCAAACAATATGCCAAACGATACCATTGAACGTGGAATCAAGAAAGCTGCAGGAGAAGGCGGCAATGTCAATTACGAATACTGCACCTACGAAGGTTACGGTCCAAGCGGAACCGCTATTATTGTGAAATGTTTAACAGATAACAAGAACCGTACCGCAGCAAACGTGCGAAATGCATTCACAAAGGGACACGGCAGCATTGGAACACAGGGTTGTGTATCTTATATGTTCGATGAGAAGGGACAGATTATCATTGCAAAGGAAGACTGCGACATGGATGCAGATGACCTGATGATGACAGCTCTTGATGCAGGTGCAGAAGATTTCTCCGAAGAAGAGGACAGCTTTGAAGTATTGACTGCTCCGGATGATTTTGAGGCAGTCAGAAGCACACTTGAGGAAGCAAAGGTTCCGATGGCAGAGGCAGAGGTTACCATGATTCCACAGAATTATGTGGAACTGACCGCAGAAGAAGATTTGACAAACATTAATCGTATTCTTGATCTTTTGGATGAGGATGACGATGTTCAGGAAGTATACCATAACTGGGATGAGTAAAAGAAGATGTCATGAAAGAATGTCATGACGGTAAACGCTCCGGCAGATTTCTGCCGGAGTTTTTTTAAATTTAGGTGGTAATCTGTGGGGAAATGTTATATCATGGAAGTAGTAAATTGGACAATCAGGAGAAAGGGTAGAAACTATGGCAGACAATTACAGGATTGAGACAAAATGTGTACAGGCCGGATGGACGCCGAAGGCAGGGGAACCGAGGGTGCTTCCGATTTATCAGAGCACCACGTTTAAATATGACGACAGTGACCAGATGGGAAAGCTGTTTGACCTTGAAGCAGATGGATATTTTTATACCAGATTGCAGAATCCAACAAATGATGCAGTTGCAAGAAAAATCACCGAACTTGAGGGCGGCGTGGCAGGCATGCTTACCTCCTCCGGACAGGCTGCAAACTATTATGCACTGTTTAACATCTGTGAGGCGGGAGACCATATTGTAAGCTCCAATTCCATTTATGGGGGCAGCTTTAATCTGTTTGGCACAACGATGAAAAAACAGGGCGTGGAATGTACGTTCGTAGACCCGGACGCATCCTACGAGGAACTGTGCAAGGCATTTAAGCCGAATACGAAGGCGGTCTTTGCGGAGACGATTTCCAATCCGTCCATTGTAATTTTAGACATTGAAAAATTTGCAAAACTTGCCCATGAGCACGGCGTTCCGTTAATCGTGGACAATACCTTCGCAACACCGATTAATTGCAGACCGTTTGAATGGGGCGCGGATATCGTGACCCACTCCACAACCAAATATATGGATGGTCATGCGATGGCAGTGGGTGGTGCAATCATTGATTCCGGCAATTTTGACTGGGAAGCGCATGCAGAGAAATTCCCGGGGCTTACGACACCGGATGAATCCTATCACGGAATTATCTATACCAAACGTTTTGGAAAGGCAGCTTATATCACAAAGGCAACATCGCAGCTGATGCGCGATTTGGGTTCTGTTCCTTCGCCGTTAAACTCGTTCCTTTTAAACGTCGGACTGGAGTCCCTGCATCTTCGGGTAGAACGTCACTGTTCAAATGCACAGAAGGTTGCAGAATTTTTAAATGCGCAGGAGAAGGTGGCATGGGTCAATTATGCCGGACTTCCGGATAATCCATACCATGCACTTGCAGAAAAATATATGCCAAATGGAATCTGCGGCGTCATGTCATTTGGTCTGAAAGGTGACCGTGCAACCGCAGTGAAATTTATGGATTCCTTAAAACTTGCCGCAATTGTGACACATGTTGCAGATGCCCGTACCTGTGTTCTTCACCCGGCAAGTCATACACACCGCCAGATGACAGAAGAACAGCTCAAAGAAGCTGGTGTGGCACCGGATTTGATTCGTCTGTCGGTGGGAATTGAAAATGTGGATGATATCATTGCAGATCTTGCACAGGCATTAGAGCAGATTTAACAGCAGGCTTATTTATATGGGAGGTAGACAATGAAAAAAATTCTTTTTGCAGCATCAGAGTGTGTGCCGTTTATCAAAACAGGCGGGCTTGCAGACGTATGCGGAGCACTGCCGAAGGAGTTTGACAAAAATGACTGGGATATTCGGGTTGTCATTCCAAATTACAGCTGCATCCCGGAGCGCTTCCGCAGCCAGTTTACCTATGTGACACATTTTTACATGAGTGCCGGTAATTACATACAGGACAAATACGTTGGCATCCTCAAATATGAGCAGGACGGCATCACCTATTATTTTATTGACAATCAGGAATATTTTACCGGGGCAGCACCTTACGGGGATATCCGCTACGATATTGAAAAATTCTGCTTTTTTGACAAGGCAGTTTTATCCATGTTAAAACCGATTGGTTTCCGCCCGGATATCATCCATTGCCATGACTGGGAGACCGGATTAATTCCGGTTTATCTGAAAAATGAATTTCAGGCAGATTCTTTCTATTGGGGAATCAAATCAATTATGACGATTCACAACCTGAAATTTCAGGGCGTCTGGGATGTAAAAACCATGCAGGGGCTGACCGGATTCCCGTCTAGTCTGTTTACTTCGGACAAGCTGGAATTTAAAAAGGACGCCAATATGTTAAAGGGTGGTCTGGTTTATGCAGATTACATTACAACTGTAAGCGATTCTTATGCAAATGAGATTCAGACCGAATACTACGGCGAAGGATTGGACGGACTGCTTTATGCAAGACATATGGATATGCAGGGAATCGTCAACGGAATCGATTACGGTGCCTATAACCCGGATACGGATTCCAAAATCTATGTCAATTACAATGCGGAGAATTTCCGCAAGAAGAAGTGGATGAATAAGACGAAGCTTCAGGAAGATCTTGGTCTGACCGTAGACAAGAAGAAATACATGATTGGTCTGATTTCAAGACTGACCGACCAGAAAGGTCTGGACCTGATTAATTATGTGATTGACCGCATTGTGGATGATTACACACAGCTTGTGGTCATCGGAACAGGAGATTCACAGTATGAAAATATGTTCCGTCATTATGCATGGAAGTATGGTGACAGAGTATCTGCAAACATCTGTTATTCGGATGACCTTGCACACAAATTATACGCGGCAGCAGACGCATTTTTGATGCCGTCCCGGTTTGAACCGTGCGGACTGACACAGCTTATTTCATTCCGCTACGGAACGGTTCCGATTGTCCGTGAGACCGGTGGACTCAAAGACACGGTAAAACCGTATAATGAGTACGAGAATACCGGAGACGGTTTTTCATTTACCAACTATAATGGTGAGGAAATGCTTGGAATTATCAACTACTCCAAACATATTTTCTTTGACCGCAAGAAACAGTGGAACCAGATGATTGACCGCGGAATGGCAAACGATTTTTCGTGGAACAGCTCGAAATTCCGCTATGAAGGCTTATACAATTATCTGATGGGATGCTGCTAGGATGTATAGAACCATCACAGAATGTAAATAGTAAAACAGGGTGCTTACCTTAAGCTCCCTGTTTTTTATTAAAGAAAAGTGAGGGTTCTTATATGGCAGAAAATCAGCAGAAAAAGAATGAGGATATCAAAGAGTTTGGACAACTGGAATTAAAAGAAAACAAAAATAATCACCGGATTTATATGCTTACGATTATTGGGGAGATTGAGGGGCATGACTGCCTTCCGGCGTCCACGAAAACCACAAAATACGAGCATGTGCTGCCAAGGCTTGCAGAAATTGAAGACAATCAGAATATTGAGGGGGTACTGCTGTTATTAAATACGGTTGGCGGTGACGTGGAGAGCGGGCTTGCGATTGCAGAGATGGTGGCTTCTTTAAGCAAGCCGACCGTGTCGTTGGTTCTTGGCGGCAGCCATTCCATCGGTGTTCCGCTTGCTGTGTCAACGGACTATTCGTTTATTGTGCCGTCCGGGACGATGGTGATTCATCCGGTGCGCATGAACGGAATGGTAATCGGTGCACAGCCAACCTATGATTACTTTAAGCAGATGCAGGATCGGATTTTAAATTTTATCAGCACCCATTCCGGAGCAAAGAAAGAGCGCCTTGAGAAACTGATGATGAATACCGGGATGCTCACGAAGGATTTGGGGACGATTCTGGTGGGAAGCGATGCAGTGGAAGAACATCTGATTAACGAAGTGGGGGGCATTGACGCGGCTTTTTGCAAGCTGCATGAACTGATTGGGAAAAAGGAAGTTTTTAATGACAATCTGACCTAAATATGGTAAAATTAACAATGTATGCAAAAATAGAAAAAACTATTTTGGGTGCGGTTAAAACAGAAGAAGGAGGCTGCTATGTCATTATTACAAGCAATATTTATGGGAATTATTCAGGGACTGACCGAATTTTTGCCAGTCAGCAGTTCAGGACATCTGGCGCTTTTTAAGATACTTTTCAATGTAAATACGGATACGGGGCTGCTTTACGATGTACTGCTTCATGTAGGCACACTTGTGGCAATCTGCGTGGTTTACTACAAGGACCTTGCCAAAATGATTGTGGAGGGTGTATGTCTGATACGGGACGCATTTGTGAATGTCGGCATCTTTTTTAAGAATCTTTCAAGAGAAGACAAACAGGCGTACCGCAGAGTCGTAAATTCAAGTTACCGCAAGTTTGTCATGTTAGTCATCGTATCGACGATTCCGACCGGAATTATCGGTGTTTTTGGAAAAGATGCGGTAGAACTTGCATCCGAGATTTTGATTGTACCGGGCATCTGCCTGATTATTACGGCAATTCTGCTATTTATCGCAGACCGTCTGCCACAGGGAGAAAAGCTCCCAAGGCAGGTTACATATACGAATGCGTTTGCAATCGGAATTGCACAGGGCGTTGCAACACTCCCGGGACTTTCCCGTTCCGGAACGACGATTACCGCCTGTCTGCTCAGCGGATTTAACCGCAAGTTTGCAGTCAAATATTCCTTTATCATGTCGATTCCGGCAATCCTTGGAAGTCTTGTCCTTGAACTGAAAGATTTTGGCGGAATGCATGTGACGGGAACGGAAATCTGTTATTATATCATCGGTATGGTGGTAGCGGCAGTGGTAGGATATATCTGCATCAAAACCATGCTTGTGATTGTACGGAAAAAGAAATTCACAATCTTTTCCATTTACTGCCTGGTTGTTGGAATTATTTCTGTGGCAGGATATTTTTATGTGTCATAAAGAATTGTAGTTTTTGGAGGTAGCACATTGGCATCAACAGGAAGAAAGAACAGCTCTCCTGCAAAAAAGACATCCGCAAAGAAGACATCTTCTTCAAGAAAGACAGGCTCTCCAAAGAAGGCATCTTCTTCGCGGAAGGGAAGCACAAACAACAGAAAAAAGCAGGAAGCATCGGAAATGTATACCCAAGAGATTGCACTCTGGATAGTGGTGGCAATATCCATTCTCCTGTTTATCAGCAATTTTGGCATCGGAGGAACCATTGGGAATGCAGTCAGCAGGTTCTTCTTTGGAATTTTTGGTTTAATTGCATATATTTTCCCAATTGTTTTATTAGTAAGTACATTTTTCGCAGTTTCCAATAAAGGAAATACTATCGCAGCTATCAAAGTGGTAGCGGTCTGTCTTTTGGTTGTTTTTCTGTGTATGTTTTTAGAACTGCTGACAACAGGAAATGGTGTCCGGACAGCGTCAGAGGCATACAAAAACAGCTTTGAGACGAAAGCGGGCGGAGGATTTTTCGGAGGACTTTTGTGCCACTTTAACTGCACGGCATTCGGAAGGGTTGGTTCTTATGTGATTGATGTCATAATGCTTTTGATTTCCCTTGTCTTAATTACAGAGCGTTCTATTTTTAAAGGCATGGAAAAGGGCGGAAAGAAAGTTTATGAGTCCGCGAGACAGAGCAACGAAAAACATCGTGAGCGCGCACAGATGCGCAAAGAGGATAAAAGACTCCGCAGAGCAGAGCAGAAAGTTACCGGGGTTGCGATTGATACGGCAATCAGACCGTCCGGACAGGCAAGGACTGGCTCTGATGAGATTAATGAAATTCAGATTGAAAACTATCTGGATATGCCGGAAGTAAAAGAAGAAAAGAAAGTGGAACTTACATCAGGTGCGCCGCAGCCGAAAGATGCGGTCCTTCCGGTTTTTGCTGAGGAAACAGAAGAAATACCATTGCAGGGTACATATGAGGAACCGGCTCCTTACAGAGAGGCAGCAGCGTCCTATGAGCCGGAATTGCCATATGAAGAGCCTGTGGCGTACGAAGAGCCGGCAGTCTACGAGGAAGAAACTGTTTACGAAGAACCGGCTTATGAAGAACCGGTTTACAAAGAGCCGGATGCGGATTATGAGGAAACGGACGTTTCACCACAGGAGACTGCGTCTCCTGCACGGCAAATGACGGAAGCAGAGGATGATGAGGAAGAAATTATTTATGATGAAGCACTGTCTGAGGAGGCAGAGCCGGTAAAACCGTATGAGTTTCCTCCGGTATCCCTTCTTTCCCAGCCACCGAAGAAAGCGGGAGATTCCAAAGCACATCTTCAGGAAACTGCCAATAAGTTACAGCAGACACTTAAAAATTTTGGTGTCAATGTAACAATTACAAATGTAAGCTGCGGACCGGCGGTGACACGTTATGAGCTGCAGCCGGAGATGGGGGTAAAGGTCAGCAAAATCGTAAATTTGGCGGATGATATCAAATTAAATCTTGCGGCGGCGGATATCCGAATCGAGGCACCGATTCCGGGAAAAGCTGCGATTGGAATTGAGGTTCCGAACAAAGAGAATGTTATGGTATCATTCCGGGAATTAGTTGAGTCGGAAGAATTTCAGACACATCCATCTAAGATTTCGTTCAGTGTGGGACGGGATATTGCAGGAAAAGTTGTGGTTGCAGACATTGCGAAGATGCCACACCTTCTGATTGCAGGAGCGACCGGTTCCGGTAAATCGGTCTGCATCAATACCATTATTATGAGTATTTTATACAAAGCAGATCCAAAGGATGTAAAACTTATCATGATAGACCCGAAGGTGGTAGAGCTCAGCGTTTATAACGGGATTCCGCACCTTTTGATTCCGGTTGTGACTGACCCGAAAAAGGCATCCGGTGCATTACAGTGGGCAGTTGCGGAAATGACAGACCGCTATAATAAATTCGCGGAAGCACATGTGCGCGATGTCAAGGGATACAACGCTAAAGTGGAAAGCCTTCCGGATGTGGAAGGAGACCCGAAACCGGAGAAAATGCCACAGATTGTGGTAATCGTTGACGAGTTGGCGGACCTTATGATGGTCGCTTCCGGAGAGGTGGAGGAGTCCATCTGTCGTCTGGCACAGCTTGCACGTGCAGCAGGAATCCACTTGATTATTGCAACACAGCGTCCTTCCGTAAATGTCATTACAGGACTGATTAAGGCGAATATGCCAAGCCGTATTGCGTTTGCGGTGACATCCGGTATCGATTCGAGAACCATTCTTGATATGAATGGTGCCGAGAAATTACTTGGCAAGGGCGATATGCTCTTTAACCCACAGGGGATTCCGAAACCACTTCGTGTGCAGGGGGCATTTGTATCGGACAAGGAGGTTTCGGATGTAGTAGACTTTATCAAGGAGCATAATGGAACTGGTACGTATAATTCTGCGGTCGCTGAAAAAATGAATTCATTGGAAGCGTCCGGCAATACCACGGTGAGCATTGACTCAGACTCGAATTCAGACGGCAGGGACCCGTATTTTGCAGATGCGGCGAGACTATTAATTGATAAAGAAAAAGGCTCTATCGGAATGTTACAGCGTTATTTCAAGGTTGGATTCAACCGTGCGGCGCGTATCATGGACCAGCTTGAGGAGGCTGGAATCGTGGGACCGGAAGAAGGAACCAAACCGAGAAGAGTGTTAATGTCTGAAGAACAATTTGAACAATATGAGGAGGAAACACTATGAAAAGCGACATTGAAATTGCCCAGGAGGCAAAGATGATTCCAATTAAGGAAGTTGCAGCACAACTTGGTATGACGGAGGATGACCTTGAACTTTACGGAAAGTATAAGGCAAAGATTTCCGATGAACTCATTAACCGGGTAAAGGACAGACCGGATGGAAAGCTGATTCTTGTAACGGCAATCAATCCGACTCCGGCAGGAGAGGGAAAAACCACTACAAGTGTAGGACTTGGACAGGCATTTGGACGTCTTGGTAAAAAAGCAGTGATTGCATTGCGTGAGCCGTCACTTGGACCGTGCTTTGGTATCAAGGGTGGTGCCTCCGGCGGCGGCTATGCACAGGTAGTGCCGATGGAGGATTTAAACCTTCATTTTACCGGAGATTTTCATGCCATTACCTCTGCAAATAATCTGCTTGCTGCACTGCTTGATAACCATATCCAGCAGGGAAATGAGCTTGGAATTGATCCGAGACAGGTGGTATGGAAGCGTTGTATGGATATGAATGACCGTGTTTTACGTAATATCGTGGTAGGTCTTGGAAGCAAGGCGGACGGCATGGTACGGGAAGATCACTTTGTCATTACGGTAGCCTCTGAAATCATGGCAATTCTTTGTCTGGCAGACGATATGCACGATTTAAAACGCAGACTTGGAAATATTATTGCTGCATACAGTTTTGACGGAAAACCTGTGACAGCAAATGACTTAAAGGCAACTGGTGCAATGGCAGCGCTGTTAAAAGATGCCTTAAAACCGAACATGATTCAGACGTTAGAGCATACACCTGCAATTGTACATGGCGGACCATTTGCCAATATTGCACATGGATGTAACAGTGTCCGTGCCACAAGGACAGCATTAAAACTTGCAGATTACGTGATTACAGAAGCAGGATTCGGTGCAGACCTTGGAGCAGAGAAGTTTTTTGATATCAAGTGCCGCAAAGCAGGATTAAAACCGGACGCCGTTGTGTTAGTAGCAACCGTGCGTGCACTCAAATATAATGGTGGTGTAGAAAAGGCAAATCTTGGTGAGGAGAATCTTGAAGCACTCAAAAAGGGCATTGCCAATCTTGAAAAGCACATTGAGAATTTACAGAAATACCATGTTCCGGTTGTGGTAACCTTAAACTCTTTTGTGACAGACACGAAGGCAGAAACCGATTACGTAGAGCAGTTCTGCAGGGAGCGCGGCTGTGAATTTGCACTTTCTGAAGTATGGGAAAAAGGCGGAGAAGGCGGTATTGCACTTGCCGAAAAAATCTTAGAGACAATCGAGACGAAAGAAAGCCATTTCAAACCGCTTTATGAAGATGAATTGTCACTGGAAGAAAAGATTGAAACCATTGCAAAAGAAATTTACGGAGCAGACGGTGTGACCTATGCGCCGGCGGCAAAACGCGAATTAAAGCGAATTGCAGAAATGGGAATGTCAGATTTTCCGGTATGTATGGCAAAAACGCAGTATTCCCTGTCAGACGATGCAAAGAAACTCGGAAGACCGACCGGATTTACTGTGAATGTAAGAGAAGTATATCTGTCTGCGGGCGCAGAATTTGTGGTTGCCGTAACAGGTGCCATCATGACAATGCCAGGACTTTCCAAAGCACCGGCGGCATATGGAATTGATGTAAATGATGAGGGTGTTATCACAGGCTTATACTAACAGTCAAAACTGGGATGGAGGTAGAAAAGGTGCAGATTATTGACGGAAAACGTATTTCACAGGAAATCAAAGATGAATTAAAGACGAAGGTAGAGGAATACCGGAAAGAAGGACGGGAAGCAGCACTTGCAGTGATTCAGGTGGGAAATGACCCTGCTTCTTCGGTGTATGTCAATAACAAAAAGAAAGCATGTACCTATATCGGAATCCGTTCTCTTTCCTATGAACTTCCGGAAGAGACAACAGAGGAGGAACTTCTTGCCCTGATAGAGAAGCTGAATAAAGATGATACGGTAAATGGAATCCTTGTTCAGCTTCCGCTTCCGGGGCATATTAATGAAGACCGTGTGATTGGAGCTATTTCTCCGAAAAAGGACGTGGATGGATTCCATCCGGAAAACGTTGGGAAATTAGTGATTGGTGAACGCGGATTTGTCTCCTGTACACCTGCGGGCATTATCCAGTTGTTAAAGCGTTCCGGCATTGAAATTGCCGGAAAAAACTGTGTGGTAATCGGAAGAAGCAATATTGTCGGAAAACCGATGGCGCTTTTGATGCTTCGTGAAAATGCAACTGTCACCATTGCGCACTCTAAGACACAAAATCTGAAAGAGCTTTGCAGACAGGCGGATATTTTAATCGTTGCAATCGGGAAACCACAGTTTATTACGGCAGACTATATCAAAGAGGGTGCCGTTGTCATTGATGTTGGAATTCACCGCAACGAAAACGGCAAGCTCTGCGGAGATGTGAAATTTGATGAAGTGGCGGAACATACCTCTGCTATCACTCCTGTACCGGGAGGCGTTGGACCTATGACAATTGCAATGTTGATGAACAATTGTGTAGAGTCAATGGATTTGGATTAGAGGGGAATCTTTCATATGAGATGCAAAAAATGTGGCAGCGAGATTCCAGAGGGATGTCTTTATTGCAGCAAATGTGGACATGAGGTACAGTTTGTCACCGGAGATGAAATATTAGAGGATGAATATTTAAACGCACTGTTAAAGAATGGAGCAAAAGAAGAGAAAAACGCACCGGATCAGGAAAACGTAAATTCATCGAAAGAATCACAGAAGATGCCATTAAGGAAAATGCTTGGGATTTTGTTTGGCTGTATCGCAGGGATTGTTTTGATTGTCTGCATGGTATTTAAAATCTATACAGATGTTCAGAATTCCAATTCTTATGAATATCAGATGCAGATGGCAGAGCAGGCAAAGGCATCCGGGAAGCAGACACAGGCGCTCAAATACTATAATACAGCGCTGACTCTGATGCCGGAGGATGTCAGCGCACGTATGGAAATGGCAGAGATTTATATGGAACAGGAGGATTATGATACGGCAATGGTTTTATACCTTGAGACCGTACAGTTAGACCGTTCCCAAAAGGAAGCATATGAAAAACTGATTGAGCTGTATGAGAGAAACAGTGATTATGACAGTATTCTTGAACTGGCTTCTTATGCACCAAATGAGGAGATAGAAGCATTGTTCGCACCTTATCATACAGATGCGCCTGTCATTTCTCCAATCAGCGATACGTACGGAAGATATATTACCGTAAATCTGGATTCTTTAGCGGGAGATATGATTTATTATACATTAGATGAAAGCACACCGGATGCAGCGGATGGAATGCTTTATGACCCGGAAATTGGGATTCCGCTTACAGCGGAGGGCGAGTATACCGTGCGTGCCGTGTGTGTCAATGACAAGGGAATCTGCAGTGATGTATCCGAAAATCACTATGTGATAAAACTGGTTTCTCCTAGAGACCCGATTGTCACTCCAGGGGGGGGCATCGTGAACACCGAGACGGTGATTTCGATTTTTGCACAGACAGGATGCTCTGTTTATTATACCTGGGATGGAACGGACCCGACTGCACAGTCGGCACGCTATCAGGAACCGCTTGTGATTCCGGAGGGGGAGAACACACTTTCGGTAATCGTGATTGATGATAATACAGGACTTACGAGTAATATTTTCCGTGCTGTTTATAACTGTAGTACAGCGACAGAGAAAATGGAACCGGTAGAGGGACCGGTAGAAGAGGAAATGTAATTGAAAAAAGCTGTCTGGTGATTTGCCAGGCAGCTTTTTGAATAAACGCATTTTTTAGTTGTAAGATTATTCCTCTACAAATTCGATAAGGTCGGTGTCAAGATTTTTAATGCGGGCAAGGGAGTAAACATCAATTCCCTGTTCCTGTAATTTCTCGCGTCCAGGCTGGAAAGACTTCTCAATCAGAATTCCGACACCTGCAATTGTTGCATGCGCCTTGCGCAAAAGACGGATAGCACCGGTAGCAGCTTCCCCGTTGGCAAGGAAGTCATCAATAATCAGAACATGGTCGTTTTCGGAGATAAATTTTCCGGAAAGTGTAAGTTCATAGCTGGTTCCCTTGGTAAAAGAAGTGACAACGGTCTGATAGAGGTCATCATTTAAAACCTTTGACGGCTGTTTTTTTAAAATAATCATCGGAACATTCATGGCACAGGCAGTCATAAGTGCCGGAGCAATTCCGGAACTCTCAATAGTAGCTACCTTTGTGATGCCCTGTCCTGCAAAGTGTTTTGCAAATTCTTCTCCAATCTGCTGCATCAGATGAGGATCAACCTGATGGTTAATAAATCCATCCACTTTTAAAATATCTCTGTTGACTGCTTTTCCCTCTGTAAGAATTTTTTCTTCCAGTAATTTCATTGTACGTTTACCTCTTGCTTTCTATGATGAATTATCATTCCTAACAAATCTCGTCTTCGGATGCAGTATCCGGAAACAATTCCCCATAAAGGGTTTCAATGATATGGTCGGCAAATGTCTCTTCCAAATCCGGGTATTTTTCATGGATAAGGCGCTGCATGATGGCGTAACGCTTAAAGTATAACTGCGCAACATCGCTGCCGCAAAGATCATGGTCGATATCGGATGGAAAATAGGTATCCTTAAACCATGCTGTTACCTCTGCAAGGAGTGCATCCTCCGTATCGGCCGCCCGGTATAACGGTTTTAATTCGCGAAAAGAGCGGATGCCGATAATGAGAAAAATAAGAAGCATGATTCCCATTACAACAGAAATCAGAACCTTCATATAATCTGCAACCGCAATCGGAAGAACACCGAGCAAAAACAGCAGTAAGACCACGAAACCAATCACGCTCACCACGGTAAATGTGTATGCGGTGGACTTCAAATCCTCTGCTTTTGCACGTTTTGATACATAGGCATGGGAGGGAGAACTGTCCGCTTCCACCAGTGCGGTTTTACAGACCGGACATTCGTAAATATCGTCTGTGTATTCGGTTTTACATTGTGGACACCACATATCAGATACCTCGTTTACTTTTTAAATAGATTATAGGCGATTTTTTGCACAAGTGCAAGAGGAGATATGGTATAATTGCACTGCGAAGCATTCATACGGAAAACCTCGAAAGGAGAACATTCATTTGAAAATCACGATTTTGTGTGTCGGGAAAATAAAAGAAAAATTTTACAGGGAGGCAGTAGCGGAATACCAGAAGCGGTTAAGCCGTTACTGCAACCTTGAAATCATAGAAGTGGCGGACGAAAAGACGCCGGATCATGCCAGTGAAACAGTCGAGCGCCAGATAAAAGACAAAGAAGGGGAACGGCTCGAAAAATATATCAAAGAAGGCGCCGTTCTCTGCGTGCTTGCGATAGACGGAAAACAGCTGGACTCTGTTGAGCTTTCGCAGAAAATAGAAGCGCTTGGAACTGCCGGCAACAGTCATATTATATTTGTAATTGGAGGGTCGCTCGGATTGTCGGAGCGCATCTTAAAACGCAGTGACTGGAAACTAAGCTTTTCCAAAATGACATTTCCACACCAGCTCATGCGCGTGGTTCTGTTAGAGCAGATTTACCGGAGTTACCGGATTATGAATGGTGAGCCTTATCACAAATAACGGACAAAATGGGACTTTAAAACAGACCTCAAATCGGCTATACTAGAAGGCAGGACAGGTATGGAAAGGACAGATAGACAGAATGAATAAACGAAATTTAAAAATGCGTCCTGTGGGCAGTGAATATATGGAGCAGTACAATGCGCTGCTCCGGTACGTATTTCAGGTGACCGACCAGGAACTCAATTCCATCGGATGGCAGGAAAAAGAAATTATCCGCGCCAAATTTCCAACGATGGAAAAGGCAGATGTGATTGGCTGGTTTGACAATGATAACCTGATTTCACAGGTGGCAGTTTATCCGATGCAGGTACAGATTTTTGGAAAAACATATTCTATGGGAGGGCTGACCGGAGTCGGAACTTACCCGGAATACTCCAATATGGGACTGATGCACAAGCTTTTGGAGCAGGCACTCAAAAATATGCAGAAAAAAAGGCAGTATATCTGCTATCTGTATCCGTACTCGATTCCTTATTACCGCAGAAAAGGCTGGGAGCTTATCTCCGATAAGATTTCCTATAACATCAAGGATTACCAGCTTCCTAAAAACCGTCAGGTCGCAGGCGATGTGCGGCGCGTGAAACCGGACAGTGAGGAGCTCAAGCAGACTTATGCGGCATATGCGGCACATACGCACGGTGCAATTGTGCGGGATGAGCTGGCGTGGAACGAATACTGGCTCTGGGATAAAGATGACATTATGGCGGCAATCTATTATAACGAGGCGGGCATTGCAGACGGCTACATTATCTATTGGATTGAAAATGAAGTCTTTTATATCAAGGATATGATTTTTAACAATGAGGAAGCGCGCACCGGTCTCTGGAACTTTGTGTCAGCACATTTTTCGATGATTAATCAGGTGGAGGGCAGTACCTACACGGATGAACCGCTGGCGTTTCTGTTAGAGGATGCGAGCATTAAAGAAGTGATTTCGCCTTACTATATGGGGCGCATTGTCGATTTCCCGGCATTTGTTGCGGACTATCCGTTTAAGGCGGATATTACGGACAGAGAGTGGCGCTTTACACTGACCGACCCGATTATGGAGTGCAATCAGGGGTCGTTTCTGCTTCGCATTTCAAAGACCGGAAAAGCAAACGTAGAGCGTATTGCGGAGCCCTGTCCGGACAAAATCAGTATTCAGACCATGACTACCATGCTTATGGGCTATAAACGACCGGATTACCTTGCCAAAATCGGCAGGCTGCAGACAAGTGCCGAAATCATTGATATGTTAGAGGATGCCATTGAACAGCAGGTGCCTTATATCTCGGATTATTTCTAAAAGGAGAACTTTATGAAACAGAAAGTAAAAACTCTGATTATAGTTTTAACTGCGGGCGTCGGTATCTTTTGTCTGTTCTATTTTTTGTACCGCTTAAATGTGATTCCACATCGCAGTTACACAAATGCTGACTTTGACATTCCACACTATACAAGCAGCGTGGATGCAGACGGGGACGGGATTGATGACCAGACCGATATTCTGCAGAATGTGCGCACCTACATTGGCACAAAGCCGAAATATAAAAGCAATTATTACCAAAATGGCTATCCGGATGACGGCTGTGGCGTCTGCACGGATGTGGTAGCATTTGGACTGCTTGGGGCGGGCTATGATTTAAAAGAGCTTGTGGAGGCAGATTATCTGGCAGCGCCGGAGGCTTATCCGGGGATTGAGGAAGCCGACCCCGCAATCGATTTTCGCAGAGTGGCGAACTTGAAGGTATATTTTGCCAGAAACGCCATTTCACTCACTACAGATGTTAATGATATTGCAGAATGGCAGGGCGGCGATATTGTGATTTTTGAAAAACATATCGGCGTAGTATCCGATAAGAGAAACCGTAAGGGGATTGCCTTTGTTATCCATCATGCAAATCCGTGGCAGAGGGATTATGAGGAAGATATATTGGAAACCTGGGGAGACATTGTCGGACACTACCGTGTCAGTGAGTAACCGGGAAAACAAAAGACGCATAGACGCTGTGCGTAGAAATGAGGTTTACGATGAGAATGTATGATTTAATTTTAAAAAAGAAAAAGGGGCAGGAGCTTTCAACCGAAGAAATCCGGTATATGATTAATGGATTTACGGACGGAAGTATCCCGGATTACCAGATGTCTGCGATGACAATGGCAATCTGTTTTCAGGGCATGAGCCCAAAGGAAACTGTCGATTTGACCCTTGCAATGCGGGACAGCGGCGATGTACTCGATTTGTCCGCCATCCATGGCGTAAAGGTAGACAAACATAGTACAGGCGGTGTGGGCGATAAGACATCCCTTGTTTTAACCCCGATTGTTGCAGCGCTTGGCGTGCCGGTTGCAAAGATGTCCGGCAGAGGGCTTGGACATACCGGAGGCACGATTGACAAGCTCGAGTGCTTTAAAGGGTTTACAACAGGAATCTCAGAGGAGACATTTATCAAAAATGTCAATGAAATCGGGATTGCGATTGCCGGACAGACCGCAAACCTTGCACCGGCAGATAAAAAGCTTTATGCGCTGCGCGATGTGACTGCGACAGTGGACCAGCTTTCTTTGATTGCAAGCTCCATCATGAGCAAAAAACTTGCATCCGGCAGTGATGCGATTGTGCTTGACGTCAAGACCGGAAACGGCGCGTTTATGAAGACACTTGACGATTCTGTTGCACTTGCAAAAGAAATGGTATCGATTGGAACAATGGCAGGAAAGAAGATGGCGGCAGTGATTACCGATATGGACCAGCCGCTTGGTCTTGCGGTGGGCAATTCCGTAGAGGTCATAGAGGCAATCGACACGCTGCGCGGCAAGGGACCGGCAGATTTAAAGGAGGTCGTGTTTGCACTGGGCGGACAGATGCTACAGCTCGCGGGAAGAGCCGAAAGCCAGAGCGAGGCAGAAAAGCTGATGCAGGAAGTGATTGACAACGGAAAGGCATTAGAAAAATTTGCAGAATTTGTAAGGGCACAGGGTGGAGATCCGGCACCGGTTTACGATACCGGACTGTTTGAAAAAGCACCATATACCATGGCGGTAGCAGCACCAAAAAGCGGTTATGTAGACCGGATTCTTGCAGAGGAAATCGGAATTGCCTGCATGACACTCGGCGGCGGCAGGGAGACCAAGGAGAGCGTGATTGACCTTTCAGTCGGAATTCTGCTTGAAAAGAAAAACGGGGACCGTGTGGAGACCGGCGATACACTTGCGGTAATCTGCGGTAGAGATAAGGAAAAAATGGAAGCTGCGAGAGCACGTATTTTAGGGGCATATGAATTTTCAGATGCGCCGAAGGCAAAGGAACCGGTTGTAAAACAATTCATTCTGTCTTAATGAATAGAATTTTAACAAAATTCATATAGTGATATATGAAAAAAAATGTTGGAATATCGAATAGACATCATCAGACAAACGAGAAATCAGGGGTCTCTTTTTCTGAGAAACTCGTTGGAGACTTGGAGTTTCCAAAAGATCTTATGTTAGGGGCGGCAATTGTCACGGTGACAGGCAGACGGGAAGCTGTGATTGCCAATTACCGCGGAATTCTCGAATATGAGGATTCCAAAATCCGTATTCAGACAAAAAATTGCAGGATTTTAATTTCTGGCGCACACCTTGCAATTGATTATTACACCAGTGAGGAAATGAAAATCACAGGGTTTATCGATACGATTGCGTACGAGAGTTAGGCAATGCTGCTTTCTCTGATAAAATATACAAGAGGGTACGTGTATGTCCGGCTGACCGGATATGCGCCGGAGCGTTTCCTCAATCTCTGCGGAAACCGTGGAATTTTAATCTGGAATTTAAAGCCCTGTGAGGAGGGCTATGAATTCTGCATCAGCATAAATGGTTTCCGGCGTTTAAAACCGATTCTAAAGAAAACAAAGACGAAGATTCACATTTTAAAAAGAAAAGGACTTCCGTTTGAGCTTTACCGTTATCGGAAACGGAAGCTTTTTGTGGTTGGACTTGTCTGTCTGTGCGGACTGATTTATTATCTGTCCGGATTTATCTGGAATATTGAAGTCAACGGCAATTCTTACCTTTCGGAAGAGGTGGTGCTTGATTTTCTCTCAGAGGAAGAAAGCTCTTTCGGAAGCCGGAAAAAGGACATCAGCTGTGCAAAGTTAGAAGAACATCTGCGCAGCCGTTACGGAGAAGTCATCTGGACCTCCATCAAAATTTACGGAACCAAAATGACCGTGGACATTCAGGAAAACCTGCTGCCGGAAGAAAGCTATGACGAAACGGATGAGACGGTATACGACATTACGGCGGAAGCGGACGGGATTGTCCGGGAAATGATTACGCGAAGCGGAACACCGCTTGTTGCAGTCGGAAGCGAGGTAAAGACGGGGGACTGCCTGGTGAGCGCCTGTGTCGAGCTTTTAAACGATGACGGTGAAGTTTATGAGTACCTTTATGAGGGGGCAGATGCGGATATTACCGCGGAGGTAGTGCTTCCCTATGAGGATGTGATTCCGACGGATTACGTGGATACGGTTTATACCGGAAATACGGCGGTAACCTATGAACTGAGATTCCTGGATGCAGTCATCACCAATCCTTTTTTTAAAAATAAGTTTGCAGAATGGAATCAGCTGGCAGACACGACGCAGTTTCATTTTACCGATAATTTTTATCTGCCCATTTATTTTACGACGCGGACGTATTACGAGTATGAATCGGTCGAAAAAACGCATACCAAAGAGGAGATACAGACGATTGCGCAGAAAAATCTGACGAATTATCTTACAGAATTGGAAGAAAAAGGTATTCAAATTATAGGAAAAGATGTTATTATAGAAAAAAAGAATCGAAAGTATGTTGCAAAAGGGACGATTACAGTGTTACAATCCATCGTATCCAAGCATCCTGCCGAGGTTCGGGAAATAACGCTTGAAGAAAGGCAACTGACGGATGAGTCTGACTGAACTATCATTAAACATTCCAACCGACCATATGGCAAACGTATTTGGTCAGTTTGACGCTTATATCAAAAAAATAGAACGCACGTTAAACGTGACCGTGGTTGTCCGCGGGGAAAGCATGAAAATTCTTGGCGATGAGCGGCGCATCAAGAGCGCTTCCAACGTATTTTTACAGCTTTTAGAGCTTTCAAAGCGCGGCAATGTGATTACGGAGCAGAATGTCAATTATGCGCTTGCGCTCTTAGAAGAACAGAAAGAATCGGCAATTGTAGAAATCGACCGTGACTGCATCTGCCACACGATTAACGGAAAGCCGGTAAAGCCCAAGACACTTGGACAGAAGGCATATGTGGATGCAATCCGCAGCAAGATGATTACCTTTGGAATCGGCCCTGCCGGAACCGGAAAAACCTATCTTGCGATGGCAATGGCAATTACGGCATTCAAAAACGAAGAGGTCGGCAGGATTATTCTGACAAGACCTGCGATTGAAGCGGGAGAAAAGCTCGGCTTCCTGCCGGGTGATTTACAGAGCAAGGTCGACCCGTATTTAAGGCCGCTTTACGATGCCCTTTATCAGATTATGGGTGCAGAGAGTTTCCAGAAGAACATGGAAAAAGGGCTGATTGAGGTTGCACCGCTTGCCTATATGCGCGGCCGCACGCTTGACAATGCATTTATCATTCTTGATGAGGCGCAGAACACGACACCGGCACAGATGAAGATGTTTTTAACCCGTATCGGTTTTGGTTCCAAGGCAGTCATCACCGGAGATGCAACCCAGAAGGATCTGGCGCCGGGAGCGGCGTCCGGACTTGATGTCGCATTAAAAGTTCTCCGCAAAGTCGAAGAAATCGGTATCTGTGAGCTGACGAGCCAGGATGTTGTGCGTCATCCGGTCGTACAGAAGATTGTCAAGGCATACGAAGATTATGAGAGCCGCACGGCAAGAACACAGAAGAAAAAGAAACAGGAGAAACCAAGAGGATGAAGGAACATTTCGTGGCAAGAAGGATTATAAATCTCTGCTTCATCATGGCAGCTACCGTTGCCTTTAGTCTGTTTCTTAGTTGGAAAAACCGCAAAATGGTCGATGAAATGCTTGGAGTCCTGATTTTAGATGCGGTCTATCTGGCGTTGTTTGCGTTTTTGTTAGAGCATGAACGGGCGTTAGGACGTCTTTCAGGAAACCGGGAGTGCAGTTACCACAAACTGATGTTTGGTTATCTTTTTTCATTTGCAGTATTAACGGCAGGAAGCGTTTGTCCGGAGTTTTTAAAGCCGGTGATTTTTCTGCCGTTTGTTATGACAGCAGTCGGTTCCGTACAGATTGCAATGTACACCGGAATTTTCGGAAATGCCATTCTTTGTCTGATGGCAGGGGCAAACAATGAGGAACTGATTTTATACTGTATTTTAACGCTTGCCGGCTGCGTCCTTGCGGAAGCGATGATGAAGCAGGAAAACAAATTGTGGTATGCCGGCATTGTGTTTGCAGTATCTGTTCTTTTGCCGGAACTTTTTTATTATTTTGCCTATCAGGAGATAAAATCAAAACTCTTTTTGTACGGTGGAATCGAGGGGGCAGTGGCAGTCCTTTTTATCTTTACCTGCTATCAGATTTTACTGCGGGCGCGGGAACAGGAGATTTCGACCATTTTAAATGATATTCTGGATGAGTCTTATCCTGCTGCCATGGAGCTTATGAATTTTTCCAGACATGAATATGAGCACGCGCGAAATGTTTCAAGAGTTGCAGCGGCATGTGCCAGACTTGTCGGAGCTGATGAAAAACTGTGTGCGGCGGCTGGCTTTTATTACCGGATTGGAATTATCGAAGGGGAACCGATTGCACAGAGCGGCGTTTTGATTGCACAGAAATACTGTTTCCCGGAAGAAGTGTTACATATCATTTATGAATATGACGGGAAGGACGAGCTTCCCTCCAATGTGGAGTCCGCGATTGTGCATATGGTGAATGGGCTTCTTTTAAAAATGGAAGTGTTAAACAAAAAAACAGCCCTGCACAGCGACTGGAATCAGGATATGGTGATTTACCAGACGTTAAATGAATATTCTGCGGCAGGACTTTATGACAAATCCGGAATCAGCATGAATATGTTTTTGAAAATCCGGGAATATCTTGTGAAAGAGGAGGCATTGGTATAAAAATGAGCCTTAATATTGAAAAAGAAGTGGATGTATCGTTTCCGTTTGATTACGAAGCACTGGCAGAGGAAGTGGTTTCTTTTGCCATTGAAAAGGAAGACTTTCCCTATGAGGCAGAGGTAAATCTGACTCTTACGGACAATGAGGGCATCCATGAAATCAACCGGATGTATCGTCAGATTGATGCGCCGACAGATGTCTTGTCATTTCCGATGCTTTCCTATGAGAAAGCAGGGGATTTTTCCCATCTGGAAGAGGACTATGATGACAATTTTAATCCGGATACCGGGGAAATTATGCTGGGGGATATCGTAATTTCCGTGGACCGCGTCAAGGAACAGGCAGAGAGCTACGGACACAGCGAAAAACGGGAATTTGCTTTTCTGATTCTGCACAGTATGCTGCATCTGTTCGGCTATGACCATATGACACCGGAAGAGGCAGCCTGCATGGAGGGGAAACAGGAAGCCATCTTAAATGAGATGAATATTTTGAGATAGAGTGAGATAGAGGAATACCTATGGCAAAAAATACAACAAAGAGCAGAACCGGATTTTTAGTACAGGGAACGATTCTTGCTGTGGCATCCCTAATCAGTCGAATTATCGGTCTGATTTACCGGATTCCACTTACAAATATAATTGGAGACGCTGGAAATGATCTCTATAGCTGTGCATTTGAAATTTATAACAACCTGCTGATTATTTCTTCTGTCAGTCTTCCTCTGGCTGTTTCAAAGCTGGTATCGGCGAATATTGCACAGGGCAGGAAACGCAATGTATACCGGATTTTAAAATGTGCACTGATTTTTGGTACAGTCACAGGTTCCATTGCTGCGTTGATTCTGCTGTTTGGTGCAGAATTTATCACAGATACGATTATGAATACACCGTACAGTATCTTTGCGGTGCGTGTGCTTGTCCCGGTTCTTCTTATTGTGGCAATCCTTGGCGTATTGCGCGGTTTTTTCCAGGGACTTGGAACGATGATGCCGAGTGCCTGTTCACAGATTCTGGAGCAGATTGCAAATGCGATTGTGAGCGTGTGGGCGGCATACGTATTGTTTGACCGCGGTTTAAAGATTGGTGCGGTACTTGGAAATTCTGAACAGTATGCGGCGGCATATGGTGCGATGGGTGGAACGCTTGGAACCGGTGTGGGCGCATTTGTAGGACTTTTATTTGCGGCATTCGTGTTAGCGGTTTATCTGAAGGTATTTAAAAAACAGATGAAGCGGGAGCGGAATGCACATGTAGACAGTTATTCCGAAATTTTTAAGACACTGATTGTGACGATTGTTCCGGTTTTATTAAGTACAACAATTTACAACTGCAATAATTTTATTGATATGTCCGTGTATAAACACATTGCAGAATTTCAGGGATATGCAGCGAGCGATTACAATTCCTGGAATGGAATTTACGCCGGAAAATATACAACATTAATCAATGTTCCGGTTGCCATTGCGTCTTCCCTGTCAGCATCGTGTGTTCCGGCACTGACTGCGGCATATGCGAGCGGAAAGCGCAAGGAGGCACTCGGACAGATTAACACGGCAACCCGTTTTATTTCGGTGATTGCATTCCCGTGTGCAGTCGGCATGAGTGTTCTTGCATCCCCGATTCTTCAGATGTTATTTAGGGATTCCTCTGAACTTGCTGCCCACATGGTACAGCTTGGCGCGCTTTCCATCATCTTCTTTTCCCTGTCAACGCTTTCAAATGGTCTTTTACAGGGAATTAACCGGATGAAGGAGCCGATTAAAAATGCGGCACTTGCGTTAGCGCTTCAGCTTGTGATTCTTGTTGTCGGAATGTTTGCACTCGACTTAAATATCTATGCAATGGTGGGCGCTAATATTTCCTTCGGACTTTTCATGAGTATTTTTAATCTGCATTCCTTAAAAAAATACAGCGGTTACCGCCAGGAAGTCCGAAAGACATTTCTGGTTCCGGCAATTTCAGCGGCAGGAATGGGCGTTGTCGTATTTCTGGTTTCAAGACTGTTACTGATGTGCACGACAGGAATGGCAGAGAGCGTGCGTCTGCGCGGCTCTATTATTTCGCTTGTTTCGATTCCGCTTGGAGCCATCACCTATGCGGTGCTGCTCTTACTGTTAAAGGGATTAACCGAGCGTGAGATTCTGCGGTTCCCGAAGGGAGAACTGCTTGTTCGCCTGGCAAGAAAGTTCCATCTTCTGCGGTAGTTCCATCTTCTGCGGTAATAGGCAGAATTCCTGTATAAAAGAGTGAAAAAAGACAGATACTTATCGAAAAAAAGAAGTGTGAGTGCGATGAAAAAAAAGACAGGTATCTGGATTGCGGCAGCATCTGCCGCTATTTCACTTTATGGGCTTCTTCTGGTGGGACTGCCCCCGGAAGTGCCGGAACAACTTGGTTATCAAAGCGGGACAGAAGCGGCAGAACAGACAGAACACATTGATTCTGCGGAAAGCATGGCGGTGCAAAAGCCATACCGCTTTGTTATCAAAATTTTGGAAGGAAAACTTGCCGTCTATGGAAGCGATGGTACGACCGTTTTCTTTGAGACAGGCATTGACGCAGCAAATCTTGAGGAATCGCTGTTAAACCGGATTGAAGAGGGCCTGTTCTTTGAGGCGGAAACGGATTTATATGAGTTCCTCGAAAACTGTTCGAGTTGAATGTTCCTTTTCAATGTGCTAGAATAGGCGATAGATGTGTTAGAGTTTGAGGTTTTATTATGAATCATTCAAATAAAAATTCCTATGATGTGGCAGTCATCGGAGGCGGTGCCGCCGGGCTTGTGGCAGCAATTACAGCGTCAAGAAGCGGTGCGAAAACCATTGTCATCGAACATATGGACCGTGTGGGGAAAAAGATTCTTTCAACCGGAAACGGAAAATGTAACTATACCAACGCATTGCAGGGTATCGCGTATTACAGGGGCGAGAACCCTGCATTTGTGTTGCCTGTTTTTGAGCAGTTCGGGTTAGAAGATACGCTGCGATTCTTTTCAGAGCTTGGCATTTATCCCAAAGAAAAAAGAGGGTATTATTATCCTGCCAGCGAGCAGGCGGCATCGGTTCTTGATGTGCTTCGGATGGAGCTTTCTTATCGGGACGTTTCCTTACAGACCTCTTTTGAACTGACCGGTATTGAAAAACAATCAAAGAGTGGTCGGGAGCCGCAGTTTGAACTGACCGGACATTCCGCAGAGGATGAGAAGAACCGACAGAAAATTTATGCAAAGACGATTCTCTTTGCAACTGGACTTCTCGCCGCACCAAAGACGGGAAGTGACGGAAGTGCCTTTTCCCTCATCCGTAAATTCAACCATCATTTTATTGATGTAGTTCCGGCGCTTGTGCCGTTGCAGGGGAAACAGACTTTTTTTAAAGCGCTTGCCGGAATCCGGACAGAAATGGAACTTCGCCTTTACATAGAAAAAGAATGTGCGGCAGTAGAACAGGGCGAATTACAGCTTACCGACTATGGTATTTCCGGGATTCCGGTCTTTCAGGTCAGCCGGTTTGCAACGCGCGCACTTTCAAAGAAACAGGCAGTTTCTGCGGAAATTGATTTTCTGCCAAAGCTGACAGCAGAAGAAGTGCTTTCCCTGTTGAAAGAACGATTTTTGTCATTTGGATATGGAAAGAGTACGTCCGAAGCCATGATTGGACTTTTCCCACGCAAATTAAATGACGTACTGTTAAAAGAAAGCGGTGTCCGTTTAGACATTCCGGCGGAACAGCTTTCCTACCGGCAGCTTTCCACACTTTGCGCAAAAATAAAGGCATTCCGGGTCGATATCTGCGGCAGCAAACCGATAGAACTGGGGCAGGTGTGTGCCGGAGGGGTTAATACCTGTGAAATTGACAACGAAACGCTGGAATCGAAGCTTGTTTCCGGCATTTATTTTGCAGGCGAGGTAATAGATATCGACGGCACCTGCGGAGGCTATAATTTACAGTGGGCATGGTCGAGCGGCTATGTTGCGGGAATCCATGCGGCAGCAAAGACGAAACGGAGCAGAACATGATACGAATCAATCAGTTGAAGCTTCCCATCCGTCACACAACGGCGGAACTGGAAGCAAAAATAAAAAAAGAGTTGAAACTTTCGCCGGGGCACAAATTAAGCTGGCAGGTTGTAAAAAAATCGATTGATGCAAGAAAAAAGCCGGACCTCATTTACAGCTATACGGTAGATGTAGCGGTAGAAGGGGAACAGTCTGTTTTAAAGCGGCTTCACAATCACAATATCAGTGCAGTGTCACCAAAGCGGTATCTTATCCCGGAGGCGGATGCAGAGCAGAAAAAAGGGTTACGCCCGGTGATTATCGGTGCAGGACCGGCGGGACTTTTCTGTGCCTATGAACTGGTGTTAGCGGGGCTTTCCCCGATTGTGTTAGAGCGCGGACGTGAAATCAAAGAGCGGACTCGGGACGTGCAGACATATTGGAGAACGGGCGTTCTTGACACGGCATCCAACGTTCAGTTCGGAGAAGGCGGAGCTGGTACTTTTTCAGATGGAAAATTAAACACCCTGGTAAAAGATCCGGTTGGAAGAAACCGGTTTGTTCTTGAGACATTTGTAAAGTTCGGAGCACCGGAGGAAATCCTCTACGAGAACAAGCCACATATCGGAACAGATATTCTGGCGGTGGTGATTGAAAACATGCGGCATTTTATGCAGGAGGCGGGTGCCGAATTTCATTTTTCCTCCTGTGTGACGGATATCCGGATGGATGCGGATACAGTGACAGAGGTATGTGTGAATGATACAGACTGGATTGCCGCAGGGTGTGTGGTATTAGCACCGGGACACAGTGCCAGAGATACGTTTCGGATGCTAGAGCAAAAGCACCTTGCGCTGTCTCCGAAATCATTTGCAGTCGGTTTTCGTGTTGAACATCCACAGGAGATGATTAACAAAAATCAGTACGGGGAGCGTTTTTATAACGAGCTTCCCGCAGCGCCTTATAAGGTGACCGCAAATGCAAATGGAAGAGGCGTGTACTCGTTTTGTATGTGTCCGGGCGGCTATGTCGTAAATGCTTCCTCCGAAGAGGGACGCCTTGCCGTAAACGGCATGAGCTATTCCAGAAGAGACAGTGCGAATGCGAACAGCGCAATTATCGTGGCAGTGACACCGGAGGATTTCGGCGGGGAGGATGCACTTGCCGGGGTACGGTTTCAGGAGCAGTTAGAGGCGCATGCGTTTGCGCTCGGAAACGGAAAGATTCCGCAGCAGCTTTTCGGGGATTACTGCGAAAATAAGCCTTCTGAGGCATATGGTGCGTTTCCTTCGATGACAAAAGGTGAAACCTGTCTTTGCAACTTAAGAGGACTTTTTTCAGACGAGGTCGAACAGGCTTTTATCGGCGGAATGAAGCATTTTGGTCATGTTATCCCGAACTTTGACAGAAAAGATGCAATTTTGTCGGGTGTGGAGAGCAGAACATCCTCTCCGGTACGGATTGAACGGGATGAAACATTTCAGGCAAATGTGCGGGGCATTTATCCCTGCGGGGAAGGCGCCGGATATGCGGGCGGAATCATGTCCGCGGCGATGGACGGACTCAAAGTGGCGGAAGCCATTTTAAACAGAAAGGGCTAACATACAATGGCAGAAGAATATACACCAATGATGCAGCAATATCTGCAAACAAAAGAAGAATATAAGGACTGCATTTTATTTTACCGGCTGGGCGATTTCTATGAAATGTTTTTTGACGATGCCATCACGGTTTCAAAAGAGCTGGAACTGACGTTGACCGGAAAAAACTGCGGAACCACAGAGCGTGCGCCGATGTGTGGGATTCCGTATCATGCGGTGGAAGGATATTTGAACAAGCTGGTGGCAAACGGACACAAGGTGGCAATCTGTGAGCAGGTGGAGGACCCGAAGCTTGCCAAGGGGCTTGTGAAGCGCGAGGTCATCCGCATTGTGACGCCGGGAACGAACACGGATATCCAGGCACTTGATGAGACAAAGAACAATTACATCATGTGCATTGTGTACGTGGCAGACAAATACGGCGTTTCGATTGCAGATGTCTCAACCGGAGATTATTTTGTCACCGAGGTCGACAATGAGCGCAAGCTGATTGATGAAATGAACAAGTTCAATCCGACTGAAATTGTCTGCAACGAAAGCTTTTACATGAGCGGGCTGGATTTTGATGATATGCGTCATCGACTTGGAATTACAATTTCTGCGTTGGAGGCATGGTATTTTAGTGACGACTTAGCAGAAAATACCTTAAAAGATCATTTTCATGTCAAAAGCCTCGAAGGGCTTGGATTAAGCGATTACGGCTGCGGCGTGATTGCGGCGGGGGCGCTGTTAAAATACCTGTATGAGACACAGAAAAATGAGCTGGATCACATTTCTGCCATCCATCCTTACTCGACGGGAAAATATATGTTAATCGACAGTTCTTCCCGCAGAAACTTAGAACTGGTGGAGACGCTGCGCGAAAAACAGAAACGCGGCTCCCTGTTATGGGTTCTCGATAAGACCAAAACCGCCATGGGTGCAAGAATGTTACGTTCCTATGTCGAACAGCCGCTTATCGACAAAGCCGAAATTGAGAAGCGCCAGGATGCGATTGAAGAAATCAACGAGCATGTCATCACAAGAGAGGAGCTGCGGGAATATCTCAACCCAATCTATGATTTGGAGCGTCTGGTGACAAGGGTGACTTACCTGTCTGCCAATCCGAGAGATTTGATTGCGTTTAAAAATTCCATTGCGATGCTTCCGCCGATTAAGGCACTGCTGACCGATTTTAAGGGCGCCATGCTGACTGAGATTGAAAATGATATGGATTCCCTCGAGGAACTGTATGAGCTGATTGAAGGTGCCATCAATGATGACCCACCGATACTTGTAAGGGAAGGCGAAATCATCAAGGACGGTTATAATGCCGATGTCGATAAGTACCGGAAGGCAAAGACAGAAGGAAAGACCTGGCTTGCAGAGCTTGAGGCAAAAGAGCGCGATAAGACCGGCATTAAGAATTTAAAAATCAAATACAACAAGGTGTTCGGTTATTATCTTGAGGTCACAAATTCCTACAAAGAACTGGTGCCGGAGTATTTTACCAGAAAACAGACGCTTGCCAATGCGGAGCGCTATATCACGCCGGAGTTAAAAGAACTCGAGGACATGATTCTCGGAGCTGAGGACAAGTTAGCTGCATTGGAGTATGATTTATTCTGTGATGTGCGAAACAAAATTGCGGAACAGGTCGTACGAATCCAGCAGACCGCAAAGGCGGTTGCAAAACTCGATGTATTTGTCTCCCTTGCAGTCGTGGCGGAACAGAATAATTATTGCAGACCAAAGATGAATGAAAACGGTATCATCGACATCAAGGGCGGACGTCATCCGGTCGTGGAGAAAATGATACATAATGAAATGTTCATTGACAACGATACCTATCTCGACAACGGAAATAACCGGATTGCCATTATCACCGGACCAAATATGGCAGGAAAATCCACTTATATGCGTCAGACAGCGCTTATTGTGCTGATGGCACAGATTGGAAGCTTTGTTCCGGCAACATCGGCTCGGATCGGAATCGTCGACCGTATTTTTACACGTGTAGGTGCATCAGATGACCTTGCAAGCGGGCAGAGTACGTTCATGGTGGAGATGAACGAGGTGGCAAACATTTTAAGAAATGCAACGTCAAATTCACTGCTCGTACTCGATGAAATCGGAAGAGGAACCAGCACGTTTGACGGCTTAAGCATTGCCTGGGCGGTGGTAGAGCATATCAGTAACCCAAGACTGTTAGGTGCCAAGACTCTCTTTGCAACACATTATCACGAGCTGACTGAGTTGGAAGGCAAGCTTAACAATGTTCACAACTACTGCATTGCGGTAAAGGAAAAAGGGGACGACATCGTATTTCTTCGTAAAATTGTAAAAGGCGGTGCGGATAAAAGCTACGGAATCCAGGTGGCAAAACTTGCCGGTGTGCCGGATTCTGTCATCGATCGCGCAAAAGAGATTGTTGATGAGCTGATTGCCAATGATATCACGGCAGGAACAAGAAAGCTTGTCGTCGACAATTCCTCCCGAAAGAAAAAAGAAAAATTAGACGAAGTCGATTTAGCGCAGATGTCGCTATTTGATACGGTAAAAGATGATGACATTATTGACGAGCTGCGGAATGCAGATGTCGGCAATATGACACCGCTTGAGGCACTAAACAAGCTTTACGAGCTTCAGAACAAGATTAAGAACCGTTATATTCCATAACAGAAAGGAGGACTCCATGCCGGAAATTACACTGTTAAGCCAGGAGACCATTGATAAAATTGCAGCGGGCGAAGTGGTAGAACGTCCGTCTTCGGTTGTAAAAGAGCTTGTCGAGAACGCAATCGACGCCGGAGCAACCGCTGTCACGGTAGAAATCAAAGAGGGCGGTATTTCCCTGATACGGATTACCGACAATGGCTGTGGAATTAAAAGAGAGCAGGTCCCGCTTGCATTTTTGCGCCATACTACCAGCAAAATCCGGTGTGTGGAGGACCTTTTGAATATCCATTCCCTTGGGTTCCGCGGAGAAGCCTTATCAAGTATCGCGGCAGTCGCACAGGTAGAGCTGATTACGAAAACCTACGGAGAACTGACCGGAACGCGCTATGTGATTGAGGGTTCCGTGGAAAAGGAGAATGAAGAAATCGGTGCACCGGATGGAACCACATTTTTAGTAAGAAATCTGTTTTACAATGTGCCGGCAAGACGCAAATTTTTAAAGACGGCGCAGACGGAAGCAGGATATATCAGTGATTTGATGGAGCGGCTGGCATTGTCCCATCCGAGCATTTCATTTAAGTTTATCAACAACGGGCAGACGAAGATGCACACCTCAGGCAATGCGAAGGAAAAGGATTTAATTTATCATATCTACGGAAGAGACATTACGGCATCTTTGCTTGAGGTTTCCGGGGAAAATGAGCTGTTTTGCGTGAAAGGCTTTATCGGAAAGCCGATTATCTCGCGCGGAAACCGCAATTATGAAAATTATTTTATCAATGGAAGATATATCAAAAGCTCCCTGTTGTCCAAGGCGATTGAGGAGGCATACAAGGGATTTTTAATGCAGCATCAGTATCCGTTCTGCGTACTGTATTTTACGATGGACACGAATCTGCTCGATGTCAATGTGCATCCGACCAAGATGGACTTGCGGTTTACAAATCAGGAAGGGCTTTACCGTCAGTTATTAGAGATGATAAGAGGGGCACTGACTCACAAAAACTTCATTCCGGATGTCCCGGTAGAAGAAAAAAAAGAAACCGCAAAACCGGCACCGTTACCGAAAACACCGGAGCCATTTGAAAAAAGCCGTCTGGAGGGAATCCGCCTCGCGGTACGGAAGGACAGCCCCTATGAGCCAAAGTATCCGGAACGCACGCGGCCAGTACCGGGGGAACCGGCAGACGTCTTGCCGGAGCAGCTAAATCCCGTCCCATCCAGGCAGGAGCAGTCTGTCATAAAACCGCAGCCTGTGATGTCAGAAGAGGTGGACAGCGAGTCCCGCCGGATTTTTAACAATCTGCTCCACAAAACAGCACAGCCAGATGTGACGGATGCGTCAACCGTAGCCATACAGGTGCCTGTCGCAGAAACACCGGGAATGTCCACAGAACTTCCCGCAGAAGCGCCTGCGCCTGTCATTCGGGAAACCGTTCCATACGGGGAACCCGAGGGAACTTACGAGCAGCAGAGCCTTTCGGATATGAGTACGGATTTTCTGACAAAGGATGCCAGAAAACGCCATAAAATCATCGGACAGTTGTTTGATACTTACTGGCTGATTGAATTTGAGGACAAATTATTTATCATCGACCAGCACGCAGCGCATGAGAAGGTGCTTTATGAGCGCACGATGCAAAAAGTCTCCGAGCAGAATTTTGCATCCCAGAATTTAAGTCCGCCGATTATTTTGTCGCTGAATGCGGAAGAGATGCTGATGCTTGAGAAATACCAGAAGCAGATTTCTGCCTTTGGGTATGTCATTGAGCCTTTTGGAGGAAAAGAATATGCAATTACCGCAATTCCAGCAGATTTCAGCGGGATTGACATGCGCGCCATGTTCATAGAGCTGCTCGATGATTTTGCCAACTTAAGCGGCAAGGATGCGCCAAACGTGATTATGGAAAGGGTTGCGTCCATGTCCTGTAAGGCAGCAATCAAGGGAAATCAGCAGATTAGCCGCGCTGAGATGGAAGAGCTTGTGGACGCGCTTTTAGAGCTTGAGAATCCGTACAACTGTCCGCATGGCAGACCGACGATTATTTCCATGAGCAAATATGAAATCGAAAAGAAATTTAAGCGAATTGTGTAAGCAGGGAGGAACTTATGGAAAAGAAACCGATGGTAATCCTTACCGGACCGACCGCGGTGGGAAAGACAGTCCTTTCCATCCGGCTGGCAAAAGAAATTAACGGAGCCGTTATCTCGGCGGATTCCATGCAGGTATACCGTCATATGGACATCGGTTCTGCCAAGATACGACCGGAGGAAATGCAGGGCGTAAAGCACTATCTGATTGATATCTTAGAACCGGAGGAAGAATTTCATGTAGTGCGATTTGTGGAAGAGGCAAAAGCGGCATTAGAAGAAATCTACCGGAACGGACAGATTCCGATTATTGCGGGTGGAACCGGATTTTACATCCAGGCACTTTTATACGATATCAATTTTGACGGGCAGGACTGCGACGCAGACTACCGCAGGGAGTTAGAACAGATTGCAGAAGAAAAAGGAGCCGAATATCTGCATCAGATGTTAGAAGAGGTGGACGCAGAAAGCGCGAAAGCAATTCATGCCAACAACACCAAGCGTGTCATCCGGGCACTGGAATTTTATCATGTTTCCGGGAAAAAGATTTCCGAGCACAATGAGACAGAACATCAGAAAGAATCGCCTTATAATTTTGCTTACTTTGTGCTGACGGATGAAAGAGAGCGGCTCTATAAACGGATAGAGGCACGGGTGGATGCAATGATGGAGGAAGGACTGCTTGACGAGGTACGCCTTCTTAAGGAACGGGGTGCCACAAAGGAAATGGTTTCCATGCAGGGACTCGGCTATAAAGAAATTCTTGCTTATCTGGATGGTGAAATCTCGTTAGAGCGCGCCGTTTATCTGATAAAACGGGACACGAGACATTTTGCAAAGCGCCAGCTCACCTGGTTTCGCAGGGAACGGGATGTCATCTGGTTTGACAAGGAACAATACGCATATCAGGAGGACGCCATCCTTGCCGATATGCTTACGATATTAAAGGAGAAAGCAATTTTATGAGTGAAACAATGGAAAAACAATACGAAGCACTTGGAATTTCAAAAGAGGTGTATGCGTTCGGAAGTAAAGTGGAAGAAGCGTTAAAGGAACGTTTTGAAGAAATTGACCGGACGGCAGAATACAATCAGTTAAAGGTTATTCAGGCGATGCAGGAAAACAGAGTTTCTGCGGAGTGCTTTAACATCAGCTCCGGTTACGGCTACAATGACCTTGGAAGAGATACCTTGGAAAAAGTTTACGCTTCCTGCTTTAAAGGCGAGGATGCACTGGTCCGCCCACAGATTACCTGCGGAACCCATGCACTTGCGTTGGCGTTGATGTCCAATCTTCGCCCGGGCGATGAACTGTTATCCCCGGTAGGAAAACCTTATGATACACTAGAGGAAGTCATCGGAATCCGCCCATCCAAGGGTTCCCTTGCAGAGTATGGAATCACCTACCGTCAGGTAGACCTTTTGCCGGACGGCGGATTTGATTTTGAAAATATCAGGAAAGCCATCAACGAGAAAACGCATCTGGTGACCATCCAGCGCTCCAAGGGTTATCAGACCAGACCGACCCTTTCAGTAGAGAGGATTGGCGAGCTGATTGCCTTTATCAAGGGTATCAAGCCGGATGTCATCTGCATGGTAGACAACTGCTATGGAGAGTTTGTAGAGAAACGGGAGCCGCTTGAGGCCGGAGCCGATATGATTGTGGGCTCTTTAATTAAGAATCCGGGAGGCGGACTTGCACCAATCGGCGGCTATATCGTCGGAAAGAAGGAATGTGTGGAAAATGCCGCATACCGTCTGACTTCACCTGGACTCGGAAAAGAAGTCGGCGCATCACTCGGCGTCATCCAGTCTTTTTATCAGGGACTGTTTTTGAGCCCTACTGTTGTAAGCGGTGCATTGAAAGGTGCCATTTTTGCAGCAAATATCTATGAAAAACTTGGTTTTTCCGTAATTCCAAACGGTTCCGAGAGCCGTCATGATATTATCCAGGCGGTCACTTTCGGAAATCCGGATGCGCTTATTGCCTTCTGTGAAGGAATCCAGGCGGCAGCGCCGGTAGACAGCTATGTCACACCGGAGCCATGGGCAATGCCGGGCTATGACAGTGATGTCATCATGGCAGCAGGCGCGTTTGTACAGGGCTCTTCCATTGAGCTTTCAGCAGACGGACCGGTAAAACCGCCATATGCCGTTTATTTCCAGGGCGGTCTTACCTGGTATCATGCAAAACTTGGAATTTTAAAATCTTTACAAAAACTTAAAGAACGCAACCTTGTTAATATTGACCTGTTGTGATAAAATATGTTGCAGTATTGTCGGAATCTATGGATTCCGTGACACACAGTACGCCGCTTCCAGGGAGAGAACGCTGCTTTTACAGCGTAAAGGGAAGTGCAGATGAAACAACATTTAACTGTAAAAGAACTGCCGGATTCGGAACAGCCCTATGAGAAATTTTTAAAGGATGGAGCAGAAGCATTAAGCGATGCGGAGTTATTAGCCGTTATTATCCGGTCTGGCACAAACGGAATGAAATCCGTGGAGGTTGCCCAGAATTTATTGAGTTTAGGGGAACGCAGCCTTTTAAATCTGTATGGACTTTCCTTCGGGGAATTGCAGCAGATTAAAGGCATAGGACAGGTAAAAGCAATCCAGTTAAAATGTATTGCCGAGCTGTCAAAACGAATTGCAAGGACCGCCTATCAAAGGAACGTGAGCCTTGATAATGCGGCAAGCGTTGCATCGTATTATATGGAGCAGCTTCGCCACGAAAAACAGGAACGTCTGATTGCCTGTATGTTTGATTCCAAATGCAGGCTGATGGAGGACTGTGTCCTGTCACTTGGAACTGTAAACGCTTCACTGATTTCACCGCGGGAGGTGTTTCTTGCGGCATTAGAGCACAAAGCAGTTTATCTGATTTTGGTACACAACCATCCAAGCGGTGTACCGCTTCCTTCCAGGGAAGACACTCGGATAACAAAACAGCTCTGCCAGGTTGGAGAGATTTTACAGATTCCGCTTTCCGACCATATCATCATCGGGGATGGGAGCTATTACAGCTACCGGGAACACGGGCAAATTACAGAAAGAAAAGTTTAAAGGGAGAGAACTATGACAAATAATGTATACGGTATTGACCTTGGAACCTGCAATATGAAAGTTTACTGCAAGGCAACAAATAAGATACTTAACGAAAAAAACACCATTGCGCTGGTCAATAAAGATGAGATTTACGCCTATGGAGACGAGGCATATGCCATGTACGAGAAGGCACCGGAAGTTATCAATGTGACATTTCCGGTTGTGAGCGGCGTGATTGCAGACTTTGATAACTTACAGAATATGCTTCAGATTTTTTTGGAGAAGCATACCAAAGGAAAGGTGAAGGGTTCGGAATATATCGTTGCTGTTCCAACGGATATTACGGAAGTTGAGAAAAAGGCTTTCTTTGATATGTTTTACCGCAGTAAGCCGTTAAAACCAAAGAGCGTACTGCTCTGCGAAAAACCGATTGCAGACGCAGTGGGACTCGGACTTGATGTCAATGAGCCGACCGGTATCATGGTCGTGGATATGGGCGCAGATACCACTGAAATCTCTGTCATTTCTCTCGGTGGACTTGTATTGAGCGATTTATTACATTTTGGCGGCAACAAGATTGATGAATCTATTATTACGTTTGTAAAACGCAAATTTAATCTTGTTATCGGACAGAAAACTGCACAGTCTTTAAAGGAGACCTTAGGTTCCGGTGTGCCGGGCAACACCGATACGATGGTGATTGTCGGACGCGATGTTGTCAGCGGACTTCCGATTGAGATGGAGCTTTCCGGAGAGGTCGTTTACGAGGCGATTAAGGACAATCTCAATAATATCTGCAATTCCATCAAGATGATTCTTGAGAAGACACCGCCGGAGCTTGCAAAAGACATCATTCATTCCGGTATCTACATCACAGGCGGAAGCTCACAGATTAATAATCTTGACGTGTTATTCAAGCAGATTACCGGTATTGAGATTAACACCTGTGAAGCACCGGAAGAGTGCGTTGTGCGCGGACTTGTAAAGATTGTCTCAGACAGCAAATATAAGCACCTTGCATTTAGTATGAAAAGTAGGATTTTGATTTAGAGGAAATTATGAAACGGAAACCAAAATTTGTTGTGCCAACCAAATACATACTGTTAGTCATGACGCTTTTGTGCGCCGGTGGAATTCTGGTGAGCTTTACCTTAAATATTTCCGGCGGACCGCTTAACACGGTTGCAGGCTACCTGTTTGCCCCGATGCAGCGCGGCATCAATTATGTGGGAACGTGGATGTCTGACAAGGCAGATAACTTAAAAAAGTTAAGCGATGTGATGGCTGAGAATGAAGAATTGCGCAGCCAGTTAAACGAAAAAACAACAGAACTAAACACTGTCCGCTTAGAGCAGTATGAGCTGGAGAATCTGCGTGAACTGTTTGAACTGGACCAGAAATATCCAAGTTACGAGAAGGTGGCGGCAAATGTCATCGGCCAGAACGGTGGAAACTGGTTTTCGAGCTTTACCATTGACAAGGGAAGCAATGACGGCATTGAGGTGGATATGAACGTTATTTCCGGGAGTGGACTTGTCGGAATTGTCACCGATGTCGGCCAAAACTATGCGATTGTGACATCAATTATCAATGACACGGCCAATGTTGGCGGAATGGTTACCACAACCTCAGACAACCTGATTGTCAACGGAAGCCTTTTACAGATGAATGAAAACATGGTCATTGAATTTTCTAACTTAAATGACAGCGATGACGAGGTGATGGTCGGAGACCCGGTTGTAACTTCCTATGTTTCGGATTTGTATCAGCAGGGAATTTTAATCGGATATATCAACAGTCTCGAAAAAGATTCCAACAATCTGACGAAATCCGGGACCATCACGCCGGCGGTTGATTTCGAGCATATTGAGGAAGTGTTAGTCATTTTAAACAAGAAACAGTCCATCGAGGAATAAGCGCATGAGAAGAAAATTAACCGTATTTTTGATTATCTATGTGTGTTATCTGTTGCAGACCACCGTATTTCAGGTTTTAACGTTTGCCTCCATTGCCCCTAATCTGCTGATTATCGTAGTGGCTTCCTTTGGATTTATGAGAGGAAAACGGGAAGGATTGTTTATCGGATTCTTCTGCGGTCTTTTAATGGATATTTTCGGTGGCGGTGTGCTTGGATTTTATGCACTTTTATATATGTATATCGGATATTTCAATGGATTATTCCGCAAATCGTTTTATCCGGAGGATATCAGACTTCCGATGGCTTTAATTGCAGGAAGTGACCTTGTGAGCAATTTTCTCATTTACTTTTTTATGTTCCTGTTTCGCAACCGGTATTCCTTTGACTATTATTTTCTGCACATTATCGTACCGGAATTGGTCTACACCATGTTAATCACAATATTCCTGTACTTTATTATTTTAAAGATTAACCAGAGACTTGAAGCTATTGAAAAAAGGAGTGCAAGTAAGTTTGTTTGATAATATAAAAGAAGCCCTGCGCCTGTTTTTTAAATCACGTCTGACTGTGGCGGCAATCTTGATGATTGCCATCTTTTCCATACTGCTCTGGCGGATGTTTGCGTTACAGATTGTAAACGGAGCGGCCTATCAGGATAACTACACCTTAAAAATTGTAAAAGAGCGTACACTAAACAGTACCCGTGGAAATATCTATGACCGGAACGGCAATCTGCTCGCATACAATGAGCTGGCATATTCCATTACAATTGAAGACAACGGTTCCTATTCGAGTGATACAAAGAAAAATATTGCTTTAAATGCGGAAATCGCACAGATTATCACCGCACTTGAAAAGAATGGCGATACCATCACAAACGAGTTTCGCATTGACAGGGAATCGGATGGAAGCTATCAGTTTAATGTGACGGAGGGAAACACCGCCTGGAAACGTTTTCTTGCGGATGTTTACGGCAAAAATTCCTATGACAATTTGAGTTACAACAAAAAACTGGGCTACGACACCTCAACGGCGACAGCAGAACAGGTGATGGAATATCTGTCTGACAGACTGTATGAAATCGATGAAACTTATGAACCGGAAATGGCATACAAAATCACGGTTATCCGGTTTGCAATGGCACAGAACGGTTATCAGAAATACATTTCAACGACAATTGCAGAAAACGTTTCAGAGGAATCGGTCACTTACATCAGTGAGCATTTAAGTGAATTACAGGGCGTGGAAGTCGTCGATGACACTGTGCGCCGCTATAACGACAGCGTTTATTTTTCTTCTATCTTAGGCTATACCGGTAAAATTTCTACCGAGGATTATGAGAAGCTGTCGAAGGAAGATGACAGCTATACGTTAAATGATGTGGTCGGAAAGGGTGGCATCGAGCAGTACATGGATTCTACACTCAAGGGAACGAAGGGCTATGAAAAACTCTACGTTGATTACCTTGGAAAAGCGATTGAAATTATTAACCGTGAGGAGCCGGTGGCAGGAAATGACGTCTATCTTTCCATCGACAGAAACCTTCAGATTGCTGCCTACGATTTGCTTGAACAGGAGATAGCCGGAATTGTATACAGCAATATTGAAAATGCAAAATCCGATATTAATATTCCGATTACAGATGTCTACTTTGCATTGATTGACAACAATGTCCTTGATATCGACCATTTTACCGCAGAAGACGCCTCCGAAAATGAGAAGCAGGTGGCATCTATTTTTACAGAACGACAGAATGCGGTGGCTGAAGAGATGCGAAATGAACTCACTGGTACAGGTGCGGTGGATTTTACTGATATGAGTGAAGAGTTTCAGGATTACATCACATATATCATTGATGATTTGAAAAAATCAGATATCCTTGTGACAGACTCCATTGACACAACGGATGAAATCTACCAGAAATGGAAGCAGGGAACCATCAGTCCACAGGATTATCTGAATCACGCCATTGCAAAGGGCTGGATTGATATTACCAAATTTACGGTTGATGAAAAATATTCTGATTCGGTAGAAATTTACAACAATCTCTGTGATTATATCTTAGAGGATGTTGCGACAGAGACCGGGTATTCCAAGATTACCTACCAGTATCTTGTAGCGAACGGAACCCTTGGAGGGCGTGAGTTGTGTCTGATTCTGTTTGATCAGGGTGTATTAGAATACAATGAAGAACAGATGACAGCACTTTCAAGTGGAACTTTGTCGCCACTCAACTTTATGAAAGAAAAGATTAAAAATCTGGAAATCACACCGGCCCAGCTTGCGCTAGATCCATGCTCCGGTTCCTGCGTCATTACAGATGTAAAAACAGGGGAACTGTTGGCGTTGGTCAGCTATCCGGGCTACGATAACAATCGTCTGGCAAACAGCGTGGATGCAGACTATTTTGCAAGTTTGCAGTCAGATAAATCCCTGCCGCAGTACAATTATGCGACACAGCAGGCAACTGCACCGGGTTCCACTTTTAAGATGGTATCCGCAACTGCTGGACTTGCAGAGGGTGTGATTACCATCGACGAGACCATTCAGGACAAGGGAAAATACGAAAACGTCGACAATGAGCCGGAATGTTGGATTTATCCCCGTTCTACCCATGGCTTAATCAATGTTTCAGAAGCATTACGTGATTCCTGTAACTATTTCTTCTATGAAGTCGGCTACCGTTTAAGTACCGCAAATTATACCAAAGCTTATGATGATGCCGCCGGTATTGCAAAGATTCAGGAATATGCCTCTCTTTACGGCTTAAATGAAGCCACCGGAATTGAAATTGAAGAGACAACCAAATCACAGATGGCAGATTCCTTCCCGGTCATGGCAGCCATCGGACAGAGTAACAACAACTACACGACTGTGCAGCTTTCCCGTTATGTAACGGCAGTTGCAAACAGCGGTACTGTATATAACTATACCTTGTTAAACCGGGTGGAAGATTTTGACGGAAACGTCCTTCAGACCTTTGAGCCGACCGTACGCAATACCGTGGATGTCTTAAACGCAGATGAGTGGAATGCGATTCACTCCGGAATGCGCATGGTAACAGAAGAACTCTCCAACTTTGATGATTTCCCGGTTGCAGTTGCCGGAAAAACCGGTACGGCAGAAGAGGACAAGCGCAGGGCAAACCACGCGCTGTTTGTTTCCTATGCACCGTATGAAAATCCGGAAATTTCAATTGCGGCACGTATTGCATACGGCTACACCTCGCATAACGCGGCGGAATATGTAAAAAATGTTTATTCCTATTATTTCCATGTCAAGTCCGAGGAAGAACTGTTAAATGGACAGGCAGAGGATGTAAACTCCGGTTCCAACAGCGTTACCGATTAGGATAATTCCGGCAGACAACTGTCGGTTTATCATATAAATTATATAGGAGGTCTTTCACAAAATGGGTGAAGTGATTACTTTTACCTCAGGAAAAGGCGGTGTTGGCAAGACAACCACAACAGCCAACGTCGGCGTGGGACTTTCACTATTCGATAAAAAAGTGGTATTGGTAGACACCGATATTGGTTTGAGAAACCTGGATGTGGTGATGGGACTTGAAAACCGGATTCTGTATAATCTGGTCGATATCCTCAAAGGAAAATGCCGGATGCGCCAGGCATTGATTCGGGATAAACGTTACCCGAATCTTTCCATGATTCCCTCTTCCTGCGTAAAGGAACGGGAAGTATTAGACATTGCGCAGATGAAGGCATTGATAAAAAGTCTTCGGGAAGAATTTGATTACATTTTAATTGACAGTCCTGCAGGGATTGAACAGGGCTTTCAGTTATCCCTGTGCGATACCGACCGGGCAGTCGTGGTTACAACCCCGCAGATTGCGGCAATTCACGATGCAGACCGGGTATTGCAGTTAATCCGCAGAGAAAAGATTCCGGAAATAAACCTTGTTGTCAACAACTACAGAAAACGTATGGTAAAAGACGGCGATATGTTAGATGTAAAGGACATTTCGGAATTGTTAGAGACAGAACCGATTGGTGTAATTCCGGAAGACCCGCAGATTATTATCACGCAAAATCATGGGACACCGGTAATCGGACAGCATCTTGCATCCGAGAAATATTTTCTTGAGATTGTAAAACATCTCCTGGGAGAGGAAGCAAAAGAAGCTGCCGCCCCGAAAAAAGCCCGTTTTTTTTCAAGCTTCTTTGTTCATCGTGAGTCAAAGGAAACCCTTTCTTCGGGAGGTGTGAAATGAGACATCACTCGGGAAACGTTGCAAGAGAGCGCCTACGCCTGATGATGGATACGGAGAAAAACCGGCTTGATGAGGAAACCATGTGGCAGATTCGGACCGAAATCGGTTCGGTAATTACCAAATACGTCAACGTGGACCCTGAAAATGTTGAGGTAAAGGTCTTACTGAAAGACTATCAAAAAAGAGGTTAAAATGCTGAAACAGTACAAACTAAAGAATTATAAATTCACATTGATTTTTCTGGTTGCTGCGCTGACAATCCTTGGAATACTCCTGATTGGCAGTGCACAGCCGGATGTGCAGAAAAAACAGATTCTCGGATTTGCGGCTGGACTTGTGATTATGCTCATTGTGTCCGTCATCGATTACTCCTTTATTCTGAAATTTTCCTGGTTAATCTACCTGTTTATGGTGGGGATCCTTGCATTGGTGAGGCTTATGGGAGACAGCTCCGGCGGTGCACAGCGATGGTTTGAAATCGGCAGTTTCCGGTTTCAGCCATCTGAACTTGCAAAAATTCTTCTGATTCTGTTTTTTGCCTATTATTTTTTCAAACACGAAGAAAAAATTAATACGCCGAGAGTGTTACTAGGGTCGTTTGTGCTTGCGGGAATCCCGCTTTATCTGATTGTGAAACAGCCGGATTTGTCGACTACAATTGTAACTGCCTTGATTTTTGCCGCCATGTTATTTGTGGCAGGAATCAGCTACAAGCTTGTCATAGGCGTCTTAGCAGTCAGCATTCCGTCCTTTTTCGTTGTCATGTCCTTAGTCATACAGGGAAATTTCCCATTACTTCAGGGATTTCAGAGCAATCGTATCATGGCATGGCTTTACCCGGACGATTACCCGGATTTGGCTTACCAGCAGCAGAATTCCATTATGGCAATCGGCTCCGGGCAGCTGTGGGGGAAGGGCCTGAATAATACGGATGTTACCTCTGTCAAAAACGGAAATTTTATTCTGGAATCCCAGACGGATTTTATCTTTGCTGTCGCAGGAGAAGAATTAGGATTTATTGGAACGGCAGTAATTATTATTCTCTTGCTTTTCATAACAATTGAGTGTATATTAATTGCTAGAAAAGCAAAAGACATAGCAGGAAAACTTATCTGCTGTGGGATGGCTGCGCTCATAGGCTTTCAGAGCTTTATCAATATCAGCGTGGCAAGCGGTCTGATGCCGAATACCGGACTTCCATTACCGTTTGTCAGCTATGGTCTGACATCATTGATGTCCTTATACATCGGCATCGGTCTGGTGCTGAATGTCGGACTTCAGCCTAAAAAATATTAGGGGGTAACTCACATGAACATTGGATTAATTGCGCATGACTCAAAGAAAAAACTAATGCAGAATTTCTGTATTGCATATCGGGGAATCCTTTGCAAAAATGAGCTTTTTGCCACCGGCACGACCGGACGTCTTATTGAAGAGGTAACAAATTTAAGCATTCACAAATACCTTGCAGGTCATCTTGGGGGAGCACAGCAGTTAGGTGCCCAGATTGAGCACAATGAAATCGACCTGGTCATTTTCCTACGCGACCCGCTGACACCGAAGTCACATGAGCCGGATGTCAACAACGTAGTTAAAATCTGTGATACCCATAATATTCCGCTGGCAACAAACCTTGCCACGGCAGAACTGCTGATTAAATCATTGGACAGAGGAGATTTAGAGTGGCGTGAGATGTACAAATAACCACAAAAAGTTCAGGAAACAGGAAAACCGGCATATCTGCAGAATCAGGCAAATACGCCGGTTCTTTTGTATGTGCTGCATAAATACGCTGCTTATCACCACCGCAGGCTGTGGAAGCAGCGCCGATATTTCGCTTGATACGCCCTATCAGGTGTATCAGTCTGCGGTAAGCCTTGGAATGGCTGACCGGACTTCAACCGCATTAGAAACACACAGTTATTTCGGGAAAAATCTGTGTGTGCTTGCAAATGGAACAAACATTGGAACAGACTCGGTTCATTCAGAGGTTGCAGAGGCGGCTGGAACGTTTAATCTTGCAACCGGCGAGGTCGTTTATGCCCAGAATATTTATGAAAAACTATATCCTGCCAGCACAACCAAGATACTGACCGCCTATATCGCATTAAAATACTGTGATGATTTAAGCCAGACTGTAACTGTCAGCGAACACGCAGTGGACCAGGAAGAGGATTCTTCTGTGTGCAATCTTGCCGCAGGGGACGTTATCACCGTTAAGGATTTGCTTTATGGGCTTATGCTGCCGAGTGGAAACGATGCCGCGATTGCCCTGGCGGAGTTTATTTCCGGGAGTGACGAAGAATTTGCGGCATTGATGAATAAGGAAGCTCTTGCCTTAGGCGCTGCACAGTCTCATTTTGTCAATCCAAACGGGCTGCCGGATGATGACCATTACACATCCGTCTATGACCTTTACCTGATTGCGCAGGCAGCTTTTTCTAACGAGACGTTCCAGGAAATCACCCACACGGCGACTTATAATGCCGTCTATACGGATGCCCAGGGCAATACGGTAGAACGCACCTGGAACAACAGCAACCGCTATCTGACAGGAGACATCGAGACACCGGAAGGGTTTACAATTGTTGGCGGAAAGACCGGAACAACCGGAGAGGCCGGCTATTGCCTTGTCCTTTACTCTAAGAATGCCAAAGATGAGCCTGTTATTTCTATTGTTTTAAAGGCAGACTGCCGGATTAATCTGTACCTTCTGATGAGTGAAATGCTGAGTGGATTTGCGAATTAAAGGTTGTGTTTTCCCCTCACATATACTATAATTAATTTATAGAAAAACTGCGGTTCTCCTTGTGTTGACAGCCCTTTTAGGCTTCATGCGAAGGAGTGCAGAGTGTGCCAGGAGGAGAAGATACATGATCGAAATTATTGCAGGGGAAAAGGGAAAAGGCAAGACCAAGGAACTTTTAAACAGAGTGAATGGTTCCGTTACTTCCGCATCCGGTAATATTGTTTATCTGGATAAGAGCGGCAAACATATGTATGAACTGAATAATAAGGTACGCCTGATTAATGTTACAGACTATCTGATTGATAGCTGTGATGAGTTTTTAGGTTTTATCAGCGGTATTATTTCTCAGGATCATGATTTGGAGCAGATGTATCTTGACAGTTTTTTGACCATCGCAAATGTCGACACTGACGAAGAAATCTGTCATGCAATCCAGAAACTGGATGTGATTAGTGAGAAATACAATGTTAAGTTCATTCTGAGTGTTTCCAGAGATGAGTCACTGCTTCCGGAATGTGCGAAAGCAAAGATTGTTGTATCCTTGTAGAATCTTGGGAAGCATATTGTTTATGCAGAATGCCACAGAAGCTGCTGCCCATAGGGCGGTTATTTCTGTGGCATTCTTTTTGCCTTTAGGAATCCTGACCAACAGCCCGGATTCGCCCAAAAAGACTGATGAGATATAATCCGCCGATTCCGACTACCGCATAGATAATACGAGAGAGCCAGGACATATCTCCGAATAAAAAGGCAACCAGATCAAAACGGAAAAATCCGATTAATCCCCAATTGATTGCGCCAATGATAACAAGAGTCAGTAATGTGTAATCAATCCAATTTGTATTCATTCTAGTATCCTCCTTTGAAACATTCTTTTTGCTAGTATCTGCCAGATTTCAGATTTTATACATCCGCAAAAGAACTTCCGTGAACTTATGAGCTTGTAAACTTGTTTTATGGCGGGAAAAATGCTAATATAGAAATGTTGAATCTTTTATGAGGTGAAAAACTTTTGGCCAAAAATCAAAAAGTCGTAAACTATAAGAAACCATTTCAACTGAATATTGGGATTGTCCTCTTTGTATTTATTTTCATTTATCTGGTGTTCAACATTTTTTCCTATGTGACAACAACACACGTTTCTTATTATGAAGTGAAGCAGGGAACGATGGCATCGAACAATATTTACAACGGACTGATTCTTCGGGAAGAAAACGTGTATAATGCCACGCAGAGCGGTTCCGTCAACTATTATATCAAAGAGGCGTCAAAAGTCAGTGTCGGAAATCTGATTTGTTCCGTCGACGAAAATGGCGATGTGGCAGAACGCATCAATGCTGCAAACGAAAACGGTGGAAATATGGATGCCGAACAGTTAGACAAGCTGGAAAGCAGTATTTCAAGTTTTGAAAATGCGTATGACCCGCTGGCGTTTTATACGGTTTACAGCTTTAAGGATGAACTTTCCTCTACCTTAAATGAATATTTAAGTCTTGATGCATTAAACAGCATTTCAGACTATGTGGAAAGTGCGAGCGGCCAGAATACATTTCATAAACTTACCGCGGACGCTCCCGGAATCGTTGTCTTTTATACGGACGGATATGAAAATGTGACAAAAGATACGTTTACGGCGGATATGTTTGAGGAAGCTTCCTACCAGAAAAATGACAGGCGAAAGGTTTCCTCCGTGACAAGTGGGGACCCGCTTTATAAGCTGATTACAAATGAAGAATGGCAGATTGTTTTCCCGATTGATAAGACGCTTGCCGAGACACTTGCGGATGACACAGTCATTGAAATCCGTTTTGTAAAAGACAACAAAAAAATCTATGCCAATTATGAACTTCTGACCAAAAATGGGCAGGATTATCTGGTTCTTTCCCTGCGCAGTTCCATGGTACGCTACGCAAAAGACCGCTATGTGGAAGTGGAGCTGATGCTTTCCGCAAAGACCGGACTTAAAATTCCGAATTCTTCCATCACGGAAAAAGAATTTTTCACGATTCCGACAAGCTATTTTATGCAGGGCGGGGATACAAGTACCCGGGGACTATTAGTGGAGCGCACCGATGACAAAGGCAATACTTCTGCCGAATTTGTCACGCCGACGGTATATTTTGAAACGGATGATTACTGTTACATTGACAGTGAGGATATTTCAGCAGGGGAAACCATTCTAAAATCGGATTCCAAAGACCGTTACTCCGTTGGAAGTGAAACGGCAACCATTTCCGGTGTATACAATATTAACCGCGGATATGCTGTGTTTAAACAGATTGATATTCTGTACCAGAATGAAGAATATACGATTGTAAAGACAGGAACGACGTACGGTATTTCTCTGTACGATCATATCGCGCTCGATGCAGGCAAAGTAAATGAAAATGAATTATTGAAATAGGAGGCAACCATATGTTAAAAGAAAATCTTTCCGTTGTTGAGGAAAATATTAAAAAGGCCTGTGAGAAGGCAGGACGTGACCGGAATGAAGTGACACTCATTGCCGTCAGCAAGACAAAACCGGTTGAAATGTTAGAAGAGGTTTATGATACGGGTATTCGTAATTTTGGTGAGAATAAAGTGCAGGAAATGTGTGAGAAGATGGACGTTCTGCCTAAGGACATCAAATGGCACATGATTGGGCATTTACAACGCAATAAGGTAAAATATATCGCCGGCAGGACAGAGTTAATCCATTCGGTGGATACTTACCGCCTTGCAGAAGAAATCAATATCCAGGCAAAGAAAAAGAATATCATCATTCCGATTTTAGTAGAGGTAAATATTGCGGGAGAGGAGTCCAAGTTTGGCACCTCCGCAGAGGACGCAATGCTTCTGGTGGAAGATATTTCCAAACTGGAAAACGTCCGTATCAAAGGTCTTATGACAATTGCACCATATGTTGAAGATGCAGAGGAAAACCGTCCGTATTTTCGGAAAATAAAACAATTAGCTGTTGACATTGCAAATAAAAACATAGATAATGTATCTATGGAAATTCTGTCTATGGGAATGACAGGAGACTACATGGTAGCCATCGAAGAAGGTTCTACCATGGTACGCGTCGGCACTGGTATTTTTGGTGCAAGAAACTACAACAAGTAAAGGAAATGATATCATGGGAGTACTTGACAAGTTCTTAAATATTATGCGTCTGAATCCGGATGATGACGAGGACGATTTTTATGACGATGATTACTATGATGATGACTATGACGAGCCGGTAAAGAAACCGAGTGCCCGCAGAGAAAAGAAAGCTGACAGCTTTGAGGATGATTATGAGGATCGTTCTTCCAAAGAGAAGCCTGTTAAGGCAACTCCGAAGGTAACTCCAATCCGTCCGGCAAAGAAGGCATCGGGGATCCCGGGAATGGAAGTATGTGTTATTAAACCTACTTCGGTAGAGGACGCAAGAGAGATTACAGAGACACTTCTCAGCAACCGCACGGTTGTGCTGAATGTAGAAGGTCTGGATGTAGAGATTGCACAGCGAATTATTGACTTTACATCAGGTTCCTGCTTTGCCATCAGTGGCAATCTCCAGAAAATCTCCAACTACATATTCATCATTACACCGGCATCTGTAGATATTTCGGGAGATTTTTTAAGTCTGGTCGATACATTTGAAACAAAGGGGCTTCACACAGATTTTTAACTATGAACGAACAGGAACTTTGTAAGAAAAGACTGATAGATTTATCAAAACAGGCGAATCGTAAGGGAATCGTTTTATTCAGCGATTTCCTTAATTTGAATGAACTGAATATTTACCACCAGTGTGAAAAGCTTTTTGAGACGAAAACAGAGAGCTTCGGTGGAATTCCTTATGCAGAGCGTCAGATAATAGCTTTTATTCCTGATGCTCTTTATTATGAGTGGAATTATCCGATTGCAGCCATTCAGATTGAACCTGTTTATCCAAAGTTTGCAGAGCAGCTCGGGCATCGTGATATCTTAGGTGCCATGATGAATCTTGGTGTAGACCGTGCAAAACTTGGAGATATTTTCATTGACCATAACGGCGGATATTACTTCTTTTGTGAAGAGAGCATGGCGGATTATTTTATCGAACAGCTTGACCAGATCCGGCACACCGTTGTCACACTGCACCGCGTAGATGCTTCGGAGTTTTCCTTTGAACAGGAAATGATAGAAAAAGAGGGCATTGTTACCTCAAACCGTCTTGATTCTGTGATTGCCTGCGTCTATAAACTGTCCAGAAGCCAGGCATTAGAGCTTATCCGTGCCGAAAAGGTGTTTGTCAACGGCAAATCCTCCATCAGCAGTACTTACGCCTGTAAGCAGGGAGATATCGTTTCACTGAGAGGATATGGAAGATTTATCTTTGACGGGGAATACGGAAGAACCGGAAAAGACCGTCTGAAAATAAAATATCAGTTATATCAGAACTGACAGAAGAAAGGGGCAGGTGGAAATTTATGGCAAGTTTTAACGTAGAATTAAAAAAAGTAGTAGACGACAGCTATGAGATTGAAATTGGATATGGGTTAGAACAGAAGCTGGTTGATGATATAAAAGCCGGTCTTGTGGGAAAAATATCTAAGTTTGTAGTAGTAACAGACAGCAATGTAAAGGAGCTGTATGCCGATAAAATATACAACTTATTACAGGCAAACAATTATAAAACGGATTTAGTCTGCTTCCCGGCAGGAGAAACTTCTAAAACCAGAAAAACAAAAGAGTATGTCGAAGATAGCATGCTTCAAAAGGGCTACCGGAGAGACTGCTGTATTATCGCAGTCGGCGGTGGTGTGGTGACCGACCTTGCCGGATTTGTTGCCGGCACCTATGGAAGAGGAATTCCGTTCATCAATTATGCAACCACATTGCTTGCTGCCGCAGACGCTTCTGTAGGCGGAAAAACAGCAGTTGATACAGAACTGGCAACGAATCTGATTGGCTTATTTAATCAGCCGGAGAAGGTCTACATTGATATTGCATCATGGAAAACCCTTCCGGAGAGACAGTTGTCCAGCGGTCTGGCAGAGACAATCAAGCATGCCTGTATGGCAGACCGTGCATTCTTTGATTATCTGTCAGAACACATTCCAGATATTCTTGAAAATGACGATGAGGCATGCAGCTACATTGCAGAAAAGAATTGTGAGATAAAGTACCATGTGGTCATGAAAGACGAACTGGAAAGTGGTCTGCGTGAAACACTTAATTTAGGACATACTGTCGGCAGGGCAATTGAAACCGTCAGCGGTTACCGGCTGCTTCACGGCGAGGCAGTTTCCATTGGTTTGATAGCGGAAGTAAAACTGGCTAAGAAATTAGGTTATTGCACAGACGAAGATGAAGTGCTGATGCGCAATCTGCTCACAGAAGCAAAACTTCCGACCGAGATTCCAGACTATATTGACAGAGAAGCACTTGTAAAAAAGCTGTATACCGACAAAAAAGTCCGAAATGGTGCATTGCGTTTTGTGTTGCAGGATGGTATCGGAGCAATCAAAGTGTTTGAAAATGAACAATATGCAAAAGAAATCCCGGAAAATCTTGCAAGAGAAATCATTATGGAAATGTAGGGGAAAAGGATGGAAAAGACGTGTTTCAAAAAAGGGGCAGTGGGCGCCATTATCGCAGTCCTTTTAATTCTGCTTGATTATGTGACAAAACAGGCTGCCATTGCAAAGCTGAAAGGGCAGGAGGCAATTGTGCTCTGGAAAGGTGTGTTTGAACTGCGCTACCTTGAAAACAGGGGCGCAGCTTTCGGAATGTTTCAGGGCAGATATTTGTTTTTGATTATATTTACAATTGTAATATTGCTTTTAATTGCATATCTTTATTTCAAACGGATTCCGGCTGAACGCAGATTTTTCTGGCTGAATTTTGCATGCATGCTGTTTTTTGCAGGAGCAATTGGTAATTTTATTGACCGTATCCGTTATAATTATGTGGTTGATTTTTTCTACTTCTGCCTGATTGATTTTCCGATTTTTAATGTTGCAGATATCTACGTTACCGTCGCAGCATTTGTCGTGATTCTGACCGGTATATTTTATTATAAAGAGGATGATTATGAAAGAATATTCCCTTCCTCTAAGAAAAAGGAACGATAAGAATTTATGAAACAGGATACATTTGAACTGGAAGCAGAATATGAGGGCGAGCGCCTGGATAAATACTTAAGCATTCTTTATCCGGAGCAATCGCGCTCTTTTTTTCAAAAATTAATTAAGGACGGACACGTTCTCGTCAACGACACACCGGAAAAGGCAAATTACCGTCTGCGGGTGGAAGACCTTATCTCTGTCACGATTCCTGACGCGGTAGAAACCCCTATTTTACCGGAAAATATCCCGTTAGATATTTTATATGAGGACGATGATTTACTGGTCGTCAATAAGCCAAAGGGCATGGTCGTACATCCTTCAGCCGGTCATTATACCGGAACACTTGTAAATGCAATTATGTACCACTGCAAGGACAGTCTTTCCGGCATTAATGGTGAAATCCGGCCGGGAATCGTCCATCGCATTGATATGGACACAACCGGTTCTTTAATTGTGTGCAAGAATGATGAAAGCCATATTTTTATCGCAGAACAGATAAAAGAACATTCTGTAACAAGAAAGTACCGGGGCATCGTTTATGGCGGTGTATCGGACGATGAGGGCACAATTGACGCACCGATAGGGAGACATCCGACAGACCGCAAGAAAATGGCAATTGTGCCAAATGGGAAGCCTGCCGTTACCCATTACCGGGTATTGCAGCGTTTTGAACGATATACTTATATGGAATTTCAGTTAGAGACCGGCAGAACACATCAGATTCGTGTGCATATGGCAAGCATTGGGCATCCACTGTTAGGTGATGCAGTGTATTCAAGCGGAAAAAGTCCCTACCATTTACAGGGACAGACCCTGCATGCCATGACAATCGGATTTATTCATCCAGCCACCCGGGAATATCTGGAAATAACGGCACCGCTCCCGGATTATTTTGAAAAAATTCTGCGCGATTTGAGATAAATTCAAAAAAATGTTTCCAATTTGCACAAAATGTTGTATAATATTTCTATCTAATATTAGGAAAAACAACGAAAGGTGGGACATCTATGGGAAACAAAATTTATACCATCGGAAGAGAATTTGGCAGTGGCGGCAGACAGGTTGGAGAAAAGTTAGCGGAGCGCCTTGGTATTAAATGCTATGACAAAGAGCTGTTGCAGCGTGCAGCCAAGGAGAGCGGTTTTTGTGCCGAAATTTTTGAAAATCATGACGAAAAACCGACCAGCAGTTTTTTATATTCACTTGTAATGGATACCTATTCCGTCAGCGGTTACAGTTCCGCACCGTTTTTGGATATGCCACTCAATCATAAGGTATTTTTAGCGCAGTTTGAGGCAATCAAGAAGCTTGCCGCACAGGAATCCTGTGTCATTGTCGGACGGTGTGCCGATTATGCATTGGCGGACAATCCGGACTGTCTGAATGTATTTATTCATGCACCGTTAGACGTGCGTATCCGTGCAGTGAGCAAACGTGAGAATCTGACCGAAAACAAAGCAAAAGACCTGATTCAGAAACAGGACAAACAACGTGCAAGCTATTACAATTATTATTCCAGCAAAAAATGGGGGGATTCAGCAAGTTATCATTTATCGCTTGATTCTTCCAAACTCGGTATTGATGGCTGTGTAGATATGATTTTAAAATATCGAGAGCTTTTTGATGCGAATAAGAACAAGTAACTGTTGTTACATATTAAGACAGCCATCTGGCGGATGATTTCTCCGTTCAGGTGGCTGTTTTTTTGCGTAGTGTTGCAAATAATCTGCTAAATTGTCGACATCGTGTGACAAGGATGGCATGGAGCGTCAGAAATATAACTATTCGCAAAACACAAGTTTAACGAAATTATCATTGTGAAAATCTCTGATATATGATATAATAGATTCTATAAAGACGTTACCTAGCAGATTTCTGCGGAATCCAAAACAATGGTAAACGGACCGTCATTTAACAGGGATATTTTCATATCTGCACCAAAGATTCCCTGTTGAACCACTGGCATTTCCTGTTTGCACTTTCCAATGATGTATTTGTAAAGTTCCTTTGCCATATCGGGTTTTCCGGCATTGGTAAAGGATGGACGATTTCCTTTCCGGCAGTCCGCATAAAGCGTAAACTGTGAAATCAGCAAAAGCTCGCCGTCGACATCATGCAGTGAAAGATTCGTTTTTCCGTCGGCATCGTCAAAGATACGCATACCAATCAGTTTTTTTACCATTTTATCGGCGATTTCTTTGGTATCGTCACCGGAAATGCCGATCAGAACCAAAAAACCGTGTCCAATTTGTCCTGTAATTTGTTCCTCAACGGTACAGGACGCATGACGGACTCTTTGTATTACAAACTTCATAAAATTAACACCATACCTTTCATGTTTGTATCAAATACAGGATAAATTATATACTTTTTTTCGCAAAATTACGAGGTAAATCTTCATGAAATCACAAAAATTATTAAGCTATGTGCGCCAGGCAGTAGATGATTATAAACTTATTGAGGAAGGTGACCACATTGCAGTCGGCGTGTCCGGCGGAAAAGACTCTCTCACCCTGCTCTATGCAATGAAGAAATTGCAGACATTTTACCCGAAACACTTTACACTTGTCGCTGTAACTGTTGACCTTGGTTATCCGGACGTTTCCTATGCGCCTGTTGCCGAATTCTGTCACGAACTGGACGTGCCCTATGAAATCATTTCTACGGAAATTGCATCTGTTCTTTTTTCAGAAGATGGCGCAAAAAAGATTGACGGCTCTCCCTGCGCTCTTTGTGCCAAGCTGCGAAAGGGAGCACTTAATGACGCAGTTCTCTCCATGGGATGCAACAAAGTGGCATATGCACATCACAAGGATGACATGATAGAGACGCTGTTTCTCTCCATGATTTTTGAGGGAAGGCTCAATGTCTTTCCGCCGAAAACATTCTTAGACCGTACCAGACTGACCGTTATACGACCGTTAATGTATGTCTCAGAAGCAGAAATCCGTGGATTTTTAAATAAGTACTCCCTGCCGGTCGTCAAGAATCCATGTCCGGTTGACGGTGCCACCAAACGCCAGTATGTAAAGGATTTGATACGTCATATGAATCTGGACTATCCAGGCGTCAAAAAACGTCTGTTTCACGCAATTACAGAGGGAAATCTGCCCGGATGGCAGGTTGAAGATGATACAACAGCGTCTCATAGCGTAAATGCAGCGAATGAATCTGCTGAATGAATCCACAGTGAAATAAATTCCGTGAATAAAACAGAAAGGAACATCCTATGAAAGAAAAAGCTTATTACGAGGATATCAATATCAAAAATGAGGTAAAACTGCGAAAGCTCTTAGAAAATCTGCCTTCTTTCTGCAAACAGTTTTTTATCGGGATTGAGCCTACCACTGCTTCCCGTACCAGACTTGCCTATGCTTACGATATCGGATGTTTTTTTGATTATCTGCACACGGTAAATCCAGTCTGTCAGAAGATAGCTATCACACAGATTCCGCTTTCTATTCTGGATGAAATTACACCGATGGATATTGAGGAATACCTCTCGCATCTCAAATTCTATGAGAAAGACGGTGTGGAACACACCAATGATGAGCGTGGATTAAAACGCAAGCTCGCCTCTCTGCGGAGTTTTTACCGTTATTATTATAAGAACAGCCTGATAGAAAATGACCCGGCAGTAAAGGTCGATATGCCCAAAATTCATGAGCAGGCAATTACAAGACTTGATGTAGATGAAGTTGCAAATCTGCTCGACGAAGTCGAATCCGGGGAGCAGCTCACCGAACGCCAGCAGAAATATCATGAAAAGACAAAGATACGGGATGTCGCCATGCTCACCCTTCTGCTTGGCACAGGTATCCGTGTATCAGAGTGTGTCGGGCTTGATATGGAGGACGTTGATTTCCGGAACAATGGTATTAAAATTCACCGCAAAGGCGGCGCCGAAGTTGTTGTTTATTTTGGAGAGGAAGTGCGGGATGCACTGCTCGCCTATATGGTCGAACGACAGAAAATTACTGCCGCGGACGGAAGCACCAATGCACTGTTTCTTTCGATGCAGAACAAACGAATCAGTGTCCGTGCGGTTGAAAATCTGGTAAAGAAATACTCAAAGCTTGTGACGAATTTAAAGCATATTACACCTCACAAACTGCGAAGTACATACGGAACTTCTCTGTACCGGGAAACAGGCGATATTTATCTGGTTGCGGATGTATTGGGACATAAGGATGTCAATACCACCCGGAAACATTATGCAGCAATTGATGATGACCGCAGACGAAGCGCTGCGAAATACGTAAAACTGCGGGAACCATAAAGGTTACCCGCAGTCAAAAGTTTCTGTAAACTGTGTAAAAAAATTGGAGTGCCGGAATGTCCGAAACACACTTTATTTCTAAGATAACACCTCATCTATTTTCTCCTGGATACGGTCTCTTACCAGATTGGCAATCTCCTGCGTCCTTAAAGAGCCATATTCCTCAAAATAAATAGGTTTTAAATAGTGTACCTGAGTTGTTACCGGTCCCATCCAAAAGCTGTTAAATACACGGTAAGAATCAATTAATGCAACCGGTACAATCGGTGCTTTAGATTTTAATGCAATCTTAAAACTGCCTGCTTTAAAGTTACAGACATTATTCCGGTTGTTAAAATCATATCCGCCCTCTGGAAATAGGATATAGCGTGCACCATTTGATACTTCTTTTGCCACTTCATTGATGATGGAAAGTGCCTGCCGCACATTCTTCTTATCAAGTCTTTTTCCCTGTACCAAATCCACAAATTCTTTCACCAGAATCGTATTGGACTTTGCCTTGTCCATCACTAAAGAGCATGGTCTGTCATGTGTATCCATAATACCAAGTGCATCATATTTTCCCTGATGATTTGGATACATCATATATCCGCCCTCTGCAGGGAGATTTTCGGTTCCATATGCTTTGGTGTGAATCCCACCCGTTCGCTTCATTAATCGAATTGCGTGTCTGCAAAGTGCATAACGCTCTTCCATGGAATATTTCTCCGGGTGGTCTGCCTCGTGCCGCATCTTTGGAATCATATAAGGTACACGGAAAAGGTTCATTAAGATAACGTAAATAAACTTCAACATAACTTCAATCTTCCTCCATAAAGCTATGTCTATTATACCTCATCCGGAGCAAAATGACAACTTGGAAGCATATGTTCATTTGTTCCAGTGTTCATAAGAGCACATCTGTTAGTGAATCTGCTCCGTCTGATAATATGGAACGGTCAGATACTGCCCGGCATGAATCTCATCATCTTCAAAAATATGGTTAATGCTGCATACTTCAGCGATATATTCGCTGTATCCGGAATATTCTTCTGTCATATACCGGTCTGCAAGCCCCCAGAGAGTATCTCCCTCCTCTAAACATACGCTTGTGTAATATTTACAGGAGGTCTGTGCCTGAGCCGCATTTGCGCGGACAGATCCAAATATAATCCCGCCTGTAATCATTCCTGTCAGTAACAGGAATCCGACAACTAATGCAATCTTCTGGTTTCTGACAACAACTTCTCTTCTGCTTCTCATAACACTCCTCCTGAAAATAATCGAACACATTTTCCAAACATTCGTTCTTTTCCTCTATCATAATAGCAGAACGAATGTTTGTCAATAGGAAAAACGAACAAATTTTCGGAATATATGTTTGCATTTTAACGAAGTCTGTGTTACACTATCATTATCAAATCAGGTATCGATGTGTAAAGAGGAGGATTCATATATGGCATACGGAAAAATCAGCGCCAAGCAGCGTGAAATACTGGAATTTATCAAGCACGAAATCTTAAACAAAGGGTATCCGCCTGCCGTGCGTGAGATTTGTGAAGCGGTAGACTTGAAGTCAACTTCTTCCGTTCACTCTCATCTTGAGACACTTGAGAAGAATGGTTATATTCGTCGTGACCCTACAAAGCCGCGTGCAATTGAAATTATGGATGATAACTTTAATCTGACAAGACGTGAAGTTGTAAACGTTCCGATGATTGGCTATGTTGCTGCCGGTCAGCCGATTCTTGCAGTAGAGAACATCGAGGGCTATTTCCCTCTTCCGGCAGAGATTATCCCGAATCAGGAGACATTCCTATTAAAAGTCAAGGGCGAAAGTATGATTAATGCAGGTATCTTAAACGGCGACAGCGTTCTGGTCAAACAGCAGGCAACCGCAGAGAACGGAGATATGGTCGTTGCGCTTGTGGATGACTCTGCTACCGTCAAGAACTTCTATCGAGAAAACGGACATATCCGGTTACAGCCGCAGAATGACACGATGGACCCGATTATTGTGGATGACTGTACCATCATCGGCAAAGTCTTTGGTGTCTTCCGTATTTTTAAATAATAGAATATTCATGGATAACAAAAACCCCTCAGCGCTTCCATTATGGAAGAACTAAGGGGTTTTTTAAGTTCCGCTATGCCTGTGTTACATCAATGACCTTTCCGTCTCTCCAGATGCGTTCCAAATCATAGAACAGACGGTCTTCTTTTGAGAAAATATGGACGATGATATCGCCGTAATCCATTAAAATCCAGGTAGAATCGCGGTTCCCCTCTACCTGCTTTGCCTTTAAGCCAGCCTTATAGAGTGCCTCGTCTGCGGCATCTCTCATTGCCTGAATCTGATTCGGGTTGGTTCCATCTGCAATTACGAAAAAGTCTGCAATCGTAGAAACTTCCCGGATATCAATAACCTTTACGTCTTCTGCCTTGCGGTCTTCCAACGCTTCTACAGCAATTTTACAATACTCAAGTGATGTCATAATGAGAAAACCTCCTGATAATATAAACTGTTACTCTTACGATTCTTCCAGATATTTCCGGTAGAATTCAAATGTTTCCTGTGTCTGCGGGTCGATGCTTCCACCGCGTTTTTTTAAATAATCCAGTGTATCTTTTAAAATCTGCGCCACACAGGCATCCAGATTAGAAAATGCCAGCTGGCGGATAGCGGTCAGATGCGGTGCCTTCTCTCTGTTCGGCTCGATATAATCTGCTACAAAAATAATCTTATCCAAAAGACTCATATCCGGTGCGCCGGTCGTGTGCACTTCAATGGCATGAAGAATCTCTGCATCTGTGATATCATATTCCTTCTGTGCAAGAAAAGCACCTAACTTTGCATGGAGAAGATACGGACTGTCAAGCTCAAATTTGCTGACCGGGATATCATATTTTTTGCAGAGCGCTAATTTTTCTTCATTCGGGATACATTTTGCACAGTCGTGAAGTAATCCGGCAAACATTGCCTGCTTTATATCACTTCCGTTTGCCATGGCAAGGCTCGCCGCAGTGTACATTACTCCTTTCGTATGCTCATAACGCTCTTTTTCGAGTTTTTTCTTTACTTTCTTGCGTATTTCAGTCAGTTCCATCTGCATCCCTCCGTCTGATACAACTGATGTTCGATAATATAATCTGTCACGGCCTCCGGAAGAAGTGCCTGTGCCTCTCCTTCCTTTAATGCCTTTCGGATTTCACTGGAAGATACGGAAAGCCCGTCCACCTTTAAGGGATAGATTCTGGCAGGAAAAAGTGCTTTGATTTCTGCAATTTTATCACAAATCTCCTGCTGTTTCAAATCATCCCGCACGGCAACTAAGACAGCGGCTTTTTCGCAGATAATCTCCGGATGATACCATTTATCAAAATAGTCTAAGGAATCGGCACCCATGATAAAGTACAACTCCCAGTCCGGGTGCATTTCCTTTAATCTGCCAAGTGTCAGATAGGTATAGCTGGTCTCCTGGCTGTCAATTTCCATCCGGGACAGATAAAAGTCCGGGTACTCCAAAATAGCAAGCTCTGTCATCCGTGCCCGGTGCTCTGCAGGCGTCATTTTGTGTTCGTCCTTATTGGGAGAATGTCCGGCAGGAATAAAAATCACTGCATCAAGTGAAAATTCATTCTTAGCAGCCATCGCAATATGAAGATGTCCTTTATGAATCGGGTCAAATGACCCTCCAAGAATACCGACTTTCCTGCACATATCCGCTCTAAAACTCCCTATTTACACTGATTCAGATCGTATTTGGTGTTCTTTTTTGCCTGACGAAACAGGATAATTTTCTTTCCAATGACCTTTACGACAACGGAATGGGTACGCTCTGCAATCATCTCTGCAATTTCCCTTGGGTCATCTGCACAATTTTTTAAGACGGATATTTTTATCAGCTCCCGCTTCTCAATTGCCTCATCAATAGCAGTAATCAATTCCGGTGTCAGGCTTGCCTTTCCAATCTGAAAAATCGGATCCATCGTGTTTGCCTGGCTTCCAAGATATGCTCTCTGTTTGCTTGTCAGATTCATTTCACATTACCCCTTATCTTATTTATAATAATCAAATTCATTTCCATACATACGGACGGTATCTCCATCCTGGATGCCCATCTTTTCGAGTTCCTTCAAAATTCCCTGTTCTTTTAAGAATTTCTGGAAGAATAGGAATCCCTTTTCCGAGTCGATGTTCGTATATCCTAACATCTTGTCAATCTTAGGTCCTTCCACAACAAATGCCGCATCATCCGCACGCGTAATGGTATATGGCTCATCCTTAAAGAAACGGAGCGCCGGGTCAAATTCCTGCTCATAGATAACCGGTTCCTTGCTACAAGTCGCAAGCAGGTCGCTCACATGATATAACAGCTCTTTTAAGCCCTTTCCACTGACTGCGGAAATTGGGAACACACGGATGCCGTCTTTTTCAAAGTTTTCGCGCAGTGCCGTCAAAATCTCATTTTCATCGCCATAAACAGCGTCCATCTTGTTTGCTGCGATTACCTGCGGTTTTTCTAAAAGTGCCGGGTCATAGGCGCGAAGCTCACGGTTGATTGCTTTAATATCCTCTACCGGGTCACGTCCTTCCGTTCCGGCTGCATCTACTACATGAATCATTACTTTGGTGCGCTCGATATGACGCAAAAATTCAAGCCCGAGTCCAACGCCCTCAGAAGCGCCCTCAATAAGTCCCGGAATATCTGCAATTACAAATCCGTTTGCCCCATCTAAATCTACTACGCCAAGATTTGGCTGCAACGTTGTAAAATGATAATTGGCAATCTTTGGCTGTGCATTTGTGACACGGGATAACAGGGTCGATTTTCCGACATTCGGGAAACCGACAAGTCCCACATCGGCAATGACCTTAAGTTCTAACTTGACCTCCAGCTCGATTGCCTCTCCGCCCGGCTGTGCATATTTCGGTGCCTGCATCGTGGAAGTGGCAAAATGCTGGTTTCCGAGTCCGCCACGTCCGCCCTTTAAGATTACCTGGCTGCGGTTGTCACCGGACATATCGGCAATTACTTTTCCGGATTCAGCATCCTTGATGACTGTTCCAGCCGGAACCTTTAAAATCAGATTTTGTCCGTTTCTGCCATGGCAGTTTCTCTTGCCACCCTCTTCTCCGGACTGTGCAGCAAACTTCCGCCTATGTCTGTAGTCAGTAAGCGTGTTGAGTCCGTCATCAACTTCAAAGATGACATCTCCACCGCGTCCGCCGTCACCGCCGTCCGGGCCACCGTCCGGCACATATTTCTCACGACGGAAACTTACATGACCGTCACCGCCTTTTCCTGATTTTATAATAATTGTCGCTCTGTCCGCAAACATAATCTTCTACCTCAAATTGAACATGAAAACGATTATTTATAATGTAACAAGACCCGTCAAAGGATTGTAAAATCTCTTTGCCGGGTCCACAAGTGCATCTTATTATTCAGCTACCGGATAAACAGAAGCCTGTTTCTTGTCTCTGCCTTTTCTCTCGAATCTTAAGACACCATCTGTAAGTGCGAATAATGTATCATCGCCACCGATTCCTACATTTACACCCGGATGAATCTTAGTTCCGCGCTGTCTGTATAAAATGTTACCAGCTTTAACGAACTGTCCGTCTGCTCTCTTTGCTCCTAATCTCTTGGATTCGGAATCACGACCGTTCTTTGTGGAACCAACTCCCTTTTTATGAGCAAAAAACTGAAGATTGATCTTTAACATATCTTTACACCTCCTCAAACTGAAGTTTCAAAAATTTCTTTCCGTAAGAAGCCTGTATTCCTTCTAACCCCAAAATCATGGCATCCACCAGAAGTTCGGCGTCATGTTCCGGAGCTTGTTCAAACCGAAAACGGATGTCTCCGGTTTTCGGGTTCGCCTCACAGGAAAAGCCTTCTTCGGTATAGCGCTCAATGGCGTTAATCGTGTTTTGTACCAGTATGGAAATTCCGGCGCACACCACATCTTTTCCGCGGTAAGCAAAGCCGGCGTGTCCCACACAGGAAAAACCCATAATCTGCTGATTCTGGTTTCGGAAAACTGTTATCTTCGTCATGACATTCGATTACGCGTTGATTTTCTCAATCTTAACCTGTGTAAACGCCTGTCTGTGACCATTTTTCTTATGGTATCCAGTCTTTCTCTTGTACTTGTAAACGATAACTTTCTTACCTCTGCCTTCTTTTACGACAGAAGCCTCAACAGAAGCGTTTGCTACATCTGCTCCAACCTTGATTCCGTTGTCAGATACAGCTAAAACCTGATCAAAAGTTACTTTCTCACCAGCTTCAACACCAAGTTTTTCAATGGTAATGATATCGCCTTCGGATACTTTGTACTGTTTACCACCTGTTGCTATAATTGCGTACATATGGCACCTCCTATTATCATTACTCGCCAGTTATGGTGCTGTCAGACTAATTGACAGACTTTTAGAACCTCACTGTGCGGCATACTTCGTAATATTAGCACATAAAATGGATTACGTCAACCAATTTTTTACTTTTTATGCGAATTTTTTTACGGATTTTATACGGGATTTTTCTGCTCAATCAGCTCCGGCGGCAGATGCTTTTGCAGCATTGCTTCAAAGCCCTTCCCGTTGACCGGTTTTACAAAATAATCCGTAAAACCTTCCTTCTGGTACTCTTCCCGTGCACCGCTCACGGCATTTGCCGTGAGAACAATGACTGGCGTTTTCTGACAGCATCCATTCTCCTGGGATTTAATGCAGTGTAATGCTTCAATGCCATCCATTTCCGGCATCATGTGGTCCATGAAAATCAGGTCATACTTTTTCTGAGCGGTCAGTCCGAGACACTGTTTTCCGCTGTAGGCGATATCCACCTGCGCCTCCATCGAAAGCAGCAGTCTTGATGCAACTACAAGATTCATTTCATTGTCATCCACCACAAGAATATGCGCTTTTGGAACGGCAATGTGCCAACGGTACATTTCTTTGGATGCGGTCTTTGGTGCCAGAAAATCAATCCTTCCGATTGGCGTACTGTCTACAATCTGCTGCGGAATAGAAATTGTAAAAGTTGATCCCTTGTGATAGACACTTTTCACCTCGATGGTTCCACCCATCAATTGTGCAAGCTGTCTGCTGATGGCGAGCCCAAGACCGCTTCCTTCGATTCCCTGATTGCTTAATTCTTCCACCCGGTGGAAGGAATCAAATAACATCGAGAGTTCTTCCTCCCGGATACCAATTCCGGTGTCGGAGACGCATACCACAAGCATCGTCTGTTCTTTTGTACAGTCTCTTTGGGTAACAGAAACAGATACTGAGCCGGATGGCGTATATTTGATGGCATTTGTTAAAATGTTTGTCAGAAGCTGTTTGATACGGACATTATCACCGCTTAATTTTGCCGGAAGCGCAGAATCAATCTGCACTTTAAAGTCTAACTTCTTTTCCTTTGCCCTTACCTGATGGATGTGGATTAATTCCCGGAAAAGTCTTTCGGTGTCATAAGGGGTCTCTATGAGTTCCATCTTGTCTGATTCTAACTTCGAGAAATCAAGCACATCGTTAATTAACGATAACAGCATCTCCCCTGCATATGCAATGTTTGTCGCATTTTCCGCAACCTTTTCGGATACATCATCTCTGAGAATCATCTCATTTGAGGCAATCATTGCATTAATCGGAGTTCGGATTTCATGGCTCATATTTGCAAGAAACCGGCTTTTTACCCGGTTTGCCTCCTCTAACTTACGATTCTGTTCTTCTGCCGTTTTCTTCTGCTCATCATAAATCTGTGTCTGGAGACGGTATAGTACGCCAATTACAACCGTGGCTATCACAAGGCTCGCTGCAATATCCATATAGGAGGCTCCCTCTGATCTTGCCGGCACAATGCACTGCGGATACAAATAGGAAATCAGATAGGTCGCCATATAGCCCCCCAGTACAGTTACGATTGCGATATAAAAATACTTTCCCTTTAATGTGAAGAAAATCGCAATGATTCCGAAGGTAAACCAGATGCTCATACCGCTGTGGATTCCACCGCTCTTAAAATACATGAGTGGCATCACGATAAGGTTCATAAAAAGCAGTCCGCCAAATGCACATTCCTGGAAACGCTCGAAATGGTTTGCCATCCAGAAGATTGCGGCAATGATAAAACCAGACAGAAACGACCAGAGTGTATTCTGCCAGGTGACACCGGTAAAAATTGCCAGGACACCGCCCAGAAAAGACGATAGCATACTGCCTAGCGCAATAATGTTAAAAAAACGCTTTTCCTGTGGCTGATCTTTTGCAAATAATCCCAAAATCTTTTTCTTCATACGTCCCCCTGTCTGTGACGGAACTTAACTACGAACGCACACTTTCCGCCAGAGATTTCTGTATTTTTTTTCGGGTAATTTCCACCAGACCAAGCGGCGTCATGTCAATGAGCGTCGTCTGTACCGGGTCTAAGGCAAGCATTCCGGAAAATTCCTGTAACAGTTTTTTGCGTGCCTCTTTGTATTTCAGATTCACAAAATCTATAATAATGATGCCGGAAATATTACGGAGTCTGAGCTGTCTTGCAATTTCGGCTGCTGCTTCAAGGTTCACGGAAAGGAACTGTTCTTCCGGTTCCTTTCGCGCAATATTTTTTCCGGTATTGACATCAATCACGGTCAATGCTTCGGTTGCCTGGATAATCAGGTTTGCTCCGGATTTAAGCCAGACGCGCTCCGATAACGCCTGTTCCAACTGTGATTTTAAGCTGTAAAGCGACGCTAACGGGTACTGAGCATCCCGGTAGAAATGAAGTACAATCCCTGATTTTATCGCCACACGGTCTATTTCCTGCGGCAGAATGCCATCTGAATGAAGCGCCTCTTTTCCGATTCCGTAGGAAACACAAATTTTTTCAAAAATATCCCTGTCATCGGTTACAACCTCCTCCAAAGAATCCTCTCTTAAATCCTTTAACCTGCGCAGATACTCCGGTTCTTCCTCGAAAAGGCAGGTAAAGTGTGTCGCGTGCCGCGCCATCTCCAGCATCTTTTCGTATTCTGTATACAAGCCTGCTGCCTCTGCAAGAATCTCCTCATCTTCTGCATCCTTTGCATTGGTGCGCACGATAAGCCCGGCCTCTTTTCCCTGATAATCCGAAAGCAGCTCCTTTAAACGCATCTTCTGTTCGGGACTTAATTTCGCAGAAAGCCCGAATTTTTTATTCTCCGTTGTGAGCACAACATATTTCCCAGTGAGGCTGATGTTTGTCGTCACCATTGGCTCCTTGGTCTTTTGCGCTTCTTTTTTTACCTGGACTAAAAGCTCATCCCCTGCCACAAGTGCCTTATTCTGCGAACATTTATGCGTAAAAACGGGATGTTTATAGTCTTCAAGCGGATAATAACAGGTGATATCCGGCGCAATCTGAATAAATGCCGCATTCATGTTCTTAACAATATTTAACACACGTCCCACATAGACATTTCCAAGAAACGTTTTCCTCGCGCAGTCTGACAGCCGCACATCAATAAGCTTATTTCTGCTGTCACAGAGTGCGGCACACATCCTCGGCCTTCCATGGATATCCATGCGGGTTACGACATAGCGGTTCATCGGATTTCCTCTCCCATTGCAAGAAGTGGAACAAATGTTCTCTCTTCATTTCCGGCTGCATAAATCTCAAGACGGTGAATCTGGATTGCATTTTCATCGAGGGTAAGCCCCATGCTCTTGTGCAGCGTTTCAAGCACCAGCTCCGGCTTTAAGTTGTCATTGCTTCCGGTAGAAACTTTAAGGAAAAATGCCGGTTTTCCGTTCTTCTCTATCACCTTAAACCGATAAATTAACGGTTTGATATCTACCACGCGCTCGCTTTTTTTCGTCTGCTTGGTAATCAGAATTTCAGCCGTCTCATAATAAAAATGGTCGATAGCTTCCCGGTATTCATCCATTCCCGCCGGCGCCTCATAGCCGTCCTTAAAGAAAAGCTCATAATCGGCTGCGGCAACAAGAGACATTGCAGTTTTTGCATTGTCCGGAAGTTTTACATACCCTGTAATACGGACTCCCTCTACCATCGTATCATTGAGCGCCTGTATGGACGCTTCGGAAGAACGGGTGGACGCAACTTCAATATCAAGGTATTCACCTTCACTTGTAATTCCAACACCAAGCGGTGCTGCAAACGACATAATCTGGTGCGGGGAAAATCCTTCTGAATAACAGATATCGATTTCTGCCCGGCGCATTGCCTTCTGAAAATAGCGCATAATATCCAGATGGCCGATGAATTTCATAACGCCATCTTTGCAAAATTTAATTCTTATTTTCATCCTTCTGTTCCTGTGCCTTTCTCATTCTCAAAGCAGACGCCGCCGCCAAATTTTCTGGACCCGCATCCTGAGCAGCGCATTCTGCAATTCGGAGTTACGGATTCCGCAAGCGCATTTTTCCACTCCCGGATAAGGAAGGACTTGTCCACGCCCGCATCAATAAAATCCCATGGGAAAAGCTCGTCCAAAGAGCGCTCCCGCATTGTATAAAAGTCTGGATCAATCCCACATTCCGCAAAGGCTTCTAACCATTTCCCATAATCGAAATATTCGCTCCATGCGTCAAAGGTCTGTCCTTTTTCGTACACCTTTAAAATCGCCTGTGCAACCCGTCTGTCTCCCCTTGCAAGGATTCCCTCTAACACGGTCACATCCGCTTCATGCCAGTTGTACTTGATACTCTTGCGGTTTAACTGTTCATGAACCGCATCATTTACAACTTTTGCACGGGAAAGATAATCTTGCGGTTCATACATTCTTGCCCACTGGAACGGGGTAAATGGCTTTGGAACAAAGAAAGAGGTGCTGATGGTAATCTGACACTTTCCGTTTCGTTTTTCCTTTGGTACGGTCTCATAATATAATTTTGCAATTTCGTTTGCAAGTTCAGGAATAGCACGCATATCTTCCTCGGTCTCTGTCGGAAGTCCTAACATAAAGTAAAGCTTTACCTTATTCCAGCCGCCTTCAAATGCCATTCCGGCACCGTTTAAGATAACTTCTTCCGTCAGTCCCTTGTTGATGACATTGCGCATCCGCTGGGAGCCTGCTTCCGGTGCAAAGGTCAAGCTGCTCTTTTTAATATCCTGTACCTTGCTCATGACGTCTAAGGAAAACGCGTCAATTCGTAAGGATGGCAGGGAAATATTCACGCCTTTTCCCTTAAATTCATCAATTAAAAATGTTACAAGCTCTTCTAATTCCGAGTAATCGGAAGAACTTAACGAACTTAAGGAAATCTCTTCATGTCCGGTGGACTTTAACATCTTGTAGGCGAGATCCTTTAAGCGCTCCACACCCTTCTCGCGGTTCGGACGGTAGACCATTCCCGCCTGGCAGAACCGGCAGCCACGGATACAGCCGCGCTGAATCTCTAATACGACACGGTCCTGCGTTGCCTTGATAAACGGAACAACCGGTTTTTCCGGATAAACCGCCTCTGTCATATCCATGACAAGCTGTTTTTCGACGCGTGCCGGAACATCTTCATATAACGGCGCAAAGCGTTCAATCGTATCGTCCGCTTTGTAAGTCACCTCATAGAGAGACGGCACATAGATGCCAGGAATCTGACTTGCCTTGTGCAGAAATTCTTTTCTTGACATTCCGGTCTGCTTTTTCTCGCGGTAAAGCGCAAAGAGCGCACCGTACTGCACTTCACCTTCCCCGAGATAAAATAAATCAAAGAAATCTGCAATCGGCTCCGGATTGTACGTGCAGGGACCACCGCCGATGACAATCGGGTCGTCCTCGCTTCTGTCTGCGGATAAAAGAGGGATTCCGCTCAAATCAAGAATCTGCAAAATATTGGTATAACACATTTCATATTGCAGGGTAATTCCCACAAAATCCATGTTTTTTAACGGTTCCTGGGACTCAAGTCCAAAAAGCGGTATCTTCTGCTCCTTTAAAATGGCTGCCAGATCCGGCCAAGGCGAATAAACCCGTTCACACCAGACATCCTCCATCTTATTGAACATATCATATAAAATCTGGATGCCAAGATGAGACATTCCTATCTCATAAACATCCGGGAAACACATGGCAAAGCGGATTGCCACTTTCGTTTTGTCTTTTTTAATACTGTTTAACTCATTTCCGATATACCGTGCCGGTTTGTCGATTTTCATGAGTATTTCATCTGATAAGGCTAATTTTGTCATTCCAAAGTGTCCTTTCTTTCTGACCGTGTTACAACTCTTCTAACATCATAACATAATCCTGCAAATTTGTATAATAATGATTATCGGTAACGATGTCAATGATTTCCGTGACAGAAAAATCGAAAATTGTCCCGTCCGTATACCAGTTTACCAGAAAAAAAACCAAAAACACCATTGCTGCCCCAAAACGTAGTTTTCCAAACGAAAAAGCGGAGGCTGTCCTTTCCTCTGTCTCATTGGAAATAACATCCTCCGCCCCATTGTCAAATGAGCTGCGGATTTGTGCCACATATTCTCTTCTGCGCGCTGCATATTCATCCGTCATAACTGCTCCGCAAAACAATTTCTTGTTCTTAATATATGCAAAAAACAAACTTCTATTCGCAGGCAGCAGTCTCTAACGCTGGGAAAGTTCCTGTGTAATATCTTCCCAGGTAACCCTTTTTTCTGCCATTAAAACCATCAGATGATAGATAAAATCGGAAATTTCATACTTGATTTCCTCCGCATCAGGATTTTTGGCGGCAATGATAATCTCGGTTGCCTCTTCCCCAAGCTTCTTTAAAACCTTATCGATTCCCTTGTCATAGAGATAGTTGGTATAAGACCCCTCCTTCGGATGATCCTTCCGGTCTAAGATAATCGAGTAAACATCCTCTAACACCTTTAACGGATTTTTTTCAACGTAATCCTTCTTTACGATGTCGTTGAAAAAGCAGCTTCTGTTTCCGGTATGGCAGGCTGCACCGACCTGGGAAACCTTTGCAAGAATCGTGTCGTAATCGCAGTCGGCTGTTAAAGATTTCACATACTGGATATGGCCGGAGGTCAGTCCCTTTACCCACAGTTCCTGTCTGCTTCTGCTGTAATAGGTCATGCGGCCGCTGTGAATCGTGTGGTCAAATGCCTCCTCGTTCATGTACGCTAACATTAACACCTCATCCGTGCGGTAATCCTGCACGATAACCGGAACCATGCCGTCGGAGTTCTTCTTAAAGTCCGCCCACTTTAACGCCGGTTCAAAGTTATCCATTTTAATGCCTTTTCCGGAAAGCTCACTCTTTAATTTCATGATGTCGGTCTTAGGGTCATTGATGAAGTCGCCTGCGATTCCACGCACATTTTTGCGCTTTAAGATGGTAAGAATCTGCTCTTCATCATATTCCTTCATGTAAATCACATGAGGTACATCCGTTGTATTTTCAATACTGTCGATAATATCCGGATTTAATACCAGAAGTTCATGAAAATTCTCATCCATCACGTTCTGGTGTTTAAATACAAAGTCGAGGTTTGCAACCGATACTAAAATGCGGTCTTTGCCAAATCTGCTGCTTGCCTCTTCCGCAAGCTCGATGCTGCCTGGTTTTGCACCGTTTACAATCACCTGGAGGCAGCCGGCATAAATAAACTTCTTAATGTCCTCGAGCCGGTTAATGTTTCCTCCGGCACATACTTTAATCTCAACATTCCGGTTAATGTTTTTTATCGTGTGAATGTTCTTTTCATGTTCTTCGTCCGTGTCGGACAAGTCTAAAATCATAATCTTGTCAATTCCGCTGTCGTTATAAAAACGAGCCAGTTCGATGACATCTTCGTGTAAAACTGACAAATCTGAAAGACCTTTTACTGCTTTCTGGTCTTTCAGATAAATGGTTGCTACGATATTTTTGTGTTCCATGTAAATTCCCTTCCTTACAGACTTCCCTTGGTAGACAGGATATCCCCGATGCGCGGGTCTATGGAAGTTGCCTCATCAAGTGCTCTTGCAAATGCCTTAAACATCGCTTCTATCATATGGTGGTTATTTCCGCCGGAGAGCACCTTAATGTGAAGATTCATCCGCGCTGTATAGGAAATTGCATAGAAAAATTCCTTTACCATCTCCGTGTCCATATAACCAACCCGGTCGGTGGTAAATTCTGCATCAAATGAAAGATACGGTCTCCCGGAAAGGTCAACGGCACACAGTACCAGTGTTTCATCCATCGGGAGAATACAGCTTCCATACCGCTTAATCTGCTTTTTATCCCCAAGTGCTTTTTTGATGGTGCTCCCGAGAACGATACCGGTATCTTCTATTGTGTGATGACAGTCGACCGCAAGGTCTCCCTCGACATTCACCTTCAGGTCAAAAAATCCATGTCTTGCGAAGCCGTCTAACATATGGTCAAAAAATCCGATTCCGGTATTGACCTCTGACTCTCCGCTCCCGTCGATATTTAAGGACATGGAAATATCTGTTTCTTTGGTTTTCCGAAAAAAATCTGCCGTCCGGCTCATAAAATCTGCCTCTCTTTTCTTAGTCTTCAAATCGTACCCGGATAGAGTTTGCATGAGCGGTAAGTTTCTCACATTCCGCGAACTGCACGATATCCCGGTAAACCGGTTCCAATGCTTCCCTTGAGTAGGAAATAATGCTCGATTTCTTGATAAAATCGTCCACGCTTAACGGTGAGAAGAATTTTGCGGTTCCGTTTGTCGGAAGAACGTGGTTCGGTCCCGCAAAGTAATCTCCGAGCGGTTCGCTTGAATATTCCCCGATAAAAATAGCGCCTGCATTGCGAATCTTCGTCATCGTCTCGAACGGATTTTTTGTCACAAGTTCGAGATGTTCGGATGCAATTTCATTTACAGTGGAAATCGCCGCATCCATCGAATCTGCAACCAGTATGTAACCATAATTTTCCAGCGACTTTTCAATGATTTCCTTGCGGGAAAGTGTCTCTACAAACTTGTCAACCTCTTTGGAAACTGCCTCTGCAAGTGTCTCACTTGTCGTCACAAGGATTGCGGATGCCATCTCATCGTGCTCCGCCTGGGAGAGTAAATCTGCTGCCACAAACCGTGGATTTGCCGTCTCATCTGCCAGAACCATAATCTCGCTTGGACCTGCAATTGAATCAATGCTGACATAACCAAATACTGCCTTTTTTGCAAGTGCTACATAAATATTACCAGGTCCCACGATTTTGTCAACTTTCGGAATACTTTCCGTTCCAAATGCCAGTGCAGCGATTGCCTGTGCACCACCGACTTTATAGATTTTGTCTACGCCCGCTTCCCTTGCAGCTACAAGCGTAGACGGATATACTTTTCCATCTTTTCCAGGAGGCGTTGTCATAATAATCTCGTCTACCCCTGCCACCTTTGCCGGAAGGACATTCATCAGCACGGAAGACGGATACACTGCCTTTCCGCCCGGCACGTAAACGCCGACTCTCTTTAACGGCGTGATTTTCTGTCCTAAAATAATGCCGGAATCCTCTGAATCAAACCAGGAGAACTGGCGCTGTTTTTCATGATAAGAACGAATGTTCACCAACGCTTTACGGATGACCTCTAACAGCTTCGAATCCACCTCACGGTAGGCTTCCTCAATCTCCTGCTCCGTCACAAGTACATTGTCCGCACAGATATCTGCCCCGTCAAACTGCTTTGTGTATTCAAAAATTGCTTCATCCCTGCGGTTTCTCACCTGCGTTAGGATATCGTTTACTTTTCCTTCATAAGCGCCATAGGAATTTGGGCTTCTCTTTAACAGATTCTCCAGAATGTTGTTCTGTGTTTCCGGTGTCAGCTTTAATATTCTCATCCTCTTCATCCTTTCTGCTCAATGACTGTCTTTAAATCTGAGATTAACTTCGTAATACGCTCTTTTTCCATCTGCATACTGACCTGGTTGACCACCATCCGCGCCGACAGCGGGCAGACCTCCTCAAGTACGGTAAGACCGTTTTCCCTTAAGGTAGAACCGGTTTCCACAATATCACAGATGACCTCAGACAGCCCTACAATCGGGGCTAACTCGATGGAACCGTTTAACTTGATGATTTCCACAGTCTGATGCTTCTTATTGTAAAAATAATCCTTGGCAATGTGCGGATACTTTGTGGCAACGCGAATCAGCTCATGGTGCTGTAATAATTCTCCCGCCTCCGCCGGCCCGCAGATGCACATCCTGCATTTTCCAAAGCCCAAATCAAGCACCTCGTAAATATTTCTTCCTTCTTCTAAGATGGTGTCTTTTCCCACAATGCCGATATCCGCCGCACCATACTCTACATAAGTAGGCACATCTGGGCCTTTTGCAAGGAAAAAACGTAACTTTAATTCTTCATTGCCAAAAATCAGCTTTCTGGTGTCCTTGTCCTTCATTTCCTCACAGGTGATGCCAATCTTCTCGAACATCTCCAATGTCTTATTTGCAAGCCTGCCCTTGCCTAACGCAAAGGTAAGGTATCTCATCTCTTCCATGAATGTTCCCCCTACATGAATGTAATGCGGACAATGTGGTTTCTCTTTGCATATGCATCATAGTCAGCCCGTGTTTTGCCGTTCTCCTGCGCCATCAGTTCCACACAGCCTCCCTTTTGGCGAATCTCCTGTGCTGTGGCAATTGCTTCTGTCCGTTTTGTGCTCTGATAAACAATCAGCTCCGTATGATATTCGATTGGAATTTCAATCTTCTGTCTCGCAAGTGCCGCCATCAACTGGTCAACCACAATCGCAAAGCCGATGGATGCGGAATCCTTTCCAAAGTGTGTTAAAAGTTTATCATAGCGTCCGCCCTTTACAATCGGCTCCCCGCTTCCAAAGGTATACCCCGCAAAAATAATTCCGGTGTAGTACTGGTAATTGCTCAACATTCCAAGTTCAAAAGAGATGTATTTTTCAATTTCGTAGGCTTTGAGCAGTCCGTGAAGCTCCTCTAAGTTTTCAATCGCATGTAGAATTTTGGGGTACTTTGCTGAAAGCTCTTTTGCTGCTTTCAAATCATCCGTTCCGGTATAAAGGTTTCCAAGCATGGAAAAGAGCTGTCTTAAATCTGCTTCAAGTGCAAGCGTATCAATAAATTCTTCGACGCCAAAGAAGTTTTTGTTGGAGATTAAACTTCTTAATTCTTCTTCCTTTTCCTTAGGAAGTCCTGCTGCCTCCATCAGTCCTCCGAAAAATTCCGCATGACCGACACTGAGTTGGAAATCCCTTAACCCTGCCGTCTTTAAACTTGCCACCACAAGCGAAAGGATTTCCGCATCCGCATCCACCGCTGAATCACCAATAAGTTCTGCTCCAAGCTGTGTGCTTTCCTTTAACCTTCCCTGATAGCTGCTGTTATTGATGAAGGTATTTCCCATGTAGCACAGGCGGATTGGAAGGTCTTCTTCCCCGAAATACTTCGCCGCAGAGCGCGCAATCGACGGTGTCATATCCGGCCGCAGCACCAGTGTATTTCCCTCTCGGTCAAAAAATTTGTATAATTCTCTCGACGGTGTTGTTCCAATCTCTTTTCCAAAGATATCAAAAAATTCAAACGCAGGCGTCTGGATTGGATGGTATCCGTATTGCTTTAATACCGCATAAAGTTCATCCTGCAAAAGCAGTTTTTTCTCACATTCTTCGTTATAAATATCCCGTACACCCTCCGGTGTATGCAACAATCGTCTAACCACGTCTTCCCTCTCCTGCTTTTCATTTTTTACACTTTAGTGTGCTACCATATTAACAAACGAAATTATCTTTGTCAATCCCTTTGGTTTAAATCAAGCTGGAGGCCTTTGAGATACGGAACAAGCACACCACCCTCTCTTGGAAGCGCAAAAGAAGAATCTAATTCTTCATAGCGGAAACTTTTCCTGCCGCCATCTTTTGCCCGCTGCCAGAATTTTTTTAAGGTTTCAAAGCGCAGATAATAAAACTCGTCGCGATGGGTGAAGCTGATTAAGAAAAAGGAAATTCCCCCCTGTTGTTCAAAGTTTTCCATGAAGTTCACCTGATGTTCATGGATATTCTGAAGTGGGAAGGTGTCCGTCGCACATTCCTTTGCATCGAAGCAGACCGGAATCCCCTGAACCACCCCGATATAATCCACGGTACTCTTCTGGTCAAAGTAGGCAAGTGTAATATGCCTTGTTGTCTTATCAATATTAATCGGCGTAATCGGCGTCGGGATTTTCTGAATCAGCGCCAGTCCATTCTCTAAATAGCGCTCGTTTGTCCGGTTGATAAATTCCTCTAATGTGGAACCTCTTAATCCCCTGGAATTCCACGTTGGCATCGTTAAAAGTCCTCCTGCATTGTTTCTGTAACTACTATATTTTGATTATAGAGCATTCTTATTTTCGGTTCAACCACAAAATATTTGTAAAATTTTCTCTCATATGATATACTTATAATTATATATCTATTGGGGATAACAGCTTAACCATAGTGCGAAATATTTTAGGAGGAAAAGGTATGGTAATGAATGAATCTACCGAAAACTATCTCGAGACGATTCTGGTATTGAATCATAGATTAGGAAACGTACGTTCTGTAGATATTGCAAATGAAATGAACTTTAAAAAACCGAGTGTCAGTGTGGCAATGAAGCATCTGCGCGAAAACGGTTACATCTCTGTCAGCGATGAAGGTTATATCCGTCTTACGGAAACCGGACTTGAAGTGGCAGAACGCATTTACGAGCGCCACCGCATCTTATCAAGCTGGCTTGTCATGCTCGGTGTTGACCCGCGTGTTGCCGCAGAAGATGCCTGCAAGATTGAGCATGATGTCAGCGCTGAAAGCTTTGAGGCAATCAAGCGCCACATCAAGGCAAGCTCCGGTATCAGCTAATTGCATTCCATGCCCGGTGAAAATTCTCGCCGGGCATACTTTTTAGTTCTCTTCCATCCTGCCAGACCATGCGGCAGGCATGAAGAAGCTGGGAACGAATCCCTGCCTTTCTTCGGAAAATATCATTGATGCGGGCATCGCCGTACTTCGTATCTCCTACAATCGGATGCCCCAAGGATGCAAGATGCGCACGAATCTGATGGGACCTTCCGGTAATCAGATGAACTTCCAGTTCGGTATAACCGTTTTTAACCTGAATGGGACGGTAAGCAGTCTCAATCTGCTTAAAGTCCTCTCCCACATCTGCCGTTTCAGGCAAAACCTCCACACGGTTTGAAGCCTCATCCTTTTTTAACCAGCCCTTCACGTAAAGTTCATCCTTTACTTCTCCTTTTACGATACAGCAGTAATATTTCTGGACGGAACGTTCCTTTAAGGCTTCCGCCATTTCCTGTAGTCCCTTTAAGGTTTTACCCGCAATTAAAAGTCCGGACGTATTCCGGTCAAGCCGGTTACACACAGACGGGCGGAAGGTGCGAAACTGTTCCGCCGTAAGTTTATCCTCTGCAATCAACCACGCAAGGATGTACTCGTTAGCGGAAACATCCTCCGGTTTTGCCTTCTGGGAAAGCATCCCAACCGGCTTATCAATCACGATAACGTCCTCATCTTCATATATCACCTGAAGTTTACGTGAACCTGACCTAAAGTCACCAGAAAGCCGCTTTAACGCCTCATATGTGCCATCTGCCTCCTGATTTGCTGCAAATTTTTCAAAGGTTTCATCCGACAAAAACAGTTTTACCTGGTCGCCTTCGGACAGCTTTTCAGTGCCGTCCGCTTTCTTTCCGTTTAAGACAATATTCTTTTTGCGCAGCATTTTATAAATAAAGCTGCTGCCTGCGTTGCTTAACAGCTTTTTGAGATACTTGTCAAACCGCTGTCCTGCTTCATTGGAGTTAATCTGAAATTCACGCATTTTGTCTGCTTCCTCTGCTATTTCTTTTTATGCACATTGCGGATGGTTTTCTTCTTTGCGGCAGCAGTGTTGTTTTTGCCGCCGTGCACCCGGTTGTCATTCCGTCTTCCGCCATCAGCATATGCTTTATTGCCGCCGTGTGTCCGGTTATCGCCGCTCTGTGCTCCGATACGTCTTGGGCGGATGAGACATTTTTTGTCAAATCCGATTAAATCCGTGCGTCCTGCTTTGGTCAGCGCCTCGTATACCAGATCATAGTTCTTTGGATTGCGGTACTGGATTAACGCACGCTGCATCGCCTTTTCATGCGGGTTGACTGCCACGTACACCGGCTTCATGGTACGCGGGTCGACCCCGGTATAATACATACAGGTAGAAATCGTGGACGGTGTCGGATAAAAATCCTGTACCTGCTCCGGCATATAGCCCAAATCCCGCAAAAATTCTGCCAGCTCCACCGCTTCCTTTAAGGTGGAACCCGGATGGGAGGACATCAGATACGGAACCAGATACTGCTTCTTGCCAAGCTTTTCGTTCATCTGTTTGTATGCCTGCACAAACTGGCGGTAGACTTCCACACCCGGTTTTCCCATCTTCTCTAAGACCGCATTTGAGATATGTTCCGGTGCCACCTTCAGCTGTCCGCTGACATGGTGCTCACAAAGCTCCCGCAAGAAGGTACGGTCCTTGTCATAAATCAGATAGTCAAACCGGATTCCGGAGCGGATAAATACTTTCTTTACATTCGGAAGCTCCCGCAATTCACGAAGAAGTGACAGGTATTCCGAGTGGTCAACCTTCAAATTCTGACAGGGTTTCGGAAACAGGCACTGCTTGTTCGGGCAGGCTCCTTTTGTGAGCTGCTTGTCACACGCCGGTGCACGGAAATTCGCCGTAGGACCACCGACATCATGGATATATCCCTTGAAATCCGGGTCCCACACCATCTGCTTTGCCTCTGCCACAATAGATTCCTTGCTTCTGGTCTGGATAATACGTCCCTGATGGAAGGTCAGCGCGCAAAAACTACATCCGCCGTAGCATCCGCGATTGCTCACCAGTGAGAATTTGACCTCCTCAATTGCCGGAACCCCGCCTGCCGCCTCATAGGACGGATGATAGGTGCGCATATACGGCAGGGAATAAACCTGATCCATCTCACTCTGGCTTAACGGTTTTGCCGGCGGATTCTGCACGACAAACAGCTTTCCGTCGTAGGTCTCGAACAGACGTTTCCCGGAAAACGGGTCAGTATTGCAATACTGGATATAAAAGCTTCTTGCATAGTTTAATTTGTCAGCAAGCAGCTCCTCATAGTGTGGAAGCTCGATGGCGTCGTAGATATCTTCTCTTTTCCGGGTCTTATAAACCGTTCCGTCAATAAATGTGATATCCTGCACAGCAAGTCCGCTGTTTAGCGCATCTGCAATCTCTACCATGCTGTGCTCGCCCATTCCGTAGGAAATAAGGTCTGCGCCGGAATCCAAAAGAATGGAACGCTTGAGCTTGTCCGACCAGTAATCATAATGCGCCAGACGTCTTAAGCTTGCCTCAATTCCCCCGATAATAATCGGCGTATGCTTAAATCTCTGGCGAATCAGATTGCAATAGACAATTGTCGCGTAATCCGGGCGTTTTCCCATGACACCGCCCGGTGTAAAGGCATCTGCCGCCCGGCGCTTTTTGGATACAGAATAATGGTTGACCATGGAATCCATATTTCCGCCGGAGACAAGAAATCCAAGACGCGGCTCCCCTAAAATTTCGATGGAGGAAGCATCCCGCCAGTCGGGCTGCGCAATGATTCCCACCGTATATCCATGTGACTGCAAAAGTCTTGAGATAATCGCGTGTCCAAAGGAAGGATGGTCTACATAAGCATCGCCGCACACATACACAAAATCAAGCTGTGTAATGCCAGCCTCCCTCATATCTTCTTTGCTGATTGGTAAAAAGCCATTCGTTGTCATTTTCTTCTCATCTCCTTATTGCCGCTTTCCTTCTGTAACAACATTAATTCTTCCTGCGTGAGTGCCCGGTATTCTCCGGGCAAAAGTGTTTCAGGCAGTGTTAAAGGTCCCATCGACAGACGTTTTAAATAAACCACTTCTTTTCCGACTGCCTGAAACATCCGTTTGACCTGATGAAATTTGCCCTCCGTGATGGTAAGCTCTATTTCTGACTCCTCCCCGGAAGTTAAAATCACAAGCTCCGCCGGTTTGGTTAATTTCTCTTCACCGATGTCGACGCCCTGCTGAAACAGCCGGGCATCTTCCTCTGTTACCCTGCCCGCCACGCGCGCATAATATGTTTTCTTTACATGGTGCGCCGGGCTTAACAGTTCATGTGCCAGTGCTCCGTCATTTGTAATCAAAAGTAACCCTTCCGTATCAATATCAAGTCTTCCGACCGGAAATAAATCGTCCCGGAGCGTATCGGTCAGATAATCCATGACCGTCTTATGAATTTTATCCTCCGTAGCGCTTACACAGCCTGCCGGTTTATGGAACAGATAATACTCATATGCCACATACAAAAGCGCTTCCCCGTCCAGACAGACCGTATCCGTCTCCGGGTCTACTTTCTGTTCGGGTTTTTCCGCTACAGCACCATTTATCGTGACGCGTCCGGCACGAACCAGTTTTTTTACCTCAGAACGGGTTCCTGCTCCCATTTCCGCCAAATATTTATCCAGTCTCACTTTATTCCTCCAGATTCCATAAATAACGCAGCATCGGATAGGAATTGACGGAAACCTCGTCTCCGTTCCTATCCGTTACGTAAATTCCAAGATGCAGATGCACGGCAAAATTTCCGGTTGTTCCGGGAGTCTCACTGTAACCGGTGTCACCCATCATCCCAAGACAGTCTCCCGCAAGAACGCGCTCCCCCACCTCAAACTCCTTTGCATATTCCGCAAGATGCGCATAGTAAAAATACGCACCGGAATCACTCCGGATTCCGATGCGGTATCCTCCAAGCGTAAGCCAGCCGATATTTTCGACAACGCCATCTGTCATGCTGTAAACGGGATAAATGCCACGCTCATTTACAGTTGCCATGATATCACAGCCCTCGTGTCCCCTGTCTCCGCCAAAAGTCCGGCTCTGCATCCAGCTGTCCGCAAAGGTCACAGAAGCCGTAGGATTTGACCGGACCTCCCCGACCGGAAAACAGGAAAGATTCCTCCAGCCGGAAGCAACCAGCCGGTTCATCGTCTTAAAATCCTCTTTGCAGTATTGTTTTACAAAGGAAAGGGCATCCTCTAACAGTTCCGGTTCCTTTACGGTCCCGTCTGCCCCAAAATACATGGTCAGCAGCTGCACAAAATCCTCTCTGTCTTTTGTCTCTTCCCAGAATGTCATCATAACATCCTCCGGTACGTTCCCTGCCCTGAAATTCTCCCAGACATTGTCACAGGAAAAACAGGCGTTTGCCAACAGTTTGCCGTGGATTTTGCCAAGTAACAGCACATCAAACAATACCACGCACACAAACAGAAGTAAGATACGAAAATGGGATTTTTTCATGTCAGATTCTGACCTGTCCTTTTTACTTTACTTACAATTCTTTAAAAACTCCACTAACAGCTTCCAGATTTTTTCGGTGGAAGAAATGGAAAGCCGCTCTTTTGGTGTATGAATATCAAAGTTGTTCGGTCCGAAGGATACACAGTCGAGGTTCTCAATCTTTCCGGATAGGATTCCACACTCTAATCCTGCATGAATCGCCTCGAATACCGGTTCTTCTCCGAAAAGGTCTTTGTAGACACTGCTTACTGTCTCACGGATATCGGAATCCGCACGGTACTCCCATGCCGGATAGTCTCCGCTTATTGTCATCTCGCCGCCGAGAAACTCTGCAAGCATCGTAAGGCGGGATGCTAAATCTGCTTTTCTCGAAGAAACACTGCTTCGCACGGAAGCGGTCAGACAAAGTTCTCCCTGTGCACCCTCTTTTATCAGCTCCATAATTCCAAGATTTAAGGAAGTCTCCACTAACCCCGGCATTACCTGACTCATATTCTGTACACCGTTTGGCACATTTCTGAGATAGAAAATCACCTTGGTCATAGAGGTGTAGGATAAAATCTCGGCATCCTTTTCACCGGAAATTTCCACCTGAAGGGTCACATTCGGATCCGCAACGGAATATTCTTTGCGGAGTGTCTCCTCTAAGCCATTTAAAATCTGTTCCAATGCATCCTTCTTTTCCTTATGAATCAAAAGCTCTGCCGCGCATTCTCTCGGAATCGCATTGTCCTTAAGTCCACCGGCTAAAGAAACAATTCCCACCTCCATAGCTTCTGAAATGTTCTCAAGCACGCGTCCCATCACGATATTGGCATTTGCGTGCTCCTTGTCGATTTCACTTCCGGAATGTCCGCCCTCAAGTCCGGTCACTGTCACCTTAGCCACAAGTCCTGTCTGATGCTGGAATGTCACCGGTATCTTCGTGCATGCTGTCATTCCGCCCGCACAGCTTGTCAGAAAATGTCCCTCCACATCCGAATCAATGTTTAACATCTTATGTCCTTTTAACATGGAAAGGTCAATTGCCTCTGCGCCTAGCATACCAATTTCTTCGTCAACTGTAATTACAACTTCAAGTCGCGGATGCGCAATTTCCGGGGAGTCCAGCAGTGCAAGTGCATACGCAACCGCAATTCCGTCATCACCGCCTAAGGTGGTTCCCTTTGCCTTTAAGAAATCGCCGTCCACATAAAGAGACAGTCCTTCCTTTAAAAAGTCAATATCGCAGTCATTTTCCTTCTCACACACCATATCCATGTGTCCCTGGATAATGATTGGCTCTGCATTCTCATAGCCTGTGGTTGCCTCTTCAATGATAACTATGTTATTCGATGCATCCTGATAGTATTCTAATGCATGCTTTTTTGCAAACTCTGCGAGATAGTCGCTGATGCCCTTCGTGTTGCGGGAACCGTGTGGAATCGCCGCAATCTCCTCAAAATATTCAAATACCTTTGCAGGCTCTAACTGATTTTTGCTTGTAATACTCATAGAATCCTCCTGTCTGAAATATAGTTTCATATGAAAAAAAATTTAATCTTTCTCTGTCTTATTGTAATTGCAGGTTACATTTTATGCTGTCCCACCGATGCGGTGACGGCAGCCGCCAAAGGGCTTTTGCTCTGGTATGAGCGCGTGCTTCCGGCACTGCTTCCCTTTGCAATTTTATCAAATATTTTAATTGATTCTAATTATCTGCACTGTCTGACCAGACCGCTGCACAAAATCGTGCACCCCATTCTTCCAGTCAGTGAGGCAGGCTCTTTTGTGCTGCTTTCCGGCTTTTTGTTCGGTTTTCCGATGGGAAGCAAAAACTGTGCCGCACTTTTAAAGAAAGGGGCACTCTCTGAAAAAGAGGCACAAATCCTGCTCTCGGTAACGAACAATATCAGCCCTGTTTTCATCAGCGGCTATATTCTGATGCAGGAATTAAAACTGCCGTCGCTTACGCTGTTTACCTTTCTGGTGTTATACCTGCCGCCGCTTGTCGTCGGTTCCTTTCGGCTGCGGAAAACCGATACCACCTTCTCTTCCCAAAAAAAGCCGGCATCTGACACTTTGATGAATTTCAAAATCATAGATGCCGGCATCATGAACGGTTTTGAAACCTTAACGCGCCTGGGTGGATATATCATGATGTTTTCAATTATTGCTTCCATGACAGGACAACTGCCGCTGTCACAGACGGGAAACGCGCTTCTTGCCGGACTCACCGAAATCACAAACGGAATCCATGTGCTCATCTCCGGCAGTCTGCCAATGCGCATCTGCTATCCGCTTGCCATGATGTTTACTGCTTTTGGTGGTCTCAGCGGAGTTGCACAGACCAGTTCGATGATACAGGAAAGCGGGTTGTCTTTGAAGCCCTATCTGAAAGAAAAAATGCTTTTTTCTGCCATGTCAGCCCTGCTTGCCATTCTTGTTGTAAAAATCGTCGGATTATAAATCTGCGGATATATCCACATTTGCAGTTTCATTTTCCCCGTCCGCAGGAATCTGTTCTTCCGCAGTCGGATTTAACTCTGCACGGTTTGTTGTAACAACATCCAAAAAGCCCTGCAAACTACTCATATACGCCTCATAGCGAGCCTTTGAGGAGTCCATTGCATGGGAAATCGTATTCTCGAGATTTCTTAAGATATCATCGGTATACTGCATGGCACCCATCCGGATATTGTTGGCATCATTTGTCGCATTGTCAAGAATCTCCTGCGCCTGTTTGGTTGCAATCATAACAACCTCATTTGCCTGGGCATAAGCCTGCTGCATAATCTGGTGCTCGCTTACAAGCTCGTCCGTCTTCACCTGTGCTTTTGCAATAATCGAGTCTGCCTTTGCCTGTGCATCCGCAAGAATCGCCTCTTTGTTGCTGATAATCTTCTGATAACGCTTGATTTCTTCCGGTGTCTTGGTACGGAGTTCATTTAACAGTTCTTCTAACTGTTCCTTGTTGACCACTATTTTGGAAGAAGATAATGCCTGATACTTACAGCCGTCAATATACTCTTCAATTTCCTCTATAATCTGCTCGATTCTGCTCGCCATAGCAAACACTCCTTATTTTATAATATTATATTTTGCATAAATCCGGTCAATAAACTGTGCCGGAACAAATTTGGAAATATCTCCGCCATAAGATGCAAATTCCCGGACAATACTGGAACTTAAATAGGAATATTGCAGACTCGTGGTCAGAAAAATTGTCTCCACTTCCGGATTCTCTACATGGTTTGTCTGGGCAATCTGAAGTTCGTATTCAAAATCCGTCACCGCACGCAGTCCGCGCACGATAATGGTTGCCCCGATTTCCTTCATATAGTCGACAAGCAGTCCATCAAAAGATGCCACTGTCACATTCGGCAAAGACGCTGTCATCTCTTTAATCATACTAACACGTTCTTCCAGAGAAAACAACGAATTTTTTGCACTGTTGTTGAGGACTCCGACAACCAGATGGTCGACAATCCGTGCGGATCGTTTAATCATGTCCATGTGTCCAAGCGTAAGCGGGTCAAAACTGCCCGGATAAATTGCTTTTTTCATAAGGTTCTCCATTCCTGCGCTGTTCTTTTGCGCATTTCCCATTCATCTTTTGTATCAGGATTCACGCTTACGGATAAAGGCATGAACGTTGGTCTTATAGGTTTTTAATTTTTCCATGGAAAATCCAAGTTCCTTGAGGTAATCAAAGGACGTCTTTATGGATGCTTCAACGACAATCAGCGTATCCTCTTTTAACAGGGAGGATGTACTTAAATAGCTTAATACCTCCCGCTCAAGATTCTGGTGATAGGGCGGGTCCATAAAAATGATATCAAATTTGTATTTTCCTTCCATCGAGCGGAGTGCGGCAAGCACATCCATCGGATAAAGTTTTGTTTCCTTGTCAAACTTCGTAAAGTGGATATTATCTTCAATGCAGGAGACGGCAGCCTTTCCGTTCTCTGCAAACACTGCATAACGTGCACCGCGGCTGACTGCCTCTAACCCAATCTGTCCGCTTCCGGCAAACAAATCCAGGAAATAGCTTCCCGGCACTTCTGCCTGTAACATATTAAAAAGTGTCTCTTTAATCCGGTCTGTGGTAGGTCTCGTCTCCATCCCCGGTATTGTCTTAAGTGGCAGGCTTCTCGCCGTTCCTGCAATAATTCTCATTGTTGATATCCTCTCTCTTCCAGACAGCGTCCAAGCAGCTCTAACGCTGCCGTTACCGCCGCCTTTCTCACGTCATTGCGTGCTCCTTCAAATACATGGTGTTCTGTCACAGTCTTTCCATCCAGAAAGCATCCGATATAGACCGTACCTACCGGGCAGTCTTTCGTGCCGCCGTCCGGTCCTGCCACGCCTGTTGTGGAAAGCGCTGCATTGGTGCCTGCTGTCTTTGCAGCCTGTTTTGCCATCTCTGCTGCAGTCTCTTTACTGACCACGCCATAAGTGTCAATAATCCCGCCATCGGCATGAATCATCTGCACTTTCGCACGGTTCGAGTAGGTCACATAACCCTGTTCAAAAAACTCCGAAATTCCCGGCACATTCACAAGTGTTGCCGCAATCAGCCCGCCTGTGGCGGATTCTGCGGTACTCAGCGTACATTGATATTTTTTTAACAAATTATATATGGAATATTCCAGCGCATCCCCGGCGCTCTGGGATGCCCCAGATGTTACCGGAGAAACGCTGGAATCCAGTCGTTCTTTCTTCAACTTTGCCCGCTCCTATTTCTGCTCTTTTAAGACATCCTTATTCTTAACGATATAATCAATCAATGATACCACGGTAAGAATCAGTGCGATATAAGTAAGCACTGTGCCAAGTATCTCGAATGCCGGAAGCTTAATATCAAGAATCAGTACGATAACCATTAACATCTGGAATACGGTCTTAAACTTGCCCCAGTAGCTTGCCGCAATCACGATTCCGTTGTCAGAAGCAATCAGACGGAAACCGCTGATAATAAATTCTCTTGCAATGATAATAATTACAATCCAGGAAGCAAGAGACCCTTTTTCAATGAGACAAATCATCGCAGAGCAGACCAGAAGTTTATCTGCAAGCGGGTCCATAAATTTTCCAAAATTTGTTACCAGATTGTATTTTCGCGCAATCTTTCCGTCTAACATATCCGTAAGACTTGCCACGATAAAAATTGCAACGGCAATGTAGTTTCCGTATCCTTCAAAATACGGTGCCAGCATAAAAAACACAAAAAACGGAATTAAAATCACACGCATAATGGTGAGTTTGTTTGGTAAATTCATTCCACGATCTCTCCTATCAGGTCATATTCGTAAGCTCCGGTGACACGGGCTTTTACAATATCTCCGGTGGCTAACTCCTCATCCGTATTGAGGAAAATGTATCCGTCAACATCCGGCGCATCACGGTAGGTTCTGCCTACATAGGCATTTTCATCAGCTACTTTGCCCTCAATGAATACGAAAAGTTCTCTGCCCTTCATCTCCTCATTGCGGTCAAAGATAATCTCTTCCTGTAATTCCATCACCTCGTCACGCCATTCTTCCTTCTGTTCTTCCTCTATCTGGTCTTCAAATTCCGCTGCAGGTGTTCCCTCTTCCGGAGAATACGTAAAGGCACCAAGTCTGTCAAATTCCATGTCATTGACAAACTGCATCAGTTCCTCGTGCATCTCCTGTGTCTCACCGGGGAATCCACAGATTAAGGTCGTGCGCAGAGTGATATCCGGAATCCGTGTTCTTAGATTTGTAATAATCCGCATTAAATCTTCATGGCTTGTGCGTCTTCCCATGCGTTTTAACATTGCGTCACTTGCATGCTGAATCGGAATATCAAGGTAATGACAGACTTTTTCATTGCGAAGCATGGAATCAATCAGCTCGTCATAGATTTCTTCCGGATAACAGTACATAATCCGAATCCAGAACAGTCCCGGAATTTTATTTAACTCATCTAAGAGCTTGTGCAGGGATTTTTCTCCATAAAGGTCTATTCCATAGAGGGTTGTTTCCTGTGCGACGAGAATCAGTTCCTTCGCACCGCCCTCTACAAGTTCTCTTGCCTGTGCAAGCAAATCCTCCATCGGAACACTGCGGTAATTGCCGCGGATATATGGAATAATACAGTAGGTACAACGCTTATTGCAGCCCTCTGCGATTTTAAGGTACGCAAAATGACCGCCCGTGGTAACGGTACGCTTGGTACGGATGCTTGGCAGTCCCTCTAACGTATGAAAATTCTTATACGCATGCCCCTCTAACGCCTCGTGTACGGCTGTCACGATATCCTCGTAGGAATTGGTGCCAAGAATCGCATCCACTTCCGGGATTTCCGCGCGGATTTCATCCTGATAGCGCTGGGCAAGACAACCGGTTACGATTAATGCTTTCAGATTGGCATCTTTTTTATGTTCTGCCATTTCTAAAATCGTATTGATACTTTCTTCCTTGGCATCGTTGATGAAACAGCAGCTATTGATGATAATAACATCTGCTTCCATCTCATCATCTGTCAGCTCGATTCCGTCATCCCGCAGCATTCCAATCATAAATTCGGAATCCACAAGATTCTTGTCACATCCGAGCGAGATAAACAATAACTTCATTTAAAACTCTCTTTCTGCTTCCGTATCCGGAATGATTTTTACTTTTCCTTCATAAAGCTCTTCCACCGCAATGGATAACGGCTTCGGGCAGGTGATTTTGTCTGCCATTGGCTCATCTCCCGCAATAATCTGACGGGCACGTTTTGCAGTTGCGATTACGATAGAGTAACGGCTGTTTACAACCGGCTCCTCACCGATTTCTACGTCATTGTTTACCACTTTCATTAATTCTACATAAGATGGATGTATCATAGTTTTATTCTCCTTTAGAAAATTTTTTTAATTCATTGCGCATCATTTCAATCGATGTTTCATTTCTACTCACACGGTAGTGCTCATTCTGGATAATCTGATGAACCTCCTCCACAGCGTCCTCTAAAACATCATTTATCACAAGGTAATCGTATTGTTCGATTCCCTCTGCTTCCTCATTGGCACGGTTCAGTCTGGACATAACTACATCCATTGTTTCTGTTCCTCTGCCCACCAGCCGGTTCTTTAACTCCTCTGCGCTCGGCGGTGTTACAAACAGTAACAGGGCATCCGGAAACTTTTCCTTCACCTTCAATGCTCCCTGAATCTCGATTTCAAGAATGACATTCTTTCCTGCTAAAAGCTGTTCCTCAACATAGGCTTTCGGGGTTCCGTAATAGTTGCCTACGTACTGTGCATACTCGATAAGAGCATCTTCTGCAATCATCTGCTCAAATTCTTCTCTGGTGCGGAAAAAGTATTCCACGCCGTCTGTCTCTCCCGGTCTTGGATTTCTGGTGGTTGCAGAAATGGAAAGCGCATAGGTATCCGAATGCCGCTTAAGCAGCTCCTTCATAATGGTTCCCTTTCCTGCGCCCGAAAAACCGGAGACCACTGTTAAAATTCCTTTATTCTTTTGTTTCATCACAAACCTCTGCTGCACCGCCGGCAAAGCGCCCTGCAAGGGTCTCCGGCTGAAGTGCGGATAATATGATTCTGTTGTTTTCGGTAAAAATAACGCTCTTGGTCTTACGCCCCTGCGTCGCATCAATCAGGGTTTCTGCTTCTTTCCCCTTTTGCACCATCCGTTTCGCGGGTGCTGAATCCGAAGAGACGATACTTACGATTTTATCGGTATTTACCAGATTGCCAAATCCGATATTCATTAATTTTGCCATAAAAGCGCTGCCCCTTTTCGTGTTCCGCCTGTTTATTCGATATTCTGTATCTGTTCTCTGACCTTCTCAATGTCGGTCTTTAAACTGATGCCGATATTGGATAACTCTAAATCGGTGGTTTTGGAAAGAATGGTATTTGCCTCCCGGTTCATCTCCTGTGCAATAAAATCGAGTTTTCTTCCGATACTGCCGCCAGCGTTAAGCGCATCCTTCGTCCCCTTGATATGGCTTCTAAGTCGTACCGTTTCCTCATCGACACAGATTCTGTCTGCATAAATAACAACTTCTGCGGCAATTCTTGATTCGTCAATCGTCGTATCATTAAGAACCTCCTGCAACTTTGCAGAAAGTCTCTGGCGGTACTCTTCAAGCAATACCGGTGAACGCGCTTCGATGACATCCACATAGGAATCCATCACGGCAAGCTTCTCCAAAAGGTCCTGCTTTAAGTGCTCTCCCTCTCTTGCCCTGCTCTCCGTGAAACGCTCTGCGGCGCTTTTTACTGCCTGTTCTAATCCGCCCCAGAGTTCTTCCTCGTCAAGCGGCTCTTCCTCCATGACAAACACATCCGGAAATCCGGCAAGCTTACTCACTGTCACATCGTTTTCAATCTGGAACTTCTCTGCCATTTCCCTTAAGTAGGAAAGATACTGTGCCGCCATATTCTCATTGCAGCGCAGGTAAGAACTGCCCTCGGTCAAATCCTCATATGTGATAAAAACATCCACTTTTCCGCGTTCCAGATACTCCTTTAAAAGCGTACGGACTGCATTTTCAAAAAGCCCCAGCTTTTTGGGAAGCCGGATGTTCATATCCAGGTATCGATGGTTTACGGACTTTATCTCCACCGTGAAATGATACTTTTCATTCACGAATTCACCGTGTCCGAAACCGGTCATGCTTTTTATCATGCTTCACCTCTCCCGTGTATTTCGGTATAAAATCTCCTGTATACATAGGTAAAATTATTATAAAGCGAATTTTTATGTAAGTCAACATTTAAAATTTTGGACAGTTAAAAACCTCTGTCCCCGAAACGGGACAGAGGCTGTCATCTCACACTCTGTTTCATTTTATTGGTATGAACAATTAATAATTGTATGGATAATTAATGTAGAAATTCGCAGTCATAGAGCCACCGGTCTTGGTGTTCGTCATGGAAACATTTACCTGATAGTACTTGCCCTTTTCAATGTTTCCTACGCCGCAGCTAACCTTTTTCTTCGGTGAACTGCTGTAAGACCAACGCTGTGTATAAGTGCTGGAGTAGTAACTGTTCTTGCCGACTTTCTCGTATTTGGAAATTTCTACAGAAGTAATCTTCCAGTTCTTGTTTCCTTCAAATGTAAATTTCTGGTTCTTCTGGGTTGATTTTGCCTTAATATCTTTATAAGAAGTATTCTGGCTCTTTAACTTGCCTGCATAGTTCTTACCAAGAATTGTAGCTGTCTTTAACGGATTCTCATATTTTACAACGTTTACAACAGATTTGTAACCCTTCTTTCCAATCTTGAAAGAAACAGTAGATTTACCCGGTTTTAATAAACTAAGTCCGATATAGTAGCTATAAGACTTGCCGCCGTAACCATTAGAACCTGAGAAATACTCTGTTGCATATTCACTATGATACTTCTCAAGATAGTTTAACTTTACAGACTTTGTATTGCTGGATTTTACAGAAGATTTTTTAATTGTATCACTCTTACCAAGATTTCCTACATAAATACTTGTAGAAGAGGTATAAGATGCATTTGCATTCGTGCGGTATGCTGTAATCTTCTCATTATAAGAAGGTTTTGCTTCTGCGGTTACCGGTACAAGTGCGGTTACTGCAACAGCAAGTGCCATGGCAACTGCTGCCAGATGCTTTGTAAGCTTTTTCATAAATACTCCTTTCGATTGTGTGAGATTCTCTATTTCAAATCATAGTCTATTTCCACGTTGTTTGCAAGCCATTTTTCACACAATTTACACACATTCTTCACAAAGTGCTCACAAAAAGCCTCTGCCCCGGAGACGAGGCAGAGGCTGTCAACTCACACTCAGATTTGTTTACTCTAGTAACTATATGGATTATTGATATAAAACTGAATCTGCTGCTTACCTTCCGTTTTGGTATTCGTCAGTTTAATAAATACAGCATAATAATTGTTCTTTTCAATCTTTCCAACATTACAGGTAAGGTTACTCTTTGGAGCAGACTCATAGTTCCAACGCTGTGTATGAGTCGAAGTATAAGACTTATTTGCACCAGTTTTTACATATTCAGAAATGTATACATTTGTAATTTTCCAGTTTTTATTTGCCTTGAAAATAAAGCTCTGATTTTTCTTGGTCGAAGAAGTTTTGATACCATTATAGGAGTTATCCTCTTTTACCTGCTTTGCATAATCTGCGCCAAGTATTTTGGCTGACTTTAAAGGATTTTCATAATTGCAGACAGCAACCTTGGAGCTGTAGCTTTTCTTACCAATCTTAAAGGTCAACGTTGCCTTACCAATCTTCAAAAGGCTCATCTCAATAGAATAATTGTTGTACGTATAAGTGGAATTCTTCTGTTTGCTGAAATACTGTGTCTCATAGCTGGTATAATTTTTGTTAAGGCACATTACTTTCATAACACTCTCATCACTGGACTTTATCGATGACTTCTTAATCGTATCATTCTTGCCAAGATTTGATATTGTAATACTTGTGTAGGTTCCCCAGTTCTTATTGGCGCTTGAATGATACAGCGTTAATTTTTCAGGATACACCGGTTTTGCTTCAACTGTTACCGGAGTAATTGCTGTCACAGCAACCGCAACTGCCATTGCAAGCGCTGCAATGTATTTTGTAAGCTTTCTCATAAATACTCCTTTCCCGTCTCTTAAATCTTAGTTAATATAATAGTCTACATATGTAGATGCTTTTGTCTTTGTATTCGTTACATTAACCGTAATCTTATAGGTCTTATTTTTATTTACAGTTCCAATGTTGCAGCTCACCTTTGTCTTAGGTGCGTTGGAGTAGCTCCAATGTTCCTCATAATTATAGGTCTCATTTACATCTTCAAATTGAAAAACTGCAACGGATGTAATCTTCCAATTCTTATTGGTTGCAAAAGAAACTGTCTGATTCTTCTGGGTGGATTTTGTCTTCAAGCCACGGTACATATTGGAATTTTTCACCCTGCCTGCATGATTCTTTCCAAGAATCTTTGCCGTCTTTAACGGATTCTCCCATTTTAAGACAGTGATTTTTGAAGTGCACTTTTTCTTTCCGACTTTAAAGGTAATGGTTGCCTTTCCCGGCTTCTTTAAGTTAAGACCAATGTAATAACCACAAGTATCATTTGAATTGCCCTGCATGGTTGCATCAAAATAGTCTGATTCATAACCATAGCGTGCTTTCTCAAGGTAAGCTAAATCCACCACCTTCTTGTTGCTGGTCTTTACAGAGGATTTCTTAATCGTATCGCTCTTGCTTAAACCTGATACATAAATGCTTGACAAGGAATAACTCTTTGAATCGGTCGTGGTACGATATACCGTATTCTCCTTTAAGTAGTTTGGCGCCGCCTCTGCGGTTACCGGCACAAATGCTGTTACAGCCACTGCAAGTGCCATGGCAATTGCTGCTAAGTGTTTTGTAAACTTTTTCATAACTGCTCCTTTCAATTATGTGAAATAAAATTCCTGCATCAAATCATAGTCCATTTTCACGTTGTTTGCAAATCATTTTTCACACAATTTACACATATCCGTCACAGAATACTCACAAAACTGCCCCTGCTATTTCTGATTAATATAGTAATAGCAGTCCATGATGCCCCCGTCCTTCTGGTTCGTAAGAGAAACATGCACGGTGTATCTGCCGGATTTCTTCATGGTACCGACACTCACCTTCACGCTGGAAACTCCGGCACTGCTGTATCTGCCGTAAAGTGCTCCTGTGCTGTAATTCGTCATTTCTACATCTGTAATTTCCCAGCCGGAATTTGCTGTAAACTCTAAGTTTACGTTTTTCTTATCCGCTTTTAATTTCAAATAGGAATAATTCTGTTTTTTTAGTTTTCCGGCAAGATTTGTACTGCTTCCCGACTTGATGCCCGCAATTTTTGCAGTCTTTAAGGGATTCGTATAGTTCTTGACGGTTAAAGTCGTCTTGTAGGACGTCGTTTTTCCGTTGCTTGAGTTTGTAATCTTGAAAGCAAGCGTAGCGCTTCCCTTTTTCAGCAGATTTAAATAAATTTCATAATAATAGCTGTTTTTGGAATTTTTGCTGTTTGCTGCTCCGGTAAAATAAACCTTTTCGGTACTGGTCGTATATTTATTGTAATTTGCAGAAATCAGCTTTACAACGCTTTTCCCAGCTTTATTAATAGAAATGTTTTTCTTTTTTATCGTCTGTGATTTTGACAGATTTCCGACATAAACGGATGCAGTCGATTTTACACCATTTTTGTTTGTCATATAAAAGGTCTGTATCTTCTGATAGTTCGGCGCTGCCTCCACCGTCACAAGTGTTGATGCCGGAGCTGTCACTATGAAAAGGAAAAGCAGGATTCGCGCAATAAAAGTCTTTTTTCGTGTGTTTGTTTTCATAAGTTCTCCTTTACGATTCTGATACCGGTGTTGCCCGTTCCATCATAAACTGTGCCGCCATACGGTAGGTCACTTCATCCCGCAGCTCCTCTTTTCCCCCGGCTGCCTCTTCAAGGTCCGTTAATGAATCATAGCCTTCCTCGGCGACAATCTGATTTGCAATCTCCTCGTAAGATGCATCATAATCAAGATTTCCCGCTTTTGCGATTGCATCTGCGACAAGTTTCGTTTTTAAAACCATTTCCGCTGCATCTTCCCCATCTTTTTGAAACTGTTCCATATCTGTGCCAAGTTCCTGTGTCACATATTCCTCCAGAGTCAGGTCGAGCATATCCGCATACTGTTGGTATGTATTCTCATACCGCTTATAAACCGTCTCCAGATCCGCATCGGAAAGGTCAAATTCTGAATCTGCAATGACTGTTTCAAACAGTTCTTTTGCAGACGCCTTCCATGCCCGTTCATCATATACCGCCATGAGGTTTTGTCTGGTATCTTCCCTGAAATCGTCTATCGAATCAAAGTCTAAATTCTCCTTGACCCAGTCTTCGGTCAGCTCTGCGTCCTCAAACCACAGAAGAATCGCCTCCATCTCCTCCTGCACTTCGTCATCTGTCGGAACCCTGCCGCTTCCATCTGTATAGGAAAGTCCGGTGTATGTACCAAGTTTTGTCACACTGCTTGTAAGTTCATCTGCCCCGGTCTGTTCTTCACTGCTCTTTGCATCACTTCCGCATCCTGTGACCGCAGGAATTACAAATGTTGCCGCCAGATATACCACTACAGCCAGTTTAATTCCTTTCCACAAATTTTTTTTTGTGATTTTTTTCACAAAGAATAGAACCACAAGCACCAGAAGAACCGGTGCAAACGCCGAATACAACAATGTGGTTCCCCACGACAATATCTCTGATAGCATAATTTTTCTCCTTTAGCGTGCTGTTACACGTGATTATAACACAGTTTTCCCCAAATGTATAGAAACGCTTCCCCTTATGATTCATGGGATGCGTTGTGAAACATCTTCCAGATAACTGCCAGAAATCCGATAAAAAATACCAGATAAAAACTGAGTCCACGCACTGCCATCATAGATGGAAACAGCAATTTTTGGGGGAACACAGATGCATATGCCCTTCTGTAGACAAGCTCTGTAATTCCCTGTGACCCTGGAATCGGAAGCATATCCACGGAAATATAGGTAGCCGCCTGAAGCCACATGATATCCCAGATGGGCGTTCCGGTCAGTTGAAATCCCCGATAGACAAGCCAGGTCAGAACAAACACAGAAAAACGCTGTACGGTCGTAAGGACCAGGACAACGAGTACTTTTCCGGTATGGGTAACAAGAAATCCCACAGACTCCCGGTAACCATTGATAAAGGAATCTATTTTTCTGATGCGGCGCTCCGAATATTTAAACAGATGAATTTTTACAAGTGCCTGTTCTAATTTGTGAATCACCCTGCCCGCCTGTTTCGGTGCAAACATGACAAACAAAAGAAGTAACACCAATCCACTGTTTAAAAATAGTCCGAGCACAAACAAATCCATATATTTTCCAAGATAACCTTTTAACGGTACGCGCCAGAACACATAGATGAGGATGCCAATGACAGACAGTACCAGCTTATATATCACCGCCACCGTCATAAGCACAACCGAACTGTCTGCAAGCCGGTTTCCATCCTTATTCATGTGATAAAGCTGCATTGGCTGTCCGCCTGTTGCGGACGGTGTGATTCCGGAATAGAAAAAACCGATAAAAGAATATCCGATGCAGCGAAGCACGCCGCTCCCCTTTCCCGGAAGTCCGTATTCTTTGTGAAGCGCAGAAATCAGATACCAGATCATAATTCCTTCCAGCGCCACAAACAGCACCGCATCAAATGCTGCCGCAAGCAGATATCCCGGGTGCATCAGGTCAAGCGCCCCATAGATATCATCTAACTCCGTATTTTTAAATATCAGGTGAAATGTCAAAAACATCACAGCCAGAAAAAAGACTGCGTAAAAAATCATATGATTCCGGTTTTGTTTCTTTGTCTCGTTTTTCATCTTTTTTGAATTCCTTTATCACAAAATGAAATACCCCGCTGCAATTCCGATTCCCGCCGAAAGAACAATGATAAGAATCGGATGTATCTTTTTAAATGAAAGAAAAAGCATCAGTGCAAAAATACAGACTGAAATGACAAATGCACCGCCATTTGTCTCCAAAGCAGCTTTTATTCCTTCCGGGAAAAAGACGGTTTTTCCGGTGGAAAGCGCTGCTGCTCCGATTAATCCGATAACTGCGGATTTTAAGCCTCGCATTGCATCTTTTACAAAGCGGTTTTCCTGAAACTTTGTAAAGCAATGTGCCACAATCAGAATTATCGCAAACGATGGCAGTGTCACACCGAGTGTTGCAAAAAGTGCTCCCAAAAATCCCGCTGTTTCTGCGCCGACATAGGTAGACATATTGACTGCAAACGGTCCCGGTGTTCCCTCGCTGACTGCAATAAAATTGATAATTTCTTCCTCAGAAAGCCAGCCGTGTGCGAGTACCTCCGCCTGCACAAGTGGCAGCATCGCATAGCCGCCGCCAAACGTAAATGCTCCGATTTTTAAAAATGTCCAGAACAATTCCAGATAAAGCGTGATTCCTGTCATTCTTTCCGGCTCCTTCCCGCAGCGATTTCTCCTGCAAGGATTCCCACGAGTGCACAGACTGCAATCACGAGAATCACATTTACCCTGCAAAGTGCCACTGCCGCCAGTGCACCACCCATCATGAGATAAGACAGCAGCCCTTTTGGCGCCTGTCGGTACATAGAGACCATTGCTTTCACGATTAGTGCAAGTACTCCCGCACGGATTCCCCAGAAGGCATAACGAACCGCCTGTGCCTGTTCAAACTGACGGAGAATAAACGAAATTCCGAAAATAATCAAAAATGACGGCAGGACCACACCGAATGTCGCTAAAAACGCTCCCGCAAACCCGGCAATCCGGTAACCGATAAAGGTTGCGGCATTTATCGCAATCGGTCCCGGTGTGCTCTCTGCAATCGCCGTCACCTCAAGAATCTCTTCCGATGTAATCCAGTGCTTTTTTTCTGCCACTTCACGTTCAATCAAAGGAATCATAGCATACCCGCCGCCAAACGTAAATGCTCCGATTTTTAAAAATGTAACGAACAGCTCTGTTTTCTGACTCATAACCTTAGTTCCCTATTTCTTCTACAAAAACAAAGAGCTGCTTCGCAGCTCTTTTATAACCGTGACTCCACCAACCGCATCAGGAAAAGAATAATTCCTTTACTTCCTCAACCGGCATTTCCATTCCGGTATAAAGTCTGAACGCGGAAACACCCTGCCATAATAACATTCCCTGTCCTCCGATACACTGACAACCTGCCTCTTTCGCCTCCCGTAAAAGCTTCGTCTCCTTCGGATTATAAACGGCATCTGTCACGACAAGTCCCGGGTGGAACATGGAAACATCCTTGATAACACTCTCATTTTCCATCGGCTTCATTCCTACAATCGTAGCATTTGCAAAGATATCACTGTCTGCTAATTCTTCCCGCATCTTTTCCTGGTCGGCAATATCATAGACATTTACGACACATTCCGGTTTCTCTGCGCGTATCTTTTCTGCGGTTTCTAATGTTCTTCCAAAAAACTGGTCTTTGATATTGAAAATAGAAATTTCACGTGCTCCCTCTAAGGCACACTGCACCTGAATCGCAGTTGCCGCTCCGCCGCCGCCTGCCACGGTAATTTTCTTCCCGCGAATCTCCACGCCGTGGTCACGCAGGTTATTGACAAAGCCCTCGCCATCTGTGATATGTCCGACGAGCTTTCCATCTTCATTTACAATCGTATTGACCGCACCGATAATACGTGCTGCCGGAGAAAGCTCATCCACATATTTTGCCGCTTCTGTCTTACACGGCATCGTCACATTGCATCCACGCATCTTAAGAAGCTTCATAGATTTTATAAAATCTTCTACCTGCTCGATTTTAATATCAAATGCAAGATATGCATAGTCAAGCCCTAATTTTTCAAAACTGTAATTATACATTGCCGGAGAACCTGAATGTCCTACCGGGCTTCCAATCAGACATAACAAACCGGTTGTTCCTGATATTCTTCGTTCCATACTTTTCCTCATTTCTGTTTATTTTGTGTATTCTAATCGTTATTGTATCCGTTCAAGAATCTCTGTACAGATTTCGTTTGCTGTCTTTCCATCTGTAGAAACCATCACATCCGCTGCACCGACATATTTGGGTCTGCGCGCCTCCATTAACTCTCTGATATGGGATACGCTCATATCGCTGTTTAATAATGGGCGGGACGTACTGTCCTTCACACGCTCATAGATGGTTTCCGGAGTGGCAGTCAACAGAACAATTGTTCCGTTTTTCTTCATGGATGCTACGTTTTCTTCCCGCATCACAACACCGCCGCCACAAGACACAATCGCACCGGACTCCTTCTCTAATCCCAAAAGCAGATTTGTCTCTAACTGTCTGAAATATGCTTCGCCCTTCTCTTCAAAAATCTGCGCAATTGACATTCCCTGCTGTTCCACAATTACCTGATCCATTTCCACGCACCGTGCCTGTCCTCCACGCATCTGTTTTAACGCCTGTGAAATGGTACTTTTTCCAACACCCATAAAACCTATCAAAAAAATATTTTTCTCTGTTGTCTGCATAAAACTCCTCATTCCACCTTCCAATATTGCCGTTCTGTTCCGACAGTTACAAACATTATAGCAGACCCCTTATATGGATTCAAGAAATTGCGGTTATTTTTTTGTCTTTCACACATGCTAACGGTAACGTCTTAGCTTATCACAGTCTTATCTCTAAAAAACGAGCCAGCGAGAACATATGTTCTCACTGGCTCGTTTGCTTTTTAATTCGCCGCCAGAAATTCTCCAAGCTGTTCCTCCACCGGCTCACTCTCATTGTAAATGGTAAGCGTAAGCGGTGATGAAAGGTCCATACTATATATTCCAAGGATGGATTTGCCATCTACTGTATAGCTTCCTCTGGCAAGGTCAAATGGTCCATAAAAATCACTTAATATATGGCAGAGCCTTTCCGCTTTTTCCGGCGTATTAATCAGTATCTGTACCTGTTTCATAACAAATCTTACCTCCAGTCAAAACAGTTCCTATAAGCATAGTATTCCTGTTTCTTCCGTCGGTAATCATTTCCAGGTCATTTTTCTTTAAAAGCTATTCCTCTGTCTTGAATGCCTCGATTTCGCGTTTGAGACCCGTCATATTCTCACCAAGTACATTGGAGGTACGGTTTAAGCTTTCCACCTTCTCAAACAGATTTGATGCAATTCCGCTGACAGTTTCCGCATTGCCTGCATTTTCTTCAATAATATCGGAAATATAACGCACTGCCTCAACCGCATGGGAACGCTCATCATCTGCACGTTCCGTACTTGCTGCAATCTTCTTTAAGCCTTCAATCAGAGACTGCATACTCTCGTTCATCGAGCGGAAGACTTCAACTACCTCTTCCACTGACTCGGTCTGCAAAGCAACCATCTGTTCTGCTTCTTTTGTGTTGTCTACACTGGTCTTTGTCTGTGCACTGATATGTCCAACATTTTCTTTGATTTCATTGGCAGCAGCTGCGGAGTCATCGGAAAGCTTGCGAATCTGCTCTGCGACAACTGCAAAGCCTCTTCCCGCTTCCCCGGCTCTTGCAGCCTCAATCGAAGCATTCAGGGAAAGAAGATTCGTCTGTTCCGCAATATCGGTAATCGTTCCAACGAAACGGTTAATAATGTCAATCTGTTCCTGTAACTGTTCCACACTGCTTCCCACACGGTTTGTAATCTCGTTTGTCTCACGGCTGCGCTCACCTAAGTTTCTTACGATATCAATTCCGTGTTCAATCATCTGCTCTGTTTCGCCGACCATCTTCTCAACATCCTTGGAAACACGAAGCACCTCTTTAATTTCAGCGGATAAGGAATCTGTCTTCTCAACACACTCCTGTGCATGATTAGACTGCCTGCCCATTCCTTCATTGATTTCATCAATTGCATTTGTGATATCAGAAGAATATTCCTGCAACTCCTGTGACACATGATTTACTTCCATTGCAGATTCCTCTAACTGAACGGTTGCACTGTTTACCTTCCGTACAAGGTTTCTGGTCTGGGAAATCATATCAGTTGCAGAGCCTGCAAGATCGTTAAATTCGTCTCTTCCCTTAACCACTACATTTCCGGTCAGGTCTCCTTCTGCCACACGCTCTAATTTTCTTGAAATACGTCTCATATTGCGGTTGATACCGGAAATAATAAATGTAACTACAATAATAGCCGCAATAATAGCAACCACAACACTGAATGCCGTAATATTCTTGATTTCTTCTGCCTGTTTGATAATGGTCGCATACGGAACGAGAACCCCGATGGTTGCACCTGTCTCTTCACTTCTGCTGTACAAAAACAGGTATCTGCCGCCATTGTAATTAACGGTAGTATAACCGTTTGTGTCCTGTCCTGCCGCTGCATTCTGATAGAAATCCTGCTGGTAAAAAACAGTTTCTCCGTCTGCCACTTCCTGTCCGCAGATGATTTCTCTTCCGTTTGGTGTGATATATCCGACAACGCTGCCGTCTCCAAAATCAAGACCACCTAAAAATTCTTCTATGTAGGAAGAACTTACATCCACAACTACAACCGCATTCCTTACTTTTGTCGTAATCTGATACGACATGATATAATCACTTTTTTTCAGGGAAAGCTTTTCATCAATCATATCATGTGAATCGGTCCAGTTTGAGAAGTTGCCATCCATGATATCTTTATATTCTTTAAAAAATCCGTCTACATTCTGGTAACTTCCGGTAGAAATACAGACTTCATTGTCCTGCGGAATAATATGGATGTTACTGATTGTATTATTCGACAGAATGACTGCATTCAGTGCCGTTCTGGTATCGCTGATTAACGTTTTCTTGTCGATTGGCGTACTATCATACATTCCGATGAAGTATTTGCTCAGGCTGGAATCAAACGCATATTTGAGTGCCTCTGCTTTCATATAGGAGCTGCTGGTGTCCATGCTTTCTACTGCCATATCGATTGTCTGCAACGTGGACTGCTCATACTTCTGGGCCAGACCTTCTGCCGATTTCTGGTACGCCGTCACACCGATTACAATCATAAACGCGACCGGAACCAGAAATCCACCGAAAATCTTGACTCCGATTCCAATACGGAGTCCGCTTTTCTTTTTCCCTTTATTATTTTTCTGTGATGTTGCTGCCTTTACCGGCTTCTTTATATTATTCATAATTCCCCCATTCACTGCTCCAGGAAATTTTTGTTTAAGCGAGCAGTGCTTCTATTTCATCAAGTATTTCGCCAAATACATCAAGTGCATCCTGAACCGGCTTCGGGCTTTCAAGATTGACCCCTGCAATCTTAAGCAGCTCAAGCGGTGATTCTGAACAGCCTCCGCAAAGGAACTTCTTATAACGTTCCACTGCAGGTTCACCCTCTTTTAAAATTCCTCTTGCGAGTGCTACTGCCGCCGAAAAACCGGTTGCATACTGATATACGTAAAAATTGTAATAAAAATGCGGTATTTTTGCCCACTCAAATGCAATTTCTTCATCAGAAATAATATCTGTTCCATAATACTTCTGATTTAATTTCAGATATAATTCATTCAGGCTCTCCGCAGTAAGGCTCTCACCCTGTTCTGCCATGCGGTTGCTTTCTTTTTCAAACTCCGCAAACATCGTCTGGCGGTATACCGTTCCCTTAAAGCTGTCAAGGTAATGGTTCAGAAGATATGCACGCTCTTTCTTGTCTATTGTGTTCTTAAGCAGATACTCCATCAAAAGCACTTCATTACAGGTAGATGCGACCTCTGCCACAAACAGCTTGTACTCTGCATAGGTAAACGGCTGTGTACTGTTTGAATAGAAAGAATGCATTGCGTGTCCCATCTCATGTGCCAGGGTGAACATATCATCGAGTGTCTCCGAATAGTTCAAAAGCACATACGGATGTGTGCCATAGGCGCCCGCAGAATAAGCTCCGGTACATTTTCCCTCGTTCTCATAAACATCAATCCAGCGGTTTTCAAAGCCTTCCTTAACTTTTGCGACATATTCTTCCCCAAGCGGTGCAAGCGCCTTTAAAACAGTCTCTTTGGCTTCTTCAAACGGAACCTTTCTCGCTGCATCCGCAATCATCGGGGTATAAATATCGTACATATGCAGTTCATCAAGTCCCAGACATTTCTTGCGAAGTTTCACATAACGGTGAAGTTTGTCCATATTGGCAGAAACCGTATCCAAAAGATTCTCATAAACCTTAACGGATACATTGTTTGCTGTCAATGCCGCATCAAGCGTAGAATCGTATTTTCTTGCTTTTGCAAAGAAAATCTGCTGTTTGACCTGTCCGTTATAAAGACCGGCAAAGGTATTTACAAACTGCTTGTAGACGCTGTACATCGCCTCAAATGCTTCCTTACGCACCCTGCGGTCTGCACTCTGTAAGAAAAGCACATAATTGCCATGAGTCAGCCGTACTTTCTCGCCATTCTCATCTGTAATCTCCGGGAAACGGATATCTGCACTGTTCATCACAGCAAACACCTGTTCCGGGGTCTGTGACATCTCGGAGGTCATCGCAAGCAGCTTCTCCATCTCAGCGGAAAGGCTGTGTCCTCTGAGTCTCTGGATTTCTGCAATCTTTCCACGGTAGCTTTCAAGCTCCGGCAGTTCTTTGTAAAACGTTTCTAACTGCTCCTCCGGAACTGCAAGAATCTCCGGCTCAATAAACGAAATCATTTCTGCGACATCTGCCCAGACGCCATAAACTTTCTGGGACATTGCCTGATGGGTGGAATCATTTCTGTCCTGATCATACAGACGCTGTGCATAATTAAATGCGAGGTCGATAATCTCTCCGTATGCATCGCAGTCTTTCAACACCTGATAAAGATTCGCGGCACTTTCCGTCACGCGTCCTTCCATGCCGGCTATCCGGTCTGCAATCTCTTTCACCTGATTTAATGCCTGCTCCCACTCTGCGGTGGACTCATACATATCGGAAACTTTCCAGGTATACTCCTCCTTTACTTCACTGCGCTTTAACAATTCTTTTGCCATTCTCTGCTGCCTCTCTTCCATAAAATTCCTTACTACTACTTTACCCTCTTGTGACAGAAAAGTAAATAGTTTTCTGTCTGGAAACGTTACCGGCTTTTCGTTTTTCCCATTGTATTTCCGGCATTTTTACTATATAATGTAGGGATTGTAAAGGAGATATCTTATGGCATTTGATGGATTTGTAATTTCAAACTTAGTATATGAATTAAACAACACAGTTTCCGGCGCAAAAATCAGCAAGATTGCCCAGCCGGAAAACGACGAGCTGCTTTTTACGTTAAAGTCCCCTAAGGGACAGTACCGCCTTGCGATGTCTGCAAGCGCATCTTTACCGTTTGTATACCTGACCGGGACAAACAAGCCAAGCCCCATGACCGCACCGAATTTCTGTATGGTGCTGCGCAAGCATATCGCAAACGGACGTATTACACGTATTTACCAGCCGCATATGGAGCGTATCATCCACTTTGAGATTGAGCATCTCGATGAGATGGGCGATTTGTGCACCAAAACACTGATTATTGAGCTGATGGGCAAGCACAGTAATATTATTTTCTGTAATTCCGATGGAATCATCATCGACAGCATCAAGCATGTCTCGTCCGCAATGAGTTCCCTGCGTGAGGTACTTCCGGGAAGGGAATACCACATTCCGGCAACACAGGAGGACAAATTAAACCCGCTTGAGGTTACAGAGGATGCCTTTATGGAAACGGTTATGAAGAAACCGGTTTCCATCACAAAAGCGCTCTACTCCTCTTTTACCGGCTTAAGTCCGCTGCTCGCATCCGAAGTCTGCCACCGCGCATCCATTGATGGAGAGCTTCCGGTGGACTCGCTTGATGACGATGGTAAAAAGCACCTGTTCCACAATTTCAGCTGGCTGATGGAGGATGTCAAAGAACACCGCTATGTTCCGAATATTGTTTCAAAAGGAAGGGAGCCAATTGATTTCTCCTGCTTTTGCCTCACAGAATACGCCGACTATGACTGTAAGGAATATGCCTCCATTTCTGAAGTATTAGAGGGCTTTTACGCTTCCCGGAACGTGTATACACGCATCCGCCAGAAATCCGCAGACTTACGCCGCATCGTTTCCACTGCTTTGGAGCGCAACCGCAAAAAATACCAGTTACAGCAAAAGCAGCTTGCAGACACCGAGAAACGTGAAAAATATAAAGTCTACGGCGAATTGCTGCACACCTACGGCTACGGGCTTGCCGAGGGTGCAAAGGAGCTTGTGGCAACAAACTACTACAATGGGGAAGAAGTGACCATTCCACTTGACGAAACCTTAAATGCGATGGAAAATGCGCAGAAATATTTTGACCGCTACGGCAAATTAAAGCGCACCTATGAAGCGCTGACCGACCTAATTCAGGAGACAAAGGCAGAAATTGACCACTTAGAAAGCATTTCTACCTCCCTTGATATCGCACTCTCCGAGGATGACCTGACACAGATTAAGGAAGAGCTGACCGACTACGGCTATATCAAGCGCAAGTCCTCCGACCGCAAGGCAAAAATCAAAAGCAAACCGCTCCACTACCTCTCTTCCGACGGCTATCATATTTATGTCGGAAAAAATAACTACCAGAACGAGGAGCTGACGTTTAAGTTTGCAACCGGAAATGACTGGTGGTTCCACGCCAAAGGGATGCCCGGCTCCCATGTCATTGTAAAAGCAGGAAATGAAGAGCTTCCGGACCGCGTCTTTGAGGAGGCTGGCAAGTTAGCCGGCTATTATTCCAAGGGACGGGAGAATGACAAAATTGAGATTGACTATCTCCAGAAGAAGAATGTAAAAAAACCGAATGGAGGTGCACCGGGATTTGTCGTTTATTACACCAACTACTCCCTCACCATCCATCCGGATATTTCAGGTCTGACGTTATTAGATTAAAGATGCCCTGCGCATCTCCGTGTAGGCGAGCAGGAACGGTCCTACACCTTTTGCATCGTCTTTTACAACCGGTTCAGACATATAATAATCAAATGTACCGGAACGCTTTGTGGCACCGCCAAGTCCTGCCACAAGGCAGATTCCGTCTAAATGCAGTTCTCCGTTTTCATCCTCGGACAGATATTTCTCACAGATACCATGAAATGCCTTTTTGCCGGCTTCTCTGTAGCTCTCCGGTAAGAATCCAAGACGCACGCCCTTTAACAGCGCATATGCCATAATGGAACTTCCGCTGGTCTCAAGGTAATTTTTCTCCATGCCGCCCACATTTACAACCTGATACCACATACCGCTCTCATCCTGGTATTTTAACATGGCATCCATAAGTTCCACAAAAACCTGTTTTAAGCGCTCATACGGCTCTCCCACGGAAGCATCTGCCTTGTCAAGCGTGTCAAGCAACGCCATGGAATACCAGCCAAGCGCACGCAGCCAGAAGTTCTGGCTCAGTCCTGTCACCTTATCGCACCAGAACATTTCTCTGGAAGAATCATACGCATGATAATATAATCCGGTCTTCGGGTCTCTCATATGTTCCACGACATTGAAGAACTGACTGAAAATATCGTCATAATTCTTTTTGTCATTAAAACGTGTCTCATATTCCATATAAAACGGCTGGCACATGTAAAGTCCGTCCAACCATACCTGATTCGGATAAATGTTTTTATGCCAGAAATTTCCTTCCTTTGTCCGCGGCATCTGCTCAATCTGGCTGTATACAAGGTCGATTGCCTTGCGGTATTTTTCTTTTCCGGTCAAATCGTAGAGCTCAAACAGGGTTTTTCCGGCATTGACATTGTCAATATTTAATTCTTCTACCGAATATCCGTCGATGCTTCCGTCCTCGAACACCTTGTGGTCAATGAAATTGTCTGCAAATGCAAAATATTTTTCGTCCTTTGTAATTGCGTACATCTCCAAAATTGCCTTAATCATACAGCCGTCAATGTAATTCCAGGTTGACTTCTTGCCCTGCAAAATTTTTTCAATATTCCAGATTGGGCGGTCCGGTGTGCTCTTCTCCAACAACTCATCAATATACTTTTCAATCTTATCCATCGTCTGGTTTCTCCTCACTTTTGAAAAATTATATTTTCAAATAACCGTTTTTTTCTATCATAGCGAATTTTGGGGACTTTGTAAACCCGCTTTTTGAAAGCGCTTACAAATTTGGCAAAAACTTCATGTTTATCGCACGCCAATTTTCATATACTATCAGTGAACCAGGCGGAAACGAAAACGCAGGGTTCAAAAACCAAACCAAAAACGAATTCAAAACAAAGGACTTTAAAACACAACAAGGAGGAAACCAATATGTCAAATCGTTCATCTAACAGAGCAGTCATTCCAGAGGCAAAAAGTGCATTAGACCGTTTCAAGTATGAGGTTGCAAGCGAAATAGGTGTTCCGTTAAAAGACGGTTACAACGGTGACCTGACTTCCAGACAGAACGGTTCTGTCGGCGGCTATATGGTGAAGAAAATGATTGAGGCGCAGGAAAAACAGATGGCAGGCAAGTAAGCACTGTTATTTTCCACAAATGAGAAAGCAAGCCCCGCACGTATGGTTTACGCGCGGGGTTTTTAATATCCGGGCAGTTCTGTTATATTACCCTATCCTAAGATTTTTGCAATCTGTTCCATCGCAGCGTCCGGTTCTGCCGTGCGCACGATGTAATCGCACAATTTGGCATTCTGAAGTTCTTTTTCGATGGATAGCAACCGGTATTTCTTCTCCGTATTCCCGATGTTCTTTTCCAAAATGTCGGCAATCATATTCTCTCTGCTGTTCTTACAGAAAATGATGACCGTCGGAAACAAACGTTTCATGGAAATGGCACCACCGATATCAAGCGGTATCACGGCACATTTTCCACCTGCAAGGATTTGGGAAATATCCTCGATTTTGACGCCATACTGCTTTCCGGCATAGACGGTCGCTGTCACAAACTCTTCCCGGTGCAGCGCATATTCCTGCTCCGAAATATGCCGGTGCATCAAATCTTCCCGCCCGACCACATAGGAGTGAACCGGCTTTGCAATGCCAGATTCCAAAAGCAGACCAGCCACCTCGTTTTTGTTTGAACCGGATGGTCCCACAAGTGCGACTACGCATGGATGCTCCACCGGCTTTTTATCCTCCACCATGGATTCCTTAATCTGGTCGACAAGCTGTAAAAATTCGCTGTAATTATTTACCGACAATACGCCGCTCAGATTCCGGTTCCAGGGCTTCCGGTAAAGCACCGGATATTTTGCACCGCTTTTTAAAATATTATGCGGCCCGTCATCGAGCGTCACATCAAACTGCACCAGCGTCTTCTGGAAGCCCATAATGATATTATTTTCCGGGAAATCAGGAAACGCCCGAAGAATCTGTTCCGCGCGATAGCTCATGAATTTCGGTCCAATGGCGGTAATAAAGTAGACATTTCCCTTCCGGCGCAGCGTGTTCACAAACGCTTTTGCCTCCTCACTCACCGTCTGTCTCTCATACAGACGAATGTCGTTATAATATTTAAGAATGGCAGCCGTTCTTCCCTTTAACTCCCAGCTGTCAATCTCTTCTAACTTCAGGTCAAGCCCTTCCTCTTTGTTTGCCATTCTGACTGCGATTTCATTTAACGGTGAAATCACATCGTCCCAGTCCAGTCCAAAATTTAACATCTAAGCCATCCGCCCTTCTCTACAGATTTAGTCTGTTTCTCTGATCTTCCTCAAACAGTTCCATATAATGGCGCAGATTCCGGTGCTCTTCTAAGGTAAGTTCCGGGTCTTCGGATAAAATCTCCGTCACTTCTTCCGATGCCTGCTGTAACACCGCCGCATCCTGGTAAATATCTGCCAGCGCAAACTGCATTTCGCCGGACTGTCTGATTCCGAAGAAATCTCCCGGACCGCGCAGCTTTAAATCCTCGCTTGCAATCTTAAACCCGTCATTGGAAGCATTGAGAATTTCCAGACGCTTTTTCGCCGTTTTGCTCTGGCTGCAATTGACCATGATACAGTAGGACTGCGCATCCCCTCGCCCGACACGACCTCTTAACTGGTGAAGCTGCGCAAGTCCGAACCGCTCCGCATTTTCAATCATCATCACCGTTGCATTTGGCACATTGACCCCTACTTCTACAACAGTCGTTGACACAAGCACCTGTATCTCTCCGCGCATAAAACAGTCCATCACGTCGTTTTTTAAATCCGGCTTCATCTTTCCATGTAGCAGTCCAAGCGCAATCTCTTCCGGGAAAATACTACGGAGTTTTTTGACATAGTCCGTCACGTTCTCCGCTTCCATATTCTCACTTTCCTCGACAAGCGGACAGATAATGTATGCCTGATGTCCGTTTTTTATTTCCTTTTCGATAAACTCGTATGCCTTGCTCCGGTAATTCGTATCCACGACACAGTTTTTTATCGGAAGGCGCTTCGCCGGGACCTCATCCACCACCGAAATGTCGAGGTCTCCGTAAATAATAATGGCAAGTGTACGCGGAATCGGCGTCGCACTCATGACAAGGATATGCGGATTCGTGCCCTTGTCCGCAAATGTCTCTCTCTGGCGGACACCAAAACGATGCTGCTCATCGGTAATTACGAGTGCCAAATTATCGTACAGTGCTTTTTCCTGAATCAGCGCATGGGTTCCGATAATCATGGCATTCGGGTAAAGCTGCATCGCCTCATAGGCAAGGCGCTTCTGCTTCGCCGTCATCGAACCGACTAACAGAACCACCGGTATTTTTAATCCAAACTGCTCACATAACCCCTGAAATGTCTCGTAGTGCTGTCTCGCAAGCACCTCGGTTGGCGCCATGATTGCCGACTGATAGCCGTTTGCCGCCGCATCTGCCATCGCAAGAAATGCAAGGATGGTTTTTCCGGACCCGACATCTCCCTGAATCAGTCTCTGCATGACAAACGGTCCCCGCATATCCCGTCTGATATCCGCAAGCGCACGCTTCTGTGCACTGGTAAGCTCGTAAGGGAGTTTTTTAAGAAGCTGTTCGGTCTCATCCTCCTTGCAGAATACAAACTCGTTTGGCTCTCTGCTCCGCTTCTCTTTCTGATACTGCATACTTAGGATAAACAGAAAAAACTCGTCAAATACCAGACGTCTTCTGGCGGTAATGAGCGTATCCATATCATCCGGGAAATGAATCTGACGTATTGCGTAGTTGTATTCGCAGAGCTGATATTTTTCCCGGATTGACATCGGAATATAATCCGTAAATAAGGCATCGTCCGAGAGCGCTAACCGCACCGTCTTTGTCACCTGATTGTTGCTCAATCCACTAGTCAACGCATAGACCGGCAGAAACGCCTCCTGCCGCTCCTCATACTGTTCTTCCGTATAAATTGCAGGCTGTTCGATGGAATAGCCGTTTCCCTTTTTCTTTATCTTTCCATAAAAGACATAGCGCTCCCCGGGCTTTAACTGGTTCTTGACATACGGCATCCGAAACCAGACCGCCTCGACTGTCTCTCTGGCATTTTCTAACGATGCTCCGCCCGAGGCAGGTGCCTCTCCGATAACGGCAACCGTCACGGAAAGATTGCCCTGCAGGCGTCTTACAACAGGTGTTTTTAACACCCTGCCACAGATGGCTGCCGTCTCACCCTCCATTAAATCCTGTATATGCTTTGTCTTTGGAAACTGCACATAACTCCTTGGATAATGAAGGAGTATATCACCAACGGTGTATACTCCTAATTTTTGAAACAGCTGTTCTGTTTTTGCGCCAATTCCTTTCAACTGTGAAATTGCAGAATTGCGTTCCATAACCTACCTCTACTCTACTGAAATTACGTAGTAATAAATCGGCTGTCCGCCGTAGTGAATTTCCACTTCCACATCCGGATATTTTTCCTCGATTTTGCTTCCAATGACAGAGGCATCCTCTTCCTTCATATCTTCCCCGTAATAGATGGAAACGATTGCGGAATCTTCATCGACAAGTGCATCAATCATTTCAAGGACGGTGTTCTCAAGCTCTTTTCCGACAGAAATAATTCCGTGGTCGCCGATTCCCATATAATCATCCTGTTTGATTTCCTTGTCGTCAATAATCGTATCGCGGACCGCATAGGTCACCTGACCGGATTTCACATTCTCAAGCTCTGCCGTCATATGTGCGGTATTCTCCTCTACCGAAGAGTCCGGCATAAAGTTGATTAATGCCGTAATTCCCTGCGGAACGGTCTTGGTCGGAATTACCACAATGTTCTTATCTTCACTTAATGCTGCCGCCTGGTTTGCCGCAAGAATGATATTCTTGTTGTTCGGAAGGATAAAGATATTCTTTGCATTGACACGCTCAATCGCATTTAACATATCCTCGGTACTCGGATTCATTGTCTGACCACCCTCGATAATGTAGTCTACACCAAGACCTTTAAAAATTTCATTGATTCCTTCTCCGATACTGACCGAAATAAAGCCCATTTCCTTCGGCGGTTCTGAAGGTTTTGATTCACTCTGCGCTGGTGTCTGCATAGATTCCTGCATCTCTTTCTCTTTCAAGGCAGAAACCTTCTCATCACGCTCTAACTTCATATTCTCGATGATAATCGTGGTCAGTCCGCCATACGTTAATCCGCGCTGCATTGCAAGTCCCGGATCATTGGTATGTACGTGTACCTTTACAATCTCATCATCTGCAACGACTACGATGGAATCACCAATCGTCTCAAGGTAGCTCTTGAATTCATTTTCTGCCTTGCTGCTCATCGGCTTCTCTAACATAATCAAAAACTGGGTACAGTACGCAAACTTGATTTCCTGCTCTGCCTGTGCCTCGATATTGTAAGAAGAACCACCTGCTGTCTGCTGCGGCTTTTCCGGTACTTCGATGGTATAATCCACTTCTTTGCCGTGAAGGCTGTCAGAAGCACCCTTTAATACCTGCATCAGTCCCTGTCCGCCGGAATCCACAACGCCTGCCTGTTTTAAAACAGGAAGCATATCCGGTGTTTTGTCAAGCACACGGTCGCCCTCTTCAATCACTGCCTGAATAAAGGTCAGAAGGTCATCTGTCTCCTCGGAAAGAATGAGCGCCTTATCCGCCATTCCCTTTGCAACCGTAAGAATCGTTCCCTCTTTTGGCTTCATAACTGCCTTGTAAGCGGTCTCTACTGCCTTCTGGAACGCATCTGTCAAAATCTGTACGTCTAACTCATCATGTTCTGCAATCACCTTGGTGAACCCGCGGAACAGCTGGGAGAGAATAACGCCGGAATTTCCTCTGGCGCCTCTGAGAGAGCCGGAAGAGATTGCCTTTGCCAATGCCTTCATATCCGGACGTTCCAGCGCACATACTTCTTTTGCAGCCGACATAATTGTCATCGACATATTCGTTCCGGTATCTCCATCCGGCACCGGGAATACGTTCAGCTCATTAATCCACTCTTTCTTTGCCTCTAAATTCTTTGCTCCTGCCAGGAAAGCCTTTGCAAGCGCTTCAGCATTTATCGTAGTGATTTCCACCTCTTAAATCCTCCTTAATCAATCACACGTACGCCTTCAACGTAAATGTTAATTTTTTTGATTTCCATTCCGGTAAACTCTTCTACTTTGTATCTTACCGTCTCAATCAAATTGTCAGAAACCGTTCCGATGCTGACACCATAGGCAACAATGACATGAAAATCAATAATAATCTTATTATCTGCATCAACAGAAACATTGATGCCGTGATTTAAATAATCCTTTTTTAAAAGTTTTACAAGTCCGTCTTTCATATTAACGGCAGCCATGCCTACAATTCCAAAACACTCTACTGCAACAGATCCTGCATAAGTTGCAATCACATCTGAATCGATTGTAACTTTTCCCAACTGGGTCTCCATATATCCATTCATATACGTCCGTGCTCCTTTCAAAGCCATATTAACGCTAGTTTATTGTATATTATAACCGCTTTTTGCGAAAATTCATAGTCATAAATTCGATTTTTTATATTTTTTTTAAAATTCGCTTGCATTCTTATGTTTTATCTGCTAGAATATTCATGTTGCGAGCCTGTAGGTTCATGAGACAAGTCGTTTTTGATACTTGTGATGCAGGTTCAGGAAAATGCAAGGAGGTGCAAAACGATGGCAAAATGTGCAGTTTGTGGAAAGGGCGCTCATTTCGGTAACAATGTGAGCCATTCTCATAGAAGATCTAATAGAATGTGGAAATCTAACATCAAACGTGTCAGCTGTAAAGTAAATGGAACACCAAAGAAATTATATGTATGTGCTTCCTGCTTAAGATCTGGCAAAGTTGAAAGAGCTTAATCAAGAACAATGAGAAACCGAATGGCATCCGCTTCGTGCGGATGTCATTTTTTGCTTTTTTATATCCAGCAAAAAAGGAGAACGCCCTCTTTTTGACGTTCTCCCTTTCTTATTCTAATTCTTTTATTTTGCCTGCTCCCACAGGTTCTGGATATACTCTCTCGCCGCTACCGCATTCTCCGGCACGGTATTCTCAAGTGTCACATGAACATACGGCTTTCTCTCACGGATGAACTTCATGATTTTCGTATAATCCATCTCTCCCGTTCCGGCTGCCACCGACACTAATTTTCCATCTTCCACCACAAAATCCTTGATGTGAATCATGGCGATATCGTCCCCGAGCAATTCCATTGCCTCTTCAATAATCTCGTCACGATTCTTATAGTTGCTGATATCGAGCAGATTGACCGGGTCAAAGATAATCTGAAGGTTCGGGGAATTGATTTCATCCAACACTCTTCTCGCACGCTTCGGGTTGCATACGATATGCTTGTATACCGGCTCGATTGCAAAGATAACCCCCATCTTTTCCGCGTACTCTACCACCGGACGGACATTGTGAATGAAAATGTCCAGTGCTTCCTCGCTGTGATTTCTCTCTTCAAACTTGTATTCCTCGTTTACGGCACCTGTCTCTGTTCCGACTACGCCCACATCCAGAAGCGATGCGAAACGGATATGGGTCAGATAGCGTTTTCTTATTTTATTAAGGCTCTCCAGATTCGGATTTGCGAGGTTTAAATAGCATCCGAGCACTGCGATATCCAGTTCGTTTTTCGCAAACAGCTTTTTCAGATAAAGCGCATAGCCCGGTGTCAGCGCACCGTCGTCAAACGGATACTCGGAAATTACTTTTGACAGTGCTAAATGGCCGCAGGCAAAACCCTGCTCATGTGCAATGGAAAGGCGCTCCTCAAGCGGCGCCTTTTTAATATCATGTAACCGGATTCCTAACTGCATCTTTTTTCTCCTTTAATCCTCTACGATTTTCTCATCAATGTCATGAAGTTCGAGTTTCTCACCAACCTGACCTTGGATTACGACATGGTCAAGCACCAGCTTTGTCACGTTTCTTGCAAATAATCCTCTCTTGCTGCAGGTCTCCACACCCTCTGACATGACCGGAACGCCGCTCTTTGCATTCTCTGCAAACGAAACTGAGACATTCTTCATCACAATTTCCTCGATTTTTTTCTCCGGAAGACCCTCAAAATAGGAGGCAGCAACATGGCAGTTCTTTGCCTCAATATCCGAAAATTCAAACCGTTTCATGGCTGGGGTCCGCTCATCCACCGGCATTACCTCTCTGCTCTGGACATATGCGGTCTTTCCATCCGGGTCACAGAAATAAAAGCTGTTTGCGCAAAACGGTGTCATCACATGGTCCATCTTGATTTTGCGGAACGTGATACGGTCAAGGATGGCATCCTCACCTCTTCCGCGTCTCGTCTTGATGCGCAGTCCGCGGTCTGTATGGGAAAACCGGCACTCTTCCACTAAAAGATTGATGACACCGCCCGCCATCTCGCTCCCGAGTGTCACGGCACCATGACCGTTTTCCATTAAGCACTGTCTGATATGAATATTTTCAGACGGCGTCTTATGCTTTCTTCCCATGTAAATCTTACCAGACTTGACTGCGATACAGTCATCGCCGAGCGAGAAGCGCACACCTGCGATTTCCACGTTCTTGCAGGATTCCGGGTCGAGTCCGTCGGTGTTCGGGGAATCGCTCGGGTTCTCAACCGCAAGGTTATAAAACTTCAGTTCGTTGCTGAAGTACGGATGCAGCGTCCAGGACGGGCTGTTGCAGAACTTCACGCCCTGTAACATGATATTTTCACAATGGCTGATAAAAAACAGTCGAGGACGGAACGCAATATTCATCACCTTCGGATTCTTCCACCAGGTTTCCTTGGAAGCATTTCCGTTGATGGTTCCCTTTCCGTAGATTGTTACATTTTTCACATTGATTCCGGTAATGATTCCCGCAAACATCGGCAGTGGATTGCCTTCCCAGGTGCCAAGGTTATATTCATCCGTCTCATCATAGCTTGTGATAAGTGCCGGAAACTTCGGAAACAGTGCACGGTCTGTAAATGCCAGAAGTTCTGCGCCCTCGGCAAGCTCTAAATTCACATCGCTCTTTAAGAACAGGCTGCTGATGCGGTAGGTTCCTGCCGGAACAAGCACGCGGCTCTTTGGCGGGCAGGAAAGAATTGCCGCCTGGATGAAACGTGTATCGTCGTTCACGCCGTCTCCCACTGCACCAAACTCTTTTACATTAAGAGTTACAAATTCTTCCTCTGTTGTAAAGGAAAGACTTCCCGCAACGGTGCCGTCTGCCTTCACCACCTGTACCTCATATGCCGTTGCCGGAATCAGTTCAAATACGGATGTGACAACGGTTGCCGCGGTTCCTTTTAACGTTCCGTTCAGATATACGTTGTAGGTTTCTTTCGTCTCATAAATTCCGCCGTCTGCAATCTCAAATGTCGCACTTCTTGCGGTCTTAGCCAGCAGCTTCACCGGAATCTGCTCCTCTGCCGGTTCTCTCTTTTCTACAGTTGTCTCATCTGTTCCGTCTGCGAAATGTCTGATTTCATCCTCGTATTTTTCTGACAGAAGGATTCCCATCTCACACGCCGTCTGTTCGATTTCTGCCAGTTTCTTCCGTTCCTCACGGCTCTGGCTTGCAGCAATCGCACACGCATCCTTTAATACGGCACGGAACAAATCCTCCAACGCGCGGTACTGCTCGTAAATTTCAATGCTCATATTGGAAAGCGTTCCCTCAAGTGCGCCAAGATATAAAAGCATCTGTCCAAAATTGCCCTTTTGAATCTCATTCTTTGCCTCAGCTAAACGGCTTACAATGAAATTATAATGTTCTTTCTTTCCATATACCGTCTCATATTTCATATAGGAAGGCATGATTTCCTGCAATTTTTCAAACGAAATTGTCTCTCCGAATTTCTCCTTCGCAGTCATTGTCTCCATCCATTTCTCGTCCATATTCTTCTCACTTTCCGCTGTCTCTTACAGCTTCTTGTTTTATCTGTTTTTGTCCTTTCCCTCGTAAGAGAAATCCATAAAACGCACAAAAAGCGGCGTTTCCCCTGCATACGCATACATTCCAAGCATCGCTCCGGTAAACCGTTTGCCCATCGAAATTCCCTCATCACAGAGATAATAGACATTCGGAACACTGGTTACAAGCTTCTTTTTGCCTGCCGTCTTTCCCGCAGAAAAACTGCGTTTTAAATATTCCGTTTCCACGCCAAAATAAAATTCGTCTCCGGCAGAAAAATCCGTTACCGCCATCGGTTCATGGCAGATATCCTTTGTGCCGATATGTTCTTTTACCTGCACAAACCAGCCATTTTTATATCCAAGGAAACAATTTATCCAGGTGTTTTCATCATAGTAACAGGTGATGCCTGCCTCCTGTCCCTCTGAAAGTTCCGGCACAATGCAGGTTACACCTGCCGAAAAGGAAAAATCCGTCTGGCGGCGCAACAGAATATTTCGTGCCTCCACCCGTGATAACGGATAACGGCTGCCCTTTAACACCACGGCATTGTCCTCCCATAAGACTCCGTCCGTCTCCGGCGCACGCGGTGTCACCCACTGCTTCTTAAAATTGATTTCCGTCTGCTTCCACTCCGGCAGCAGGGGCTTTTTCTGCAATACGCTTGGTCCCTTTAAGCCATTTACAATCGGCCAGCCGTCTGCCGTCCAGGTAACCGGGTCTAATGCCGTCTCACGTCCTAAGATACTGTAGCCATCGCCAATCATCCTGCCGCAAAGGTAAACCATGTACCATTCGCCGTTTTGTGTGCAGACCGGTTTTCCATGTCCACAGCGCTGAATTGCCGCTTTTTCATCGTTCTGGCGCATAATCGGATTGTACGGACAAGGCTCATAATCTCCCATCAGCTCCCGGCTTCTCGCCACGCTGATGCGGTGCCCCATTCCGGTTCCACCCTCGGCAAGAAACAGATAATAATATCCGTCCTTCTTTAAAAGGTGCGGTCCCTCCGGTGCCCGCTTCTGGTCACCGTAGTATAAAAGCTTTGCCTCTGAAATCTGTTTCGTACAGTCCTCATTTAACTCGAAAATCCGCGCACCGCGGTTTAAAAGCATATAATGCCTTCCATTTTCATGGAAAATAGACGGGTCAATTCCGTCCTCATCCACGATGGCAGGCTTGCTGTAAGGTCCTTCCGGTTTGTCCGAAGATACCACAATCTGTTTGCGGTAGACGGTCCCGGTGTCGTTTAACCGATATGTTGCAGTGATATAAAATCTGCCGCCATCATAGGAAATATCCGGCGCCCAATATCCTCTGCCGCCTTCTAACTCTTCTAGCGCCGCCCACTCCGGTTCTGTCACGGCATAGCCGATGATTTCCCAGTGAATTAAATCTCTTGAATGGGAAATCGGAATACTCGGGAAAAAGATAAACGAAGAATTTACCATATAATAGTCTTCCCCTACCCGCACAATCGAAGGGTCCGGAAACATTCCGGTACGGATGGGATTATGATACATTGCCTCGTAAGCGGCACCGGTTCTCTCTTCATAATAGGAAAGCAGTTCTTTATCATCCCTCTCCCATGCAATCTGATACGGTGTGATACATTCCGCATCCCCGGCTGCAATCGACATCCCTACTTTCTCAACCAGATAGCGGTTCATTTCCAGATTGCCGGACATTGCCGCATAATGAAGAATGGTACGGTTTTTGTCGTCCACGAGGTTCATACTCGCCCTTGAATACTCGACCAGATATTTTACAATCGAAAAATCCCCCTGCCACGCCGCATAGAGGGCAAATGGGATTCCATCCGTGGTTTTCCCATCAATGCAGGATGGTTCTTCCGTCAAAATTGCTGTTACATCTGCAAGTGACCTTTGTTCAAATGCTTCCTGTAAGCATCTTTCCTTGTCTGTCATCGAAACCTCCGCTATTATCTACAAAAGGCTTAAGATTTCTCTTAAGCCTCTAATAATAATTCGCTGTATCTACCGCCCAATTTTTTCAGGCCTGCTGCAATACATCCACCATATACGACTGCACCCTCATACTTCAGATGCGTATTATCCGTCAGTCCTTCCGGATGAGATGGATAAACATCTTTGGGCAGATGCATATACCAGTCTTTTGTTTTTTCAGCACCCGCCTTGCGCAATTTTTCGCGGCTCATGCTGTATAAATCAATCAATGGAACATCTAAATTTTCTGCAGCCTGCTTCATGGCAGCCACATAATCCGAATGTTCCCCTACGCCAAGCTGATTTCCTTCTGCAAAACATCTGCGCTCTAAAGGAGTAATCAGTACCGGGTAAGCCTTTTTCTCGCGTGCTGCATTGACAAACCGCTCCAGATTCACCATATACTGTCCAAACGGGTCTGTGTATCTGACCGGGTCTGCCTTCTTTTCATCGTTATGTCCAAACTGAATGAAAAGGAAGTCACCTTCCGTGATCTGCTCCTCAATGGCAGCTAATCTTCCTTCATCAATAAAGCTCTTTGTGCTTCTACCGTTCTTTGCAAAGTTCAAAACCTTTACCTCCGGCTTTAGGAACAGGTGAAACACCTGCCCTATGCCTGTCTGAGGATATGTTGTGATATCATTGTACTGAACGGTGGAATCACCTGCCCAATAGATTGTCGCCATAATTTCGTCCTCTTGCTTACTCTTTTACTGCTCCAATATTAACACCCTTTACAAAGTATTTCTGTAAGAAAGGATACAGAATCATAAATGGAATGATTGCAACGATAATGGCTGCGTTCTTAACCGTATTCTCAGTTGCAGAACCATTCGCCTGCGGCAAATCACTACCCATGATAACACTTCTTAACTTCATCTGGAAGTTGTATAAGCTGGAATCGGTAATGTAAAGTTTGTAGTGAGTATAGTCGTTCCAGTAAGTAACGGCAAACATCAAACCGATAGATGCTAATGCTGCTTTTGACATCGGAAGTACGATACGGACGAAAGTCTGCATCGGAGAACATCCGTCAAGTGTTGCAGATTCAAACAAACTGGTCGGAATGCCTTCAAAGAAGTTACGCATCAATACCAGATTGTATACGTTAAGTGCCGGGAATAAAATTACAACCCAGATTGTATTCGTCAAATGTAATGATTTCAATACCAGATAGGTAGGAATCATACCACCATTGAAAATCATGGTGAATAATAACATATTTGCGAAGAAGTTACGTCCCGGCATATCCCACTGAATCAGTACATAAGCACCGAGTGTTGACAGTGTCAATGCGATTGCAGTTCCTGCAATTGTTGTGATAACGGAAATCACTAACGGATGGAACAAAGTCGGGTTTTTGAATACAGAAATGTATCCATCCCATCCGAACTGCTCCGGCCATAATTTCATACCATATGCGGTTCTTAAATCTAAGGAGTCTACTAATACCTTCCACATCGGGACGATAATAATCAAACTTAAAATGATAAATATAATTCCGTTTACAATCGGAAATACATGAATTTTTTTCCTGCTTTTCATAATTCTCTGCCGCTCCTTCCTATACAATGCCTCGGCCGTCACGAATCTTCTTGCTTAAATGGTTGCAGGCAAGAACGAGGATACAGCCTACTAAGGATTTAAACAAACCAATTGCAGTTGTATATCCATAGTTTGGAATTGCTCCACTGTTAAAGGTCTGATAGTAAATGTAGGTTTCCAAAACGTTTGCAGTATCCAGAACCGCATCGTTCTGTAATACGAATGCAGACTCGAACAGGTTCATAACTTTTGCAAGGTTTAAGACTAATACGGTAAGAATTGTGTTACGTAATGCCGGGTATGTAATATAACGCATTTTGCCCCAGCGTCCGGCACCATCGATAGATGCTGCCTCGTAAAGCTCTGTATTTATTCCGGCAAGCGTCGCCATGAAGATAACGGTCTGCCAACCGGTTTCTTTCCAAATATTAATGATATAGTATGAAAATCTCCACCACTTGGAATTACCAAGGAAGTAAATCATACTGCTTGAATCAAGTACACCGATATTTACCAGGAAGGTGTTTACAAGACCCTGGCTGGTCGGCGCCAAAATCAGGGAGAATACAGATGCTGTAACTACCCATGACATAAAGTGTGGCAGATAAATAATGGTCTGTACAATCTTTTTAAAGTGAATATTGATAATCTCATTTAAGAAAATGGATACTACAACTGCAACAACCGTTGTCAGTACAAGTTTGATAATACTAATCTCTAAGGTATTAATAAATGCAGACCAGAAGTTTGGCATACTGAACATCTTCTGGAAGTTCTGAAGTCCAATAAAGGTTGCAGCCTTAATACCGTTATAGCTGGTAAATGCATATCTTACGCCAAGCATTGGCAGATAGAAGAAAATAACTGCAAAAATGAATACAGGAAGAAACATCAGATAGAATCCTCTGTATTTATACATTTTTGCTCCCAAATTTTTCTTTGATGCCTTTGGTGCGGCAGCTTGATTTTTCTTATTTTTCATATCTGTTCTTCCTCTTCAATAAAATTAGGATACCCATGAGAAACTAAGTTTTATCTTACAAATTAAGTCTTCTCTTTCATGAAGGAATGTGGAGCTATGGAAGCACAACCCCACATTCCGTTCTTTTATTGTTTTCCCATTACTGGAAAGTTTTTACTGATTCAAAGAATCTACGATAGCCTGTGACCACTCAGCACCATGATCAGATTCAAACTGAGCATATGCCTCATCGATTGTCATCTCGCCCATTACTACGTTAGCGATTAACTGGTTCTTTAAGGTTGTAAGGTCACCGTTGTACTGGCTCATTGCATCACTAGAAGGAATCAGGTCTGCTGTTACACAGTTATCATTGAAGATCTGTGTAGAATTCTTAGCTTCGTCTGCAACAGTTGTTTCCTTCGGGTCATTTGCAAGTTCTACTAAAGCAAGCATCGGATCGATGTGAGCTTTTGTATACTGAGTTCCCTCTTTCTCACGGTTCTCAAGCATATGGAACTCGCCTTCTGCATAAGTTTTCTCGTTGTCTGTACCAGCAAATAAGGTCTCTGCTGCTGTTGACCAGTGAATACCTTCAACACCGTATGTCCATAAGAACTGGGTGTCTCCGCCATCCTGCATAGCTTCGATGAAGTATTTGAATACGCCTTCCGGATTCTCACAGGTAGAGGTGATGCACCATACTGGAGGAACACGGTCAAGGTACTGTCCTACCTCAGCGATTGGAGGAAGAGCTACTAAATCACCATCAAGTCCGTTTGCTTCCAGGTTGGTCTTTAAGTTGGTTGCCCAGGTTCCTGCCCAGTAAGTAAATACACCGAACTCATCGCTGTAGAACTTGTTACGGCAGTCAGAAGTACCATTTGTTAATGTAGTCGGGTCAATTAAACCTGCTGCATAAGCATCTGATAATCTCTGAAGAGCTTCTTTCATGGAATCCTCGGTAAATCCGTCTTTCCATGTACCATCTTCTGCTTTGTAGAAACTTGGATGTGCATCCTGATAGAACTCTGGCAGATAGTTGGTGTATGGAGCCTCTGTTCCGATGAAACCTGCTGCAGATACGCCATAATGACCATTCTGGGAGAATGCAGTCAGCATATTGATGTACTCTTCATAGTTTGTCGGAGCCTCTAAGCCAGCCTCATCTAACCAGGACTGTTTTACATATGTAACGCATCCGTTACCACGTGCTGCCGGCATACCATATAACTTGCCGTCAATCTTAACACCATCGACAACACCTGTGCTGCCGTATGCATCCTGTCTCTGCTTTAATTCAGAGTTCTCATATGCATCTGTCATATCCCAGAGAACACCCTCTGCAGCATAGCCTGCATAATAGGTAGAACCAAGAATGATAACGTCTGGCCAGTCACCGCTTGCGATTGTCTGACCTACTACATCGTAGTATGCGTCATGGTCTGGCTGGATGACATTGATTTTGATTCCGGTGAGCTCTTCCAATTTTGCGATGAACTCTGCCTGACCGTTTTCTTCTGTGAATACGGTACCGTCAACCATAATGGTGATTTCTTCCGGTTTCTCAACATCACTTGCTGTGTCAGCTGCACCATTGTCTTCTGCTCCAGTTGCTTCTGTACCAGCAGCTGCTCCCCCAGCATTGCTGGAAGCATTGGAATCAGAACCTGCGTTTGCATTGGAGTTAGAATTTGTGCTTCCATTGGAACCACATCCTGCCATACTTGCTACCATAGCAGCAACCATGAGCAATGAAACTACTTTCTTTTTCATAAGAACCTCCTATAAAAAATTGATTTGTGTGACACGAAATGTAAGCTCTTTCATGTCCTGCATTCACATTATCATCTTTTGCCTTTTTCTGCAAGAAACAAATTTTGAGGTGGGGAACAAATTTTGTTTTCGCCCCCGTACGCCCTTGATTTTCGGGCTTTTCATCATCTTCTGTTGTATTTTTTTTATTTTTGTGATACAGTAAAGAAGTTGCAGGAGCCGTCCAGAACAGGACACTTTTGCCATGCAATTTTTGAATCTTTCCGATTAGAAAAGGGATTATACCATTTATGAATAGAAAGCATTTACACCAGACAAATATTGTATCATCACAGGACTCACATACCAAAATATCAGTGCGTTTTACCATCTTGTACAGCCTTTTTTTGTGTATCATTTTATTTCTTGTCATCTATCTGCATCTTTCTGCATCGAAAAGTTCACAGGCAGAATTCTGGTATCAGAACCACGCTTCCTTCAATAATGCTGTCACACTCTTAGATAATGATTTCATGGCAATCGAAACCTATTGCAGACAGCTTACGCAGGAAAGCACCTTTTTAACGCTTGCCCGTGCAGAAGATACGAACCAGAATGAATTTTTCTTAAATGGTTTCCGGCTGAAAAATGAGATGTCGACCTCTCTGGTTAGCTATCCAGGCATTCCGGTTACTTCCTATTTTATATATCTGCGAAACACACAATATGTGGCTTCAATAAATTCATTTAAATCCGATGCTCTTTTTTATGAAAGGAACTATCCTTCCGGCATTCCGGATTATGAAACATGGAAAGACTACATTTATGCAGACAATGGAAATGGGACTATGCATTTTATCACTGGAAAAAGCGCGGATGGTGTGACAGACAGCTATTTGTATCTTGTAAACTTAAACACGCTCTCCTACAAAAATATTCCGGTAACTGCCGGATTCCAAATCAGCAGCCAGAAGCTGCGCAATATTTTCTCCGGTATTTCCTTAGAGGACGGCGGCTGTCTTTTAGCACTTGATGAAAACAATACACCGGTATTTTATTTTACGGAAAATGATTCCGACCGCACGGCTTTCTCGGATTCGGCTTATGCGTCCCTTACCGGCAAACTGCCAGAACTTGTCTTCCACAACGAAACCGCAGCCCTCTCTTTAGGCGGAAGGTCCATGCACATTACCAGATGCATCTCCGCGGCAAACGGCTATCACTACTATCTGATACAGCCTGCATCGCTGTATGTCTCCGCTTATGAGAGCCTGTTTGTCGTGATTTTTGCCGCAGCCGTTATTCTCGGACTGTTTGTCGTGGTTTTATTAGTCAAAAACAGTATGCGTCCATACGTTGCCTTAAATTCCGAACTTCAGGAAACCATTACAGACCGCAACCAGCTCCAGGAAGTCGTCAATGCCACAAAACCGATTATTTATGACACTTATCTGCGGCAGTTAATGTATGAAAGCGTTTCCACACAGGACGAATTGGATTATATCCGTTCCTTTTTGCGCTTAGAGAACCCGGAATTGTCCTACTATGTTCTCTATGGAATTATCTACGAGAGCGATTTTGTGACAGACGGTGCCACTGAAAACACCATGAGCACTTCAGACCTCAACAGCCTCGTTCACAATGCGCTTGCAGAATATTTTTCCTACCATAATATGCTCTATCTCTTCTCTCCGAAGGAACGAACTTATGCTCTTTTGTTCCCGTTTGAAGGAGACAGTGATGAGATGCTGATTTCACTCCAGGAAAAAGTTTTAAAGGTACATACCAGACTGTTAGAAGAATATTCCATCTGGTTTTTTACCGGAATCGGACTTCCGTGTGCATTTTCCAACATCTGGGAATCCTACCAGCAGGCAAAGGATGCTTCCGGCTACACCAGCAAAAACTATATCTTCCTACCGTATGAAATGCTCAAAAAAGATTCCCATGCCTATTACTATCCGGCAGAATTTTCTTCCCGTATGATTCAGGCGATTACCACCGGAAGTACTACTTCTGTCATCGAATTATTTGGACTGATTCACCAGGAAAATATCGAGCAGCGTTCCCTTCCAATTCAGCTTTTACGGTTCCTGCTTTCAGACATCCGCAACACGTTGTTAAAAGCACGCTTCTCCATTACCTCGCCAACTGCTGAGCAGGAAGATTCTCTGCATGAGATTGACGAGCTGTTGGCAAACGAAAACTTAAGTTTCCGTTCCTGCTACGATACCGCATTAAAGCTCTGCACGCTGTTCCATCCGAAGCAGGAGAAAAATACGCTGATTGAAGATATCGTTGCCTATATCCGTGCTAATTACAAAGATCCGTCCCTGTGTCTGAATAAGCTCTCGGATGAATTTGGAATATCAGAAAGCTATTTTTCACATATGTTCAAAGAAAATATGAATATTAATTTTTCGGTTTACCTTGAAGACCTTCGTTTAAATGAGGCAGCACGCCTTATCAAGGAAGGGAACTCCAATCTGACCGAGGTTTCCTTTGAAGTGGGCTACAATAACCCAACTTCCTTCCGCCGTGCCTTCAAAAAGAAATTTGGTGTTACACCGAGCGCCATGGCGGCACAATAAATGAGACAGGAGGTATCTTCACACAATGTTTACGATTCCAATCACAACCCCTGAGGCAGTCGGGATTCCCTCCGGCTGTATTCTTAATTTTCTGACACGTCTCGGCCAGTATGGGATTCCCATGCACAGTGTTCTGCTCTGTCGTCATGGGAAGCTCGCCGCAGAAGGCTATTATGCACCTTATCGTGCTAATACCCTGCACCGGATGTTTTCCATCAGCAAAAGTTTTACATCCATCGCCATCGGGTTTCTCGCAAATGAAGGAAAACTTTCTCTCGACGACCCTATCGTTACCTATTTTCCGGATAAAGTTCCATCCGGTGTTCATCCCTGGATTGCATCCATGACTATCCGCGATATGTTAATGATGCGGACCTGCCATGCTTCTACCACTTATAAGGTAAACATGAAAGAGGACTGGGTTGAAAGCTTTTTCATCGTCCCTCCGACACACCCTGCCGGAAAGCTTTTTCACTATGATACTTCCTCTGCGCACACACTTGCTGCGCTTGTGGAACGGTTATCCGGGATGCCGATGCTCGATTATCTGAAAGAAAAATTAGCGTCTTTGGGATTTTCAAAGGAATCTTATATGCTGACAGACCCCTTCGGCGTCTCTATGGGCGGAAGCGGTCTGGTTGCAACCCCGATGGACTTATTAAAATTTGGCTGTTTTATTTCTGGCGAGGGATATATAGACGGTAAACAACTGCTCTCCGCAGACTATATCCGCACAGCGGTTTCCAATCTGTCTGATACCCGCGTCACAGCGCCTGTGCGAAGTGAAGCCTGCGGCTATGGTTACCAGTTCTGGCAGAACGAAAAAGGCGGCTATGTGTGCTATGGCATGGGCGGACAATTCATTATTTTCCTTCCGCAATATGATTTTATCTGCGTTACAACCGCAGATACACAGGGAATCGGTGGCGGAAATCAGGTGATTTATGATGCCCTGTATGAAGAGATTCTTCCTTTTATGGCATCAGATGCACTCCCGGAGGATAAAAAAACGCATACAGAGCTTCTTTCCATGTTAAAAACCTTACAAATTCGCCCACTTGAAATGGAATTACGTCCTTTTCACCAGGAAAATTCTATTTCCGGCAAAATATTTCAGCTTATGGAAAACAAAATGGGATTTTCCCGGCTCTCACTCTCCTTTGCAGAAAACACCGGAACACTTCACTTTACCTTAAATGGAACAGACTGCGAACTTAGCTTTGGCATGGGACATTTGGAAACCGGCATTTTTCCTATCTATTCCATGCGTTATGCCTCAAGCGGTATGTGGCAGAACGATATGACCTTGTATTTAAAATTTCACATTATCGATTCCTTTGTCGGTTCTGTACATTTTCAGTTCTCGTTTGGCAAAAACGATATCACTGTATTTCTAAAAAAACAGGAAGAAAGCCTGTTTACGGAATTTCAGGGACATCTGTACGGAACACTCGCATAGAAACACACCACTGCAAGGTGCGTACAGCTCGCACAAAAAAACAGGGCAGCTTCTTTATTAAGAAACTGCCCGTTTTATTATTTATATTTGCAATACACTTTTGTGTAAAGTCTCTTACTGTGGCTGTTTTCCGATGTATGCTAAGATACCGCCATCTACGTAAAGGATATGTCCGTTTACTGCATTGGATGCTTCAGAAGCAAGGAATACTGCAGGACCTGCTAATTCTTCCGGTTTTAACCATCTGTTTGCAGGAGTCTTAGCGCAGATGAACTGGTCAAACGGATGTCTGGAGCCGTCCGGCTGAATCTCACGAAGCGGAGCGGTCTGCGGAGTCTCAATATAACCAGGTCCAATACCATTACACTGGATGTTGTACTGACCATACTCAGAACAGATGTTCTTTGTCAGCATCTTTAATCCACCCTTTGCTGCTGCATAAGCAGAAACGGTCTCACGTCCAAGCTCAGACATCATAGAGCAGATGTTAATAATTTTTCCGTGACCCTTCTTAATCATTGACGGGATAACTGCTTTAGAAACGATGAACGGAGCGTTTAAGTCTACATCGATAACCTGGCGGAACTCTGCTGCTGTCATCTCAGTCATCGGGATACGTTTGATGATACCGGCATTGTTTACCAGAATATCGATAACGCCAACCTCTTTCTCAATCTGAGCTACCATAGCGTTTACAGCATCCTCGTTGGTAACGTCACATACATATCCGTGAGCCTCGATGCCCTCATCCTTGTATGCAGTAATTCCCTTGTCAACTAATTCCTGCTTGATATCGTTGAATACGATTGTTGCGCCTGCTTTTGCGTATGCAGATGCAATTGCAAATCCAATTCCGTAAGATGCTCCTGTTACAAGTGCTACTTTACCTTTCAGTGAAAAATTGTCAATGTATGACATATTCGTGTTCTCCTTTTCTTTTTGATGCTGATTATTAGTTACATGTTCTATTGTCAGATGCCGAACCTAAAGTCCGGTATCCAAAAACCTTTTTGCTGACTTTTAGAGTGTAACACCCTGCTTAAAGATTGCCATATCGTGGAAACCTGCTTCCTCGCTGCAAACCTTTTTGCCAGAAGCAACTTCAAGCACATAGTCAAATAACTTCTGACCGGTCTCTTCCAACTCGGAATCTTCTACCAGTACGCCTGCGTTAAAATCAATCCAGTTCTTCTTCTTTCCTGCCAGTGCGCTGTTACTTGCAATCTTAACAGTCGGAACCGGTGATGCAAACGGGGTTCCACGTCCGGTTGTAAACAGTACAATATGTGCGCCGCTTGCTGCCAGTGCAGTCGCTGCTACAAGGTCATTTCCCGGTGCGCTCAAAAGATTTAATCCCGGAACAGACACTCTCTCGCCATAGGAAAGAACACCCTTTACCGGTGCGCTTCCGGATTTCTGTGTACATCCAAGAGACTTGTCTTCCAGTGTGGAAATACCACCTTTTTTGTTTCCCGGAGACGGATTCTCATAGATAGTCTGATGATTATCTTTAAAATACTGTTTGAAATCGTTGATTAACTTCACGGTTTCATCAAACAGCTCGCGGTTCTCACAACGGTTCATCAGAAGTGTTTCTGCACCGAACATTTCCGGAACCTCGGTCAGAATGGTGGTTCCATTCTTTCCAATCAGAATATCGGAGAATTTTCCAACAAGCGGGTTTGCGGTAATACCGGAAAATCCGTCACTTCCACCGCATTTCATTCCGATGATAAGTTTGGATGCACTAATCGGCTTGCGCTCAAACCCTGCTGCATAGTCAATCAGCTCTTCAAGCAGCGCCTCGCCTGCTTCCATCTCATCCTCACACTCCTGGCATACCAGGAATTTGACACGGTTCTCATCATAATCGCCGATATAGCGTTTCAGTTCCCCGATATTGCTGTTTTCACAGCCAAGACCGAGTACTAAGACACCACCTGCATTCGGATGATTTACAAGGTCAGCTAAAATCGTTCTGGTATGCTCCTGGTCATCACCCATCTGGGAGCAGCCATATGGATGCGGGAACGCAATTACTTCCTCTACGCTTCCTTTTACATGAACATTTGCAGCCTTTGCCATTGCAGTTGCAATGTTGTTTACACAGCCAACGGTCGGGATAATCCAGATTTCGTTGCGGACACCGACTTTGCCGTCCGGACGCTCAAATCCCATAAAGGTGCGCTCCTCGGACGGATGAACCGTTGTCTCTACCGGTTCATAGCTGTACTCTAACAAATCGCCCAGTGCAGTTCCTACATTGTGCGTATGAACCCACTGTCCTGCCTTGATATCCTCTTTGGCATTTCCGATGCGGAAGCCGTATTTTACGACTTCTGCACCCTTTGCTATATCTGTAACCGCCATCTTATGTCCTGCCGGAATGGTCTCCGCCGCGGTAACATCAGTTCCCTGAACAGAAACGGTTTCTCCCGGTGCAAGCTCTTTTAATGCTACGATTACATTGTCTTTTTCATTAATCTTAATAAAATCTTTCACGCACAACCTCCCGGTTTTTATGCAAAATATTTTTCCATGGTTTTACGCATACCCATGCTGCGGATATCGGAGATATAATTTGTCACTGCCCCTTCCACTCCTGCAAGCTTGGTTAAATCCTGGCCCCAGAAATTCTCATTGGAAAGAACAGCATGTGCATATTCAGCCGGCTCTTTAGAGCTGTTTGCTGCAAAGAACTCTAACACATCTGCATCATCCATGATGTTGTATTCCTGTCCGTCTCTGTGTCCGATTAAAGCCTTATCACGGATTTCAGTACCGGTATAGAATGCCATCAATGCTGCTAATGAGAAGGTTAAGTGCGCCGGAAGCTTTCCTTCTTTCTCAATGTACTCTAAGAAACTTGGCATACATCTTGCTCTCCACTTGGAAACAGAGTTCAAGGAGATGGACAGATGTGCATGCTTTACATACGGATTGTTAAATCTGGTAAGCACTGCTTCTGCGAAATCTACAAGGTCCTGTTTTGGAAGTGTTAATGTCGGGATTACTTCGTCAAAAATAGTTGCTTTGATGTATTTTAAAATCAGTTCATCGTTCATGGACTCAAGTACGATGTCATTTCCGCAAAGGTAAGATGCCAGTACGAAAGAAGTATGTGCTCCGTTTAAGATACGTACCTTTCTCTGTTTGTACGGTTTCTGATTATCGGTGAAGATAACCGGAAGCCCTGCATCCGGAAGCGGGAACTCTTTGCTGATATCCTTTGCGCTCTCGATAACCCAGAGTGCAAAAGGCTCACCTGTTACAATCAGGTTGTCCTGATAGCCGAATTCCTTGCAGAGTTCTTCTGCCTCGTCTCTCGGGTAACCGGTTACGATACGGTCTACCAAAGTAGAGGTGAATACACACGCATCGTTTAACCATGCAGCAAATCCGTCCTCAAGGTTCCAGAGTTTTGCGAATTTCAATACGCACTCTTTCAGGTGGATTCCGTTGTCATCAATTAACTCAACTGGAAGCATTACAAGACCCTTGTCTGCTGCTCCGTTAAAGTGTTTGTATCTCTCATATAAGAACTTGGTCAGTTTGCCCGGGTAAGTCTTTGGAGGATTGAATTCGATGCGGTCTGTCTCATCATATACGATACCAGCCTCTGTGGTGTTAGATACGATGTAGCGCAGTGTATCGAGTTTTGCATATGCAGCGTATTTCTCATACTCTCCGTAAGCATCTACTGCGTCTGCAACACTTGTTACGACACGGTTGATACGTTTCGCTTCGCCGTCAACGATTCCGCGAAGCTGTACGGTATACTGGCACTCCTGCTCATGGAAACGATCCAGATTACCGAACTCAATTGGTTTTACAAGAACGATGTCCCCGTTAAATTTGCCCTGCTCATTTGCAATGTCAATCATGTAGTCAACAAATGCACGAAGGAAATTTCCCTCTCCAAACTGCAGAACCTTTACCGGTCTTTCTACTTTTCCTGTTTTTGCTTTGCTTAATAACTCCATATGATCCTCCTGATACTTGAAAGTTTATTTGAACTTAATGTTGTTTTGTAAGCGTTTACACTTTGTATTTTTGCACCTTTTTTGTAATTAGTCAATATGTAATTTTGCACAATTTAGTAAAAGCATCCATTTTCCTTATTTTTCAGGACTTTCTTTTTACATTTCAAGCATTTTTCTTTTTTCGGTTCTTGCTTTCTTATCGTGCTTATTGTATAATGTTTTCAGCCGAAATGAAACTGCTTTCATTACCATGTTTCCTGGGTTTTTCCATTTTATGAAAGTATATTTTTATCCAGTTCGGCAAGTTAGGGGAAAAAATGACGATTTATGACATTTCAAAAAAAGCAGGTGTATCCATCGCCACTGTCTCCCGTGTCTTAAACGGAAGTGACAAAGTGCGTCCTGCTACACGCCAGAAAGTAATGGATATTATTGAAAAGTATGACTATGCACCAAATGCTTTTGCAAGGGGAATGGGACTTCATTCCTTAAAGACCATCGGTATCTTATGTGCAGACTCTTCCGACCTGTTTCTTGCCAAAGCGGTCTACCACTTAGAGCAGGAATTACAGGAAAACGGCTATGAGTCCATTCTCTGCTGTACCGGATATAACCGTGACATCAAGGAAAGCTACATGAATCTGATTCTTTCCAAAAAAGTAGACAGCATTATCTTAGTTGGTTCTAACTTTATCGGGACCAGTGAGGATGAAAACCAATATATTAAGGATGTTTCTGCCCAGGTGCCTATCATGCTTTTAAATGCTTCCTTTGATTACCCCAATGTCTACAGCACATTGTGTGACGATTACACCACTATGTATGAGGCAGCCAGTTCCATGTTGGAATACGGAATCCATGATGTTCTTTACCTTTACAATTCCAACTCCTACAGCGGAACCAAGAAACTGAACGGTTTTCGTGCCGCCATGGACATGCACGGGGTGGCAGATTATGAGAAGCGTGTGCTCTTCTACCGCGGCGATATACAGAACATGAACGCAATCGCCGATTTTGTTGCAGAAGCCGCAGACAGCGGAATCCATTTTTCAGGTGTGATTGCCGCCGATGACAACCTTGCCATTGGCGCTGTAAAGTATGCGCACTACAGAAACCTTTCCATTCCGGAAGATTTGTCAATTATCGGATATAATAATTCCATGCTGACAACCTGCTGTACCCCGGAGCTCACATCTGTTGACAACCGTCTGGAATCCCAGACACACCAGCTCGTCGCAACGCTTCTTGGCGTTTTATCCGGCGAGGAAATGCCGAAAAAATCTGTTTTTTCCGGTAAACTTATCAAACGTGGAACTACATTATTTTAATACAAGGAGGATTCTTTCATGAAACCATTTATGGACAAAAACTTTTTATTACAGACCGAAACAGCACAGAAGCTGTACTTTGATTTCGCAGCAGACACCCCGATTTTAGATTATCACTGCCACATCAATCCGCAGGAAATCTATGAGGACCGTCAGTTCGAGAACATTACCCAGGTATGGCTTGGCGGTGACCATTACAAATGGCGTTTTATGCGTTCCTGTGGCGTGGATGAGAAATACATCACCGGCGATGCTTCCGACAAGGAGAAGTTCTTCAAATGGGCTGAATGCCTTGGAAAAGCCATCGGCAACCCGCTCTTCCACTGGAGCCACCTCGAGTTACAGAAATATTTCGGTTATCACGGTGTTTTAAACAAAAACACCGCAGAAGAAGTATGGAACTTATGCAATGCAAAGCTTGCTGAGCCGTCCATGACCGTCCGCAACATCATCAAGCAGTCAAACGTTACCTTAATCTGCACCACAGATGACCCTGCAGATTCCTTAGAGTGGCACAAAAAGATTGCTGAGGATGCTTCCTTTGACGTACAGGTACTTCCGGCATGGAGACCTGACAAGGCAATGAACATCGAAAAACCGACCTACTTAGATTACTTAAACCAGCTTGCTTCTGTTTCTGATGTAAAAATTGCTACCTTCGCAGATTTATGCAAGGCACTTTCTGTCCGTATGGATTTCTTCGCTTCCATGGGCTGTGTCGTATCTGACCACGCATTAGAATATGTAATGTATGCACCGGCTTCCGCTGAGGAAATCGAGAATATTTTTGCTTCCCGCCTTGCCGGAAATGCTGTTTCCCGTGAGGACGAATTGAAGTTCAAGACTGCATTCATGCTTTATGTCGGCAAAGAATATGCAAAGCGCGGCTGGGTATTACAGCTTCACTATGGCTGCAAGCGCGATAACAACACTCCGATGTTTGACCACCTTGGACCGGATACCGGTTATGACTGCATCAACAACTACGCTCCGTCTTCCCAGATGGCTGATTTCTTAAACGCTTTAAATCAGGATGGAAGTCTGCCGAAGACCATTATCTACAGCTTAAATCCAAACGACAACCAGGCAATCGGCACTATCTTGGGATGCTTCCAGGATTCCACCGCTGTTGCAAAAATCCAGCAGGGTTCCGCATGGTGGTTCAATGATCACAAGACCGGTATGCAGGATCAGATGACCTCTCTTGCAAACCTCGGAAATCTTTCCGGATTTGTTGGAATGCTTACCGATTCCAGAAGCTTCCTCTCCTACACCAGACATGATTATTTCCGCAGAATTCTCTGCAACCTGATTGGAAACTGGGTAGAGAACGGCGAATTCCCGGCTGACTACGAAATCCTTGAGGAGATTGTAAAGGGAATCTGCTACAACAACGCTGTCAAATATTTTGGTTTTAACTTATAAAAAAGGAGATTTTTTATCATGGAACTTAGAACAGCCGCATCTCCAAGAGATGTCAAGCATTACACAACCGAGCGCTTAAGAGAAGAATTTCTGATTGACGATTTATTCCAGCCGGATGTCATCAAACTGGTATACAGCCACATCGACCGTATCATCACCGGTTCTGCCGTTCCGGTAAAAAAAACACTGGTACTGACTGCCGGAGACGAGCTCCGCGCACAGTATTTCTGTGAAAGACGTGAACTTGGCGTCATCAACATTGGCGGTGCCGGTGTGATTACAATTGACGGTAAGGTTTATCAGGTTGGCCACAAAGAAGGGATGTACATCGGCATGGGCGCAAAGGATATCTCCTTTGCCTCCGTCGATGCTTCTGCTCCGGCAAAATTCTATTTAAACAGTGCTCCGGCACATATGACTTATCCGACCGTTTTAATCAAACCGGAAGGAACACCGGAAGAAGGCGTTGTCATCGTAAAAGACTGCAATAAGGTTGAGCTTGGCTCTCTTGAGACTGCAAATCACAGAACCATCTGCAAATACATTCTGCCGGGTCAGGTAGAAAGCTGTCAGCTTGAAATGGGAATGACCAAGTTAGAGCCGGGAAGCGTTTGGAATACCATGCCATGCCACACCCACGACAGACGTATGGAAGTTTACCTGTATTTTGATATGCCGGAAGATGCGCTTGTAATGCACTACATGGGCGAGCCGACCGAGACAAGACATATCGTTATGCGCAACGAGCAGGCTGTAATCTCCCCGAGCTGGTCTATCCACTCCGGCTGTGGCACACAGGCTTACACCTTTATCTGGGGTATGGTTGGCGAAAATCAGGATTTCGACGATATGGATGGCGTTGAAATGAAGGATCTGTTATAAAAGAAAGGAACACCTTATGAAGATTGCATTAATTAATGAAAACAGCCAGGCGGCAAAAAATGAAATGATTTGCGCTACCTTAAAGTCAGTGGTAGAGCCGATGGGACACACCGTATTCAATTATGGTATGTACTCCGCAGAGGATGAGCATCAGCTTACATATGTCCAGAACGGTATTCTTGCCGCTGTCCTGTTGAACTCCGGCGCTGCTGATTTCGTAATCACAGGCTGTGGAACCGGTGAGGGCGCTATGCTTGCCTGCAACTCTTTCCCACAGGTGCTCTGTGGCCACGTTGAGTCTCCGCTCGACGCTTATCTGTTTTCCCAGGTAAACGACGGAAACTGTATTGCTCTCCCATTTGCCGAGAATTTTGGCTGGGGCGGCGAGTTAAACCTTACTTACATCTTTGAAAAACTGTTCTGCGCACCAGGCGGCGGTGGATATCCGAAGGAGCGTGTCGTACCGGAGCAGCGCAACAAGAAAATCTTAGACGAAGTGAAAAAGGTAACACACAGGGACCTTGTTTCCATCTTAAAAGAGCTTGACCAGGACTTAGTAAAGGGTGCCTTAAGCGGCGAGCAGTTTGCAGAATACTTCTTCGCAAACTGCAAGGATGACGCCATTGCAGCCTGTGTCAAAGAAATTCTTGCATAATTTTATCAGTTACAAAAAATCCGCGCAGGGAATCTGTGCGGATTTTTTAATCGCAGTTAAAGACGTAATAACCTGCCAACATACAGCAGATAATCAGAAGAAACCCGAGAAATCGGTTATGGATGACTAACATGACCAACATTCCCATCGAAAAACAAAAGAGTGCAAACCCCAGCAAACGTTTCATTTTGTCCACCAAAAAAAGCATATATCATTCTAATATATGCTTTCCAGGTCTGATTTTCTTCTTTCTTTTTTATTTTATTCGTTTGAAGATGAATTTACGGAATTTTTAAGCTGTTCTTCCATATCCTTCGCTGCTGCTTCTTTTGCAGCCTCGTCACTTTCTTCGCTCTTCTGCTCTACGGAGCCTTTCTCGCCTTTGGATGTGAATTTATTCACAAAGTCCGGCACCATATCAAGAATCTTTGTAACACCGTCCTGATTCTTAATATTCACAAGTTTTGTCGTTCCGTTCTGGATGACTAATACAGCACTCGGCATAATCTTACCGCCCATACCGCCGGCACCGTTATTTTTCTTGTCCTGGGAAAATGCGCCCGCTGCCACACCAAAGGACACATCGACCAACGGTAAAATAATGGTATCCCCGATATGAATGGCATCGCCCACTACCGTTTTGGTTGTGATAAAGCTGTCCATTCCTTTAAATAATGATTCTACAGTTGCATTAAAATTCATCTCTGACATATAAAATACCCCTTTCTTTTGATGTCTTTCTTTTATCTCTGAAATTGTGAAAGCACTCTGCGCACATCTTTCTCTTTCAGCAAACGGATTACAGAACAAAGCAGATGTATCAGTCGGATTCTTCCTTTGATGTCAAAGGTTCCGCGCACATAAAATGTATCAGATGCAAAGTCCGGATAAATGTGCATATCATAACGATAAAATGCCGGAATCACCGCTATCCCGCCGAAAATCTGTCCTGTGAGTGCGGGATCTCCCGCCGAAAATTCCAAATCGGTGTGAACCTTACGGAATTTAAAATGCCGCAGCAGATACCGCAGTTCCCGCCAGGTGAGGGAAAGTGCATTTTTATTTCCTGCATCCGTTACCACCTCTTTGATTTTATCAAACTTTTGCGGCAAATGCACGATAAAATCCCAGATTTTCTTTACGGTCTCCCGTATTTTTTTTAATTTGGAAGAAATTTTACTGCAAAAGGAGCGCTTTCTGCTCTTCTTCCCGGAAATTCGCTCTGTGGATTTTCCCGGCTTCCCGGCTTCTCCTGCCTCCGCGACACCCTCTGCTGTCTCCTGAGGTATTTCTTCCGCCTTTGTGGATATTTCCTTTGTGGATATTTCCGTCTCCACAGTTTCGTCATCCTGCTCTTCCACCTCAGAAGAAGTCTCTTCTTCGCTGCCACCGAACTCCTTGCGAACTCCAAAAATCTTTAGTATATAGTCAAACGTCCCATCCACATAATCTCCCAGAAAGGATATCGCATGACAAAGCCAGCTTGCCCTGATATGAATCTGTGTCTCTTTTTCTTTAACTTCTCCCTGTATCCGGTAACGCACGGGAACAAACAGCACCACTGTAAGCAGTACAAACAACAGTCCAAGCAGGCAAAGGAGTATGATTCCGATTATCTTTAGAATCCATAACACTACAGTCATTTCAAATCCCTTTGTCCTTTCTGTCTGTCCTTATCCAGCAGATATTTTCTCACGTCAAATCCACCGGTCTGTCTGTAAACTTCCTCTATAATAGAGGATGCCACTTCAAGTGCTTCCTCATACCCTTTTGCAAGTCCGACGACAAAAATCTTTCGCTTTGGATAGCCACGCTGCAACAACTCCCACGACGGAATAATATCCAGCAGATTTTCTTCATTCGACGCAAAACTTATGACATAAATGTCACTCGTTCCCGCATTGTGACGGATTTTCCATTTTATTTTCTTTGTCTTATGTACGATGCTTTCTCCTACATACAAATCCTCATACCAGATCATGCAAAATCCTCATTCTACCGGTCTTCCATCCCGCCTAATACTTGTGGTTTCCCCACAAATTACTCTTTTTCAATTCCAGATATTCATCATACGCCTTTTCCAAAATCTGCTTCTCATTTGGAAATTTGAGCAGATGATACGCCTCGTGAAACTTGTAATAACCGGAATCAACAAAATATTCTTCCCGCTGTGGTTTGCTGTAATAGCTGTCCGCCATCATCAGATACCAGTGTACTTCTTTCTCCACGGTATCTTCCGGAACTGTAAAACTATACTGACTCTTACCGACATATTTTATAATATTGGCCCTGGCACCGGTTTCTTCTAAAACCTCTCTCACCGCTGTCTCTTTATATTCCTCGCCAGCCTCCACGGTTCCTTTGGGAAGTACCCATCCTTCATACTTATTCTTGTAGTTTTTGTATAAGAGCAGAATTTTCCCGCGGAATATTACCACACCACCACAACTCGTTGCTTCAATCATTGCAATACCTCCTGATGTGGTTTTTTTTAATTTAGATTCAGTATAATACTTTTCGGAAGTTCGTGCAACACCCTCTTTGCTTCGCAAATACCTAGTTGCCATAGTAAGCATCAAACAGTTTTCTGGCTACCGGAACTGCAAACTCACTTCCTGATCCGGAATCCTCGACAATGACTGCCACTGCAATGTCTTCTTTTCCTTCTCTGTGAGCGTATCCGACAAACCAGGAATGACAGGAGCTTGAACCATCCTTAAATTCCGCAGAACCGGTCTTTCCATAGGCATCATAATTATCACTGATTAATTTCTTTCCGGTTCCGTTTTCCACTACCGCGCTCATATAGTCCTGTAAGAGCGCTGCATCGTCTGCGGAAAGCAGATTTCCATATACGGACGGCTCAAATTCTTTCACTGTCACACCGTTATAATTTTCGGTATGGTCAATCACATACGGATTCATCAGCACGCCGTCATTAGCGATTGCGCTGACCACAAGTGCCATATGAAACGGCGTCACAAGCGTTTTGCCCTGCCCAATGGAAGTCTGCATGATTTCTCCCGTAGTAGCGGTATCTGCACTTAACGAAAAACTGCTTTCTGAATAGGCAAAATTCGTCGGAAGTTCTGAATTAAACAGCATGCTGTTACACAATTTTGCAAAGGCATCCACGTCAAGCGTTGTGCCAAGCGATGCAAAAGAAGCATTGCAGGAGTTGGCAAAGGAATCCTTTAAAGTTTCCAATCCATGACTGATGCTGTTATAGCATCGGATACTCTGTTCATCCTTTACAAAACTGCCGGTACAGTTGAACTGATAGGACTCATAATCACTGTTTTCGTGCACATACTCAAGCAGTGTAAAAATCTTAAACGTAGAGCCGGGCGGATAAAGCCCCTGTGTCGCGCGGTTTAATAATACCGAACTGCCACTTCCCTCCGCGGTCAGCGTGTCCCAGTCGGCTGCAATCGTGTTCGGGTCATAATCCGGCTTGGAGACCATCGCAAGTATTTTTCCGGTTGCCGGTTCAAGCACCACAACCGCACCATCATACATACTGAGTGCATCATAAGCAACCGACTGCAAATCGTAGTTCAATGTTGTTGCAACATTATCCCCGATGCTCTTTTCTCCCTGCAATTCATCCGCCGTTTTCTCCAGGAAAAAAGCATTGGAACGCAGCAGGTTAAAGTTTGCCATCGATTCGATTCCGGTTCTTCCATTGGTAGAATACCCAACCACATGGGCAAACATTCTGCCATATGGATAACTTCTGGTCTCATTCCCCTCCGAATCGGTCAATGTCTCCGCTAACACCTTTCCATCCGCTGACAATATTTTCCCCCGCACCACCTGATTTGCAAAAATATCCTGCCTGGTATTATATGGGTTATTGATAAAATCTTCACTTTTCACGAACTGAAAATACGCAAAATATCCAATCAGGCAGAGAAACACTGCCAGAAAAGAATATGTAATCACTGCAAATTCTCTGTTTTTACCGGGCTTCTTTTTCACGTCTCTCTCCTTCTTCCTGCCTTAAAATATAAAGTCCCTGAATAATCGAAAATACAATCATGGTTGACAAAAGAGAACTTCCACCGTAGCTGACAAGCGGCAGTGTGACTCCCGTAGACGGGATAAACTTTGTGACACCACCAATCGTTAAAAACACCTGAAATGCGTACACCGTTCCAAGTCCAAGTGCCACTAATTTATAAAACATATCCCGCATCTGCATCGCAACGTTTAAAAACATTAAAAAACAGCTGATACACACTAATATCAGGCAGAGGGCAAAAATTCCGCCCATCTCTTCTGAAATTGCAGAAAAAATAAAATCCTGCTCCACTACCGGAATTTTGTTCGGCGTCCCCTGATAAAGTCCCATTCCAAACCAGCCGCCGGTTCCGATTGCAAATAACGACTGACAAATCTGGTATCCCTCATCATCAATCACACTCAGCGGGTCCTTCCATGCTAACACACGCACCCTCACATGGGAAAACAGCCGATATGCAATTACGGATGCCACGCTGCCTGCAAGCAGTCCTCCGGCAAAATAAGCCACCTTCTTCGTTGCCACATATAACATCACCAGATATGTCATAAAAAAGATTAATGCGCCGCCAAGGTCTTTTGACAAAACAAGAATCAGGACATGTACTGCTGCCACCGCTGTCGTAATGCACACCTGTTTTAAATCCGTCACCCGGTATAACATCGATGCCACGAAAAACACAAATAATATTTTGATAAACTCAGACGGCTGCAATGAAAAACCACCAATCGAAATGGACAGCTTTGCGCCGTAGCTTGTGGAGCCAAGTACTGCAACCACAAGAAGTCCTACGATTCCGATTCCGGCATAAACCCAGGTTAAATTCCGTACAAACCGTACCCGGCTGACCAGATACGGAATGATAAGTGTCACTGCCGCCGAGATTGCCGCCACGAGATATTGTTTGAGCGCCTTATCATAGGAAATTCTTGTCAAAATGATAAATCCCACCGTAAGAAGCATACACATATTATTGAGCACCAGCCTGGACGTATTCCGGTAAATCAACTGATACAGAATCTGGATGGAAAGAAGAAGGATTACCTGCATCACATAAAATCCAATCATCTTTTCATCTGCTGTCACGGCATAGATTGCGACAAATGCAGTCAGATGAATCAGATACATAAACATCGTCTGCCGGTGAAAAATCCATTCCCGTTTTTCATCATCGATTTTCTGCCGGAATGCCGCGAAACATTCGTAAGCATAAAATGCAAACAAAAATATCATGGCATATTTTGCTACTTCTATGATAATCGTTGTCATATCATTTATTCTACTCCTCTTTTATAGTGACCGTTCGTGTATTCCCCTGCAAAAGCATCTGCCACCGTCTCTGTTCCCTCCACAAAAATAGTGCGGTAGGCTGTTAAAATCCGCTCTGCCTCTGCCTCATCTTCCATCGTAAAGGAAATTCGTACACTATGGATTCCCATCCGCTCTAAATCGCTTCGCTGTGAAAACAGCACCAACGGTGTCGTGTTATAAATCGTATTATAACATTCTGCGCACTGATTCTTCACCGGGAAATATTTTCCATAGCGGTCCTTTAAATAAGTCACCTGTGGTGTCTTATCGCAGCTTTTCATATTTGCATGAACACACTGCGCGGAGGTCATTAGCGGAAGATACCCATAAAGTACCATCTCACTTCCTTCATTTGGTCGCGCAAACAGCTCTTTGCGGTTTAATTCGTAAGGAATCGTATCTCTTACCGGCGAAAAGCTCCAGAACAGCTCTTTTGCACGCGAATTAAACGTATAAAGGTTCTGGTCCAAAATCATCGGAAGTTTTATCTGTTCTCTCACAAACTCTAACGCGTCATAGCTTCGCACCACCACACCATCGATTCCGATTCCGCAAAGCTCCTCTTTGATGCTCTCATAAAAGTCTGCCGTCTTTTGTCTGAATATCGTTGGAAAACAAAAATACGCCTTTTTTCCTGCCTCATGAAGGCTTGCAACATCGTCTTTCAATTCGCTTACAAGTGTCTTTCTCGTATATGCCGTGCTGTCAAGATAAACGTCTGAAACGAGCGGCTCTTTTATCAAAACAGAGAGCAGTTTCCGGTTCTCTGTCGAAACAGCCAGATGCATCGTCTGCTCTTCTGCATTCGCAAGCATTTCTGACAAAGCTTTCTCCGGCTCTCCTGTCTCTTCTTCCGTAAGATTTCGGCGGAATTTCTGTAAAAGTGCTTCCGTCAATGCCTCTAATCCATCCCTGCGGAGTGCATTTAACGACTGTACCGGAAGAAACAGTTCGCCGTCTAGTTCTATTTCCAATTTATCAAACACAAACGGTGTGTTTCCGGTCTTTCTAAGACTTGTCTCCACCTTCTCTGCGGTCAGCGGCTGCTTTTTCGCCGGCTGCGGCGTATCTCCCTGAACGCTCACATGAGTTTCTCCAAGGCTTAATTCCATTGTAGCAGGAAAATCTTGTGATAATCTTAACTTTCCATTGATTTTTTCTTTGATTTCCTGGCGGATATAGCGCTCCTTGATTTCCTCCTGTAACGCCTCGTTGCCCTTGGTATGACCGGGCTTATCAAAGGTCATCATGTCCTTTCCGTTGTGTTTTTCATAATATCCCCTCGTAAACCCGCTGCGGTTTCCAAAATCATAAAGCTTCCGCTCATCTTCTTTGGTCACTGCAAACGAGGAAGGCTCCTCAAAATACCGGTCGAGATACTCTCTGTAAACCGATACCACGCCTGCCGCATACTCTGCCTGCTTCATCCGTCCTTCAATCTTAAAGGAGTCGATTCCCGCCTCTATTAATTCCGGAATCAAGGAAATCGTACACAAATCCTTAGGACTTAACACATAAGTTTCGGGTGAATTTTTCCCGTTTCGTAAAATTGCCTTTCTGTTTTCATCAAAGACCTCATACGGCAATCTGCAAGGCTGGGCGCATCTGCCGCGGTTTCCGCTTCTGCCGCCAAGCATACTGCTGAGAAGGCACTGTCCCGAATAACAGTAACAGAGCGCTCCGTGAACAAAACTCTCGATTTCAATATCCACTTCCCGGTGAATGGCTGCAATCTCCTCAAACGACATTTCCCGCGCCGTTACCACTCTTGTCGCACCAAGGTCCTTCATCATTTTAGCACCGGAAACCCCCGTCACCGTCATCTGCGTGCTGGTATGGATATCAAGCCCCGGGAACTCCTGACGGATCATCGAAAAAGCTCCCATGTCCTGAATAATAACCGCATCAAGCCCCTGTTTATAATAAGGCAGAAGGTAGTGATAAAGCTCCTGTTCCAACTCATTTTCCTTAAAAAGTGTATTGACCGTCAGATAAACCTGCCGCCCATGCAGATGTGCGTAATCAATTGCTTCTAACAGTTCTTTTTCTTCAAAATTATTTGCATAGGCTCTGGCTCCAAACTGGCTTCCTCCGAGATATACCGCATCCGCGCCTGCGGTAATGACCGCACGGAATGTCTCATAGGAACCTGCCGGTGCCAATAGTTCGATTTTTCTCATTCCTTTTCGTTCTCCTGTATCAAAACAAACTCGCGTAAAAAGGCAAAAGGGACGAAATTATGCTCGTCCCCTCTGCTCTATTTCTCTTTTGATTTTTCGTGTTTTTCCTCCGGTTCAGATTCCGGTTCTTTGGGGGAATCCTTCTCATCCGGCAGCTTACCCAAAAGCTTTTCTTCCAAGGATGCCTCTAATCTTGCCTTATTCAGTAAAAGCTCCTTGTTCTGTGCCTCTAATTCCTTTAAGGTTTTCTCATCACTCTCCGCCTTAATCTGGTTGGAAATCAAATCATGCTTTAAATTATAGATTTCCTTTTCCTTTGCCTCGATTTCAAGCTCAAGCTTCTCTGCCTGGGATTTTGCCTTAAAATAATCATCCGCAATGTTTAACTGTATCAGGGTCGCTTTCATATCCCCCGGAAGCCGTCGGAACCCCTCCATGCCGTCATACTCGTTGATTTTATTGTTTATGTAGGCAGCGACCTTCTGAAGGTATCCTTCCTCCTCATAGCCGCTCAGCTTATATACCTTGCCGCCAATGATGACCTCTGCACTGGTTTTCTCCGACATATCCGTTCCTCCCTGATGTACCTTTTTCTCTGCCAATACAACATATGGATATTATAAAATTATTTTTGCAGAAAAGCAACTCCAAAATGCTGATACGCCAACTCTGTCGCCACTCTGCCCTTCGGTGTTCGGTTGACAAATCCGATTTTCACCAGATACGGCTCATAGACATCCTCAATCGTACCGGAATCCTCTCCAATCGATGCGGCAAGCGTCTCAAGTCCTACCGGACCGCCGCCGAACTTCTCGATAATCGTCATCAGAATGTTTCTGTCATTCTGGTCAAGTCCATAGGTGTCTACTTCCAAAAGGTCAAGCGCAAACGTAGCAACGTCTTTTGTAATTTTCCCATCGTACTTTACTTCTGCAAAGTCGCGCACCCGCTTTAACAAACGGTTTGCCAGACGCGGCGTTCCTCTTGAACGTCTCGCAAGTTCAAAAGCGCCCTCCGGCTCCACTTCCACGCCGAGTTTTTTTGCCGAATGAAGCACTATCGTCTGCAACTCTTCCACGCTGTAAAACTCCATATGATGTACAACGCCAAAACGGTCACGAAGTGGTGCTGAGAGAAGTCCTGCCCTGGTCGTTGCGCCTACAAGTGTAAATTTAGGTAAATCCAGGCGGATTGCACGCGCCGTAGCGCCTTTTCCAATCATCACATCAATTGCATAATCCTCCATCGCAGGATAAAGAACCTCTTCCACCTGACGGTTTAACCTGTGAATCTCATCGACAAAAAGGACATCGCCCTCCTGAAGATTGCTTAAGATTGCCGCCATTTCTCCCGGCTTTGCAATCGCCGGACCGGACGTGATTTTTAAGTGCGTTCCCATCTCATTTGCAATAATTCCGGCGAGTGTGGTTTTTCCAAGTCCCGGCGGTCCGTAAAACAGAACATGGTCAAGGGACTCTTTTCGCTGTTTTGCCGCCTCAATATAGATTTTCAGGTTCTGCTTTGCCTTCTGCTGTCCGATGTAATCGTCGAGTGTCTGCGGACGGAGGCTTGTTTCAACCGGAATGTCCTCCTCTTCAACCTGCGTCGATATCACACGTTTTTCCATTCTATAAAGATACCCCTTTCCGTCCTTCTATAAAAAAGCCATCTTCTTTAAGGCTGCCTTTAACAGTGCCTCTGTATCCATCTGCTCGGTCAGTTCCACTGCACTGACTGCCTTAAGCGCCTCGGAAGAGGAATAGCCCAGTGCCACAAGCGCCTGTACCGCCTCATTCTGCATCCCGGAAGTAGTATGTGCTTCCTCAGACTGTGCAGTGTGGGCAAGCTTCTGCTCAAATGCTTCCTCAAGGCTTAACTTGTCTTTCAGTTCCAGAATCAGGCGCTGCGCCGTTTTATTTCCAACTCCCGGCGCCTTGGCAATCGCCTTGGCATCGTCTGCTAACACGGCAAACCGCAAATCATCCGTCGTCATCACGGAAAGAATCCCGATTGCCCCCTTCGGTCCGATTCCGTTCACGCCCAAAAGAAGCTTAAAGACCTTTAAATCATCTTTTGTCAGAAATCCAAACAGCGTCATGGCATCTTCCCGCACCTGTAAATACGTGTAGATTTTCACCTCGCTGCCGATGGGCGGCAATGCCTGAAATGTCTGTCCCGTCGTATAAATATTGTAACCGACCCCTGCCGCTTCCACAACGATAGTTTCTTCGTCCTGGTCCGTTAAAATTCCTCTGATATAAGAATACATGTTTGCATCCTCACTTTCATCTGTTAAAATTTATCCGGTCTCCAATCCGGATAACCAGCTCCTGCGCCACCACTCCGATTGCAAGCCCGGTTGCAGCTCCCGCAAGCAAAAGCACCGGCAGATAATAAAATACGTTATAATTCTCCACCACAAGTGCTGCAACCGCAAGCTGTCCTATGTTATGAAAAATGCCACCGCAGACACTCACCGGCAAAATTCCAAGCTTTCCCGTGCGTTTGACTGCCCACATAATAAGAAAGCTTAAGAGACCGCCCGCGAGGCTGTAGAGAATCGAAAAAAGATTTCCAAAGAGAAATCCGGCTAACACAATCCGGCACACGGATACCGCAAGCGCTTCCTTTGCCCCGATACAATAGAGCATCAACACCACAACAATATTGGTCAGTCCAAGTTTTACCCCCGGGATTCCAAACGATATCGGAATCAGGGATTCTACATAACTACAGATTAATGCAAGTGCCAGAAAGACACCCATATATGCCACTTTATTTCGCAACGGAATCAAACTCGCTTTCTTCTCCGCTTGTCACCTGAACCACAACTTTATTGGGCAGGCAGATAATCGTCTCATTATTTTTGGAAATTGCTTTCTGATGCACACAGAGCTTATCAGGGCAGTCCGCTTCCACCATGTCCGCTTTTCCGTCCTGTATCTCCAAAATGTTTGTTGTCACACCGTCAATGATAATCTCCACACGTTGATTCTGCGCCAGAGAATAGGTTCCATACGTGCTTCCGTCTACGGTCACAAGCACGCTTGCGCCCTGCTTCCCGAAAGCACCATATAAAATCACGAACACGACAAACACAACACCAACAATGCCAAGAAACCAGGCATCATTTTTCCCAAACCGTTTTCTTTTTGTCTTCATTTATGAAACCAGTTCTCCCATATAATAAAAGCCTTTACATTCCAGAAGTTTTACATTACGGATGGAACCAATCAAATCCACGCTTCCCGGCAGGTGTACAACCGCATTGTTACTTAATCGTCCCGTCACGAGATGTGCATCATGGTCGTTTTGTTCCTCGATTAACACTGGAAGTGTCTGACCTGTGAGCACTCCCGCTTTCTCGGCAGAAATCTTCTGCACTTCTGCGAGCAGGCGGTCAAACCGGTTCTTTACCACATCCTCCGGAATCTGGTCTTCCATGGAAGCCGCCGGAGTTCCGGTCCTCTTAGAATAGATAAAAGTAAACGCACTGTCATAGCGCACTTTCTGCACTACATCCATCGTCTCTTCAAAATCTTCCTCGGTCTCTCCCGGGAATCCCACGATAATATCCGTGGTAAGTGCAATATCCGGCACTGCCGCGCGAATCTTTTCTACCAGCTTAAGATAATGTTCCTTATCATAACGACGGTTCATCAGCTTTAAGATACGGCTGCTTCCCGACTGAAGCGGAAGATGAAGATGCCTACAGATTTTCTTGGAATCCCGCATCACCTCAATCAGATCATCCGAAAGGTCCTTCGGATGGGACGTCATGAAGCGGATGCGCTCTAACCCTTCAATCTTTTCAATTTCACGAAGCAATTCGGCAAATGTCATTGGCTGTTCTAAATTCTTGCCGTAAGAATTGACATTCTGTCCCAACAGCATGACTTCCACAACCCCGTCTGCCACCAGACGCTCAATCTCTCTTATAATTTCACCCGGCTCTCTGCTTCTCTCCCTGCCGCGCACATACGGTACGATGCAGTAACTACAGAAATTGTTACAGCCGAACATAATGTTGACACCGGACTTAAACGAATATTTCCGTTCCACCGGAAGATTTTCTATAATCTGGTCGGTATCCTTCCAGATATCAATCGTCATGGAATCCGATTCCAGTGCAGTCACAATCAGCTCGGCAAATTTGTAAATATTATGGGTTCCAAAAATCAGGTCTACAAACCGGTAGCTCTCTTTTAATTTTTCAATGACAGATGGCTCCTGCATCATGCATCCACAGAGTCCAATCATCATGTACGGATTTTTCTTCTGGAATCCGTTCAGGTAACCAAGTCTTCCGTATACTTTATTGTTTGCATTCTCGCGCACCGTACAGGTATTGTAGATGACAAAGTCCGCATCCTCGCTGTCCGTCTCCACATAGCCGATTTTTTCCAGAATTCCGACCAGTTTCTCGGAGTCCCTCGCATTCATCTGACAGCCAAATGTCGTCACATGAAAGGTCAGCGGGCTTCCCTTCTGTTCGGAAAGCTGCTTGATGTAAGCGGATGCAATTTCCATAAAATAATACTGTCTTTCCGGTTCTGCTGCCGGTACCTGTTTTTTATCAATAATATCTACTTTTATTTTTTTATTCATCTGAAAAAACAAATCCTCATTTCTAATTTCTAACGGGATGGCGCACTTTAAGGGCGTACCTGTCCGTTTCCGTAAATAATATATTTTGTGCTTGTAAGCGCCAAAAGTCCCATCGGACCTCTGGCATGAAGCTTCTGTGTGCTGATTCCGATTTCTGCTCCAAAGCCGAATTCAAATCCATCTGAAAAACGTGTTGACGCATTCACATAGACACACGCCGCATCAATTTCGTTTAAAAAGCGCTCCGCGTTTGTATAATTATTCGTGATAATCGCCTCTGAATGTCCGGTATTATAGCGGTTGATATGCGCAATTGCCTCGTCAATTCCAGACACAGTCTTCGCGGATATGATATAGTCGAGATACTCTTTTCCCCAGTCTGTCTCATCTGCCGGAAGAAGCAGCTCCCGTTTCAACGGAAGTGCAGGGTCTGCCACTGCAGACAGGCTTCGTGCATCTCCATGAAGTTCTACATCTTTCGTCTGCAGCGCTTCAACGAGCTTTGGCATAAGCGCATCGACAATGTTCTCATGAAGCACCAGAGACTCACAGGCGTTGCACACACCAATGCGCTGCGTTTTGGCATTCATGATAATCGAAACCGCCATGTCAAGGTCAGCGCTCTCATCTACAAAAATATGGCAGTTTCCAGTACCGGTTTCGATAACCGGAATCGTTGCCTGATTCACCACGGCACGGATTAACCCGGCACCGCCTCTCGGAATCAGAACATCCACATATTCATTCATCTTCATAAAGGCTGCCGCCGTCTCTCTGGAGGTATCTTCAATCAGAGAAACCGCCTCCTTCGGCAGTCCGCATGCCGCAAGCGTCTCCCCGATGACTGATACAATCGCAATATTGGAAGAAATAGCATCACTTCCGCCTTTTAGGATTACGGCATTTCCGGTCTTAAAGCAGAGTCCGAAGGCATCCACCGTCACATTTGGGCGCGCCTCATAAATCATTCCTACAACCCCAAGCGGAACCCGTTTCTGCCCAATCCGTAAACCGTTTGGGCGCTGTTTCATTGAAATCACTTCCCCGATTGGGTCCTCTAGCGCAGCGACCTGGCGCAGCCCCTCCGCCATCTGTGCAATTCTGCCCTTGTCTAAAAGCAGGCGGTCTAACAGTCCCTGCGGCATATGATTTTCTCTTCCGCGGCACAAATCTTTTTCATTTGCCGCAATAATCTCATCGTCATGCGCAAGCAATGCATCTGCCACTGCAAGCAGTGCCTCATTCTTTGCCTGTGTTCCAAGCATCGCTGTCAGACGACTTGCTTCTTCTGCCCTCTTACAAAGTTCCTCCAGTTCCATCCCATATCCTCCCATCTGTGATAACCCGGTTCATTCTGATATCCGTGCTCTGCAACAGCAGTGCCTCCTCAAGCTGATGCTCATAGGCAAGCCCAACCCGAAGTAATCCCGGATATCTCGCAAAATAGCGGTCGTAATACCCTTTTCCATAACCGTATCTGCCGCCTGTCTTATCAAACACAACGCCAGGCGTTAACACTACGCCAGGCGTTTCTTTGCAAAGTTCACATGTTTTCTCCGGTTCCATCACATGAAATTTTCCTTCTGTGACCTCCTCCAATGAAGCAATCCGGTAAAAATTCATCTGGTAATGTTCTTCGGTTCTCGGAAGTGCTACTGTCTTTCCATCCTGCAATGCCTGTCTTAAAACCGGAAGGCAGTTCACTTCTTTTCTAAGCGGATAATAGCCGTAAAGCACCGTACAGGCTTTATACCAGTCCGATTCCAGAATCTTCCGGCATATCTGTTCTCCTGCCCGTCCTGCCTCCTCTTCGGTCATCTCCTCACGCAGCCTTTTATGTCTTTTTCGGAGTTCTTGCGGAGTCTCTTTTAATTCATCAGGAAAGCTGCTTTTTGTTCTTTCCATATTTTTCTCCCAGATTCTCAACACTTCCGTCCGCATTTACCATGTCAATGTTGTTCAACTGTGCCACAAGGTTTCCGCGCACATCTGCCACAAACTGTTTGCGCAGTAACTCCTGCTCTTTTTTCTCCTCCGCGGTCAGCCCCTCCGCCTTTGATTTGCGATAAAGCTCATTAATGCGGTCAATCTGTTCCTGTTTCAACTTAAATAACCATGCCTTTCTTTCCGATTATCATCCGATTGTCTCAAGGATGAAATCTTCTATATGAAAACTCTCTTTCTTCTGTGCTTTAAAAATTGTTCCCCGGAAGGTATCGTCAAAAATATGATGAAGCACGCAGACATCCGCGCCGTTTGCAATAATCATATCTGCACCGGATAACGTTGCAATCCTTGCCGCAGTAAGTTTTGTTGCCATTCCACCGGTTCCGACATCACTTCCGGTCGAGCTTTTTGCCATTCCAAAAATGGAGGCATCCATCTGCTCTACAACCTCAATCAGTTCTGCCGCTGGATTCTTTCTTGGGTCATCTGTAAAGAGACCGTCGATATCCGACAGTAAAATCAGAAGGTCGGCTCCCACCAGCGACGCCACAATAGCAGACAGGGTATCGTTATCGCCAAACTGCATTTCGTATGTGGAAACCGTATCGTTTTCATTTACAATTGGAATCACGCCGAGACGGAACAGTTCTTCAAACGTATGTACGGCATTTTCTCTGGAGGTCGGATTTATCATGGTATTCTTCGTCATTAATACCTGTCCCGCTACCTGGTTATACTCTGCAAACAACTTCTGGTAAACCATCATCAACTTTGCCTGTCCTACTGCAGCACATGCCTGTTTGGTGGAAATATCCTTCGGACGCTCTGTAAGTCCCAATGATTTTCTTCCGACCGCAATTGCACCGGAGCTTACCAGACACACATCCATCCCGCGGTTTCTTAAGTTACAGAGTTCCCTCACCAGATGCTCTAATTTGGTAAAATTCAGATTCCCGGTCTCCTCATAATTCAAAGAGGAGGAACCGATTTTTACAACCACACGTTTTTTCTTATCAAACTGAAAGTTCTTCTGTTCCATTCCCGTCCCCATACTCCTTCTATGTTACACTTTAAACACACCTTATACTGTATCATATCTTTTGTAAAATGGCAAAATATTTTGCTTTTCCCCCTGTTTTTTAGTATAATGAATCCCAGCATAACAAAGGAATGATTGATTTATGATAAAACAGAAAAAGAAACATTTTTCCCTGGTGGCGGCAGGTGCACTTCTTACCGGACTTCTTTCCGGCTGTACTTCTGTATCAGACGCCCCCATCACGAAATCCGGCTTCTATTTTAATACCGTGATTTCCATTACCCTCTACGACGGCTCCAAAGAACAGCTCTTAGAGGACTGCTTTGACTTGGCACAAACGTATGAAAACTATTTTTCCAATACCATCCCGGACAGTGATATTTCCCGGATAAATGCTTCCGGCGGCACTCCGGTGACGGTTCATGAGGAAACGGCTGATTTGCTGAAAACCGGGCTTTCCTACTGTGAATTAAGTGGTGGCAAATTTGACCTGACCATCGGGCAGTTATCGGATTTGTGGGACTTCTCCACCAAGGCACTGCTTGAGGAAGCCACTCCTTCGATGATTCCGTCAGAGGAAGCCATCAAGGCGGCGCTTGCAACAGTGGATTACCACTGTATCGAGATTGATGGAAATGACGTCACACTCACTAACCCGGATGCACGGCTTGACCTCGGCGCAATTGCAAAAGGTTATATTGCAGACCAGATGAAGGCATATCTCAACGAGAACGATGTCATAAGCGGCTATATCAACTTAGGCGGAAATGTCCTGGTGTTAGGCCCGAAGGCGGACGGAAGTGCCTATAAGATTGGCATCCAGAAGCCCTTCGATGAAACCGGCGCTTCCATCGCCGCAGTGGAGGTACGTGATGAAACCGTGGTATCCTCCGGCGTCTATGAGCGTTGCTTTACCGTGGATGGTGTCCTTTACCACCACATTTTAGATACCTCCACCGGTTATCCGTATCAGAACGGTCTATTGGGGGTCACAATTATCACAAAAAACTCTGTTGACGGCGATGCCCTCTCGACCACCTGCTTTGCGCTTGGGCTTTCCGATGGCATGGCATTAATTGAGAGTCTCCCGGACACGGAAGCCGTCTTTATTACCGATGATTACGCACTGCATAAAAGCTCCGGCATCGGAACAGACATTCCATTTCAGGAAATCAAATGAATTTACATACAGCAAAAAAGGATTCCATGACGGAATCCTTTTTTGTGTCGTTATAAATTTTCTTAGAGAATAATCTTCTTCGGACATTTCTGTGCACAGATACCACATCCAACACACTTCTCCTGGTCAATGTAAGCGACATTGTCAATGACATGGACTGCATCCTTCGGACAGTTCTTCTCGCAAAGATGGCATCCGATACATCCAACAGAGCATGCCTTCATTACATCTTTGCCCTTGTCCTTGGAGCTGCACTGTACCAGATGCTTTGCATCATATGGTACAAGTTCAATCAGATGCTTCGGGCAGGCAGCAACACATTTGCCACATGCTTTACATGCTTCTTTGTCTACGAGAGCAATTCCATCTACGATATGAATCGCATCAAACGGACATGCCTTCACGCAGGAGCCATATCCAAGACATCCATAGTTACAGGATTTCGGACCACCATTTGGCACGAACGCCATGGCTGCACAGTCCTCATTTCCTGTGTACTCATAATCTTTTCCTGCTTTGTCGCAGGTTCCGGCACATTTTACAAATGCTACCTTATGCTCGCCGCTTCCAGCATCCACGCCCATGATAGCACCTACTTTTGCGGCAACCGGTGCACCGCCGACCGGACACTGGTTGACCGGAGCTTCTCCTTTGGCAATCGCTGCTGCCAGACCGGAACATCCTGCATAACCACAACCACCGCAGTTATTTCCCGGAAGTACTTCCAAGATTGCAGATTCCCTCTCATCTACTTCTACTTTAAATTTCTCACCAGAAATACCGAGGAAAAATCCAATCAAGATACCTACGCCGCCCACTACCAGGGCTGCAACTAAAATTGCTGTAACGTTCATCTTCTTTTCCTCCTAAATCATTCCTGAGAATCCCATAAATGCAATTGACATTAAGGATGCAGTAATCAGCACGATTGCTGTACCCTGAAATGGCTTCGGAATATCATTGTATTCAATCTTCTCACGTAAACCTGCCATCAGAACGATTGCAATCAGAAATCCAAATGCTGTTGCAAAACCGTTTACAACGCTCTCTAAAATCCCATACTCTTTCGTTACGTTTGTAAGTGCAACACCAAGTACTGCACAGTTCGTTGTAATGAGCGGAAGGTAAACACCAAGGCTCTGGTACAGGGACGGCATAGATTTCTTTAAGAACATCTCTACGAACTGAACCAGTGCGGCAATTACAAGAATGAATACGATTGTCTGTAAATAAGTAAGATTGATTCCCTTGCTCATCAGATAATCATTTGCAAGTATAAATTTGTAAATTAACGCTGTTACAAAGGATGAAATTGTAATAACGAATACAACTGCCGCACCCATTCCGGCTGCTGTCTCAGTTTTCTTGGAAACCCCTAAAAACGGACAGATACCGAGGAACTGACTTAATACGACGTTATTTACAATGGCAGAGCCAATTGCGATTAAAAGTAATTCTTTCATCTGTACCTATCCTCCTAATTTTCTTTTTTGTCTGTTTCTGTTGCAGCGGAAGTATTTTTTCCGGTACACATTGCAGACTGGGCACATCCTGCACAGTCACCGGTCAGACATCCGGAAGGAGCTGCAAGCGGTTTGCCCTTTGCTTCCATTTTAGCTCTCACGATGTTCATAATTGCAACGAGGCAGGATAAAACGATAAATGCACCCGGAGCCATTACGAAAATTGTGATTGGTGTGAACCAGCTTAAGGATAATACCTGGAATCCGAAAATCTGTCCGGCGCCAAGCAGCTCACGAATCAGACCAATGCAGGTAAGGCCAAAGGTAAATCCAAGTCCCATACCGATACCATCAAACATGGATGGAATCACCGGATTCTTGGATGCGTAGCTCTCTGCACGACCAAGGATGATACAGTTTACAACGATAAGTGGAATATACACACCTAAGGAATCAGAAAGGCTCGGTGTATATGCCTGCATGATAAACTGCACCATGGTAACTAAAGATGCTACGATGACGATAAATGCCGGCATACGTACTCCGTCCGGAATTACCTTACGGAATGTGGAAATCAGCATATTGGAAAGAATGAGTACCACTGTTGTGGAAAGTCCCATTCCAAGTCCGTTGATTGCAGATGATGTAACTGCAAGTGTCGGACACATACCTAACATCAATACAAATGTCGGGTTTTCTTTAATAATACCATTATATAAACGTTCTACATTCTTATTCATTCATTTGTACCTCCTGCTAATACATTCTGGAAGTATACCAGGCAGGCATTCACACCGTTTGCCATTGCTTTTGAGGTAATGGTGGAACCTGAAATTGCTTCAATCTCATTGTCAGAAGTCGGTGCTGATTTTACAACGGTAAAGGAGTCTACCTGTTTGTTTTCAAACTGGCTGTAAAATGCCTCTTCCTGTGCTTTCATACCAAGTCCCGGTGTCTCTGCGATGGAAGTGATGGAATAACCATTTACGGTTCCGTCATTGCGGATTCCGACAGAGAAGGTAATGGTAGACTGGCTGGCATCCTTTGCAGTTACGGTGATAACATAACCGAGCACATTACCGGATGCATCGAGTGCGGTCTCCACATCTCCGATTTCATCTGCATAGCCGTTCTCATCTAACAATGCCTGTGCTGCATCCTTGTCAAAGCCCTCATATGCCTCGAAAGAATCAGCATCGGAAAAGACTGCTTTAAAAGCGCTCTGTGTCTTTTCGTAATTTACTTTGTCAATCGGGTCTTTTGTGATACCGTATACGACACCGAGCAAAAGTCCCAGAACAATTGTAAAAGCAAATAAAACCAATGCGTCATGCACAATCTTCTTGTTCATCTTATTTGCCCCCTTCCTTGCTCTTTGCCTCTTTCACCAGACCGAAGGCTCTTGGAACTGTGTATTTTTCAATCATCGGAACTAAAATGTTGCTTAAGATGATTGCGAAGGAAACACCCTCTGCATTTGCTCCGAAGCAACGGAATAATCCGGTGAAGATACCACAGCAGATTCCGAAAATAATCTGTCCGCGCGGTGTAATCGGCGAAGTTACATAATCAGTTGCCATGAAGAATGCACCTAACATTAATCCGCCGCCGCAAAGCTGTGCGGTAAGGTAGGTTCCATCGAAACCATGACCGCTGAACAACAGCATGAAAATTACAAAAGTAATGATATAGGATGCCGGAATCCGTAAATCAATGACACCCATCAGAATCAAAAAGATTGCTCCGATTAAAATCGCAATCGCAGAAGTCTCTCCGATGGTTCCTGAAGTACGGCCGACTAACATATTCATTGTGTTGACAGCCTCTCCGTTACGAAGTGCTGCAAGCGGTGTTGCACCGGTATAAGTATCTGTTACAAAGTTTGTCATATCTGCTGCAAATGCAATCAGAAGAAAGCATCTTGCACCGAGCGCCGGGTTCATGAAGTTCTGCCCCAGTCCGCCAAACAGACTCTTTACTACGATAATTGCAAACACACCACCGATGACTGCCTCCCACCATGGAAGGTTTACCGGAAGGTTTAATGCAAGCAGTAAACCGGTTACGACTGCACTCAAATCCTTAATGGTCTGCTCTTTATGTACAATCTTGTTGAAAACCCACTCAGAAGCCACGCAGCTTGCGATGGTAACCAAGATTAAAATCAGTGCCTTCACGCCAAAGTTATAAATACCAAACAAACTTGTCGGCAGTAATGCCAGAATCACATAAAGCATAATTCTGCCTGTGGTATCTTTGGCACGCACGTGTGGTGATGATGAAACATGATATAAATCACTCACGATAATCCACCTCTCTCTTTTCTTTTTTGTATGTTTATTTCTTTGCTCTCTTTGCTGCAAGAACCTGTTTCTTCATCGTCTTGATGGACTGCGCAAGCTGTCTCTTCGCCGGACATACATAACTGCAGCTTCCACATTCGATGCACTCAAGACCATGCCACTTCTCGAACTCTTCCGGAAGGGAATGGTTTGCAAATTTTGCAAGTCTTGACGGAATCAGCTGTTCCGGGCATGCCTCTACGCAGCGTCCGCAATTAATGCACGCAGACGGCTCCACCTCAGCGACCTGATCCTTGCCAAGACAAAGCAGGGAAGAGGATGTCTTTGTCGTAGGAACATCTGTTCCAAACATCGCAAATCCCATCATAGGACCACCGGAAATAATCTTCTCCGGCTGAACCTTAAAGCCACCGGCTGCCTCGATTAACTCTGCATAGCTTGTTCCGATGCTGTATAAGAAGTTTCCCGGGTTGGCAATCGCATCACCTGTAATAGTAGAAATACGGTTTGTCACCGGTTTGCCAAGTTTTACCGCATTGTATACGGCAATAACTGTCTCTACGTTATCTACGATACATCCTGCATCTGCCGGAAGCATCTTGGAGTTGATGGAACGTCCGGTTACCGCATAAATAAGCTGACGCTCACCACCCTGCGGATACTTTGTTTCCAACGGACAAACTTCGATTCTCGGTTCATCCTTTACCATTTCCTGTAACTTTGCGATACAGTCCGGTTTGTTGTTTTCGATTCCGAGTACACCCTTTGCATGGTCAAAGAGCTGTAAAATAACCTTCATACCACCGATTAACTCTTCCGGATTTTCCAGCATTCTGCGGTAATCCGCGGTCAGATACGGCTCACACTCTGCACAGTTTGCAATAATATACTCAATCTTTTCCGGCTCTTTCGGGGAAAGTTTTACATGTGTAGGGAATCCCGCACCACCCATTCCGACAACGCCGGCCTCTTTTACCTTATTGATAATTTCTTCTTTGGTAAGTTTTGTCACATCCTCGCAGGCAGTGTATTCCACTTCCCGGAATTCGCCGTCATTTTCAATGACAATGGAGTTTACCATGTCACCAACTGCTACCCGGCGCGGCTCAATCGCCTTTACCTTACCGGATGCCGACGCATAGATTGGAGAAGAAACGAAACCGCCCGCTTCTGCGATTTTCTGTCCCTTGCACACTTCATCACCAACCGCTACAATCGGGTTGGCTGGCGCACCGATATGCTGTGATAACGGATACACCAAATCACCCTTAGGTAAAACAGGAACGATTGGCTGATCTTTTGCCAGTTCCTTTCCTTCATAAGGATGAATGCCGCCTTTAAATGTCTTAAGACCCATTCTTCGTGCCCCACTTTCTCTATTTTGTATTTATGTTCTATGTAATTTTATAGAACATCTATCCTACAAATTATATCACAATCAGCGCATCTGAGAACTTTTTTTTTGTATTTTTTTTAATACCTTTTAATAATAAATACATTTTTCCTTTTGTTTTTTTATTCGTTTTTTACAATATTCCCGCCTCTTGCACAAGGATTTGCCCTATGCTAAAATATTTTGGGAAACAAACACGATTTTACCGGCACAGAAAGGCAGGACTTTCATGAAAATTTGGCAGGAAACGCTTCCATATACATCTGACAATCCCATTGCGGACTCTTTTTTTACACCGGATGCACTTTTTTTCGACATTGAGACAACCGGCTTTTCCCCCTCCTACTCCACCGTCTATCTGATTGGATGCTGCAGCAGGCAAAATGACTCCCTTATCATCGAACAGTTTTTTGCGGAAACGCCAAAGGAAGAAGCGGCTGTTATCGATGCCTTCTGTAAGCGCCTCGAACAGTTTGGCACGGTTATCACCTTTAACGGTATCGGATTTGACATTCCGTTTCTCACCGCCAGATGCAAAACGCTGCACCTTCCGGAACACTTTTGTGATTTTGAATACCTTGACCTTTACAAAGCTGCTTCAAAGCTCAAATTTGCGCTCCAGCTTCCCAATTTTAAGCAAAAATCCATCGAGTGTTTTCTTGGCATTGACAGAGAGGACCGTTTTAACGGCGGGGAATTAATTGAAGTTTACAAATCCTACGTCAGGCGCCCGGAAGACGAGGCGCTCTATCTGCTAAAGCAGCACAACTATGACGATGTACTTGGAATGCCGGCGCTTTTGTCCATCCTCTCCTACACACGCTTTTTCGAGAGCGATTGTGTTGTCACGGAGATTGATGCAGCAGAATCACCTTCCATGGATGGCACCACTGTCTCTAAAGAGCTTATTTTTACGCTTTCTAGCGAGGTGTCACTTCCAAAGCGCATCTCCTGCCGTTTTGAGGAATTTTATCTGACTGCGGAGGGCAATACGTCAAAGCTTTCTGTCCGACTTTATGATGGGGAGCTTAAATTTTTTCTGGATAATCCAAAGGATTATTACTATCTGCCCGAGGAAGATACCGCCTATCCCAAAAGCATTGCTTCCGGCGTCGATAAAGCACACAAAAAGCAGGCGACCAAAGCCACCTGCTTTACGAAAAAAAGCGGTATTTTTCTGCCTCAGTACGAATCCATCGTAACACCGGAATTTCGCATTCACTCCCCGAAGGAGAAAAAAAGTTATTTTGAACTTTCCGAGGCATTCCTTCATTCGGATGAAGTTTTAACCGCCTATGTAAGACATATTTTCCGGCAGTTTTCCAAGAAACCGCCACGCGCTTAACGCTTATTTTTTCTCAAAGAAAAAGGATTTTAACCGTTCAAATCCCAGTTCCCTGTAATTCATAATCTGTTCTGTGCTGCCGATAAAGAGTTCTCCACCCTGTGCCAACGCACGGTAGAACTTCTGGTAAATCTCATCCTTTGCCTCCTCGGTAAAGTAGATAACTACATTTCGGCAGACAATCAGATGGCAGCCACTTGGATACGCATCTTTGAGCAAATCATGCTCTTTAAACTCTACCCTTTTTTTAATTTCATCTGAAATCTGATAAGAATTACCAATCTTGGTAAAATATTTCTGCTTCAGATCCTGCGGAACGGATGCAATACTCTTCTCATTGTAAAGTCCCATCCGTGCGGTATCAAGCACCTGCTTGTCGATATCGGTTGCAATGACTTTGATGTTTGCAAGCGGCACCTGTCTTGATAATGCCATAACAAGCGAATATGGCTCGTCTCCGGTCGAGCATGCCGCACTCCAGATTTTGAGGTTCTTACCGAACTTCTTAATGAGCTGTGGGAAAACTTCCCCTTCAAGAATCTTCCACTGGTCCGGATTCCGGTAAAACTCTGAGACATTGATTGTAAGGAAATTGATGAACTGTTCAAATTTATCCTTATCTTTTTTAATCAACGCCACATATTCATCATATGTTTTGATGTTATTCTTGGTAATCAACGTATTGATTCTGCGGCGCATCTGTTTTTCTTTGTACGCATTTAAATCGATTTTTGCTAATTGAAGGATATCTCTTTTAAATTTTTCATAATTGTCTGTTTCGAGCATCGGCATTTTCCTCCTTCGTTTCATCCTATACAGAAGCAAAATAGGCTTCCACAAAACTGTGCAAGCCTACTTGTCTTAGAATTATAAAGCTTTATTTATCTTCACCTGCAACTGCATCGATGTCTACATCTGCAACATCAGCATCTGTTTCCGGCGCAAGTAATGCTTTCATGGATAAACTAATCTTCTTCTCATCCTCGTTGAAATCAACAATCTTTGCCTCGATTTCCTGACCAACCTTTAAGATGTCAGAAGGTTTCTCTACATGCTCTTTGGAAATCTGGGAAACATGAAGTAAAGCGTCTACGCCCGGAGCAAGCTCTACGAATGCACCAAAATCAGTCATTCTTGCTACTTTACCTGTTACAACATTGCCTACTGCATATTTCTCTGCAGCACCGTTCCATGGGTTGTCTGCCGGGAATTTCATGCTGAGTGCAATCTTGTTTTCGTTGATATCTTTGATGAATACGCGAACATTGTCGCCTACGTTGAAGACCTTCTTCGGGTTCTCAACTCTGCCCCAGGACATCTCAGAAATATGAAGTAATCCGTCAGCTCCGCCTAAATCGATGAATGCACCGAAATCAGTTACATTCTTAACGGTTCCTTCCATAACATCACCGATATGGATTCTTGCAAACAGCTCTTTCTGCTGTTCCATCTTCTGTGCAACGAGAAGCTGCTTTCTGTCGCCGATGATTCTTCTGCGCTTCGGGTTGAACTCGCTGATTACGAACTGAATCTCCTGATCTTTGTACTTGGATAAATCTTTCTCGTAAGTATCAGATACAAGACTTGCCGGAATAAATACTCTGGTCTCGTCTACGTTGACACATACGCCACCGTCTAATACCTGTGATACTTTTGCGGTAAGCACTTCTTTGTTCTCGAATGCTTCCTCTAATCTCTTGTTGCCTTTCTCTGCTGCAAGGCGTTTGTAGGTCAATAATACCTGTCCCTCGCCGTCATTTACTTTCAGAACCTTTGCTTCCATGGTGTCGCCGACAGATACCATTGTGGTAAGATCCGCATTGGATTCGTTGGTATATTCATTGCGTGTAATGATTCCATCTGATTTGTAACCGATATTTAAAACGATCTCATCAGGTTTAACATCAATAACGGTACCCTCAACTACCTCTCCATTTCTTATTGTTTTAAATGATTCCTCCAGCATTTGTTCAAAGCTCATTTCTGACATTCTTTTGAACCTCCTCAATAATTTTGTTTGGGGTAGAAGCCCCTGCGGTAATACCTACGTTATCGATGGACTTTAAACACGTCAAATCCAAATCCTTTACAGTTTGTATATAGTAAGTATTGTTGCATTCTTTTTTACAGATTTCAAATAATTTCTGCGTATTGGAACTGCTCCTGCCTCCAATGACAATCATAGCATCCACTTCGGCCGCAATCCGAGCTGCTTCGGTCTGCCGCTCTTCGGTCGCATTGCAGATTGTATTTAAAACAATAATATCATAACCTTTTTCTGAAATAATTTCAACTAATTCTTGAAATTTATTGTAATTAAATGTCGTTTGTGATACAATACATACCTTTTTGCCGTCTTTTACGGTAAAATTTTCCGCTTCCTCACGGTTTCCGATAATCGTTGTCTGCGCATCTTCGGACCATTCCCGGATTCCTGCGACCTCCGGATGACTGGCATTTCCGATAATGACAATCCGCTCACCCTCTCTGCTGTGTTGTTCCACAAGTCTGTGAATCTTTAACACAAACGGACAGGTTGCATCGACAATCTCAAATCCCAGTTTCTGAATCTCGCGGTAAACAGAAGGTCCAACTCCGTGGGAGCGGATGATAACGATTCCCTTCGGTGCATCCCTCAACTCGTCTACATCCTCAATGACCCGCACACCCTTTGCCTCTAAATCCGACACCACTTCTTCATTGTGAATAATCGGACCGTACGTATAGATAGGAGTGTCTCCTCTGTCGGCTTCCTTGTAAACCATGTCGACAGCACGTTTCACGCCAAAGCAAAACCCGGCGCTTTTCGCCAAAATTACATTCATGAATGTTTCGTTCCTTTACTGCTTTGTTTTTTCATAAATCTGATAAATTGCATCCACCACTTCGTCAATATTCATCTCGGAGCTGTCTACTAACACAGCATCCTCTGCCTGCTTAAGCGGAGATGTCTCTCGGTGCATATCTCTGTAATCCCTGTCAATAATATCCTTTTCAATCTGCTCAAGGTCACAGGTTTCTCCCTTTGCGGCAAGTTCGTCAAATCTGCGCTTTGCGCGGGTCGCAGAGCTTGCGGTCAGATAAATCTTGACCTGGGCATCCGGAAGCACGCAGGTTCCGATATCCCTGCCATCCATGATAACATCCGATTTTGCGGCGAGCTGACGCTGTAACTCTACCAGTTTTGTGCGAACCACCGGATAAACACTGACAGACGATGCCATATTTCCGACCTCTTCCGTACGGATAAATCCGTTTACATTTTCCCCGTTTAACAGCACCTGCTGTTCGTTCCCCTCATATGCGATGGTCACATCCACATCCGGACACATAGCGGCAATCGCCGTTTCATCTGATGGGTCTGTCTTCTTCTGTAAAAAATAATATGCCATTGCGCGGTACATTGCTCCGGTGTCTACATAGATAAATCCAAGCTTCTTTGCAAGACGCTTTGCGATTGTACTTTTTCCCGCTCCTGCAGGTCCGTCAATTGCAATATTCATACTCATATTTCATTCCTCCTGAAATTTTTAAATGTTCTTATTATATGGAATACTGATTCCGGCAAGATATCCGGTCGACCATGCAATCTGAAGGTTATAGCCCCCTGTCATGGCATCCAAATCAAGTACCTCACCACAGAAATACAGTCCTTTTACAAGCTTTGACTCCATCGTGGACGGATTCACTTCCTTTACTTTTACACCGCCTTTGGTCACGATTGCTTCCTTGAAATCCCGCAGTCCGTTTAAGGTAAGCGGAAATGCCTTTATCAATTTGCAGAACTGCTGTCGTTCTACTTTTGTAATCTCATTTATTTTCCGCTCCGGGTCAATTCCACTGAGTTCTAACATTACCGGTATCATCTTTGCCGGGAAAAGTCCTCCGAGTGCATTCTTGAACCGGCGGTTCTTTGCCTCCTCAAACTCCCGTATAAGCCGCTTATCAAGCTGCTCCTCATCGATTGCCGGCTTTAAATCAATGAAAAGTTTTAATTTCTGTGAGGTGTACTTCGGTGCAATTGCTTCGCTGGCGCTTAAAATCACAGGTCCGCTGACCCCAAAGTGGGTAAACAGCATTTCGCCAAATTCCTCATACAATAATTTTTTCTCCTGATAGATGCGGACACGGATATTCTTAAGGGAAAGTCCCTGCATCCTAAGCGGATAATCCTCCTCGGTTTCAAACGGCACCAGCGCCGGGGTTAATTCTGTCACCCCATGTCCAAGTTCTTTTGCAAACCGGTAACCGTCTCCAGTCGAGCCTGTCGTCTGATAGGAAAATCCGCCTGTTGCCACAACTACCGCATCTGCAAAAAGCTTTGTGCCGTTCTTTAACTGTACGCCCGCCGCGCACCCATCCGATTCTAAAATTTCTTCCACTTCTGTGTGAAGGGAAACCTTCACACCTTTTTCCTTTAATACCTTCTGTAAGATTGCAATGACATCTGACGAATGGTCTGAGACCGGAAACACACGATTTCCGCGCTCCACTTTAATCGGAAGCCCATTTTTTTCAAAAAAGTCCATGACTCTTTGATTGTCATACGTATAAAATGCGCTGTAAAGGAATCTGGAATTGCTCATGACATTGGCAAAAATCACGTCCAGGTCACTGGCATTTGTGATATTACATCTGCCTTTTCCGGTAATATATAATTTTTTTCCAAGCTTTTCATTCTTCTCAAGCAGTGTGACTGCATGTCCGTTTTCTGCCGCCGCAATCGCCGCAAACATGCCCGCAGGTCCACCGCCCACTACAATTACCTTACTCATCCGCATCTCCTATTTTGGCATAACGCATTTTTATCGAGTCATCCACGTAGTTAATCTCATCGTTTCCAAACACCTGATACTCCTCCCAAAGGTCTTCTAACTCCTCAAGTGTTCCCGCCACCTCACGCTGCTTTTTCATACAGAGTGCCACAATGAGCGCATTAATCACGCTTAGCGGCGCCACAAGCGAATCCACAATTGAAGACATATCACTCTCTGCAATCAGGTTGCAGGAGGAATACAGATTCATCGGGGAATGTATGCTGTCCGTCAACGTAATCACCTTTGCACTCCGGTTATTGGCAAATTCAAGTGCCTTTAAGGTACGCATGGAATATCTCGGAAAACTGATGCCAATCATCACATCCTCTTTGCCAATCCGAAGCATCTGTTCAAAAATCTCATTCGCACTGTTTGTCTGCAACAGATGCACATTTTCAAACATCATCGTCAGATAAAATGCCAGAAAAGACGCTAACGGTGCACAGCTTCTAAGTCCGATCACATAGATATTTTTTGCCTGTAAAATCGTGTCAACAGCAAGTTCAAAGGCATTTTGGTCCATCTTCTCAAGTGTCGAATGAATCTTCTCCTCATCCCCTTTTAACACTGCTTCAAAAATCTTCGACTGTCCGATTCTTCCGTAGGTGACTTCCATCCGCTGCATGGAGTCAAGTTTTCCGCGCACCTGATCCTGTAAGGCATCCTGAAACTCCGGATACCCTTTGTATCCCAGATGCGTTGCAAACCGTACAACCGTGGACTCACTGACACCTACCGCCTCTCCGAGCTTTGACGCTGTCAAAAACGCCGCCCTGTCGTAATTATCGGTGATGTAGGCAGCAAGAAGTTTATGCCCCTTGCTTAATTTGCCGTACACTTCATTGATACGGCTGCTCAAATCATTGCTGCTCATAGTTTTTCTCTCAATTCATTTATTTTCCGTTCTAACACCAATGTTTTTATTATAGCAAATTCCAATGGTTTTGCAACAGGATTTCAGCTCTGAATCCTCTTCATCCGGTAAAATTCGCCCTTCTGCTCCATAAGTTCCTCAAATGTTCCGTATTCGACACAATGTCCGTCTGCAATAACTGCAATTTTATCGGCATCGCGGATAGTGGAAAGACGGTGCGCCACAATAAAGGTAGTGCGTCCCTTGGTCAGGTTTTGCAGTGCTTCCTGAATCAGACGCTCTGAGATACTGTCAAGTGCGGATGTTGCTTCATCCAACACGATAATCTTTGGATTGCGAATCAATGCCCTTGCAATAGAAATACGCTGTCTTTGTCCGCCGGATAACATTCCGCCGTGCTCTCCCACCATCGTGTCAAGTCCCTGCGGCAGTCCTTCTACCAAGTCAGAAAGATTCGCCGCCTTTACCACCTCCGCAAGCTGTTCCTCCGTCACATGTTCACAGCCATACGTGATGTTCTCCCGGATGGTCCCGGAAAAGAGAATCGACGTCTGCGGCACCACAGCAAGATATTTTCGGTAACTGCGCAGGTCAATTTCTTTCAAATTCTTTCCGTCGAGCAGCACCTTTCCCTCATCTGCCAGATGAAATCCGATGACCAGATTTAAAATGGTAGATTTGCCCGCGCCGGATTCTCCTACAAACGCAATTGTTTCTCCCTGTTTCACATGAAGATTCAGATGATTTAACACCTTTTTCTCTGCATTCTTATAATGAAAGGAAACGTCTGCAAAATCAAAGGTTCCCTGCACATCCTGTAATATTTCTTTTCCCTCGTTATCTTCCACATCCTCAGAAAGCAGAACTTCTCCGATGGAATTCACAGACTCGATTCCCTTCGTAATGGTCGGAAGCAGTGTCACAATCGCAGAAACCTGGTTGACCACAGTTGCAAAATAGCTCTGGTAAAGGGTGATATCTCCCGCAAGGATTCTGCCCTTCAGTGCAAGATAACCGGTAAATGCAAGGCAGATAACCTGAAACACCTGAAATACTGCCCAGCCGACAGAACCAAACAATGCCTGCACCAGGTCTAACTTATATCCTTTTTCTGCAACGGTAAATAACTGCCCGCTCATTTTCTCGACTTCCTCATCCTCAAGTGCATGGGCGCGGGTTACCGGCACAAGCTCCACCATCTCCATGACCCTGGCTGAGGTCTCTTCCATCTCTTTTCGGAATTCATTGTTCCGCCTGCGCATAGCATTTCGGAAGGATACCATCGTAATCGCCGCTACCGGAGCTGTCAGCAGGAAGAATACAAACACAATCGCACTTTTTGAAGCTGTCACCACCAGTGCCACTCCGATATTTAACACGATATTTAAAATGCTTAAAAACATCTGTGTCGAGAGTGTTTCCACCGCTTCCACATCACGCATGATTTTGGACTGAAGCCGTCCGGACTGTGTTCCAACATGATAAGAAATGGAAAGCTGCTGTAATTTCCGAATCAACGCCTTCCGAAGCCCGGTTTCCGCGTAACGTGTCGCAAGGCTTTTGTAGGATGTATACAGATAATTAAACGGTATATTTGCAGCAATCAACACTGTCTCAAGCAATGCATAGAAAAAGATATTGCGCACCGTGTCGGGATTTCCCTGTGTCACATCATTGATGATATTGGCTGTGATAATCGGCAGTACCCACACACAGGCGTGCTTGATGAAAAAGCAGATAACTGCCATCACAAATTTATGATAATTTCCTTTATATAACGAAATCAATATTTTCAGTGGATGCCCCTGATATCTGCGATAGCTCTCAATAAACCAGCTTTCCACATCGGTCTGTTTCTTTGGAACTGTTTTCTTTTTAAATACTTCAATCTCGGATTCCTGCTTTTTCATAAACCTCTCCATTCCTGTCGTAAAAAATCCCCACAAACAGTTTTTTGAACCTGCTGCGGGGATTCTTGTACCTGACGGCACATAATTTTAATTATACCGGATAAGCTCCGTTCTTTGTATCAGCAATTGTTGCGTCTACTTTCTTCTGCTGTGCCTCACGGTACTTGAAGAAATCAGTTGCAACCTGCGGGAACAGTGCGTAGGTAAGGACATCCTCATCCTGCTGTTTCCACTGTTTCATTTCGGACTCAATCTTGTCAAGCTCTGGCTCTAATAAATCTGCTGGTCTGCAGGTAATCGCATTCTTCTTCTCTTCGCCGAGAACCTTGTCTACAACTTCCGGGTTGAACGGTTTTACAGTCTGACCATACTTACCAAGTAAGATATCCTTGGTCTCTTTGGTAGCGACTTTATAACGCTCGCCCATCAGTACGTTAAATACAGCCTGGGTTCCGACAATCTGGGAAGATGGTGTTACAAGAGGCGGCTCACCAAGGTCTTTCCGCACACGCGGTACTTCTGCAAGAACTTCCTCGTATTTATCTTCCTTACCCTGCTCCTTTAACTGGGAAATCAGGTTGGAAAGCATACCACCCGGTACCTGGTATAATAAAGTCTTGATATTTACGCCAAGAACCTTCGGGTTCATAAGACCGCTCTCTAATGCCTGTTCACGCAACGGACGGAAGTAATCAGCAATTTCTGCCAGTAATCCCTGGTCTAAGCCGCTGTCGAACTCGGTTCCCTTGAATGCCTCAACCATAACCTCTGTTGCCGGCTGGCTGGTTCCCAGCGCGAATGGAGACATTGCAGTATCAATGATATCGCATCCTGCCTCTACTGCTTTCATGTAAGTCATGGAAGCTACACCGGAGGTATAATGTGTATGCAGTTCGATTGGGAGGCTGGTAGAAGACTTTAATGCCTGTACTAACTCAGTTGCCTTTGTCGGAACAAGAAGTCCAGCCATATCCTTAATACATAAGGAATCAGCGCCCATATCTTCTACTCTCTTTGCCATATCCATCCAGTACTCTAATGTATAGGCGTCTCCTAATGTATAGGAAAGTGCAACCTGCGCATGTCCTTTTTCCTTGTTGCAAGCGGTAACTGCTGTCTGAAGGTTACGGATATCGTTTAAGCAGTCAAAAATACGGATAATATCAATTCCGTTTGCAATAGATTTCTGTACGAAATACTCTACAACATCGTCTGCATATGGACGGTAACCTAAAATGTTCTGTCCACGGAATAACATCTGTAATTTGGTGTTTTTGAATCCGTCTCTTAATTTCCGCAGTCTCACCCATGGATCTTCCTTCAGGAAGCGGAGGCACGCATCAAATGTTGCGCCGCCCCAGCACTCTACAGCATTGTAGCCAACTTTATCCATCTTATCTACGATTGGCAGCATCTGCTCTGTTGTCATTCTGGTGGCAATCAGAGACTGATGTGCATCACGCAGTACAGTTTCTGTAATCTTGATTGGTTTCTTCGTCACTTCTGACATGATATTCCCTCCTTAAATTCCAAAGATTGCCATAAATACACCGGCTGCTACTGCAGTACCGATAACTCCGGCAACGTTTGGTCCCATTGCATGCATAAGTAAAAAGTTTGTAGGATCCTCTTCTGCTCCGACCTTCTGAGATACACGCGCTGCCATTGGAACGGCGGATACTCCGGCGGAACCAATCAAAGGATTGATCTTTCCCTTGGTAATCCAGCAGAGAAGTTTTCCTACGAGAACACCTGCAGCCGTACCAACCATAAATGCAATCAGTCCAAGGATTACAATCTTGATGGTGGTCCAGTTCAAGAATGCCTCTGCACTGGTAGATGCACCAACGGAAGTACCAAGCAGAATAACTACAATATACATCATAGCATTGGATGCTGTCTCGGACAACTGACGTACCACGCCACTCTCACGGAACAGGTTACCAAGCATCAACATACCAACAAGTGGTGCTGTTGTCGGAAGGATTGTACATACCACAATTGTAACTACGATTGGGAACAGAATCTTTTCCAGTTTGGATACCGGACGCAGGTTCTGCATCTTAATCGCACGTTCTTTCTTTGTCGTAAACAGTTTCATAATTGGCGGCTGAATAATCGGCACGAGTGCCATGTAAGAATATGCTGCCACAGCAATCGGTCCCATCAAACCGGACTGTCCAAGTTTACCGGCAAGGAAGATGGAGGTTGGTCCATCCGCACCACCGATGATTGAAACCGCTGCTGCTGCCTTATCGTTAAATCCAAGCAGGATTGCAAGGAAATATGCTGAGAAGATACCGAACTGTGCGGCAGCTCCAAGCAGAAAGCTGATTGGGTTTGCAATCAAAGGTCCAAAGTCGGTCATTGCTCCGACGCCCATGAAAATCAGAGACGGCAGAATTGACCACTCATCCAAGGTATAAAAGTAATAGAGTAATCCACCTACTCCGTTGCTGGTCTGCTCCGGGCTTGCAATAATATCCGGATAGATATTTACAAGCAGCATACCGAATGCAATCGGAACCAAAAGCAGCGGCTCATATCCCTTTTTAATTGCCAGATAAAGGAAAATACATGCAACGAGAATCATTACATAGTTTCCCCATGTCAGGTTAAAAAAGGCGGTCTGATGCAGGAGGTTGCTCATTGTCTCCGTAAAGTAACTCATTGTCATCCTCCTAAAAAATTAATTCAAAGTTGCAAGTAATGCACCGGACTCTACCATATCTCCAACGTTTACGTTAATGCTTGCGACTGTTCCGTCCTGCGGTGCAACAACCGGAGTCTCCATCTTCATGATTTCAAGAATCAGAACGGTATCACCTTTCTTAACAGCTGTTCCTGCTGCTGCCTCAATCTTGAATACTTTTCCTGCTGCTCCAGCTTCAATCTTTACGCTTCCAGCTGCGCCTGCTGCAGCTGCTGCCTTAGGTGCTGCCGGTGCTGCAGCTGCCGCACGTCTCGGTGCTGCTGCCGGTGCGCTGACTGCTCCGTTCTCCTCTACGGTAACATCATAAACAGTTCCATTTACAGTAATTGTATAGCTTTTCATTGATTATATCCTCCTAAATTTGTTATTATCTTCTGCGAATGGAGCGAACCACAAATCCGTCTGTGGAGGTTCCTTCGCTTGCTGCTATGGCAGCTGTGATTACGGCTACTAACTCAAGATCATCTGTGAGCTGCTGTTCTTCTCTCTGCTCAATCTGTGCTACCACTGAGTCGGTCTCTGCTTTATTTTCTTTCTTTCTGTTCTGCAGATAAGGAATCACTTTAAAGCAGCTGATGATTAAGCTGATAAGAATCAGGACTGCAAATACAGTTCCCATTCCCATTAAAGTGTTTAATCCTGCCTTTGCCATCTTCTCGCCCGTGGTGTATACCAGGTCTGCATTGGCATCGGTCAGTTCCATGCGCTCATCCTGATAGTTGTATTCATAAACATATGTAACGCTTACTTCTCTTCCCTCAAACTCTACATACTGTTCGAGTGTCATGGTATCCTGTGCTGTAGTGATGGTGAATTTACCGAATCCCTCAAACGCACCAAGGTCCGTCACTGCATCATCCCATGCTGTAACAAGTTTTTCTGCGATTTCATTTCCATTGGTATCAATCATTCCGCCCGCATTGACAAGGGTTGTCACTTCCGACTGAATGAGTGACTGCAGGTCATTATAAGTCATACCATAGTAATCCTGTGTTGTAGGGTCACCACACGCAGCCAGTCCCAGAACCATGAAGCAAAGCATAAGTATAAGAGATAATTTTTTCTTCATAACTTCACCTTTCTATTTTGTTCCGTGTTTCTTGTCCGGTGCTCCTGCACATTTTGTGTAAAGCAGTTCAAAGGCATCCACAAGGTATTTTCTGGTGTCTGCCGGCTCTAAGATTAAATCCACATAGCCTCTTCTTGCTGCAGAAAGAACGGAGGACTGTAAGTTCTCGTATTCTTTTGCCTTCTCTGCAAGAACTTCTGCGGAAGCATCTGCATACATAATCTTTGCAGCAGATTCTGCATTCATCGTACCAATCTTTGCACCTGTCCAAGCATAAACGAAATCAGCGCCGACAGACTTGGAGTTCATGGCTACGTAAGCGCTTCCATAAGCCTCTCCGGTAATTAAGTTTACCTTCGGGCAGGTTGCCTGTGCAAATGCAGCGGTCATGCGTGCAAGTGCTTTTGCAAGGTTCTTCTCTGAGCACATGCATGCCTTGAAGCCGGAAACGTTTGTCAGTGTCAGAACCGGAATTTCAAACGCATCACAGAAGGATACGAACTCTGCTGCCTTGTTGCAGCCTCTTGCAGAAAGTGCAGCATCAAAGGACTCTACTTTCTTTCCCTCTTCATCGTATACTTCTGTACAGTTTGCAACTGCACCTACGGTCATGCCGTTTAATTTGATGAAGCCTGTTACCATATTCTTTGCATAGTCTTTCTTTGTCTCAAAGAAAGTATGTCCATCGGAAATCTCGCTCAATACGAAACGCGGGTCTCCCTTCATGGTATCTAAATTCTCGCAGACACGGTTTAAATCATCTTCGCAGTCTGTGGTATAGATATCACCCTCGTTGTTTAACGGAAGCATACCGATTAACTCGCGAATCTGTCCAAGGATGTCATCCTCGCTTCCAACTGCGTCAATGCAGCCGTTCTCTTCACTCTGAAATTTTGCTGCTGCGGTATCACATTTGTCAACACGGTTTCCGTCGATGGCATTTGGAGAATTTAAGAACATTCTGCCCTTGCTCTCCTCAATAAATGCGAAATCAGATAATGCCGGAACAACAGAAAGTCCACCGCCGCAGTTACCAAATACTGCTGAAATCTGTGGAATTACACCGGAAGCCTCCACTTCTTTGGCATAGATTGTTCCCATGCCTTCCAAAGCGTCTACGGATTCCTGTAAACGAACACCTGCGCAGTCAATCAGACCAACGACCGGTGCTCCCATCTTCATTGCCATATCGTAAACTGCCGCAATTTTCTTTGCGTGCATTTCACCGATTGTACCATTTAATACGGCTGCATCCTGGCTGTATACAAATACCAGGTTTCCGTCCACCAGTCCATGTCCGGTGATAACACCGTCAGACGGTGTGGCGTTGTCTGCAAGATTAAAATCTGTGTTTCTTGCGGTTACGAGAGAACCGATTTCCATGAAACTGTTCTCATCGACTAACTTGAGAATGCGCTGCATTGCCAAGCTATCATTGCTACTATTCATTCTTTTGACCTCCATCTATAAAAATTAAAAAATTTCGCTAGGTTAAATTATAGATGCTTTTCTTCTTTTTTTCAAGTAATTTGTTAATTTTTTGACATTTTTTACCGGAACTTTACTGTAACACAAATTTCTGAAACACCATCTGTATACACCAGGGCAAATCAATCCGCCCCACACCGTTTGCTGCCTCAACCCTGTATTCTTTTAATACCTCGTCTCCAAGACGGTAGGTAATCATCCCGAGAAGACTGCCTTCTTCCACCGGTGCCCGCAGATAATCCGCCAGCTCATAAGAAATCGTTATCTCCTCTTCCTCCCGCAGCAAAAGTTTCAAATCCTCTCCATCATCCCTCACCACCGGAGTTACATATGCCGTCATCCCGATGCCTTCTGTCTGCCCGTCTTCCACTGCAATCGGCAAAAGTCTGCTCTCGTCTATTTTCACATCCCGCATACTCTTTTTTACAAACGCAGAAAGTCCGTAATTCATCAGCTTTTTGGTATCCGCCCATTTGTAGCTCTTATTGTTCGGCCAGCCGCAGGCAAGAAGCGCCACGATATAAGTGCGTTCTCCGCGCTCTAATGCCCCGACATAGCAATAGCCCGCATTTCCGGTAAATCCGGTTTTCCCGGAAAGTGCTCCCTCCATCATCTGTAAAAATACATTATGATTATAACAGCTGTAGCTGCTCTTTCCCTCAATATCGTTAAAAGAATACTGCGCCGTTCCCGTAATTTCAAGGAATTCCTCTGCCTTATCCGAAATGCGGATGCAGTACCGCATGATTTTGGCAAGGTCTTCCGCCGTCGTGTGATGAAAGCCCTCCTGGTTTGTCGCATCCAGCCCGTTTGGTGTGATAAAATATGTATCATTACAACCGATTTCTTCCGCCTTATCATTCATCAGAGCCGCAAAGTTCTCCGTTGTCCCCGCCACATATTCCGCAATCGCCACAGCACAATCATTAAAAGATTCGAGCATCAGGCCATAGAGCAAATCGCGCAGATAAAAATGCTGCCCGCTCCTCATGCCAAGATGCACTTTCGGCTGGGACGCCGCAAGCGATGACACCTCCACCTCGCTGTCCAAATCGCAGTTTTCGAGTGCCAGGATACATGTCATTATCTTTGTAGTGCTGGCATTTGCCATCGCTTCCTGTCCGTTTTTCTGGTAAAGCACCCTGCCGGAATCACCATCCATCAGTACCGCAGACTTTGCATAAAGTTCCGACTCCGCCGGCGCGCTTATCGTTTTCTCCTGCGCCGCCTGTATCAAAAGGTTCTGAAACGGCAGGCACACTATGATTAACAGAACTGCAATCAGTTTTTTCAAAATTTTTCTCCGGAAATTATTTCATAAATTCTTATTCCGTCTGCCCTGTAAAAATACCAAAAACCGCACGGCTTCATTTTATGCCATGCGGTTTCTCATCGTCAGATATCCAATTTTACTTTCAGTTCTTCCTCTGCCTCCTGCTTAAACTCCTCCACCTGTACCGGATTTAATACGGGAAGCTCGTCCACAGACTGTACACCGAAGCTTCGCAGAAATTCCTCCGTTGTTCCAAACAAAAGCGGTCTTCCCGGCGCATCGAGTCTTCCTAATTCACAGACAAGATTATATTCCACCAACTTATTGACCGCATGGTCACAGGCAACTCCACGGATTTTTTCGATTTCTGCTTTCGTGACAGGCTGTTTGTATGCAATGATAGAAAGTGTCTCCAACAAAACATCCGTCAGCACCTGGCGTTTCGGCTGTTTTGCCACCCGGATGAGATACTCGTACATCTCACTTTTCGTGCACATCTGATACGCCCCGTCTAACTCGATAATTTTCATTCCACGGTCGTCTTTTTCATAGCGCTCCATCAGCCCTGCCAGAATCTTTTCCGTCTGTTCTTTATCTAATTCAACGGCACCGGCAATTTTTTCAAGTTCCACGGATTCTCCCATGGTAAAAAGAATTGCCTCAATAATCGCCTCATAATTTTTTTCTTCCATTCTGCCTCCCACTTCGTCTGCGCCTGGTTCTCTACGCAACTATTTTCGACTGGATTTTGATATCGTCAAACGTTTTCTCCTGGGAGATAAAAATTTTCCCCATTTTCATCAGCTCCAGTATTGCCAGAAATGTCACGATAATCTCCATCTTGCCGGACTGTCTCTCTAAGAGGTTGCGGAAACTGAAATTAGCGTGGGTATGGCAGTATTCCTCAAGAAATGCCATTTTATCCGCTAACGACACTTCTTCTTTTTCAATTTTACCAAACTTTGAACGCACCGGGTCTATCTTGTCCGCCTGTTTACGCATAACAGTCTTAAAAATGTCGTTCAATTTACTGAGTGTCATATCATTCACAAGTTCTTTTAAATCCACCGGTGGTTCATACTCCGCCACCTCCGGCGGAATTGCAGGCTCGCGAAACATCACTCTCGCCGCATCCATCTGGCGGTCACGCAGTTCGTATGCCATACATTTATACATCTTATATTCCAAAAGCTGCTGTACCAACTCTGCTCTCGGGTCTTCCGCCTCTTCATCGCCTTCAGACTCCTTTGCAGGAAGTAACATCTTTGATTTTATATCAATCAATGTTGCCGCCATCACAAGGAATTCGCTCATAACGTTTAAATCCTGGCGTTTCATCTCCGCAATATATTCCATATACTGGTTGGTGATTTCCACAATCGGGATGTCATAGATATTTACTTTGTTCTTTTCAAGCAGATGCAATAGCAGGTCTAATGGACCTTCAAACACCTGCAGCTTCACTGTCATATCCATTCCGTTACCTCAAAGCGTCTCCTGCGTTTTTTCTCAACTTTTTTATTTTACCTTGCTTTATACAAAAATTCAAGTGCGACTTCCGCCATCTTTCTGGCATAAAATACAAGCCTCCCCGGTAAAATACATTAGAATCCAGTTACCGCCGGAGGTCTGTCATGAAATCTTTTCTTTCCATATTATTAGCGGCTGCCATTCTGCTCTCGCCGCTCTCCGCTTCCGCTTCGTATCTTCTGCCGGAAGCAGACACCGAAACGAGTACCGCAGAGCTTACTGTCTCCGCCCCCAGTGTTCTTTTAATGGAAGTGTCCACCGGTTCTGTCATCTATGAGAAAAATGCGCATGAAAAGCTGCGTCCTGCGAGCATCACCAAAATTATGACGCTGATTCTGATTTTCGATGCCATCGCAAACGGGCAGATTTCTCTGAACGATACCGTAACCGTCTCCGAATACGCCGCCAGCATGGGCGGTTCCCAGGTTTACTTGGAACCCGGAGAAACCCAGACGGTCGAAACCATGATAAAATGTATCAGTATCGCAAGTGCCAACGATGCCTGCGTTGCAATGTCCGAATTTATTGCGGGAAGTGAATCCGAATTCGTCCGCATGATGAATGAACGCGCCGCCGGACTTGGCATGGAAGATACCACTTTTGTCAACTGTTGCGGATTGGACACAGACGGACACATTACAAGCGCCTACGATGTGGCACTCATGTCCCGGGAATTAACCTCCCGTTACCCGGAAATTCATAATTACTGCACCGTCTGGATGGAAAACATCACCCATACGACCGCGCGCGGTTCGAGCGAGTTCGGACTGACCAACACGAATAAGCTCATCCGGCAGTACGAATATGCCACCGGCTTAAAAACCGGTTCCACCGGGCTTGCCAAATACTGCGTTTCTGCGACTGCCGTAAAGGACGGCATGGAACTGATTGCAGTCGTTATGGCTGCACCGGATTATAAAGTGCGCTTTTCGGATGCCGCCACGCTTTTAAACTATGGTTTTAGTAAATGCCGTGTCTACACCGATGCAAATGAGGATGCACTCTCACCGATTCCAGTCCGAAAAGGTGTCTCAGATCAGGTGTCGGTTACCTATGAAAGTCCCTTTGAATATCTCTCCACCGATGGAAGCGACCTCTCCGGCGTCACTAAGACCCTTGAGCTTCCCGAAACCGCAGAAGCTCCCATCAAAAAAGGTGCAGCCGCCGGAAAAGCGGTCTACACCTTAAACGGAACCGAAATCGGAACCGTACCGATTCTCTACACCGACAACGTAGACGCCGCCACGTACCGGGATTATTTTGTAAAAGCGCTCCACTGCCTGTTATTATAACAGTGGCGCAAACAACCGCATGACGCTCTGGAGCATCCGTACAAACACATTCCGGTTTCTGCAAAAGTCCAGTGTCATTTTCTCGGATTCCTCAAACGTCTTAAGGCAGTCCTCCTTCAGCTCCATGACTGCCTTTGAGCGGTACATAAACACGCCACACTCAAAATGCAGATAAAGGCTTCGGAAATCAAGATTGATGCTTCCGACCGTTGCAATCTCATCATCACAGACAAAGCTCTTTGCATGGATGAATCCCGGTTTGTACTGGTAGATTTTTACCCCGCTTGCAAGAAGCGGTGCATAGTAAGACTGCGTCAGAAGAAAAATTGCCTTTTTATCCGGAATTCCAGGCGTCACAATGCGCACATCCACGCCGCTTTTCGCCGCATTGCACAGGCAGGTGAGCATTTCATTGTCCACGATAAGATAAGGAGTAAAAATATACACGTAATTTTTCGCTTTATTGATGATATTCATGTATACATTTTCTCCCACCGTCTCATGGTCTAACGGACTGTCACCATACGGCTGCACAAACCCATCTCCTACAAACGGCTCTTTCTGCCATACCTCCGGGAAATATTTCGTATAATCCTCGGATGTCCGATTGATGTAATTCCACATTTCAAGGAACATCGTGGTAAGTCCCCAGACGGCTTCTCCCTCAATACGCACGCCGGTGTCTTTCCAGTAACCGAACCGTTCTACTTCATTGATGTATTCGTCTGCTAAGTTAATACCCCCGGTGTATCCCACCTTTCCGTCCACTACAAATATTTTTCTGTGGTCACGGTTATTCATAATAACAGAAAGAAATGGGCGGAATGGATTAAACGCCACGCAGGAAATTCCCATTTTTCGTAATTTTTCGTAGTAACGCGGCGGCAGCGTATTGATACATCCGACATCATCGTAAATAAAACGCACATCCACTCCATTTTTTGCCTTTTCTTCAAGAATCTCAAGCGCCTGCGAGAGCATATGCCCTTCCTGTACAATGAAGTACTCCAAAAAAATATAGTGTTCCGCTTTCTTTAAATCCTCCAGCATCTCCGCAAACATTTCTTCACCACACTTATAGTACTTTGTCGTGGTATTTTTATATATGGAAAAATCTGCCCAATCATGGATATAGCGGCTCTGGCTGTACACACACGGCTCTTCAAACTGCAGCTCCTGCATCACCGCTTCCTCCTGCCTGCGCACCGCCGCCACTTCACGGTTTACCGCATCCATCCGCTGTGCCGTGCGCTTTGTCAGCCCTGACCTTCCAAAAATAAAATAGACTAACATACCAAACACCGGTGACAATAAGATTAAAAATGTCCAGGAAAGCTTGTTTGCCGGGTTAATCCATCGGTTGACAATGACAAGCACCAGAATAATTGCCAGAATCCTGATACCAAGGTTTGCATACGTAAACTGATAGCTGAACTGCCACAACACAAGACTCATCCAGACTACCTGTAAGATAATCGAAAGTGCTACGATAAAAAAACGCCCCAGAATCAGATGTGCAATTTTCTTCATATGTGTCTCCCCCTTTGTGATATAAAGTCTATTCTACTTATTTTTCCAGAAAAAGTCAAATTCTCACCAGGTGATCTGCATGAATCATTCCCCAGCATTTTCTCCCTATCTGTTCCCCTCTCGGATATGCACGCTCATATAACCGCAGCTTCATCTCCGTGGGTGAAAAATCCGGCAGTCTCTCAAACGCCAGCGCCAGCGCGCCCACCGCAACCGGTGCCGCCATCGAAGTGCCGCTTTTGATAGTATAGCCTTTTTGATCCCGGCTGCAGCTTACGATACCGGTTCCGGGCGCTAAGATTTCCGGCTTGATAATACAGCATCTCGTTGGTCCTCTGCCGCTGTAGCCCGGCAGCAGGGTTCGTCTGTTTTTTTCTGTTTCCTCATCGTCACTGCTCCCCACCGTAAGTACTTTTCTCGAAATTCCCGGAATCGTGACCGTCTCCTCACCGGGTCCGTTATTTCCGGCAGCCGCCACAACCATGACGCCCTGATTCCAAAGTTCATCCACCGCTGCAAGTAAATCCTGCTGCTCCCTCTTTCCCGCAGACGGAAGCATTCCGACGGAAATATTTAATAGCCGGATATGATACGCCTTGCGGTTTTTCAAAATCCAGTCGATTCCTTGCAGCATTTTTTCCGTATTTCCATTTCCGCCGCCGTCTAATACCTTTAACATCACCAGATTACTGCGCGGCGCAACCCCGCTGTAACGTCCCCCTTCTGACATTTTTCCGTTTCCCGCAATAATGCCCGAAATATGGGTTCCATGCCCGTTATCATCATATGCACCCTCTCTTTTCTGAAAAAAATCTTTAAATGCAAGAATCCTTCCTTCTAAATCCGGATGCGGCGCCACTCCGGTGTCCATGACCGCCACGGTAACATTCTTCCCGGACAGTCCCATTTTATATGCATAATCTGTATGAATCAGACGTTTGACCCGTTCCATAAAAAATCCTTTTCTTCCATCTTATTCTATCCTTAAAAAAACGTGTCTGTTCGGCTATAAGGTCAATAAATTGTGCGCCTGATAAAGTTTCCTATAGAGCAAAAAGACCACCCGGTTTCCCAGGTGGTCTTTCTTACTCAAAATCTTTTATGCTTCTTCCGGAACATCCTTGATAGAGAAGCTGATTCTTCCCATCTTGTCTTTTCCAAGGCAGATAACTTTTACGGTATCTCCCAATGTAAGCACATCCTCTACACGGTTAATGCGCTCTTTTGCAATCTTGGAAATGTGAACCATTCCCTCTTTGCCCGGTGCGAACTCTAAGAATGCACCAAACTCTTTGATGCTTACCACAGTACCGGTGAAAATCTGACCTTCCTCGAAATCTGTGGTGATAATCTTAATCATATCTACGGCTTTTGCCATCATGTCTGCGTCTGTTCCGCAAACAGATACAGCGCCGTCATCGGTAATATCAATCTTAACGCCGGTGCGATCGATAATCTCGTTGATGGTCTTTCCTCTCTGTCCAACCACATCACCAATCTTTGCCGGGTCAATCTGAATCTGGATAATCTTCGGTGCGTACTGTCCAACTTCTTTTCTCGGCTCAGAAATTGCCTTGGACATTACCTCATCCATAATGTAGAGTCTTGCCTCTCTGGTTCTAGCAATTGCTTCCTCTACGATTGGTCTGGTCAGACCATGAATCTTGATATCCATCTGGATAGCTGTAATGCCCTTATGAGTACCGGTTACCTTGAAGTCCATGTCTCCGAAGAAATCCTCTAATCCCTGAATGTCGGTAAGGACGATGTAATCATCATCGGTATCACCGGTTACAAGTCCGCAGGAAATACCTGCCACCATAGACTTAATCGGAACACCTGCTGCCATAAGTGCCATGCAGGATGCACAGGTAGATGCCATGGAAGTAGAACCGTTTGACTCAAAGGTCTCGGATACGGCACGGATTGCATACGGGAACTCCTCCTCAGAAGGAAGTACCGGAATCAGCGCACGCTCTGCCAAAGCTCCATGACCAATCTCACGACGTCCCGGTCCACGGGAAACCTTTGTCTCACCTACAGAATATGCCGGGAAATTATACTGATGGATATATCTCTTGGTTGTAATATTCTCATCTAATCCGTCAATCTTCTGAACCTCAGAAAGCGGTGCAAGTGTTACAACATCACAAATCTGTGTCTGACCACGTGTAAACATTGCAGAACCATGAACTCTCGGAATCAAATCCACTTCTGCTGCCAGCGGACGAATCTGGTTGATGGCACGTCCATCCGGACGCTTGTGGTCTTTTAAAATCATCTTGCGGACCGTCTTCTTCTGATACTGGTAAACTGCTTCGCCAAGAACTGCAAGCCAGTCCTCTTTATCTGCAAAAGCTTCTTCAAGCTTCTCGGTAATCTCGCGGATGTTCTCTTCTCTCTTCTGCTTCTCGTCGGTGAAAACTGCCTCTTCCATCTGCTCCGGTGTTACGATTTCGCGGATGGCTGCAAACATTTCCTCCGGGATTGCACAGCTTGTATACTCATGCTTTTTCTTGCCGACTTCCTCTACAATCTTGTTCATGAATGCAATAATGGTCTGGTTAATATCATGACATTTGTAGATTGCTTCTAACATCTTCTCTTCCGGGATTTCATTTGCACCAGCCTCAATCATGATTACCTTCTGAGCGGTGGATGCAACTGTAAGCTTTAAGTCTCCGTTATCCCAGTCCTTCTGAGACGGGTTTACGATAAACTCACCGTTTACCATTCCCATCTGGGTCATAGCACACGGTCCATCGAATGGGATATCTGAAATGGTTGTTACAAGTGCTGCTCCAAGCATTGCCACGATTTCCGGACGGCACTGCGGGTCAACAGACATTACCATGTTGTTGATGGTTACGTCATTGCGGTAATCCTTCGGGAACAGCGGACGCATCGGACGGTCGATAACACGGGAAGTAAGGATTGCATTCTCAGATGCCTTTCCCTCTCTCTTGTTAAAGCCTCCCGGAATCTTACCTACTGCGTACATTTTCTCTTCAAATTCCACGCTTAACGGGAAAAAATCTACTCCGTCTCTCGGCTTGTCAGAAGCGGTTACGGTTGATAATACGGTTGTCTCACCATATTTTAACAAAGCTGCTCCGTTTGCCTGTGCACATACTCTTCCGATGTCTACAGTCAGCGTTCTTCCAGCCAGTTCCATTGAAAAACTTTTATACATATCATTTCTCCTTTTCCTGCGGCGGATGCCCCGAAACTACTGAAAAAAATATGTGTCTTAGGTCACCTTATTCTTTTCAGTGGTCTCGGATTGTGCTCCGCCGGGCTGTCTTTTCTTATCGTCATGCAGCTTTTGTTCTGCATGACAAGAGGAGGACATCCGGTCTCCCGGACACCTCCTCTGCTGGTTACTACTTATTTTCTTAAACCTAAGCGCTCGATTAAAGAACGATATCTCTCGATGTCGACCTGCTTTAAGTAAGATAATAAACGACGTCTCTGTCCTACCATCTTTAACAGACCTCTGTTAGAATGGAAGTCCTTCGGGTTCTCTTTCAAATGAGCTGTCAGTTCCTCGATACGTGCAGATAAGATTGCAATCTGTACTTCCGGTGAACCTGTGTCGTTTGCTGTTCTGCCATACTCTGCGATAATAGCCTGTTTCTTTTCCTTTGCGATCATGTTTATGATCCTCCTTTAAAATTATAATAATCGCCCAAAATCTTTGGATACTCAGCAGAAGGTCGGAGTGTCCATCCACCGAATACGGGCTAAATTCATACTTGGTCAGTATAGCATATAAAAGCCATACTGTAAATAGTAAATTTTAGTTTCCCAGGATGTTCACAACCTTTAACGGTGTACGGTAAAACGCACTGGAAATCTTGATTCCTGAGGACGGAGAGCTTGCGTGCACAACCTGTCCGTTTCCGATATAGATTGCAACGTGGTTAATCGTGCTTCCGTTTCCATAGAAGAACAAATCTCCCGGTCTTGCCTCAGAGCTTGAAATCTTTGTACCGCATCCTGCCTGGGAACCGGAGTGATGCGGCAGTGAAATTCCATAATTTGCGAATACACTGAGTACGAATCCGGAACAGTCTGCTCCGTTTGTAAGGCTTGTGCCGCCCCATACATATGGATTACCGACAAACTGAAGCGCATACTGTACCAAATCAACGCGGACATCCGATACACCCTGTCCATACTGAAGCTCGGTGAGTGTCTGCGCCTTCGGAAGCTGTGTGGAAATCTCTACATAATCGGTGCAGACATATCCCTCATCATTATCCACTGCGACTCTTGCCCAGCCATCTAACATCTCAAGTACCTCAAGTTCTTCTCCATCCGGCACCATGGTCACGACTTCGGAATCCGTCGTTGCGTCCTCGCGGACAAATAATGTAACCGTTCCTTCCTTTACCGTTGCAATGGTCTGTTTTACCTCATCCGCAAGCGCCACTACATCGTCGCCGGAAACAAGGAATTCCGAGCTTACATATCCGGTTACTTTTCCGGACTGAATCTTTGTCCAGTCTCCCTCTACTCCAAGGATTTCACAGCCGGCATTATTCTGCATCTTGCCGACAACCTCGTATTCTGTTCCGGCACCTTCCCGCACGTTAAGGTTTCCATCTACACTTGCGATTCCAAGATTCGTATAACCGCAGATTGTCGTCTCCTCTGTGGTCGTCTCCTCTGTGGTCTGTTCCTCTTCTTCCTGACCTGAAGCAGTCTTTCCTGCATTCATCTCAGACACCTGCGCTGCAGTTATCTCTGCGCTGTTAAGACTCTGCGAAAAAGTCTCTGCAATTCCGGCACGCCCCCCATTGTCTATTCCGGAATATGCCTGCATTTCATCCTCAAATGCAGCAGCGACACCTGCGCTTCCGGTTCCATCTGTTTCGATGGTTTCCGCCTCTGCCTCGGTCAGCCCTCTACCCATATATGCAGTTGAAAAAACAAGCGTTCCTGCAAGCAATAAGCCTGCTACTTTTATCATTCTCGCTTTCATGCTAATCTCCGTTCCTGCGTGTGAAACTTTTCATGTTATTAAATCCCTTTTTCGAGTATAACAATCATATTTTACAATGTCAACATAAAGTTGTAACATTTATGTAATATTTTCAAAATAACGGGCGGCTTCCGCGATATCGCATTGCATCTGCTGCTTCAACGCTTCAATAGATTCAAATTTATGTTCCCTGCGAATCTGGTGCAGAAATTCCACGGTAATCGTCTGTCCGTATACATCTTCCGCAAAGTCCAAAAGATGCGTCTCCACCCCTGCCGGACGGATGCCCTCTATTGTCGGCTTGCATCCGACATTTGTCACGCCGCGGTAAGATTTTCCATGAATCCACACTTCTGTCACATAAACGCCAAACGGAGGCAATAATTTTTCTCTGGGTGGAATCTGATTCACCGTCGGAATCCCGATGGTTCTTCCAATCCGTTTTCCATGCTCCACTTCACCGGTGATAAAATAGCGGTATCCAAGCAGATGATTTGCCTTTTCGATATTTCCCGCTGCAATTTCTTCCCGCACAAACGTACTGCTGATATCACGCTCGTCTTCTTTTATTTTTTTCAGGACAACGACCTCATATCCATACGTTTTTGCATATTCCTGCAACATATGGAAATCACCACGCCTGTTATGTCCGAAATGAAAATCTTCCCCAACAACAAAACAGTGCACCTGTAACTGCTCCACCATTTTTTTCAGGAAATCTTCTGCCTCCATACTCATAATTTCCGGCGTAAACGGACATTCTACCAGGTAGTCGATTCCCATCTGCTCCATCCGGTGCATTTTTTCTTCATTTGTCGTAATTACCTGACTGTCTTTTTTTTCAATATTCTGTTTCGGGGGAATATCAAAGGTAAACACTGCTGCCTTTAATCCTTCTGCCTTTTTCTGCGCCAGCTTCTCCATTAAAAGCTCATGCCCTCTGTGAAGCCCGTCAAATTTTCCGACAGTTAAAGCTGTTGGCTCCCCGATTTGAAAATCGGTTGTATTCCTGATATATTTCATGATCCCATAAACACCTTCACTGGTTTATAATCTCTTCTTTCCGGCATATACTCATAGATTCCGATAAACTGCCCCGCCTCATCGTAAATGCGCAGTGGACTTTTTTGCATCGTCTTTTCCATAAAGAATTTTTCCTTCAGACGGTTTCCATTATAAAGAAGTTTTTCATATTCTTTCTTCACCGTCGCCTTTTCATACGCCAGAAACACCGAATCTACCGGTTTTATAAAGTCAAACGTACTGCTTGTCCACTGTTCAGGCGGCAGCTCTTTCGCCTGTTTCTTTACCGCTTCCTCAATCTGTGCCAATTTCAGCGCATCTTTTAGTACAAATTCGGAAACTCTTGTGCGAAGCAGCGTTTCCATACAGGCACCGCATCCCAGTTTTTCACCAATATCCTGACACAATGTCCTGATATAGGTTCCCTTTGAACAGTACACCCGCATTTTCACGCGCGGAAGTTCCATGGAAAGAATCTCAATCTCATGAATCATCACTTCTCTTGCCGCACGCTCCACCGTTACGCCGCTTCTTGCCAGATCACACAGTTTTTTTCCATCTACTTTCAGTGCAGAGTACATCGGAGGAATCTGGTTGTAGCTTCCCTGCATGGAAAGCACGGCCTCCCTCACCGCTTCCTCTGTCACATTTACCGGCTTTTCGCTAAGCACCGTTCCTGTGATATCCTGCGTATCGGTTGTCATTCCAAGAAGCATGACTGCCTCATATTCCTTGCTCTTATCTGTCAGGAGGTCACAGACTTTTGTTGCTTTGCCAAGACACACAGGCAACACTCCCTCCGCATCCGGATCGAGTGTCCCTGTGTGTCCGATTTTTCTTGTTTTTAAGATGCCTCTTAATTTTGCTACGACATCAAAGGAAGTATATCCTTTTTCTTTGTATACATTGATAATTCCGCTAATCATATCTGCTCTGCCACTTCTGCCACAAATTTTTCCACGATGTCTTCCGGTTCACCTGTCACGGAACATCCAGCCGCCCTGACATGACCGCCGCCGCCATATTTCATGGCAATCGCTGCCACATCCACATAAGAAGCAGACCGCGCACTCACTTTAAAGCTGCCGTCTCCGGTCTCATACAAAAAGATGGAAACCTCCACATCCTTTGTGACACGAAGCTGACTTACAATTCCGTCTAAATGCTTTGGCAAAACACCGTATTCTTTCATTTCCGCCTCTGTGATAATGCTTGAAATACATTTTCCATCCAGATGCAGTTTGCTTTTTAGCAACGCAAGCCCCATGATGCGGTTCTGTTCGTATGTTTTTGCAAAAAATGTGTCGTCAATAATTTTAGGATAATCAATCCCAAGCTCCATCAGCATGCCTGCTTTTTCCATCGTTGCCTTAGAAGTACAGGAATAACGGAATACACCTGTATCATGGATAATTCCGGTATAAAGACACTCCGCAAGTTCTTTGGTTAAGCGCTCCTTTGGCAGCAGGTCAAAAATAAGTTCGCTCGCAGAACTTGCCTTTGGGAAAATATAATTTTCATCCGCGAAGCTCTGATTGCTGATATGATGGTCCACGCAGACTGTTTTCCTTGCTGTTTCAAAGTACCCTGCCGCATTTCCAAGTCTTCCGGTGTCCCCACAGTCGAGCGCGATAAATAAATCATAACGTTTCCCTTCCGGATACTCGCTTTTGATTTCTTCCGAACGCGCCAAAAATTTAAAAATGTTTGGAATCGGCTCTAAATACAAATCCACCGCAATCTGCGGATAGTATGTTCTGATATAATTGTAGGTGGCAAGACAGGAACCCACACAGTCGCCATCCGGTCTGATATGACCGGCAATGGCAACGGTTCCCGCCCCTTTCAGAAAATCATCCAGATTTGTCACTTTTTATTCCCCTTCTTCTTCGGTCTCAGTCTCCGGGTTCTCATTCAAATCCTTGTTTACATCCGAAATCATCTTGGACATCCGGATTCCGTACTCGATGGATTGGTCGAGAATAAAACGGATTTCCGGTGTATTTCTCAAGTTGATACTCTTCGCAAGTTTGGTTCTGATATAGCCTTCTGCACTGCGCAGACCAATCAGAGTATTTTTCTGTGCCTCTTCATCGCCGAGGACACTGATATATGCCTTGCAGGTTTTTAAATCCGGAGCAACCTCCACAGCAACCACGCTGGTCATCGGTGCAATCCGCGGGTCTTTGATTTCCCCGCGGATGATGTTGCTTAATTCCCGCAAAACTTCACCATTGATTCTGGTATTTTTTATACTGTTCTTTCTCATTCCTGCCCTTTCAAACTCTATCTTGGCACTTCCACCATTGTGTAAGCCTCTACCACATCGAGTTCTGCAATATCATTAAATCCGTCAAATACAAGTCCGCACTCATATCCGGCTCTTACCTCTTTGACATCATCCTTGAAACGCTTTAAGGAAGCTAAATCGCCCTCGAAAATCTGTTTGCCTTCGCGGGAGATACGAACCTTGCATCCACGCTGGAATACACCGTCAAGCACATAGGAACCTGCAATGTTGCCGACACCGGATGCCTTGAAAATCTGGCGTACTTCTGCATGACCGAGAACTTTCTCCTCATATACCGGATCAAGCATTCCCTTCATGGCAGCCTCCACATCCTCGATGGCATTGTAGATAACCTTGTAAAGACGTACATCTACATTCTCACGCTCTGCCGTTACCTTTGCAGTCGGATCCGGACGAACGTTAAATCCAATGATGATTGCGCTGGATGCGGATGCTAAGATAACATCGGATTCGTTGATTGCACCTACACCGCCGTGGATTACTTTTACCACTACTTCTTCGTTGGACAGCTTCACAAGACTCTGTTTTACTGCCTCTACAGAACCCTGTACATCTGCCTTTACAATAATATTCAGTTCTTTTACATTTCCGGACTGAATCTGGGAGAATAAATCGTCTAAGGACATCTTTGCCTTGGTATCCTCAATCAGCTTATTCTTGCCTTCGGAAATATAAGTCTCTGCAAATGCTCTTGCCTCTTTATCTGTTTCCGTGGAAACAAATGTTTCACCTGCCTCCGGAACGGAAGAAAGTCCTAAAATCTCAACCGGCATAGACGGTCCTGCTTCCTTGACACGTCTTCCCTGGTCATCAATCATCGCACGTACTTTACCATAACAGCTTCCGCACGCAATCGGCTGACCGACTTTTAAGGTTCCCTTCTGTACCAGAACGGTTGCAACGGCACCACGACCTTTGTCTAACTGTGCCTCAATAACAAGACCACGCGCATGACGGTTCGGATTTGCACGAAGCTCTAATACCTCTGCGGTAAGAAGAATCATCTCTAACAGGTTATCGATACCTTCTTTGGTATGTGCAGATACCGGACAGAAAATCGTGCTTCCGCCCCAGTCTTCCGGAATCAGTTCATACTCTGATAACTCCTGTTTTACACGCTCAATATTAGCACTCGGCTTATCAATTTTGTTGATTGCAACAATGATTTCAACTCCTGCTGCTTTTGCATGGTTGATTGCCTCTACTGTCTGCGGCATCACACCATCGTCTGCTGCTACTACAAGAATTGCAATATCGGTAGAGTTTGCACCACGCATACGCATTGCGGTAAATGCCTCGTGTCCCGGTGTATCCAGGAACGTGATGTTCTGACCATTGATGGAGACAACGGATGCTCCGATATGCTGTGTAATACCACCTGCCTCGCGGTCTGTCACTCTTGTAGAGCGGATTGCATCCAGCAGGGAGGTCTTACCGTGGTCAACGTGTCCCATAACGCAGACAACCGGCGGACGTGGAACAAGGGTATCTTCCGGATCTTCTTCCTCTTTTAAGAGTTCTGCGATTACGTCAACTTTTTCTTCCGGCTCGCAGATGCAGTTAAATTCCAGTGCAATTTCCTCTGCGGTATCGTATTCGATTTCCTGGTTTACCGTTACCATCGTACCCTTTAAAAAGAGCTTCTTTACAATCACAGACGGCTGAATCTTCATCTTATCTGCCAATTCTTTGATTGTCATCTTCTCCGGAAGTACAAGGGTGCGGATCACATCCTCTTCCTGTTTCGGCTGTGGCTGCTGAACCGGTTTCTTCTTGCCGCCGTTCTTCTCAAGATTTACGAAACGTTCCTGCTTCTTGCTGCCGAGTGCATCATAATCTCCGCGCTGTTTATTGTTCTTATTTCTATCGTTCTGTCGTTCTCTGGTTTCTTTTCCGCGGATTTCCTCCGTTACCATAGATGCAGATTCTTTATTGAACTTGTCAATTTCACGATTCAGGCGTCCGTTTCCATCACCACGGAAATTGCCATCATTACGAACATTACCATCATTACGGAAATTACCGCCGTCTCTTCCGCGGAAGTTTCCTCCCTGACCGTTTCTTCTGTCATCCGGACGCTGTCCATTTCCACCTGGTCTAGTACCGCGGTCACCCGGTCTTCCGTTCTGGAATGGTCTACCGCCGTCGTTTCTGCCGTCTCCTCTTGCCGGGCGGTCTCCGTATGGTCTGTTTCCTCTTCTGTCATCGGAACGGTTCTGTCCGCCGTTTCTGCGGTCATCAAAACGATTCTGTCCGTTTCTTCTGTCATCGGAACGATTCTGACCACCATTTCTGCGGTCTGTGTTTCCACGGTCTCTTGACGGAATGTTCTCCGGTGCCATATTTGCATACACATTTTCAACCGGCTTTGTCTGCTTTGGCGGCTCCATGTTTGCATACACATTTTCAACCGGTTTTGCCTGCTGCGGCTGTTTTTCCGGTGTTGCTGCCTGTTTCTCTGCTGCAAGGCGTTTTGCTTCCTGTGCGCGCTTTTCAGCCTCTTCTGCTGCCTTTGCAGCCTCCGGATTAATCGCACGCTCAAATGCCTTGCGCACATCATAGCCGGATGTCTGCGGTCTTGCCTGACGGTTCTCCTGCGGACGGTTTCCTCCCTGTCCCGGACGGTTATTGCCTCCCTGCGGACGGTTTCCTCCCTGTCCCGGACGTCTGTTTCCCTGTTTACTATACTGCGCATTAAAAACCGCTGTTATACTTGATTTTTTCTTCGGGCGGTCCGCACCTTTCTGTCCATCTGTCGCTGCCGGTTCTGTTTTTTCGTCTTTTTTCGGCTGTTCTGCCTTTGGTGCCTCTGCCTTCGGTGCTTCCGCTTTTACCGATTCCGCCTTTGGCGCCTCTGCCCTACGTCCGAATTTGCCACGCGCAAGATTCTGTGCATCCTCTTCCACTCCGCTGCTTGCAGATGTCACTGCAAATCCTTTCGTATTTAAAAACTCTAACATCTGTTTATTTTCAATCCCTAACTCTTTTGCGAGTTCATAGACTCTCATTTTTGCCATATATCCTGATTCCTCCATTATTCAGTTGTTACTGTCTGTTTTAATTTTTCCTCGATGGAACGTGCCAGGCCTTCATTCGTGACCGCTAAAGATGCCCGGAATTCTTTTCCGATAAAATGTCCGAGTGTTTCCTTATCTGCATAGACATACATGGGAACGTCATAAAACTCAGTCATATTCGCAAACATCTTTCTGGTGTTGTCGGATGCATCACCCGCAACAATCACAAGCCATGCCTTTCCCTCTTTCACCGCCTTCTCCGTAGAAAACTCTCCACTCGCCACACTGCCGGATTTCGCTGCAATGCCTAACATGGATAATACCTTATCTGGTTTCAAGTTCTTCCATCTCCTTTGTCAGCATTTCGTATACGTCCTTTGGCACCGGCATTTTAAAGGCTCTCTCAAGTCCTTTGGAACGGATGGCTTTTTTCAGGCAGTCACTGTTTGGACAGATATATGCACCCCTGCCGTTTTTTCTTCCGGTCGTATCCAAAATAAACTCTGTTTCCAAACCGTCTTCGGATGCGGTCTTTATCACCCGAATCATATCCTTTTTGGCTTTCATTTCCTGACAGCCAATGCACTGACGCATCGGAATTTTCTTATTCGTCATATTCTTCCTTCGGAGCCTCCTCATAATTTTCTTCGCTGTAAGACTCCTCTTCGTAAGCTCCGTTTTCTTCTTCGTAATCGTCCTCGTACTCATTCTCATAATCATAGAACTCACCGGACTCTCTCGCCTGTGTCTCACTCTTGATATCAATCTTGAATCCGGTCAGACGGGCTGCAAGTCTTGCATTCTGTCCCTCTTTTCCGATTGCAAGGGATAACTGATAATCCGGAACAACTACCTTTGCAGATTTTTCTTCTGCATCCGCGATAACGGAAATAACCTTTGCCGGGCTTAACGCATTCTCAATCAGCATCGCCGGATTTTCATTCCAGGTAATGATGTCAATTTTTTCTCCGCGAAGCTCATTTACGATAGCATTGACTCTGGCGCCGTTCATACCAACGCAGGCTCCTACCGGGTCTACATCCGGGTCATTTGACCATACAGCAATCTTGGTACGGCTTCCTGCCTCACGCGCAATCGCTTTAATTTCTACGATTCCCTCTTTTACTTCTGTTACCTCAGACTCGAACAGGCGTTTTACCAGTTCCGGATGTGTTCTTGATACCAGAATTTTCGGTCCCTTGGAGGTGGATTTTACTTCCAGGATATAAAGTTTGATGCGTTCTGTCGGCTGGAATACCTCACCCTTTACCTGTTCATTCTCAGTCAGGATAGCATCTACTTTTCCAAGATTGATGCTGACATTTCTGCCAATGTAACGCTGTACCACACCCGTTACCACATCGCGCTCTTTGCTGTAGTACTGGTCAAATAAAACCTTGCGCTCTTCCTCACGGATCTTCTGTAAAATCACGTTCTTGGCATTCTGTGTTGCAATGCGTCCGAACTCCTTGGACTTTACTTCCACGTTCACCACATCGCCAAGCTCATATTTGGAATTAATCATTTTGGCATTTACAAGACTGATCTGCTCTACCGGGTCCTCCACGGTTTCAACAACCGTTTTCTCCTGATATACCTGAAATTCACAGGTCTGCGGATCAATATTTACCTTTACGTTTTCTGATTTTCCAAAATGGTTCTTGCAGGCTGTCACAAGGGAATTTTCAATTGCCTCAAGCAATGTTTCCTTGCTGATATTCTTCTCCTGTTCCAATATGGTAAGTGCCTCCAACAACTCGTTATTACTGCTCATTTTTTCCTCCATTCTGCCGTATTCACGGACTTTCTTCTCGTTCTTTCTATTAAAAATCAAATGCCAGTCGAATCAGCGCAATATCTGCTTTCTCCAATGTCAGCTCGCTTCCATCTTCTGTCTCTATCGTTACGGTTTTCTCATCATATGATGTTAAGATTCCGTAAAATTCCTTTTTTTTGTCAATTGCACGATAGGTCCGGATTTCAAGTTCCTTTCCCATACTGCGTGCATAGTCCTTTTCTTTCTTTAATGGTCTGCCAAGCCCCGGGGAACTCACCTCAAATACATACGATTCCTCAATGTAATCCTCTCTGTCGAGAATTTCATTCATTTCCCTTGCGACTGCCTCACAGTCATTTACCGTGATACCGCCTTCCTTGTCAATATAAGCCCGCAGATACCAGGTTGCGCCTTCTTTTACATACTCCACATCTACCAGTTCAAACTGCATCCGCTCAAGAATGGGAGTAATCAGTTCTTCGGTGCGCGCTTCATACGCCTCACGTTTTGACATATCTACACCTTCTTCCTTTATTCAGTTTTCATCCGGCAGACTCTTATGTCTGCCTTTTAACGTGAATTGAGAGAGGACTTATGCCCTCTCTCAATCTAGTCACCATGTATCATATATACTTTACCACTTTCTGTTTCTGAATGCAAGCATTTTATCATGGATTCCGTTTTCATCTTACTTTTTCTTCTTTCTTACGGCTGCTACCACACCGCCTGCAACGGCTGCTGCAACTACCACGCCAGCTGCAACCGGAACGACATTGGATTTCTTTTCTGCCTCTGTCTGTGCTGCATCCGCAGTTTCCTCAGCATTTGCAGTATTATCGTTTGCGTCTGTATTCTCTGCTGCCTGTGTCTCATCGGTTGCTACGGAAACAGTTCCTGTTCCGCCAACCTCTGCCGGACGTGCTACCTCATAATCGCTCCAAGAAGTCATGGTGTCTGCACCGGAAGTGTTGTCCTCTGTTGAATAGGAAGCAACGGTAATTGTGTAAGCACTATTTCCTTCTACATAAACAGTTCCATCCTCGCCCTTGATTGTGACGGTATTTCCGTCCTCATCTGTAATGGTTCCTGCGTTGTAAAGCGCGTCTACCAGGCTGTCTGCTGTTACGGTCCAGGTGGAATCACTATCGATATAAACATTACAGTAACCGTCCCCGCCGTCTCCTGCCCATGTCTCATCATCCACAAAGTAACCTGCCAGTGTACTGCCATCTGTCAGATAAAAATCAAGACTGCTGATGCTGTCATAGATAATTCCTCCGGCAAGCTCCTGGGAAATTCCGGTAAAGGTACACTGGGAGCCGTTTGCACCGCTTGTTCCCCAGCCTCTTGCATTGGTATTTCCGGTTACCTGTAACAGGAAATCATCATCCTCGGATGCATTTATCTGTACACCGGAGAGTACAATGTCACACTCTGTGTTGGTGGTATAGAATAAACCACCATTCTGGCTGGTCAGGCTTCCGCCTTCCATGGAAAAGATACTGTTTCCGACCTCACTGTCACCGGACATGCTCTGGTATAAAATTACTGTCCAGGTGCAGTCATTCTGTTCATTGTCCGGCATATTTCCTGTCAAATCACAGTCAAACAGGCGAAGTGTATTTAATCCTTCAATGCAGACTGCCTCAGAACCGGTCGCTGTCAATGCAGCATCATGCACAGTAATGTCTGCTGTGGTATAGACTGCCGGTGAACCGCTTCCATTAGAAGTGTAAGTTCCGCCGTCTACTACCATAGTTCCGCTTCCGCGGTCAGAACGGATGGCTGCGGAGGATGCCCCCTGTGTCTCCACGTTCAAATCCCAGGCATATAACGTACCGCCACCTGCCACGTGGATACCACCAGATGTATCTTTCGTGGTCTGAATTGTCGTGTCTGCCACGTATGCAACACCATCTCCGTAAGCAAATACACCTGCACCACCGGCTGCATCTGTTGTAATCATACTGTTGTCAATGTATGCTGTTCCTTCTGTTACTAAAAGTCCTGCACCGACTCCATAAAAGCTGGAATTATCTCCTCCGGTGCTGTCCTCGGAGGTACGTTTTAACTCTATGTTCCGGAAGCCTACCGTTGCTCCGTCTGAAATCCAGACTGCATTTTCGTCTGTTCCGGTAGACTCTAATGTTTCCCCCTCTACCGTTGTATCTTCTGTATAATGATTCACGGCTGTATACTCAGTAGGTGCTGAAGAGGAACCGCCGCCCGGCGCTCCACCTGCCATATCACCGCCTGGTGCTCCATCCGGTGCGCCTCCCTCTGGCGGCTCTCCATCCGGTGCAGTTCCGTCCCCGCCCGGTGCTCCATCTCCGCTCGGTGCGGTTCCGTCTCCGCTTGGCGCTGTTCCATCGCCTGGTGCTCCGTCCGGTGCGCCTTCCTCCGGTGGTTCTCCATCCGGTTTTTCGCCCTGACTTGCGTTGCTGTCACTCGTGCTGCTGTCACTTGTGCTCTGGTCTGTAGATGCGGCTTCTGCTGTCAGAAGTGTCATATGATAAGCCGGCACCGCTGCAACTGTTCCTGCCAGCAGGATTGATAAAATTCTTTTCTTTGTTTTGTTTAACATTTATTTGTTCTCCTCTCTGAACTGTTTCTTTGTTATGGTCTTATCATAGAGGAGCTTTGTGTGTGTTAATTTATGGCAATGTGACGTTTTTGTGATTTTTGAAATATTATTTTGCAAGCAAAAAAGAACTGTCACCTGCGTGACAGTTCTTTTCGGGTTGGGCTATTCTATTTGAATAGAGCAGCTCGTAGGGGAATCGAACCCCTGTTTCCGCCGTGAGAGGGCGGCGTCTTAACCGCTTGACCAACGAGCCATTTCTTATCTCTGTGCCAGAGATAAGCAGTTCATAGGGGAATCGAACCCCTGTTTCCGCCGTGAGAGGGCGGCGTCTTAACCGCTTGACCAATGAACCGGACAAGTGATACTATAACACCCTCTCACAAAAAATGCAAGTACTTTTTTTATATTTTTTGTTTTTTTTGAAAAAAATATATTATTACGTCAATTTTGCCCGAAAACCTGCGGGTTTACGCCTCATATCCATTTGGATTATTTTTCTGCCATCTCCAGGAATCTTCACACATCTCGCGGATTCCGTACTGTGCCTTCCAGCCAAGTTCACGCTCTGCCTTAGACGGATCACAATAGCAGGTTGCAATATCTCCCGCTCTTCTCGGCTTAATCACATATGGAATCTTTACTCCATTTGCCTCCTCGAAGTTCTTCACAATGTCTAATACACTGTAGCCGTGACCGGTTCCGAGATTATAGATGCCAAGTCCGATTTTTTCCTCAATCTTCTTTAATGCCTTTACATGGCCAAGTGCAAGGTCTACCACATGGATATAATCTCTCACACCTGTTCCGTCCGGCGTATCATAATCATTGCCGAACACTCCAAGTTCTTTTAATTTGCCGACTGCCACCTGTGTCACATACGGCATCAGGTTATTCGGAATACCGTTTGGATTCTCCCCTAACATACCGCTCTTATGCGCACCAATCGGGTTAAAGTAACGGAGCAGAATCACATTCCATTCCGGGTCAGCCTTCTGGATATCGGTTAAAATCTGCTCTAACATGGATTTCGTCCAGCCATACGGGTTGGTGCACTGTCCCTTCGGGCACTCTTCCGTAATCGGAATCTCTGCCGGGTCTCCGTAAACAGTGGCTGAAGAAGAGAAAATGATATTCTTGCAGCCGTTCTTTCGCATTTCATCCACCAGTGTTAAAGTTCCTGCGATATTGTTGTTATAGTATTCCCATGGTTTTGCTACAGATTCCCCAACTGCTTTTAGTCCCGCAAAATGAATGCAGCTATCGATTTTTTCTTTTTCAAAAATTGTCTGTAAAATGGTTCTGTCTAAAATGTCTCCTTTATAAAAGGTAACCTTCTTCCCCGTCAGTTTCTCTACACGCTCTAATGATTTCTCTGATGCGTTGCTCAAGTTATCAAGCACAACCACTTCATAACCTGCATTTAATAACTCCACACAAGTGTGACTACCGATATAACCGGCTCCTCCGGTAACTAAAACTGCCATATTCCCTCTTCCTTTCTTCTAACTATCTTACTTCCTTTTACATGACTATATCTTATCTCATTCTGCCCGGATTGTATAGCCAAAAATGTATAAATTATATGTAAAAATGTTGCACACACCGCTTTTTCTTTTTATAATGGAGATTATAGGAAACTTTTTAAAGGAGTATTTCCATGAACAAAAATTATAAAAATTCCTATAAGGTAACGGAAAAGGAGTTAGTCTCCCTCTCCGTCTATAACGTTGGATTTCAAAAATGTGACCCTCTGCATCAATGGGGCCCTGGTATCCGGGATCACTACCTGATTCACTATATCATCTGCGGCCATGGTTTCTACCAGGTCGGCGGTCAGACCTACGCCCTGCACGCCGGTGACAGCTTTTTAGTTTATCCCAACACCGAGGTTCTCTACTATGCCGACCGCAGTGACCCCTGGGAATATGCGTGGGTCGGTTTTACCGGAAGTGACGCCTCCATGATTCTAAAAGCAACGGACTTTTCACCATCCCATCCCATCATCGCAGATACGCCCTCCGGCGATGCCATTCACCGGCAGATTCTTCATATCTATGATGCAAGAGGCAACGAATTTGAACATGCTGTGGAAATGACCGGTCGTCTCTATACCATGCTGGCATTGTTTCTGCACGGCGCAACCTCCTCCGGAAGCCGCAATTCGACCAACAGTTATGTCCAGAAAGGAATTGAATATATTTCTTCCAATTACTCCTATGCAATTACCGTGGAAGACATTGCAGACTATGTGGGTGTCAGCAGAAGTCATCTGTTCCGCTCTTTTGAAACAGTACTGGGGCAGTCCCCAAAAGAATATCTGACAGACTTTCGCTTGAAACAGGCATGCTATCTGCTTGAGCACTCTGACCTCTCCATTACGGCGATAGCAAATTCTCTGGGCTTTGACAACAGCCTGTATTTTTCCAAAACATTTCATAAAAAAAAGATGATGTCCCCGAAGGATTACCGGAAACAATTCCGGTAATCCTTCGGGGCATCGCCCTTTTCTCCCACTTTTATGCAATTGTAAATTTTTCAATCTCCTGATTTAACGCTTCCGCCAATACCGCAACTTCCTGACCGGAGGTCGCCAGTTTCGTAATGGAGGTATTCTGCAGATTCACAGACGCAGACGCCTCCTCCATACATGCCGCATTCTCCTCTGACAATGCCGACAAATCATTAATAACATCAATAATGTTTTTGCGGCTCTCCTTCATTTCCTTAGTGGAATCTGCAAGCACATTGCATTTCTGTTCCATCTGAAGGATTGTCGAAGTAATCTCCTCAAATTTACTTCTTGTCTGTTCCACGCTCTCGCTCTGCTCGACCGTTGTCTGTTCCATCAGTGCAATGTTCTCGACTGCTTCCTTCATTTTATCCAGCAGCTCATGTACCACTGCCTCAATCTCATTCGTCAAAAGATTCGTTTCCTGTGCCAGATTTCCAATCTCTGTTGCCACCACAGCAAAACCTCTTCCCGCCTCTCCGGCTCTTGCCGCCTCAATAGAGGCATTCAATGCCAGAAGATTTGTCTGGGATGCAATTCCACGGATTTGTTCACTTGCACCTTTAATCTTATCTGCCTGTCCACTTGTCTCTTCCATTACCCTGTGTACCAGTTTGGAATTTTCATTGTTTGCAGAAGTCTTGTCCACTAAAACATCGAGCACTTCTACTCCCTGATGTTCAATCGTCTCCACAGAACCAGCCGCCTCAAAGAGCCGTCCCATATTCTCTTCCACGTTTTCAATAAGGTCACTGAGCTTGCCCACCTGCACACTTCCCTCGGTTGTCTGCTGTGCCTGTGTCGTTGCGCCCGCTGCCACATCTTCCACTGTTTTTGACAACTGCGAACTGCTGTCGCTTACTTCTGTGCAGATTCTGGAAAGCTCCTCTGACTGTCCCATCATTTTTTCTGCAACATCATGAATATTTGCAATCATTGCTGTAAGTTTTTCCTGCATATTCAAAAAGCTTGTGCTTATCAGTCCGATTTCATCCGGACGTTTTGCATATCGTTCAATCAAAGTCCGGTTTTTCATTGTAAGATTATACTGTGCCATCTGTTGGATTTCCGGTGCCAGTGCGCTGATTGGTGCAAGTAACATCAGACGGATTCCCACTATCAACAGAATAATAACAATTACTGCCAAAATAATGCTCACAGCACTTAATTTTCCTATTGTTGTAACAAGAATACTGCTTAATGTCGCATCATCCGCCGGAATACCGATATTCAATGCACCCTTTTGTGCACCATTCTTATCGGAAACCGGAACAAGAAGATCAATGGTTTCCTTTCCGCTTACCTGGTCCGTATAATATCCCATGTAAGTCATCCCTTCATTGACCGCCTTTATGCTTCCCGCATCTTCCAGCACAATCCCGACTCTGTCCGGATTACTGTGGGCAATCGCAACCACCTTACCATCAACATTCTCCATATACACGACATAATTGTAATCACCGGTGTCATTAATTCTGTCTACGAACATCTGATATTCTTCCGTACTGTCATACCCCAGATCTGTCATTTCCTGCCCATAAGCCGCCACTAGTTTATAATCATCCATCATCCACTGCTCTTTTACCTCATTCTTGAGCATCTGAACCGACATAATATTATTTGCCAGAAAAACGGCCGCTAATATCACGACAATAATCGGTACCATTCTCTTCGTCACGCTACTTTTCATAACTCTTCTCCTTTGCTGTACCTTTTTATCACTCCTCAAAATATTTTAGATTATATTGTGACGCATGTCAATTTGTTTTTACGATTTTAGTATCCATTTCCTGTTTTTCTGACAATTCAAACAAGAAGTTGCACGCAGAATGTGAAGAGTTTTGTTACTTTATAGTAATTTCCCATAAAAAAGCACCTGAACAATAACTTGTCCAAGTGCCTTTCGTTTTCATTCTGTCATTCAATTAAGCAACAGATTTCTTTGCAAGCTCTGCTAATGCAGCAAATCCAGCAGCATCGTTTACTGCCATCTCTGCTAACATCTTACGGTTGATGTCAACGCCAGCAACCTTTAAGCCGTGCATCATCTGGCTGTAAGAAATTCCGTTTAATCTTGCTGCAGCGTTGATACGTGCAATCCAAAGCTGACGGAACTGTCTCTTCTTCTCTTTTCTTCCTGCATAAGAACTTGTTAATGCTCTCATAACAGACTGTTTTGCTACTCTGTACTGTTTAGAACGAGCTCCTCTGTAACCTTTTGCTAATTTTAAAGTTCTGTTATGTCTTTTTTTAGCGCCTAAACCGCCTTTTACTCTTGCCATTTCTTACTTCCTCCTTAACCCTGAATCCTATAAATATGGTAAAATCTTCTTCATATTCTTAACGTTTGTTGCATCCGTCATAGCCGGTTTTCTAAGATTTCTCTTATTCTTAGTTGTCTTCTTGGTTAAGATATGTCTCTTGTAAGCCTTATTTCTCTTTAATTTTCCTGTTCCTGTTAATTTGAAACGTTTTGCAGCTGCTCTGCTTGTTTTCATTTTTGGCATGATATGTTCCTCCTTAAATATAATTTACTTTTTCTCTGCCAACACCATACTGATGCTTCTGCCCTCGATTTTTGGTGCCTTCTCTACGACTGCCACGTCAGAAAGGTTTTCTGCGAAATCATCGAGAATATGCTTGCTGGCGTTCATGTGAGCCATCTCACGTCCACGGAACCGCAGCGTGATTTTCACTTTATCGCCCTTGCTTAAGAATTTCTTTGCTGCGTTCATCTTGGTATTCAGATCGTTGGTATCGATATTCGGCGACAGACGAATCTCTTTGAGTTCTACTGTCTTCTGTTTTTTCTTTGCTTCTTTTTCCTTGCGGACCAGCTCATACTTATACTTGCCGTAATCAATGATCTTGCACACTGGCGGTTTTGCCGTCGGAGCAATCTTTACCAGATCCAGTTCTGCTTCCTCGGCAAGCTTTAATGCCTCTCTTGCCGGCATAATGCCAAGCTGTTCTCCGTTTTCTCCGATCAGTCGAACTTCTTTATCTCTGATCTGTTCATTAATCATTAAGTCGCTAATGGTATTGCACCTCCAAATAATTTTGTTGTGTCTTGCATCAAAAAAAGTGGATAGGCAGACTATCCACTTTTATTTCCAGACACAATTATTTGTGCTACTTTGAAATATGAACCATGAGTCACACGGGGGAAATATACATTTCCGGTGCTCCGGTGAGAGTGGATACTCTACTTTGTTTTCTAACAACTATTAAACTATACCACGTAACAAAACTCCTGTCAACAGTTTTTTACAATTTATACTGTATTCCTGTTTTAGTTTACTGCATCCAGATCAAACATAACACTCTCAAGATTTGCAATATCATCGTCGTTCGGTGTATAGGTATTATCTACAATTTCCACACGAATGGTTGCAGATGCCTCATCCGCATATGTTGCATTACTTAAAGCATCTTTCAGACAATCTTTTAATGTTGTGTAAATCTGCTCGTACATTTCTTCATCAGATGGAAGTTCTTCTGCCTGTGTCCACTCGTTTGTCATGTCTTCCACTTTGGTCATGTAGGAATCCATCGCGGCGCCAAAAATCTGCATCTGCTCATAGTTTACGGTTACAATATAAGAACCGTCATCCTGCTTCTCGGCATCCCCGACTGTGTATTTTACAGCTTTGAAGATATCTTTTAATACCTGACGATATTCATCTTTCAGTTCATCTGAAACTGTATTTCCTGCAAGTAATGCTGTCAATTCAGATTCGATTCCCTGTTCATACAGCGTAGAAGCCTCTTCTGCACTTCCAATCTTCTGCGCTACAAATTCAGCAGAGTCATTTTTATAAGAGTTGTCAAGCAGTGCCTTAATGTATGCACTTGCATCGAAAGAAATACCACATCCTCCAAATAACCCCAATGCCAGAACAGCCATAAGCATGACTGCTACCGTTTTTAATCTTTTCATTTTCATTTTCATCTTCTCTCCTTCTACTTTCTGGTGTAAATACCTTTTTTCACTTTATCATTGTAAAGTGTATCTGTCAAGGGATTTCAATTTCTACCTTAACGGTTTGAATTGTCATCAATCAGTTTACGGATTCCTTCTTTTTCTTCCTGTGTAATCAGTGAATTGACATCCAAAACACCTATCAACGCTTTGTCTCGTGCAACAACCTCCCGGAAAAAATTCTGGGTGTAATTCATCAGTTCCGGCATTGCATTCACGCTCGAGCTTCCTGCTTCCATAATTTCATGGACACTGCCCACTTCCAGCCCTACTTTCATTCCGCCTACATTCGACACGATAATATTATGAATCTGTTCCCCTTTGCACCCGAATCTTTCGGCAAGATTATAAACCGGAACGATACTTCCATGAAGATTGATGATTCCATCAATGTACCGCGGTGAATCCGGAATCCGAAGCGGCTCCATCCGGTTTTCAATGGACATCACATCACTGACCGGCATCCCATATTCCACTCCCCCAAGTAAAAATGTCAACAGCTGCATAGTTGTTTCCTCCAGTTTTTCTTTCTTTACCCTATATTATCACTTGCTCTTCCTTTCATCAAGCGATAACCTCTCTTTTTTGACTTTTCATCTGTTTTCCGCTATGATAAATTCATAAGCGCCTTTGTGGCGCAGAATGGAGGATTTTATGGAACAAAGAATTGTAGACCTTCATGTGCACTCCACCGCATCAGATGGAACCTGCACTCCATCTGAGCTTGTCTTCCTCGCAAAAGATGCAGGACTTTCCGCTTTTGCCCTGACCGACCATGATACGACCCTCGGTGTTGCAGAAGCATCTGCCATCGCCTGCCAGGCGGGCATCGAACTGATTCCCGGCATTGAACTTTCCACCGCCTACGGAGAAAAAGAAATTCATATCGTAGGGCTTTACATCAACCCGGACAATGAACTTCTCATTCAGAAAACAAAAGAATTCCGGGAATGCAGGGATAATCGCAACGAAAAAATGTTAGAAGCGTTACGCCAGGAAGGATTTTCCATCACAATGGAAGCGCTCCGGGCAGAAAATCCAGACAGTGTCATCACACGCGCCAATATTGCACGTTTTCTTTTCAACCACGGCTGTATCAAAAGTGTCCAGGAAGCCTTTGAAAAATATATCGGAGACGGCTGCCGCTGCTATGTCGGACGTTTTAAAATCACGCCCATGGAGGCAGTTTCCCTCATTCATCAGGCTGGTGGCGTCGCTATCCTTGCACACCCACTGCTCTACCATATGAGTTCTGTAAGGCTTCAGGCATTGATTGATGACCTGACCGCCGTAGGATTAGATGGAATTGAAGCCATATATTCCACCTATACGGTCGGAGAAGAACAGCTTGTCAAAAAAATTGCAACCCAGAATCACCTGCTCATCAGCGGCGGTTCTGATTTTCATGGTTCCAACAAGCCGTCCATTCATCTGGGCAAGGGGCGCGGACATCTCTATATCCCTTATTCCGTCCTTTCAGATATCCGGGAAAGAGCAGAAAGGTACTAACTAATCCCTTCTGCTCTTTTTCGCTCCCATAACTACAAAACAAATTTTTCAATTACCTCGGCAATTGCATCATGATTGTTATCGTTTTCCGTCACGTAATCCGCAGCTTTCCTGATTTCCGGGATTCCGTTTTTTACGGCAATTCCAATATGTGCCGTCTGTATCATGGAAATATCATTTTCCTCATCGCCAACTGCCACCGTGCTGTCAAGCGGCATATTTAAGATGCGCGTCAGTTCTTCCACTCCGGTTCCTTTTGTCGTATCAGGCGGACAATATTCCAGATATTGTCTACAGGAAAAGAGGCTGTTACATTTTCCCTTTTCCCAATGAAGATTTCGCTTCTGAAACCGCTCGAGCCTGTCATGATGCTCCAAATCAATTAACAGCACCTTCTGCGGTTCCTCCTCCAGTGCATCCAGCACGTTTGGCACCAGCTTATAATTCAAATGTGTACGGCTTCTGTAATAATCAAGTTCCTTCGTATGTTTTACTGTGATAACATCTGTGCTGTTATAAGTCTGCGCATAGATTCCCGCACGCGCGGCGCGTTCAAAAAGTTCCTGCACCACATCCACCGGCAGGGAGCGTATCATAAGTGTACGATCCGCTGCACAGTCATATAAAACTGCACCGTTAAATGCTATCATATAACAGCCCGGTCTCGACAATCCCAGTTCTCTCGCCACACGTCTTCCGCTTTCCACCGAACGCCCGGTTGCCAGTGCAATATAATGTCCCTCATCAAGCATCTTCTGAATCGCCTGACGATTATTCTGAGAAATACTCTTATCATCGCACAGTAATGTCTGATCCAAATCCACAAACAAGATTTTCTGGCTCATTTCCCCCACTCCCTCTTTTTTTCTTATGGTCTATTCTGCCGGCTGTGCCGGAATGAACACACGTTCTCTGTAAACATGATCCTGTTTTGGAACCGCCTCAAGCGCCTCCTTACAAAACTGTTCCTGGGAATTTACAAGCACTTTTCCGCGTTTATCCATCTTCTCATAAGTTCCGTCCGCCTGTAAAAAGTGTGCCTTTGTGTTGTCCTCAAGCTCCACTTCCAGAATATGCATCACCTGCCTGCGAATATTCTCATCAAGCACCGGGAAAAGAATTTCCACACGACGGTCAAGGTTACGCGGCATCCAGTCTGCGCTTCCCATATACACCTCTTCTTCTCCGTCATTGTAAAAATAGAAAATACGGCTGTGCTCCAAGAAGTTTCCTACAATCGAGCGCACTTCAATATTATCGCTGACACCTGGAATTCCAACCTTTAAGCAACAGATTCCGCGCACAATCAGTTGAATTTTTACCCCTGCCGCAGATGCTTCGTAAAGAGCTGCAATAATTCCCGCATCACATAGAGAGTTCATCTTGGCAATAATTTTTGCCGGTTTACCCTCTCTCGCATGTTTTGTTTCCCGTTCAATCAGGCGCATAAATTTGGTGCGAAGCCATAACGGTGCAAGTGCAAGCTCATTCCAGGAGAGTGGCTCCGAATAACCGGAAAGCATATTAAACACTGCCGTAGCATCCTCTCCGATTGCCTCCTGACAGGTGAAGATTCCGCAATCCGTGTATAATTTTGCCGTCGAATCATTGTAGTTTCCGGTTCCAAGATGAACGTAACGTCTGATTCCGTCCTCTTCCCTTCTTACTACAAGTGCAATTTTACTATGCGTTTTAAGTCCAACCAGACCATAAATAACATGACAGCCTGCCTGTTCGAGCTTCTTTGCCCAGACAATATTGTTTTCCTCGTCAAAACGCGCTTTTAATTCCACCAGAACGGATACCTGCTTGCCGTTTTCTGCTGCCATCGCAAGAGAAGCAATAATTGGAGAATTACCGCTGACACGATAAAGCGTCTGTTTGATTGCAAGTACATTTTTATCAAGCGCTGCCTGACGGATAAAATCCACTACCGGATCAAATGTCTGATATGGATGGTGCAGTAAAATATCCCCCTTTCGGATAGCTGCAAAGATATCGCTGCCCGGCTCAATCTGTGGAACCCGCTGCGGCGTATACGGCTTGTAGCGAAGTTCATCACAGCCTTCCATTCCGTACATTTTCATCAAAAAGGTCAAATCAATCGGTCCTTCAATTGAAAAAACATCCTCCTCTGCCACTTTTAATTCTGTCTTTAAAAACTGCAACAGTGTCTCATCAATCCCCTCTTCTACCTCAAGCCGGATTACTTCTCCCCACTGACGCATTTTTAACTGTTTCTGAATCTCCTTTAAGAGGTCGGATGCCTCATCCTCGTCAATGGTTAAATCCGCATTTCGCATAACCCGGTAAGGGCAGGCACAGCGAATCTCATAGCTTAAAAACAGCTTATCAATATTTTTTTCAATAATCTGCTCTAACAGGATAAACGTCTTCTCCTCCGGCTCACTTGATGGAATCTGCACGAGTCTCGGCAGGACACTCGGCACCTGAACCGTGGCAAATTCCACTTCCTCGCCCTCTTTTTTCTCTTTGCCTTTTTTTCTGGAAAGAAGGGCTGCAATGTTAAGTGTCTTGTTGCGGATTAACGGAAATGGTCTGGATGCATCCACTGCCATAGGGGTCAGTACCGGATATACATTTTCTTCAAAATACCGGTCCACAAAACGGCTCTGTTCCTCCGTCAACTTTTCAAACTCATCTACAATATAAATATGATTCTTATTCAGCAGCGGAATTAACGACCGGTTATACGTGCTGTACTGTAATCCTACCAGTTCCCTTGTCTTTTCGTTGATTGCCGCAAGCTGCTCTGACGCCGTCATACCCGCAATATCTTTCTTTTTATAGTTTGCATGCACCATATCTTTTAACGATGCCACACGCACCATAAAGAACTCATCCAGGTTTGATGAGGTGATGCTGACAAATTTCAAGCGTTCCAGCAGTGGAATACTTTTATCCCTTGCCTCGTTTAGCACTCTGCCATCAAACTTCAGCCAGCTTAACTCCCTGTTCTCATAATATTCCGGATTCTTAAAATCTTTCTGCTTCTCCATATTCCTCACTCCTATGAATTGTAAACCCTTTTTTCCTTTAATACCGGCTTGATACTGAAAATGTGTTCAAAATACAGTGTCTTTGCCTCAAAAAGAGCCTTTTCCAGCGCAATGTCATCTTCTGTCTCAACCGTAATCACCAGTTCTTTTCCCTTTACGGCAGCCTTTACATTCTTAAACTTCTGCTTGTGGCTTCTGTCCATCGCATTGGACACCCGAAGGATTGCAGATAATTTTGCCACGGTAAGATAACTGTTTTTATCGAGTTTATCGGACACCTCATCGTAATCTCCCAGCGGACGGGTGTTATAGAGCACCGTCTCTGCAACAATTTCCCGCTCTAAATGCGTCAGACCGATAATTTCAGACGCCATAATGATATCGTAGGAGCACTGCGGTCCGTTGGCAAAACTGATATATTTGCCGCAGTCATGTAAGATTGCCGCCACCTGAAGCAGCAGGCGCTCCCGTTTGCCAAGCCCATGGACATTCTTCATCGTGTCAAATAAAAGCGTTGCCATCTGCGTTAAGGCATCAATATGCGGCGAATAACTTCTGTAACGGTTTGACAGACTCCATGCTGCCGATAAAATATCTGCATCAAAATCATGCGTCACTTTATAGATATTATGTTTTTCTGCATAATCACACGCAATTCCGTCGCTGATGTTCGAACCCGGCGCCCACAGTTCCTTTGCCCCGAGATATTTCGCCATGCACTTAAAAATCATCAGATACGGAATGAAAAGTCCGTCCCGGTCACTTGAAAGCCCCAATTCTTCTGCCATCTCTTCCTGACTCTTGCAGCAGACCTTGTCTAACAGTTTTGAAAACTTTTTCACGCTGACCGTATGACCGTCTTTATTTTTCTCAACTTTGCGAAACAATTCTGTAATGTAATCTCCGATAATCACAAGGTATTCAATTTCCACCTCGTCCATGTAAATGGAACGGAATACCTCAAGTTCTTTTTCAGCAAGCTCCTCTATCTGAAGTTCATATTGTGCAAGATTGACACTTTTTCTTGAGAGCTGTTCCCGCATCCGCATTGTGCTTAAACCCAGATGCTCAGTTGTGATGACCTTTCCCTTTGAAAAAATCGTAATCTGCATACCGCTTCCGCTGACATCAACAACCGCTGCGCTCTTTTGAATCAGCTGTTCAAATTCACTGCGCATTGCAACTGCCTTATAGCTGATAAAACGGTGCTCGGAATTGCTTAACACATGAACGTCAAGCCCGGTGCGGATTTTAATCTGATCTAAGATAAACAGTTCGTTGCTGACATCCCGGAGAACTGCTGCCGCATATGCCTGGTAATCGTCCACACGATACCCCTTCATAATGGTCCCGAATTCTTCTAACGTATCGCAGAGTGCCTCCACCAGTTCATACCCGATGCTTCCGATGGAATAAGCGTCTCTTCCGAGTTCCACTCTGCTCCTGACATAATCGATTTCCCGGATTTTATGCTTGGCAGACAATTCAAATATCTTAAGACTCACCTCATAAGACCCGATGTAGATTGCTGCAAATGTATGAATCGCCATATCTTTCCCCCCATTATCCTTTTTAGTAATTACCAAGAATCTTAAGACGGATTGCTTCCTCTCTGATTCCGCGCAGTGCATTCTGTACGGCGGCATCATCGAGATTTCCCTCGAAATCAATGAAAAAACGATACTCCCAGTTTTTTCCCTGCACCGGTCTTGATTCAATCCGGTTCATGTTTAATCCGTTATAGATAAAATGGGAAAGCATCCGGTACAAAGAACCGCTTTCATGTGGGATTTCAAAGCTGATGCTGATTTTCTGTGCTGCCTTCGTGTACACCTTTTTGCCGGTCACAATGATAAAACGTGTCGCATTTGTCCGGCTGTCCTGAATCTTCTCATCGAGCACTTTCAGTCCATAGATTTCTGCCGTCAGTTCACTTGCGATTGCCGCCTGATTCTTCTTTGCATCCTCTTTTACCTTGCATGCAGAAACTGCTGTATTCTTCAGGCTGTGCTTTTCCCACTCCCTGTGATTTTCAAGATATCTGCCACACTGCATTAATGCCTGTGGATGGGAATACACTTCCGTAATATCAGAAAGTTCCGCTTCCGGAAGTCCTAAAAGTGCGTGCTCAATCGGAATAATCTGTTCTCCGACGATACAATTGTCATATTCAATCAGAAGGTCGTAATTTTCAGAAACAATTCCTGCAGAGGAATTTTCAATCGGAAGCACTGCATAATCTGCTTCTCCCTTACGGATTGCTTCCATTGCATCCCGCCAGGTCTCGACATGAAAACTATCGGTTTCATGTCCGAAATATTCTTTCAATGCAAGCTGGCTGTACGCACCTTCGGTTCCCTGAAAAACAATTTTTGCATTGTGGTAATCAAGTGCTTCAATCTGCGCAAAATCCGGTTTTTCATAGATTCCATGCTCTGTCAGCATCTGGTACTGGCGCTTGCGGCTCACTGCCATAATCTGCTCAAACAATTCTCCAATTCCAATCCGGTTGAACTCATTATCTCCAAGCACCGTTAAGGACTTTAACTTCTCTGTCTCGCGTTCCTTGTCAAACACCTTTTTTCCGGTGGAAATCTTATATTCTGCCACTTCCTCGGCAATTCCCATCCGCTTCTGGAACAGCTCCACAATCTGTTTGTCTACTGCATCAATCTCTTTGCGTAAATCTTTTAAATCTCTCATATATTCTCCGTAAAATTTTTATCTTATTCTAGTTATACTATAGTATATTAACGTATGAATATCAAGTCACCCTTGCAAGAATACTGGTAAAAATGCTATAATTTCTGTAAAAATAATACAAATTTTTTGTAAAAGAAATGAGGCGTTTTCCATGAAAAAAAAGACCCCTTTTTTGGTTCTTTTTCTGTTGCTTACCATAGCAGCTGCACTCGGCATCTACCGCCATCTCAGCGAAAAAACAAAGTTCAATGAGACGTATGTAAACGGAAATGTGGCGGGAAACCTCTATAACTCCGGGCTTTTCTGTGAAAATGACGGAACCATCTTCTTTTCCAATCCAGCGGACGAAAATAAGCTGTATTCGATGAACAGTGACGGTTCCAATGTCAAAAAGCTCTGTGACGACACCGCACTCTCCATCAATGCAGATGCCAATTACGTATACTATGTTCGTAATAATCAAAAAAAAGATCCCGATACCGCTTTTTCATTCTTAAATATCAACACGAACAGTCTGTGCCGCATCCGGCGAACCGGCGGCGACAGCGTCAAAATATTAGACTCCAGCCGGTGCAGCGATGCATCCTTAATTGGCAATTATCTTTACTATCTGCGTTCCGACAAGAACAATTCCACCGTTCTTTCCAAGATACGGATTGACGGCGAGGATGCTGCCATTGTCTCCCCAGAAGCGTTTCTTCCCTGTGATTCCGATGGACAGTATTTCTACTATAACGGACTGACAGGTGACCATAATATCTGGAAGCTTGATACAGCTTCGGATTCTGCTTCTTCTTTTTATAGTGGAAACTGCTTTATGCCAACCGTCACAGAAGACGGAATTGCTTATTTCATGGACTGTGACAACAACTATGCACTTGCCCGTGTCGACCTTTCAACCGGAGAGAAAATGATTCTCTGTGAAGACCGCCTCGACACCTACAACCTCTGCGGCGACTATATTTATTTTGCACGGAACGGCGATGATCCGGCTCTCTGCCGTATCCGCACGGACGGGTCTGATTACGAGGTGCTCGCAGACGGCGTTTATAATTCCATCAACGTCACCTCTTCCTATGTGTATGCAAAGGAATTCTACACAGAAACAATCTATCGTGCACCGCTTAGCACACCGGATGCGCTTGAAATCTTTGCACCGACGGCAGAATAAAAATTGTTTTTTCCTCGCTGCCTGCGTAAAAAGGGAGAGCATCACAGACAACCTGAAACTGGTTTATCTGTGATGCTCCCCTTATTTTTATCTTCTAACCAAAATCAAACAGAGACAACTGGTTGGACTCCGGCATATCCTCTAAGATTCCAAGGTCTGCCATCAAATCGATAACCGTCTTTGTCGCCTTTGTCCGCTGGCGGAAATCGTCTTTGGAGAGGAATTTTCCGTCCTTTGCCGCCTCTGCTACCGCAATGGCTGCGTTGTCTCCCATTCCGTCAATCGTATTTAACGCCGGCATCAGTTTTCCGTCAAAAATCTGGAAACGGTCCGGTTTTGCGCGATAGACATCAATCGGCATAAATTCATAGCCTCTTGCGTACATTTCCTGTACGATTTTCATATCGCGGTATACATCCTGTTCCTTCTTGGAAAGAGAATCTTTCCGTCTCTCGTAATCCTTTTTAAAGTACTCTAACCGTTCTCTTCCCTGACACATAATCTCATAGTTAAATCCGGTTGCACGGATGGAAAAATAGGCTGCATAGTAAGCAAGCGGGTAAAATACCTTACAGTAGGCAATTCTCCATGCCATCATAACGTACGCCGCTGCATGCGCCTTCGGGAACATATACTTAATCTTCAAGCAGGAATCAATATACCATTCCGGCACGCCGTGTGCCCGCATCTCTGTTTTCCATTCCTCTTTCAGACCCTTTCCTTTTCGCACGGACTCCATAATCGTAAAGGAAAGCTCACTCTCTAGTCCCATCTGAATCAGGTAAATCATGATATCATCACGCGTACAGATTGCAGTTGAAATCGTTGCCAACCCCTGTTCAATCAAGGTCTGCGCATTTCCAAGCCACACGTCGGTTCCGTGGGACAGACCGGATATACGAATCAAATCGGAAAATTCCTGCGGTTTGGCATCAATAACCATCTGCATTGCGAAATCCGTTCCAAACTCCGGGATTCCCAGACATCCGAGCGGGCAGCCATCGATATCCTCCGGTTCCACTCCAAGCGCACTCGTATTTTTAAACAATGACATGACCGATTCATCGTCGAGCGGTATCGTTACCGGGTCAATTCCGGTCAAATCCTGAAGCATACGAATCATGGTTGGATCATCGTGTCCGAGAATATCAAGTTTTAACAGGTTGTGGTCAATCGAGTGGTAATCAAAATGTGTGGTGACGGTTGCGGTCGTCATATCATTTGCCGGATGCTGCACCGGGGTAAAGGTATTGATTTCCTCTCCCACCGGAAGTACGACAATACCTCCCGGATGCTGTCCGGTCGTACGCCGTACCCCGACGCATCCCTGCACAATCCGGTCTATCTCACAGTTACGCTTTCTGATTCCACGCTCTTCATAATAATTTTTGATATAACCGAATGCCGTCTTATCCGCAAGCGTACCGATAGTTCCAGCCCGGAAGGTCTGTCCATATCCGAAAATAACCTCACAGTAGGCGTGCGCCTTACTCTGATATTCTCCCGAAAAGTTTAAGTCGATATCCGGCTCTTTGTTTCCCTTAAATCCAAGGAAGGTTTCAAACGGAATGTCAAATCCGTCCTTTGTCAGCTTTTTGCCGCACACCGGACAGATTTTATCCGGCATATCACAGCCACTTCGTCCGGAAAATGCCTTTACCTCCGGCGAATCAAAATCGCTGTACTTGCAGTATTCGCAACGGTAATGCGCCTGCAATGGATTTACCTCCGTGATACCAGACATGGTTGCCGCAAAGGAAGAACCTACTGAACCACGGGAACCTACCAGGTATCCGTCCTCATTGGACTTCCACACCAGCTTCTGGGCGATAATATACATTACGGCATATCCATTGGAAATAATGGAATTTAACTCCCTGTCAAGCCGCTCTTTTACAATTGAGGGCAGTTCTTCCCCATACATACTGTGGGCTTTCGTATAACAGATATCACGCAGCATCTGGTCGGAATTTTCAATGACCGGCGGACACTTATCCGGGCGGACAGGTGAGATTTTCTCACACATATCCGCAATTTTGTTCGGATTCGTGATGACAACCTCCTCCGCCTTGCTGCTTCCGAGATACTCAAATTCCTTTAACATCTCTTCTGTCGTGCGCAAAAATAACGGTGCCTGCTCGTCTGCATCCTTAAAGCCCTTTCCTGCCATGATAATCCGGCGGTACACTTCATCCTCCGGGTCCAAAAAATGCACATCACAGGTAGCGACCACTAACTTGTGGAACGTCTCACCAAGCTGCACAATCCGGCGGTTTAAGTCCATCAGCTCTTCTCTGGAATTTACCGGCTCCTTGTCACTTCGCAGCATGAATTCGTTATTTCCAAGCGGCTGAATCTCCAGATAATCATAAAACTTGACCAGACGCGCGATTTCTTCTTCCGGTCTGCCGTTTACCAGTGCACGGTACAACTCTCCCGCCTCGCAGGCAGAGCCCAGTAACAGTCCTTCCCTGTATTTTACCAGCTCACTCTTTGGAATACGCGGTCTTTTGTTGTAATACGTCAGATGCGACATGGAAACCAGGCGGTAGAGATTGATTCGTCCGATATCGTTCGTTGCAAGGATGATGGCATGATATGTCGGAAGTTTCATCACAGTTTCCGGCGAGGTTGCATTCATCTTATTGACATCATCAAGATTCTCCATTCCACGTTCCTTGAGCATCTGGATGAATTTCACAAAAATCTCCGCCGTACAGCCAGCATCGTCCACCGCACGGTGATGATTGTCCAATGAAACGCCAAGTGCCTTTGCCACGGTATCTAACTTAAAACGGTTCAGATTCGGCAACAGTACGCGTGCGAGTGCCACGGTATCTACAACTGTAAAATCACACAGCAATCCCTGTCTCTCACAATTCTTTTTGATAAAGCTCATATCAAATTCTGCGTTGTGCGCCACCATGACAGCACCTTCACAGAATTTCATAAATTCCGGCAGAATTTCCTCAATCTTCGGCGCATCAATTACCATCTCGTCCTTAATTGAGGTCAGCTCCTCAATGCGGAACGGAATCGGTTCTTCCGGGTTGACAAAAGTTGAAAATTTATCCGTAATCACGCCCTGTTCTACTTTTACCGCACCAATCTCGATAATCCGGTTCTTATCCGGCGAAAATCCGGTTGTCTCTAAGTCAAAAACCACGTAGGTCGCATCTAACGCCTGTCCATCTGAATGGCGGATAATATCTTTCAGGTCATCGACAAGATATGCCTCCACGCCATAAATCACCTTAAAATCATCGTCCGGGGAAAGCGCATGATTTGCGTCCGGAAACGCCTGCACATCTCCGTGGTCTGTGATGGCAATCGCCTTATGTCCCCATTTCATGGCTCGCTTGACAATATCTTTGACATCCGAAACACCATCCATATCACTCATCTTGGTATGGCAGTGAAGCTCCACACGCTTTTCCGGGCTTGTGTCCATTCTTGTTGTCGTAAAATCTGCTGTCTTTTTGATTCCCACAATCGATCCGATGGTCAGCTCGCTGTCGAACTTATCAATGGTTGTCACACCCTTAATCTTTAAAAAGGCGCCTTTTTTTAAACCTTCCATCAATTCCGGCAGGTTTTCGTTTTTGGAAAAGATTTTAAGCACGATAGAGTCCGTAAAATCCGTGACCGATACAATCACAATCGTCTTTTCGTTTCGGATTTCTCTTGTCTCCACGCTCATAACCTGACAGCGGATGGTAACTTCCCCCATCTCGCCGACAATCTTTTCGATTGCAATCGGTTCATCATCAAAATCTCTTCCGTAAATGACATCCGGGTTATCCGATTTTTTGTAACTGCCGCCTTCATATTTACGACGGAATTCTTTCTTTTCTCCCCCAAATCCTGCATTTTTTCCTGCATCGTTTGAAGGTTTTGCATCTTTTTTTGCATTTATCGGAGAAGCCGTCGATTTTTGTGTCGGCTCGCTGCCTGCTTTCTCTGCCGGAGCCTGTTTTTCTTCTGCCGCCGGACTCTCCCCATCCTCATGATGAAGATTCACCTTCTGCATGATATTATGGATTTCAAACTGAATCTGCAAGTCGCTGTTTTTCTTGTGCCGGCTCTCCTTTGGCTCCTCGTAGGCAAGCTCCACCGCAAGGTCAAGTCCACAGCGCTCACAGACAACTTTTTCAAGAAATTCCACAATTTCATGTGACCTTGTCTGGGCAATAATGGTATTTTCCAGGGTGAGTACCATGTGCTTTTCATCTGAGAATTCCATCTTAGAGGACCGAAGCAGATTATACTCCATCAGACTGTAATTTTTCAGTTCTTCTAACATACTGTCCTTATAGAGCTCTAAGAGTTTTTCCGGCGTGTACTGCTCCGACAGGCGGTATTTTTCAATGACCTTCACATCCATATTCCTGCCGCGGAAAATCTGCTCCCTGATTGCCTTCTCAAGCTGGTAAATATTATTTTTATGTATGAGACGCGTACCGCTTAAATAGATGCGGATATGATCCTTTTCGTGATTCATGCTCACTCTGGTCACTTCAGTCTCTGACAACAGCTTTTTCATATCCCCTTCTACCTGAATCGTCGGGAAAACATCAAAAAACAGTTTGTTCATTCTCGTTCACATCCTTATTCATTCCAGTGCAGCAGTTCATAGCGAAGCGCTTCTAACAGTTCGTCCTCCGGTACTTTCTTGAAAACTTCCCCGTGTTTGATAATCAGTCCTTCTCCGCAGCCCCCTGCGATTCCGATATCTGCCTCTTTTGCCTCTCCCGGTCCGTTTACCACGCAGCCCATAACCGCTACCTTAATATCAAGCGGAATATCCGCTACCATCGTCTCTACCTGATTTGCAAGTTCAATCAGATTAATTTTGGTTCTTCCGCAGGTCGGGCAGGAAACCACCTCAATGCCGCCTTTTCTGAGTCCTAAGGTACGCAAAATCAGTTTGGCGGATTTGATTTCCTCTAACGGGTCCCCGGTCAGAGAAACGCGGATGGTATCTCCGATTCCCTGATGTAAAATCAGTCCAAGTCCGATTGCCGATTTGATATTTCCGCTTAATAGCGTGCCCGCCTCTGTGATTCCCACATGAAGCGGATGGTCCGTTTTTTCTGCAATCAGCTCATGCGCTTTCACACACATTAATACATCCGACGACTTGATACTGATAACCAGATTGTCATACCCCATATCCTCAATCAGATGTACCTTATCGAGTGCGCTCTCCACAATTCCCTCTGCGGTAACACCGTGATATTTCTCTACCAGTTCCTTTTCAAGAGAGCCGCTGTTGACCCCTACACGGATTGGAATATTCCGCTCCTTTGCTGCTTCCACAACCGCCTGCACACGCTCTTTTGCGCCGATATTTCCCGGGTTAATCCGAATCTTATCTGCCCCGTGTTCGATTGCCGCAAGCGCAAGCCGATAATCAAAATGAATATCTGCCACAAGCGGAATGGAAATCTGTTTTTTGATTTCCGTCAAAGCCTCTGCCGCTTCCATTGTCGGAACCGCACAGCGGATAATATCGCATCCGGCTGCCGTAAGCGCCTGAATCTGTGCTACGGTAGCCGTAACATCCTCCGTTTTCGTATTTGTCATGGACTGAATCAGAATGGGATTTCCCCCACCGATGACCCTGTTTCCGATTGTCACTGTTTTTGTCATGTCAGCCTCCAAAAAATACATTTTTGATATCATTAAACATTACTACAACCATCAGCACCATAAGCAGTGCAAAACCAATGAAGTGAACCATTCCCTCTTTATCCGGGTCGACCGGTTTCTTCCGGATTGCCTCGATAATTAAGAATACCAGCCGTCCGCCGTCAAGCGCCGGAAGCGGCAGAAGGTTCATAACTCCAAGGTTTGCCGAAAGCATTACACCGATATAAAGCATCTGTAAAAATGCCTGGAAATAACCATAGGAAACACTCTGCTCGTAGCTGTCACCGATAACATCAATAATTCCCACCGGACCGCTTAAATCCTTCACCGAATATCCGCCTGTCACAAGCATCCGAAGACTTGACAAGGTGGTGGAAATCCAGTATTTCACCTCATATACACTGTATTTTAAGCTTGAGAAAAAGTTTCCCTTCGTGCCCTGTAAACTGCCGATAAAGCCGTAAAGATATCGTCCGGTTGTCTCGTCATAAGTTGGAACTAATGTCGTTGTGTAGCGTTCCCCGTCTCTTTCATAGGTAATTTCTACTTCCTCTCCCGGATGAAAGACCGAGTACGAGCTTACCTCCCGGTAGAAATGAATGCGGGTGTGATTCATTTTTACAATCACATCCCCTTCTTTCATTCCCGCCTGCTCTGCCGCATATCCTTCACTGACACCCGTCAGCACCGGAAGGTCATATCCCACGTTGCAGGTAACGATTAAGGCAAACAGAAACGCCATGATGAAATTAAAGATGGGGCCCGCTGCCACAACGCTCATCCGCGCACCGACAGACTTATTGTTAAATGCCCGGCTGTCCTTGCTCTCGGTATCTTCCCCTTCCATCATGCACGCTCCGCCAAATGGAAGCAGCTTCAGGGAATACTTTGTCTCCCCCACTGTCACGCCGAATAATGTCGGTCCCAGTCCAAGACAGAATTCATTGACCCGGATTCCATTTGCCTTTGCCAGCAAAAAATGTCCCAGCTCATGGAACAGGATAATGATGCTGAATATCAGTAATGCTATAATAATTTTCATTGATTAAAAACCTTTCCTACTGTCGATATACTCATAAACTGCCTGCTCTGTGGCAAGAATTTCTTCCACGTCCGGCGCCTCTCTATAAGCAATTTCATTCATACTTGCCTCTATCAGTTCCGGAATTTCCAGATACGGAATTTTCCTCTCCAGAAACAGTGCCACTGCACGCTCATTTGCTGCATTAAAGATGGTCGGAACATTTCCGCCCTTTTTCATCGCTTCATATGCCAGCGAAAGTCCTCGGAATGCAGATACATCCGGTTTTTCAAAGGTAAGGCTTCCCAGTTCAAACAAATCCAGACGTTTTCCGGAAAGCGGGCGTCTGTTCGGATAATAAAGTGCATACTGAATCGGCAGACGCATATCCGGCGTTCCAAGCTGTGCAATCACTGCACCGTCCTCATATTCTACCGCCGAATGAATGACGCTCTGTGGATGTACGACCACCTGTATCTGGTCAAGTTCTACTCCAAACAGCCACTTTGCCTCCATGACTTCCAAGCCTTTGTTTACAAGTGTCGATGAATCAATCGTAATCTTTCTTCCCATCGACCAGTTCGGATGCTTTAAGGCATCCTCCAAGGTAACGTCCGCTAACTCTTCTCTTGTTCTGCCACGGAATGGTCCGCCGGAAGCAGTCAGTAATATCTTATGAATCCGGTTTCCTTCATTCCCCTGTAAGGACTGGAAAATGGCGCAATGTTCACTGTCTACCGGAAGAATCTGTACCTTATGTTTCTTCGCAAGCGGAATAATCAGATGTCCTGCTGTCACAAGCGTTTCCTTGTTTGCAAGCGCAATGGTCTTTCCTGCCTCAATCGCAGCAATCGTTGGTCGGATTCCAACCATTCCTACAATTGCAGTTACAAGTATTTCACTCTCCGGTTCCACCGCAACTTCAACCAGACCTTCCATCCCGGTTACCACACGCACCGAAAGGTCTGCGATATTCCGCTTTAACTCTGCCGCCTTCTCCTCGTCTCCCACGCAGACAAGCGAGGGTCTAAATTCGCGAATCTGTTCCTCTAAGAGTCTGATATTTTTTCCGGCAGCGAGCGCTGTCACACAGATATCTTTCTGTTCTCTTACAATTTCAAGGGTCTGGGTTCCGATGGAACCGGTAGATCCTAAAATAGCAATTTTTTTCATATGCCTCTCCATTTCCATCCACGATTTTTACAGCTGAATCAATCCTGACGCTAACGCATAGATAATCGGTGCGGTCACAATTACACTGTCAAAACGGTCTAAGATTCCGCCATGTCCCGGAATAAGTTTTCCATAATCTTTAATCTCGTAGTTGCGCTTGATTGCAGAAGCTGTCAAATCTCCTACCATGGAAATCAACGCTCCTACAGCGCTGATTGCAGAAAGTATCCAAATCTGTGTCGTGTCAATTGCCATCGCCTCACGGAAAATAAAACAGTAAAGTGCTGTCAGAAGCGCCGCACCAACGACACCTCCCACAGCTCCCTCAACGGATTTCTTCGGGCTTAATTTCGGAGACATCTTATGTTTTCCAAATAAAACGCCAACGCAGTAAGCACAGGTATCACAGCCCCAGGAACACAGGAAAATGAGCCATACAATATAGGCGCCGGCGGTAATCTGTCTCGTCTGGTATACATAAGACAGCATCACTGCCACGTAAAAGACACCAAAAAATGCTGCTAAAATCTGTTCGGCATGATATTTCGGATAAGAAAATACATAAAGAAACATCAGCACAATCAAAAATCCCAGCACGAACATCATCATATCCGGCAAAAAAGCAAATCTCAGATCCGCGTAATATACCGCTGCTGCCGCGTAACCTGCAATCGCAATGATGGATTTTTCCATATGAAAAACACGATACAATTCATACATTCCAATCCATGATATTACCAGTGTTGATACAAGAAGCACATTGCCTCCGGTAATAATCAAAATGAGTGCCAGTGCAACTAACACAATTCCACTAAGCAGTCTTGTCTTAAACATTTTTCTTCCTCCGCATCTACTGTTCCTCTGCTATTTTGCCGAATCTTCTGTCTCTGCTATTATACGCTTCCACAGCTTTTTCTAATTCCTTCCGGTCAAAATCCGGCCATGGAACACTTGTAAAATAAAATTCACTGTAAGCTAACTGCCAGAGCAGATAATTTGACAGACGCTGCTCCCCACTGGTGCGGATTAAGAGATCCGGGTCCGGGATTCCGGCGGTATCAAGATAGGAGGCGAATAAAGTTTCATCCACTTCCTCTACCCCGTGAACGCCATCGCTGATATCCCGGCACATTTTTTTCATCGCACGAACCATCTCGTCCCTGCTTCCATAATTAATTGCAATCTGAAGATTCAGTCCGTCGTACTGCGCCGATACCCGCTCAAGCTCTGAGATCTGCTCCTGAAAGCGTTCACTGAGCCTGCTTCTGTCTCCAATTACACGCACACGCATATTATTTTTTTCGGCTGTCTTGATACAGTTCTTCAGATAACTCTCCAACAGTTTCATTAACGCATCCACTTCTTTTTGCGGACGGTTCCAATTCTCGGTTGAAAATGCGTACAATGTCAGATAACGGATTCCCATGTCGTGGGCAGCTCTGCAAATTGTTTCTACATTCTTTGCACCCACCGTATGTCCGTAATTTCTCGGCATACCTTTGCTCTTTGCCCAGCGGCCGTTTCCATCGAGTATGATTGCAATATGTTGTGGTACGTTCATAACTTTTCTCCGCCTTTCTTTTTCCTGCCGCACTTATAAATGGAAAAAATGAGGACACGCAACCTGTCATGTCCCCACATTTTCCTTCTGTTATCAGAATCTCTTATACGGTAAGAATCTCTTTTGACTTTACTTCCACAGCCTTATCTACTTCTGCGATATACTTGTCTGTCATCTTCTGTGCCTGGTCTTCTAATGTCTTGATTTCATCCTCAGACACATCTGCGGATTTGGCAAGCTTCTTGAAAGAATCATTTGCCTCTCTGCGGATATTACGGATTGCAACTTTGGCATTCTCACCCTTTTTCTTTACTTCTTTTGCTAAATCCTTACGTCTTTCCTCGGTGAGTTCCGGGAACAGCAGACGGACTACTTTTCCGTCGTTTGTCGGATTGATTCCGAGATCTGAGGTCAGAATCGCCTTCTCAATCTCTTTTACCAGGGATGCTTCCCATGGCTGAATCTGAATCATTCTCGGCTCCGGAACGCTGACATTTGCTACCTGCTGGATTGCAGTCGGTGTTCCATAATAATCAACTCTTAACTTGTCAAGCACATGCGGGTTCGCGCGTCCGGCACGGATGCTTCCAAACTCCTCCGACAGGTTATTCATTGTTTTCTGCATTTTCTCTTCAAACGAAACTAATCTCTCGTCCATATCAAACCTTTTCCTTCCTATACCGTGACCTTTGTGCCGTTAAAATGTCCGGTCATCGCATTCACGATACTATTTTCTTCATTTAAGCCAAATACATACATTGGCATATGATTCTCCATACACATGATAGAAGCCGTCAAATCCACAACTGCAAGCTTCTTATCAATGACTTCCTGGATGGATACCTCGTCATATTTCACTGCATTCGGATTTGCCTTCGGGTCACTGTCATAAACACCGTCAATTGCCTTTGCAAGGTAAATTCCGTCTGCTTCCATCTCAATGGCGCGCAGTACGATTCCGGTATCTGTTGAAAAATACGGATGTCCTGTTCCGCCGGCAAAAAATACGACCATTCCTTTTGAAAAGTATTTGTTTGCACGATCCTTAGAAAACAGCTTCGTCATGCTCCCACATTCAAATGGCGTTAAAATCTGTGTCATCATTCCAACCGAACGGAAAATCTCGGAGACATAGATACAGTTCATCACTGTTGCAAGCATTCCAATCTGGTCAGCTTTCGTGCGGTCAATCGTTTCACTGGTTCTTCCACGCCAGAAATTACCGCCGCCGATTACGATTCCAACCTCGACGCCACTGTCTACAATCTGTTTTACCTGTCTGGCAACTTCCGTTACCGTAGGCTCATCAAATCCGGTATGTTTTTCGCCGGCAAGAGCCTCACCGCTCAATTTTAATAAAACACGCTTCATGAATTAGTTTGTCTCCTTCTTGGTATCAAACAGGCTCTGTACGTCCACATCAGAGTAGCACTGAGAGCAGAATCCCTCGATAACAGCGCCATTGTTAATCTGTACGGAACGGGATTTGATGTTACCCATTACAACTGCGGAAGTATCAACTACAACCGGTCCCTGAACATCGATGTCACCCTTGATTGCTCCTGCGATAACTGCGGAAGTAGAGGTTACATTTCCGATGATGACAGAACCAAGACCAATCTTAACGGTTCCGCTGCTGACAACCTCTCCCTCAATCTTAGCTGCATCTGCTAAAAATTCAGATGCATTGCTGTTTCCATTTACTACGCCTGTAACTACAAGCTTGCCATTGCAGCCTACATTTCCGTCTACCTGTCCTCTGATATCTAAGGAACCGTTGGAGATTACATCTCCCTTGATAATTGTTCCTTCTGTGATTACGGAAACCTCATCTGCAACTGCTGCTTTCTGCTGTGTTACTGTTGGCATAATGGTATTGTCAGCCATTTTTCTCTCCTCCTGTGCTGCTCTCATAGTATTTGCTGTCTGTACGGGTGTTACAACCGGTGTCACCTGCTGTACCGGCGGTACGGCTGCTGCAGCCTGTGCAGCTTCTTTCTTGGTTACCTGCTCTAACAGACCGTCTAATTTGGAAAGTTCAGATTCTACATCTACTTCACCTTCCAGAGTGTTTACGACAAGATCGTCATCATTGGTCAAGCTGTCCTGATTTGTGTCGCCCGGCATCAGTTCATTCACTGCCTGGGAAACGTCATCCTTAAAATCCTTAAAAAATCCCATTTCTCTTCCTCCGTTTATTTTCTGGCTATTCCACGCTCTCAGCTTTGACAGCCTGAATAACCTGTGTATCTTCATCAATCGGCAAAATCTCGGCGCCCATCGTCTGTAACTGTTCTATCAGCGGACGAAGTGCCTCTGCCGTTGTTGACGCATCCCCGGAATCATGAAGTAACACAACTGATGTCTTGTATTTTTCTACCTCCGTTATAACATTTGTCACAATTTCTTCCGGTGTGTAGGATGCTACCGTATCTCCTGATGAAATATTCCAGTCAAAATAAGTAACACCCTGTTCATTCAGAAAATGAATAAAATTTGCCATAGATATATTGCTAATCTGATTACTGCTTCCACCCGGGAATCGATAAAATACACTGTCCACTCCGGTCAGCTTATACAGATAGTCATGCAATTCATAGTAGTCGCTTTCAAATGCTTCCTCTGACTGGTAAAGTAAGCTGTACTTATTACAAAAGGAATGCATTCCAAGCGTATGTCCTTCCTCTGCAATCCGCTTATAAAGCTCCTGTGCTTCCTCGTCTTCGTTTCCGGTCACAAAGAAAGTTGCCTTGACACCGTATTCTGCTAAAATATCAAGAATCTCCGACGTATTCTCCGACGGACCGTTATCAAACGTCAGATAAACCTTATGTACATCTCCTGCTTCTGCCATGTTCTCCGGATCATCTGTTCCGGTAACCTCTGGAATTGCACTGATAAGTCCTTCTACCTGTCCGCCCGCTTCTTCCGTTTCCTGTGTCTGTGGCTCTACTGCATTCTCTCCGGCGTCATCTGCCGGCTTTGAAACACTGCTGTAATTTACATCTCTGGTCATAAGCTGTTCAACTCTGCGTTCCAGTGAAGCTGTCCTTACCAATAACACTATGATAAGAATCATGGATAAAAGAATCCATCCCGTAATAATCAATATGATTCCTGTCTTTATCCTGCCAATTCTTTTTCTGCGTTTCCTTTGATTGCTGATTACGTCTGCATCTGTATCTTGCATATAGAACCCCCACGTTAATCGTTAGTACCTTTCTATTGTATCACATTTTTTTATTTTTCAAAGAAAAAAGCGCAAAAAAATTGATTAATTTTTTTGCACTTTTTCTTGTATTTTCTGAATTTTCAATCAGTTGACTAGTCAAGGACTCCAGAATTGTATTCAATAGAAAGAATGCTGTCTCCATCCATGATAAAACACAGCTTCATGCCATCTTTTTTGTAAACCATCTGTCCGTTTGCTTCCTCGTAGTCTTCTCCATAAGCGGCGATGATATCGGATTTCTCCTTGGACAAATCGATTCCTTCCGGTGTTGCCACATTATCGGTCTTCAAGATAACCGTCTGGACAAGGTCATTGTCTCCGTCCGGATAGGTGTACACTTCAAAATCTGAATAATTATAAATTTTGCTGATACCCTGTGCTGCACAGCTCGGTTCCTCATAATAATTTGCCGGTTCACCGAGTGCCTCTGCAATCGGAGCCATATCCGCATCTGCTGCGATTGTGGTTCCATTATAGGTAAATACATAACCAGAAGCGGATGAAGTCTGGCTGTCTGTTCCTGCCTGCGCTCCCTGGCTGCTTCCGATTTCCTTTGGCTCGCTGCCGCACGCAGTCACACCAAGTACCATGGCAGAACAAAGTCCAGCTGTAATTAATAAACGAATCTTATTCTTCATTTTTTCCCTCTTTCTCCTGCAATGCCCGATACTGGTCATCCCGGTCTTTCTCATAGGCAGCCTTTTTCTCTGCCCAGACCTCTTCTAAGTGCTCATCTCCCCTGCGGCTTTCAAGACCACATTCATCTCTTAAGATTGCACCAAAGTAATGAGCCAGTTTCTCTGCACCGGAAAGATTTAGATGCAGACCCGCATCGTAGGTATCTGTATTATAGTCCAGTCCTATTTCATTGGTCAAGTCCAAAAAGTTATAATATTTAAGACCATGTTCCGCTGCATAGGTTTCCATCTGTTCTTCCCACTCATCATACCAGTACGGATAAAGGCTCGGCGCCTTCACTAACACAAGCTCTACTCCGTTCTTCTCGCAGAGCTCCACCATCTTGTCCAGATAAGCGTAAGCATTCTCGCCAAAGGTATAATCTGCAAGAATTTTTCCCTCCGGCACATCCTCCGCCGGAAGTACATCCACACGCATATAATAGCCGTTATGTGTCACCAGATCGCGGTTCCAGAAATAATTGACATCGTCAGAGGTAAGCTCCTGCCATCTGGAATGATAGCGAAGCAGCGGAAATACATAATCCACAAAACTCTCTTCCTCTGTCATCGATGCAAAAATACTCTTCACCTTGAAAGGTGACCAGCGCATTCCGTCTAGCGTCATACGGTTGTAGGTCTCCCTCTGCGGCTCGTTGTACTTCATCGAAAGTACATTAAACACCATCACATCCGGCTTCTCGTAGCGCAGGGTCTCCTCCATCAGATAATAAGACTGCCAGATAAGCTGCTGTGCACTTCCCCGGATATAACTGTTGATTCCATACTCTTCCCAGAGCACCTCCGGAGAAATATTTTCATATAGCTCACAGTCTCCCACAAAGATGACATCGTGGTCTTTTTCTTCATTATAATATTCTGCTATCATAGCGCCCTCTACGACGCCTGTCATATATTTAGGCATCAAAAGGCGCTGTAACAAGTAAAGCACAAAAATTACTACAGCAGCAGTCACCACGAAACGCAGTATTTTTTTCTTCTTACTCAATGTCTTTTCCACGGTAACGCCCTTTCTTTAAAACTGATTATAAATAAACTGGCTAGCGTCATATCCGATTCCATAATTGCCGAGCAGAATGACGATAAGGAAAAGTCCAAACCATACTGCAACGCGTACTGCATACGGCTTTGCCGCAATCTTTTCCCGGACAGAACCACTGCGTCCGAAAAGGCTGACGGTAATTAAAAGCACCAGTCCTGCAAAAAGGATGACATAATCTGCCATACCAAGTCCAAGTCCCATCAGAGAACCGTTAAAAATCTCATTCCAGTTCCAGGTGGTAAAAATTGTTCCAAACATCCGGAATGTAAGCGGTACATCGCGGTAACAGTCAAAGGTACGCAATGCGCTCATCAAAAGTACCGTGCGCACAACCTGAAACAGACGAAATCCAAAGGTTCCCTCCACCTTTACCTTGCTGTGAAACCACCGGTAAAACGGCTCGAGTTCCTGTGAAACCATAATTACCACATAGTTTGCAAGTCCCCATACGATAAAGTTCCAGCTTGCGCCGTGCCATATACCGGTTGCAAACCATACAACAAAGCAGGACAGATATACGGTCACACGCTTTCCGATTGCTTCTCCGAGATGTTTTCTGGAAAAACGGCTCAGCTTTAACATTGGCTGACATACAGAAATCGGGTAAAAAATATAATCGGTAAACCAGCTTCCCATTGTGATATGCCAGCGGTTCCAGTATTCTTTGATATTTTTGGAGAAGAACGGACGGATAAAGTTTTCCTCCACCTTTACACCAAGCACCTGGGAGACACCGATTGTAATATCAATTCCTCCCGTAAAATCTGCATACAGCTCTAACGCATAAAACAGCATTCCAAGGAATACATAAGCGCCGCGGTAAGTCTGTGTGTCACCGATAATCGCATTGACCGCTACAAGCATACGGTCTGCAATGACTAATTTTTTGAAAAATCCCCAGAGAATCCTCTGCAAACCAAAAGAAACTGTCCGGCCATCAAACGTATGTTCTTCAAACAGACTCTCTGCAATGTAATCGTACCGGCTGATAGGTCCCTGTACCAACTGTGGGAAGAAGGAGACAAATAATGCCAGCTTAAACGGATTTTCTTCCGCCGGGTATTTGCCACGATAAACATCAATGGCATAGCCCATCGTCTTAAATACGTAAAAGGAAATTCCCATCGGAAGTGCAATGTCCCAGAACGATAATGTCCGCGTGCTTCCAAACCAGCCCATCACGCCGTTGATATTGGAAATCATGAAGTTTGTGTACTTGATGACTGCCAGCATTCCGATATTTAATACCAGACACCAGATGAGAAGATGCCATTGTTTCTTCTTACAGCCCTCTTTATATTCCTTGCGCTCCTCCCTGCTCATCTCCTGTTTGTGTTCTTTCAGATAAGCAGACTGCGCATCCTTATTTTTCTGGATGCTTTTTGTGAGGAAATAGGTTGTGACTGTGGTGAATAAAATATAAAGCAGATTTTCTGGTCCGCTTGCCAGATAAAATAAATAACTGGCAAGCAGTAACAGTTTCCATTGAAATTTCTTTGGAATTACATAGTACAGAAGAAATAAAACTGCTATAAACGCAAGGAACTCATAAGATGTGAACAGCAATGTTTAGTCCTCGTCCATCAGGTCAGAGACAAGCTGTGCAAGTGCCTCAAGAGAATTAAAGTTCTCCGGAACAATCTTGTCCGCACCAATTGTAACATCAAATTCATCATTGATTTCGGAAATCAGGGAGACAATATCAAAAGAATCCAAAATCTTATCATCTACCATGGCATCGCAGGATGCAAAATCTACATCCGGGTGCAGTCCTTCCAAAATCTCCAATAATGCGCTCTTAATCTCTTCCATGTTTAATATCCTCCTTATTTGCCTTTCTGATATTTTTCTTTCAATGCAACACGGTTAATCTTTCCGTTTGCCGTAAAGGGCATCTCTTCAAGCTGTTCCACAAAGTTTGGAATCATATAGCGTGGAAGCTTTTCCTTTAACAGCTTTATCAGTTCTCCTGAAGCAATGTCCCCCACGTAATACAACGCTATTTTACCCTTTTCATTGTCATAAATGCAACCACAAATTTTAATGGCTTCCACCATATTTACATTGGCTTCAATTTCTCCAAGCTCAATCCGGTGTCCCATATGTTTAATCTGGTAATCCTTTCGGGACACAAACACCAGTTCTCCATGCTCATTGTATTTTCCAATGTCTCCGGTACGGTATATAATCTCCGGATATGCTGTATTTAACGGATTCTGCACAAAGGATTCCTTTGTTTTCTCAGGATTGTTATAGTAGCCAAGGGTCACCGATGTTCCACGGATACAGATTTCTCCCGGTTCTCCTTCCCCGGCAGGCTCGTCCTTCTCACCTAGCAGAAGAATTTCCGTATTCGGAAACGGTCTTCCGACCGGAATCGGTTCGTCATCGGAAAGTTCCCGCTCTACATGGTAAAAACAGCACATTCCGGTTCCCTCTGTCGGTCCGTACAGGTTGGTAAAAGATGCCTCCGGAAGGGTCTCTCTCCAGATTCGGAACTGACGGATTGGAAATACCTCGCTTCCGAATGCGATTGTCTTTAAATATTCCGGTTTGACCGTTTTAAAGGTTCCAAATGCCGATATCATCGTAAGTGCTGATACCACCCAGCAGATTGTGTTTACCTTATGCTCATTTAAAAATTCAACCAGCTTCACCGGGAACATAAACAGACTCTTCGGTACAATATAAGTTGTTGCGCCAAATTTTAAAGTCGGATAGATTTCCTTTAAACAGGCGTCAAAATACAGCGGTGTCTGGTTTGCAAAAACCGTATCCTCGTTAAATCCAAGTGTCTCTGACAACTGTTCAATATAGTCAATGACCGAGCGGTGGCACGCTGCAACGCCTTTCGGCACTCCGGTCGAACCGGATGTAAATACGATATAAATCGGGTCTACGTCCAGAGAAGCCGCACGGATTTGTGCCAGTGCCGCATCATCTGCCTTCGTCTGTGCAATCTCGTCATACAGGCAAATTGTTCCATCGAACTGGAAGGTCTTTGCCTTTTCTGCTGTCACGCTGTCGCAGATAATAATTTCCGGTTTACAGTTCTCTAAAATCAGATTGATTCTGCTCTCCGGCATTTCCTCGTCAATCGGAACATAATAGCAGCCCGCCGTGATAACACCAAAAAAGGCGATAATCGTCTTCGGGTGTTTGTTCATAAAAACAATGACAGGCTTTCTGTAAACCTGCTGTTTGTGAAGCCAGGTTCCCACTGCACGGCTCTGGTCGTACACCTGGTGGAAAGTAAATCCCTCATTTTCATTTGCAAACGCAGTTTTTTCGGGAACTTTCGTTACAATCTCATCCAGATAATTTAAAACATTATTTATCATTGCATCCTCCTATCGGGTAATGATTTCCTGATATTCTTTCTTCAATGTACCGCACCGTTCCACAGAGCATTTCGCCAAAACCTGCATTACATCCAGATATCCGGTCCCAATCTTTTCATCCCTGCGAATCATGGATAGTTCTGTACAGCCCAGTAAAATCACCTCTGCACCATTTGCTCTCAGTTCCTCAGATACCGCTTCAAATTTATTCATCTCAATTGGTCTGCCTGCCTTGACATCCTCGTAGATTAAATCCATCACATACTTCTGCATCTTAGGGGACGGAACGGTTTCCGCAATCCCCGCTTCATGCAATGCCATATCAAACAGTCCGCTCTGTATCGTTCCATCGGTCGCCATCACGCCAACCTTTTTTACATTCCTCTGTTTTAAATAAGAAACGCTCTCTTCAATACTGTGAATCACCGGTACACCGATTTCTTTTGCCAATGCATCAAAGAAATAATTTGCGGTCACACAGGGAATTGCAATCACCTCTGCTCCGTTTTTCACCAGATTCGTTCCAATTTCCGCCATCGGAATGCAAGGATTTTCTTTGCTTTTTCCAAGAATATAACTGGTTCGATCCGGTATCCACGGGCAATTGTGAATCAGCATTTCAATATGCTCCTGATCGGTTTTCGCGTCCGTCATCTCAATTACCATCTGCATGAAAAAGGCTGTTGCCATAGGTCCTAAGCCACCGATTACTCCTAACTTTTTCATTTTTCGGACATACTCCTTTCCTGCCTCCCGCTTACTGTATCTGCGGATACTGCTCCGGGTCATAATTATGACTGCCATCATTTGCGTTGGAATACTCCATCAGCTCCGCATCTGTCCAATAGAAAAATTCAGTACCATCTTTCCGTCTGGTGGCATCAAAATGATACCAGCCTTCTCCAATATCAATCAAATTCCAGTAATGTCTGGTTGTGGATGGTATTTTTTCAATATCCATATTGGTAATTCCGGCTCTGGTCAAAAGACATTTGGAGGTCATTGCATAAACATAGCAGTCCCCCTTATGCTCCACCAGTCCAAGATATGCCCCTTCTATCCAGTTGTCCTTCGGCGAGCTGTCAATATACGAAATATTATCATGCACATAGCGGAATATCGCATACGCCTGTTCCTTCTGTGTCATGCCATCCGTTAAAATCTGTGCCAGTACTTCATCCGCAAGGGCATTGACCTCATCTGCTGTTGCAAGTGATGCCCCGGACTCCATCACAAACACCTGCGCACTGGCGGTTGCCGTATTTCCCGCATGATCTGTCGCAGAATAGTTTACCGTATAAGTCCCAACTTCATTCAAGTTTACTTCACTGCTGTCAACAACAAGCTCTACATCTGTATCGCAATTGTCTGTCACCGTAATATTTTTCTTAAATGAAATACTCTTTCCGACCTCAACCATCAAATCTTCCACACCCGAAATCACAGGTGCCTCGTCATCCTCCGGCAACACCTGCAAGTCTGCTGTCAGCTCCGTTACATTGTCTCCCTGGTCTGTGAGACGTATTGTAACCTCCTGTTCCCCAACGGTGTCAAAATCCGGTAACTTCGCATAAGATATGGTCACCTCTGTCACATCCGAATAAGTTTCTACAAAATCCGCTGCGCTCACCGTGTTCCCCACTGATGTAGTAATGTTCTTTGTAGTGCCTGTTGGCGGGGTCGTATCTGAAACTGTTACCTCGGAACGATAGGTAAACACACCTGACTTGATAAAGACATGATAAACCCCCGGCACATTTGTATTCACCGTCTGGCTTGCCTCTGTAAAGGCTCCCTCATATTTTTCGCTTTTCATAAAGTCCGCGATTGTGATCTCTGTGCCTGCTTCTACCACACATTTTGCATAAACCCGGTCAAAGAAGATTTTATATCCCGCGAATCCAACTCCTGCAAGGATTACGAGCATACAAAAAATCAGAATCCGACGCTGTCGCCTCATCCGTTTGATTTTTTTCTGTCTTGCACGCTCTTTTGCTTTCCGCCTTCTCTGCTCTTCATTCATACCGATTCAATCCTTTTCCTATATATAAGAAAAAGCCAGAAATAAATTCTGACTTTCTCCTAACAGAAGCCTTTCGGATTCTATTTCCTATCTGCATCCGCTCTTTAGCACCTATGGTGTGCGGAATTCTTATGCGTTCATCTGAGCTGCAACTTCTGCTGCAAAATCTTCCTGTTTCTTCTCAAGACCTTCACCAGTCTCAAAACGTACGAATCTGTTTACTTTAACAGTTGCACCAACTGCCTTGGAAACTTCCTCAAGATATTTTGCAACGGTCTGTTTTCCATCTTCAGCCTTTACATATACCTGGTCAACCAAGCATACTTCTTTTAACTCTTTGCTGATACGTCCTTCAATCATACCGTTGATTACTTTCTCCGGCTTCTGGGACTCTTTCGGGTCGTTCATAATCTGAGCCAACAGAATCTCTTTCTCATGTGCAATATACTCAGCACTTACTTCGTCTCTGGAAACGTATTTTGGATTTAATGCTGCAATCTGCATTGCGATATTTACCATAGCTTCTTTTACAGCGTCATTTACAACATCTGTATCAGCGTCTACGATAACACCGATTCTTCCACCACCGTGTACGTAAGATACGACACAGCCGTGTGCTGCAACAACTTTCTCAAATCTACGGATTTTTAAGTTCTCACCGATGACAGCTACTTTCTCTACTAAAGCATCGTTCACGGTCTTAGAAGCATCCTCGTTCCAAGCCTCTGCCATGAATGCATCCATATCTTTTGCATCAGAATTTACAGCCTGTGCTGCAACTGCCTTTACAAAGTTCTGGAATGTCTCGTTCTTAGCAACGAAGTCTGTCTCAGAGTTTACTTCTACAACTGCTGCTGTTGTATCATCTTTAACAACAACGGTACAAAGACCTTCTGCTGCGATTCTGCTTGCTTTCTTCTCAGCCTTTGCCTGTCCGTTCTTTCTTAAGAACTCAACAGCCTCGTCCATGTTTCCGTTTGTCTCGTTTAATGCCTTTTTGCAATCCATCATACCTGCGCCGGTCATTTCACGCAGTTCTTTTACCATAGCTGCTGTAATAGCCATTCTCTCGTCCTCCAAAATTATAGAATCAATTCCAATTATTCAGCTTCTACTGCTTCCTCGTCTGCTGCTGCGGACTCAGCTTCCTCTGCTGTCATCTCTGCGCCCTGGTTAGCTTCGATTACTGCATCAGCCATCTTAGATACGATTAATTTTACAGCTCTGATTGCATCATCGTTACCCGGAATGACATAATCAAGTTCTTCCGGATCACAGTTTGTATCTGCAATACCAATCAAAGTAATTCCTAAAGAATGAGCTTCCTGTACACAGATTCTTTCTTTCTTTGGATCAACGATGAAGATTGCATCCGGAATCTTCTTCATTTCTTTGATACCGCCAAGGTTCTTCTCTAATTTCTCCCACTCTTTCTTAAGAGCGATAACTTCTTTCTTCGGAAGTACTTCAAAAGTACCGTCTGTAGCCATTGTCTCGATTTCTTTTAATCTTGCAATACGGCTCTGGATGGTCTTAAAGTTGGTAAGCATACCACCTAACCATCTCTCATTTACATAAAACATTCCGCAACGCTCAGCTTCTGTCTTGATTGCGTCCTGTGCCTGTTTCTTTGTTCCAACAAAAAGAATTGTGCCGCCCTCTGCTGCAATATCGGATACTGCCTTGTAAGCCTCGTCTACTTTACCTACAGACTTCTGTAAATCGATGATGTAGATACCGTTTCTCTCGGTGTAGATGTACGGAGCCATTTTCGGGTTCCATCTTCTTGTCTGATGTCCAAAGTGAACACCTGCTTCTAATAACTGTTTCATTGAAATAACACTCATTTTCTTACCTCCATGGTTTTGTTCTTCCATATGCCTCACCCCCAAAGGCAACCGTTTCCGGCACCCGCCTTTTGGTCTGCATATGTGTCTTTTAATTGAGCCTTGCCAATTATATCATACGACATTCTGATATGCAAGCAAAAAATGTTTTCTGGCGCAAAAAAATGCAGCGCGTTTCCGGCTGCATTTTTCATATTTTATTGTTGGTTTTCCTGCTGCTTTTCAATGGAGCCAGCCTCAAGTATTGCCGCAATATCTTCCATCGAAGCATTCATTGGGACTTCGTAAGTTCCCACACTGATGAAATCTGCTATGTTTTTCTCCGACAGATACTTCCGCAGGACTTCCGCATCATCAACGATTCCTGCCGCTGCCAGCTTTTCGCAGACATTCCTGCAAACCTCCCCCGGCTGCACTACAAGTGTATAAGTTTCTACTTCCGTTTCTTCGGTCTGCTTCTCCTCGGTCTGTGGCTCCCCGCTCTCGGTTTCCTTTACTTCCGTCTCAGACTCCCTGCTCTCAGTTTCTTTGCTTTCGGTCTCCTGTGTCTCAGTCTCTTTGACCTCAGTCCGAGCTTCTTTGGTCTGTGAAGTCTGCGGCTCTTCGGTTTCTGTGCTCTCCGTATTGGCACCAAACAGTCCATCATTTTTTTCTTCCATCACCATTCCAAGCTCAGATGCCCTTGCAACGACTTCCTCATCTGACATGGACTTACTGTCTTTTCCGGAAACAATCGAAAGAATGATGGTTGTAATAATGATTCCAATTCCAAGTCCTCTCAGATAATATTTCAGCTTCACGTATGTAACTCTCCCTTATAAAGTCCAATTACCAGTTTTACCTCTCCAAGTCCAAGTCCAAGTCTTCTGGCAATCTCAACGTCATTTACCCCTTCGCCATGCAGTCTTAAAATCTCGCTGTTATGGTTTTCTTTTTCGGCTCTCTCCTGTTTGGCCAGTTCCACCGGTATCTCGTCCGTTTCCACTCTCTCTGACTCTTCTAATGTTACCGGCATTTCTGTATTCTGCTCTGCGATAATCTGCTCCGGCGCCTGAAGATTTACTCTCTGTGGTGCCGCATATGCAGCCACAGCAGGTGTTGCCATTTCCTGCATACTGGCAGCCTGTTCCTGCATACTGCGGACATCTGCAGCAAGCCGTTGTAATTCAGAGGTCATTCCTGTCAATTCCGTATGCTTGTCGTTAAGCATATTATATAGAAACATGATTTCGTTGTGAGTCTTATTCATATTCTCAATGACAGTGTCTGAATACTCATTGATTGCCATTATCTTTTCATTGCTCACCTGCTCCATGGCACGTTCCACTTTGCTGACAGAGCCTTCAAGCTGTTCGTCAATGGTATCTTCTATCTTCTGGTCTGCATTTTTCAATTCTTTTGTGATAATATTTCGCAGTTCTCCCTCGCTTAGTTCTGCTATTTTATTAAGTTCCGTGGGAGACAGTTTTTCTGCTACAAAAAAACTTCCAATCATGAATACACATCCTACCAAAAGCAGGACTATCTCTATCCCAGTCATATCATTCCCCTATATCATATTTTAATATCAAAGCTACTTTTTTGTCCTTTAAAAATAACCTTTCCTTCCGATTGGTCTTCTTTCTTTTTCTTCTGTCCCTTTTTGCCTCCGTTACCCTCATACTCATTACTGCCCTTTTCTTTGGCATCATAACGGAATGCAAAGTTCTCCTTTTCCTGTGTATCCTGCACTTTATGCGCAAGCTGCTCTTCCTGTTTTTGCTGATGAACCTGAATATTATGCTGCTCCACCACAGGCTTATTGTCCTCTGCCTGTTTCATATTTCCAACATCCTGTGTTCTCTGAATCATACCATTTAAATCGACCGGTCGTATTGACATAACTGTCACCCCTATTCACACTTTAGTCTACCAGAATCCCCATATAATTTCCCATTTTTTTCCGCATCTTCTGCAGTGCCTTTGTATGAAGCTGAGACACCCTGGATTCTGATACCTCTAAAATGTTGCTGATTTCCTTCAGTGTCAAATCCTCATAATAATAAAGCAGAATTACTTTCCGTTCCTTTTCTGTCAGACCGTCTAAAGACTCCATCAGGACTTTTTTCAGTTCCTCCTCTGCAACAGAATCTTCCGGTTGCACAAAATGCGAATTACAGGTTGCGTCCATCACCGGCTCGCTTCCCTGCTCAACAAATTCATTTAATGATACAACATTTGTCACTTTTAATTGTGACTGCCATTCATTTAACTCATCATCCGCAATTCCAAGTTCTTTTGCAATTTCCTCATCTGAAGCATTTTTTCCTGTTCGTGTTTCAATCTGACGAATTGCCTCATCAATTTTCTTTTGTTTCTGCCTTACCGTTCTTGGGATCCAATCCATCTTACGAATCTGATCGAGGATTGCTCCACGAATTCGAAGGCTCGCATAGGTCTCAAACTTCACATCTTTTCCGAGATCAAACTTATCGATGGCATCGATGAGTCCGAATATCCCATAGCTGACTAGATCTTCATACTCCACATTATACCCAAGATACATGCTGAGTCTGCCTGCCACCACTTTCACCAGAGGCGCATACTCGACAATAATCGTCTCACGCAGTTCTGCACTTGGGTGTTTCTGATACTCTCCCCAAAGTTTCTCTCTGTCTACTGTTTTCATCCGAAGCCCCCACGTCTCAGTTATTTTTCTTCATCCGCTTCCTCAGCGTCTGCTGTTTCTTCGCCTTCCAAATCCTGCGTACCTTCCGTGGTCTCTTCCTGTTCTTCTTCCTTAAAGTTGCGGTCAAACACTGCTTTTACAATACATCCAAGTATGTAAAAAATCACCAGGGCAAGCAGCAACATCTTGATAAATGGAAAAAATTCAATTTTTTTCACAATACCGATGACGCATGCCACAAAGCCCGCCGTCAGCATTATCACTGCAGGTATTGATTTCGTCTTCATAAACTGCCCATGCCTTTCCCGGTTCTGCGTCAAACCTTCTTTTATCAGATAATTTTTACCGGTTTTCCTACAGATTTAATATAATAATCTCCGTTGTCACAATGCAGTTCTACCGTTCTACCATAATTTAATCCGGTATCTTCTGCCACAAGTCGAATTCCCAGTTCTTTTAATTTTGCTTTTGCTGCCTCTGCATTTCTTGCACCGATATTTCCAATATCTGACAAGCCGCTTACCTCAAACATTTTCGCTCCGCCCGCAATCTTAGCAACCAGTCTTCCCCTGTTTGCCCCTGCCGCAAGAACTCTTTTTAACAATTCTTCTATTCCGGTATCTGCAAATTTAGCAATATTCGCGTTGTTTCTTACCTTTGTGCTGTCCGGCAGCATATAATGAACCATCCCGCCCACTTTAGAAACCGGATCATAAAAGGTTAGTCCTATACACGATCCCAATCCCAAAGTAGTGATAACATCGGGGGCTTTGCATATATTCAGGTCTGCCATTCCCACCTTTATCACTTCACTCATATGATTTCTCCTTATAGCGGAACTCCAAGTGCTTTTAAGATTTTTTCATAAGATTCCTGTTCTGGCATCAAAATGAAGTATCCGTTGATTGCAACATCTGCGCAGATTTCTGTCTGAATCAGCAACGCATTATCTCCGAACTGTCCAAACTCGATTGCCGGAACGCTCAAAATAGAAGCTGCCATATCAACCGCAATGTATGGAACAGAAGGTGCAATCACAAGGTTTGTCATAGAAGACAGGGCAGACAGATAAGAGCCTGCAATAATATTTCCAACTTCCTTTAATGCGGAAAGTTCCATTTCACCAAATGGCTGATCCGCCGGAACGTCTGTCATCATAAGTTTATTTACAAGATAACGTGCGGATGGAATATCTATCAGAAACATCATACTTCCTTCAATGTCTTCCGTCACTTCAAGGAATATTCCTACAATCGTATCATCTTCTGCGCCAACTGCTGTACCAAGTTTTGATACTTCCATCAACCGGATATTTGGTACATTCATGTCAATTTTCATGCCAAGCATATTTGCAATCGCCGTCGTCGCATTTCCTGCACCGATGTTACCGATTTCTTTCAGTACATCAAAGTACATTTCATTTACGGTTTCCAGTTCTAATTTTCCCATGGATTCTTCCTGTTCTCCTCTCGTATATAGAACGTTAGTGAGACCTTACCGGTCTCACTAACTGCTATTTCTGATTATAAACTTTCTCCAACGATTGCATTGATTTCAAACAGGGAAATCAGCTCATCGCCATGTTTTCCGATTCCATTGATGAATTCACCGTGATTAGAACCTTTTTCGATATCGTCATCGCTTAACATTACTACCTCTTTTACCTCATCGACGATAATACCAAGTGCTCCCAACTCATCAATTTTTAAAATAATAATACGGCTCGCATTGGTAAATTCATCCTCCGGGAGTCCCATCTTTAACCGCAGACTCATAACCGGAACCACTTCTCCACGGAGATTCATGACTCCCTTAAAATACGGCTGTACTTTTGGAACCCTTGTAATGCTCTGCATACGAACGATATTATCAATGTATCCGATATCAATTCCGTACTGCTCACTGCCAACCATAACGACAATGTATTGTTTTGATTCTTTTTCTACTACTTCGTAGCTATTATTTGCCATGCCTGTCACCCTCCATTACATTAATGTATTGACATCCAAAATCAAGGCAACTTCACCATCACCAAGAATGGTTGCACCACTGATAATCTTGCTGTTGTTCATGTATTTGCCAAGGGACTTGATAACAATTTCCTGCTGACCTACCAGACCATCGACTACAAGTCCAGTCAGGTTATCACCTTTTTGTACGATAACAACGGTCAGATTCTCCGGTTCCTCATCCTTCGGCGGGCAATCAAGCATACGATCCAGACGGATTAACGGAATTACCTTACCACGAAGGTGAATCACTTCTTTTGCTTCTACATATTTGATATCACTGATTGGAATATCCTCAATGTTGGAGATAGAGCCAAGTGCAATCGCATATTTCTCATCGCGTACTTCTACGAGAAGTGCCTGAATAATTGCAAGTGTCAGAGGAAGACGAACGGTAAAGGTTGTACCCACACCCAGTTCTGTTTCTACCTCTACATCTCCGCCTAATGCCTCGATGCCGGATTTTACAACGTCAAGTCCTACACCACGTCCAGAGATATCCGTAATCTTCTTTGCCATGGAAAAGCTTGGCAGGAACAAAAGATTGATAATCTCTTTCTCTGTCATATTCTCTGCCTGCTCTTCTGTAATGACACCACGCTCTGCTGCTTTGTTACGTACTGCCTCTACATCAATACCATTACCATCATCACCTACTTTGATGATAACGTTATTTCCTTCCTGGAATGCATTTAAGAAAATAGTTCCGACTTCCGGTTTTCCTCTCTGAACACGGACTGCATTATCCTCAAGTCCATGATCCGCAGAGTTACGAAGCAAATGCTGCAGTGGATCACCAATCTGGTCAACTACGGTACGATCCAGCTCGGTATCTTCACCAGTCATATGTAATTCCATACGTTTGTTTAATTTACGATCAAGGTCTCTGATCATACGTGGAAATTTACTTACAACACTCTCGATTGGCACCATTCGTACTTTCATGACAGATTCATGAAGGCTTGTGGTAATACGCTCTAAGGATTCAATTCTCTCATGGAATACCTGAGCCTGTCCATCTCCGGATAATGCATTGCTATCAGCGATTGAAACCAGACTGTTCTTCTCGATAATTAACTCTGATACCTGGTTCATCAAGGTATCAAGTTTCTCGATATCGACACGTACAGTACGATTTGTAACCGGTTTTGCAGCCGCCTGCTTTTTGCTGTTTGCTGCAGATGCAGACTTCGCTGTTGCTGCCGGAGCTGCCGGTGCACTTTCTGCTGCCGGTGTTTCTTTTGCTGCCTCTTTTTCGGCTTCTTTTGCAGCCTCATTTGCTGCCACTTCTTCGGCCTTCCGCTGTTTCTCTACTAAAGTCTCGTAATGTACTTCCTCACCGACAACGCTCTCAATTTCTGACACAGCCTTTGCAGCTTCATTTACTTTTTCAAACGGTTCATCGGATGCTACAAAGAAGCTGAAATCATATTCGAAATGTTCATCTTCAATTTCCTGTGAACTTGGGCTGTATACAAGAATTTCACCAAATTCTTCTACTGCCTTAAATACAAGGAATGCACGAGCAGCCTTTAACAGACATTCTTTCTGGATAGACACGGTAAAACCGTAAATATGAGCTCCTGCGTCCTCTGCTGCTTTGATTTTGGCTTTTTCTGCCTCATTTAATTCCACTGTAAAATATTTTTTTCCAGCGTCCGCATCTTCTGACGGCTGTTCTGCTTTTGGAGCTTCTTTCTTCTCTTCCGGAGCTTTTTCACCGCCTTCAGAACCGGCAATAAAGTCATTTAATTCTTTAATAATCAGTTCATTATCTTCAGTTCCTTCATCTGAACTCTCTTTAATGTGATTCAGATAGCCCTCGATTGCATCGAGGCATTTGAATAATAAATCAATCATGGAACTGTTTACTTTTATTTTATCGCTACGAACTTCCTGGAATACATTTTCCATATCATGGGTCAGTCGCTGCATCCGCTTGAATCCCATGGTACCAGCCATTCCCTTTAACGAGTGGGCTGCACGGAAAATTTCATTAATGGTATCCATATTTTCCGGCTCTTTTTCAAGCACCATAATCTGGTCGCTTAAACTTTGCAGATGCTCATCTGCTTCATCAATAAATACTTCAAGATACTGGCTTACATCCATATTACTGTACCCCCACATTCTTTATAATTGTTTGTGCAACGTCTTCGAGTGGAACCACTTCATCTACCATGCCAGACTCCGCAATTGCTTTTGGCATTCCATATACCACGCAGGTCTGGGCATTCTGTGCGATTACATGAACCGGTTTGCTTTTGGCAAGAGACAGAATTCCGTTTGTTCCATCGGCTCCCATTCCGGTCAATACCACACACACCACCTCGTCGTATCCACTGGTTTTCAGCGAATCGTACGTAATGTTGGCACATGGTCTCAGTCCTCCGATTGGTGGCATTTCATTCAACGCAATCTTATGGCCTCCAGCGCACTTGACAACTTCCATGTGTTTTCCTCCGGGTGCAATATATACTGTACCCTTCTGCAAAACATCGCCTTCCTCTGCTTCTTTTACACGAATCGGGCTTGTCGTATCTAACCGCTCTGCCATGGATTTTGTAAATCCAACCGGCATATGCTGTACTAATACCACCGGTGCGTTTAAATTCTTCGGAAGTTTCGGAATTACACTCTGTAAAGCCTTCGGACCGCCGGTAGAACATGCAAGTGCCACGATGAGATTTCCTGATTTTGCAACCGGTTTCTGTCGTCTTAAAACGACTTCCGGCTTTTTGGTCTGCATCGTCAGATTCTCGCGTTCTGTACGCAATACGGCAGAAAGCACATCTAACAGACGATTGCGGAAACTCTCACCTTTCGCCTCGACAATGTTCGTTGGTTTTTCAACAAAATCAATTGCTCCACGCTCCATGGCACGGATTGTAACGTCCGCATCCTTTGTTGTCTGGGTGCTTACCATAATCACAGTCGCTTTGATTTTGTCCTGCTGTAGTTTTTCCAACAACTGCAGTCCATCCATTCTTGGCATATTTACATCAAGAATCACACCGTCATACTTTGTTGTCTTAAGTTTTTCATATGCTTCGAGACCATCCCGGCATACATCATTTGCCTGAAATGTTCCATCTGTATTGATTATATCACAGATGACCCTTCTCATGAGTGCAGAGTCATCAACAACTAAAATATTTTTTTTCATATTCGTTACCCTTTAACGTTTGATACTACGTGACCTGCGATCTTCTTCAAAAATAAACTGTATGATTTCTTCCTGAACCTTTGCATCTTTGATAATAAATTTTATACGGTTCTCATAACGGCTGCCTTCCCCTTTTTCTACCAGGAAACTCTCTAACACCTGTCCTATCACATAACACTGTTTATCCATTCTGGTGCTCGTAAGCCGCATTGTCAAAAGAATAAACTGTCCTTGCTGCATTGGCTTCTCTGTGCTGATGCGCACCCCACCGCCGCTGATGTCCACCATCTTACAGGACTTTTCAAGTTCAGAAGCATTTTCCTCTGAACGTATCTGCACAAAAACCGCATCAGCCGATTCCATCTTCGCCTGTTCTTCTGTCAATTCATAATATTCTAACTCAATACTGTAGGACAACCGGAAAAACTCTCTTCTCTGAAACCGCTCAAGTGCCGTCTTTAAGCTGATGCGAAGCATATACAGATTGTCTTTTTTATAGCGCTCTACAATTTCTCCATTCGCCCGGTACATTCCGTTTTTAGTCATGAATAAAAACTCAACCCTGACATTTAGTGGAAGCAGCTTAAGCTTCCCTTCCTCTATCGGCATTGCAATTTCAAGGTCATCACTTCCCGGAACAAAATCGAACACCTTACTTTTATATACTTTTGCAGATGCACCTGTTTTTTCCTGCTCCCGCATCTGCCAGATCATCCGGAGCTCCACCTTATCTCCCGGGCAAATCAGCTTGGAAATTTCCATTTCATCCACTCCTTACTCTTTGTAGCCTAATAATTCTGAAAATATTCTTGCAATCCCATGATTGAAATGAAATGCTTTCTGTTCTTCATTTATAAGGTTTGAAGCCATTACTTCAAACGCACGCGCCGAGTTGCTTTTCGGCTGGTGCATTGACACGATTTTCTGCTGTCTTACCGCCCGTTCCAGTTCTCTGTCCTGCGGAATCATCCCAAGATACTCCACGGAACCGTGCAGAAACTGCTCTACTACAGAATTCAGTTTCTCATAAATATTTCTGCCTTCCTCCGCTGTCATCACGCGATTTGAAACAATTTTTACATTTGTGCGCCCCCTGTCAAACTCAGGTCTCCGATACAGCGTCTTTAGCAATGAATAGGCATCTGTCAATGAACTGGGGTCCGGCGTTGTGACAACTAACACTTCACTGCTTGCCATAACAAATTCCAGCACCTGGTCTGAAATTCCCGCTCCCGTATCAACCAAAACCACATCCGCCATCTGATCAAGCTCTCCAAGGCTTCTCACCAGATACATTATCTGATCCTTTGAGAGGTCATTCATTCCCATAATACCGGCTCCTCCGGAAACAAAACCAATCTCCATCGGGCCTTCTGAAATAATTTCACGCATCGTTCTGCCATGATAAATCAAATCGCTGAGATTATATTCCGGCATTGCGCCAAACATAACCTCGACATTTGCCAATCCGAAGTCTGCATCAAATATCACAACACGTTTTCCCATCTTTCGCAGCCAGACTGCAAGGTTTACCGCAACATTTGATTTTCCGACTCCGCCTTTTCCACTGGTAATTGTAATCACTCTTGCACCAGACCGGACTCCCTGATTTTTCAATTTTATTACATTTCTTAGGTTTTCTGCCTGGTCCATGAACTATCTTCCTCCCAGAAGCTGCTTAACAATCTTTTGCGTATTAAATTCTTCAATGTCATCCGGCACATTCTGACCATATGCTGTATAAGAAAGGTCTGCCCCGGAATAGAGGCGGATATTCAAAAGATTTCCAAGTGAGGAAGTCTCATCTAACTTTGTAAAAATCAGCTTGTAATCTGCAATCTCATGATAAGTATCTACAATATCCAGAAGATCTCTATACTTTGTTGTAGCACTCAAAACAAGATACACTTCTTTTCCGTACTCTTCATCCAGCCCATTAATCAGTTTTTTCATATCCTCACACTGTACCTCATTGCGATGTGAGAATCCTGCCGTGTCAATAAACACTAAATCATAATCTGCAACTCTTGCAACTGCATCATTAAGTTCCTCCGAAGAATAAATAATACTCATCGGAGAATCTAAAATGTTTGCATACACGCGGAGCTGTTCCGTTGCGGCAATCCGGTAAGTATCTGCCGTCAGAAATGCAACGCGCTTTCCATACTCTACTTTATATTTTGATGCAATTTTTGCAATTGTTGTCGTCTTTCCTACACCGGTTGGTCCAATAAAAAAGATAACATTGGGCTTTTTCCCGGAAAGTGAAATCGGATGCGGCTGTCCAAACTTTAAAATCATCTTCTGATATACATTGGACAAAATATGATCTACGCTGCTTCCGCTGTGAATTACTTTCTCCGCCTCTTCCATAATCTGGTTGACGTATTTCTCATTGACATCGTTCTCTAACATCGTGCGGTAAAGCATTTTCATAAACTGGAAACCTTCCGGATTCGTCACCGTCTTCTCCGGCTTTAATTCTTCCGGTTGAGGTTTTGCAATCTTGCGGTCCTCCGCTGCAAACTGCTTCTCCAAAATATTTGAAAGATCCTCTAGCTTCTTTTCAAGTCCCTCACTGGCAAGTCCGGTTGTTCTCGGTCTCTCTGCAAATTCTGCCATCTTCACCTCCTGCGTTCCGGCTTCTCTGCTGCTTCCATTTTGCTGCAAACCAGATACATTCAGTTTTTCATCTGCTGTCAGGTTAATTCCATCATGCATTTTAAGCGGTGTCTCTAATGCCTGACGGGGATTTGTAAATTTTTCTTTCTCCTCAATAGCTGCAGTCACTTCAAACACAGAACTCTTAAACACCTTCAAAACCCCTTTGGGTTTGATTTCCTTGACATTCATTACAACTGCATTTTCTCCGAGTTCCTGTTTTGCCTTCTCAATCGCTTCCTCTTTTGTCTTTCCCTGATACTTATTGATTGTCATTTATACTGTCACCATCCCTACTGACTGCAATTCTACATTCGATTCTACTTCATTATAAGATACCACAATCAGATCTTTGAAATAATCTTCTGTCAGTTTTTTGAAATACATTCTCACAATCGGAGATGTAATCACGATTGCACTCTTGCCCATATTCTCAAGTTTTGCAATCTCTGTTTCTACAGAGGACATAATTGCCTTAGTCTTCTCTGGATCCAGGGTAAGATATGCACCCTGCTCTGTCTGTTTCACGGAGCCCATGATTTCCTGTTCTACCTTCGGGTCTAACGTAATTACGCTTGTGGTCTCATTCGCCGGGAAATACTTATTGGAAATCGCACGCTTTAAGCTCTGTCTGACGTACTCCGTCAAAACATCTGTATCTCTGGTTGCTGACGCATGGTCTGCCAGCGTCTCAAATATCGTGAGAAGATCCCGGATGGAAATTCCCTCACCAAGCAGGTTCTGCAAAACCTTCTGTACTTCTCCAAGCCCCAGAAGTTTTGGCACAAGCTCGTCCACCAGAACCGGATTGCTCTCTTTTAGGTTGTTGACAAGATTCTGTACATCCTGTCTGGTAAGAAGTTCCGCAATATGGGAACGAATTACTTCTGTAAGATGAGTTGCAATGATAGACGGTGGGTCTACTACAGTATAACCAAGACTTTCCGCACGCTCTCTCTGGCTCTCTGTAATCCAGATTGCCGGCAAATGGAAAGAAGGCTCAAAGGTTGGGATACCGGTGATTTCTTCCTCGACATATCCAGGATTCATTGCCATATAATGGTCAAACAAAATCTCACCTTCTGTGACCTGAATTCCTTTAATTTTAATGATATACTGATTCGGATTGAGCTGAATGTTATCACGTAAACGAATAATTGGCACAACCGTACCAAGTTCAAGCGCAATCTGACGTCGAATCATAACCACACGATCCAGCAAATCTCCGCCCTGGTTCACATCTGCCAACGGAATGATACCATATCCAAATTCGAGTTCGATTGGGTCAACCTGCAATAAGGAAACCACATTCTCCGGGCGGCGGATTTCTTCTGCCTCTGCCTCGGCTTCATTTGCCTCCTCCTCAATGCTCTCAATCGCACTGTTCTTGCTCACGGAACGTCCCGCAATTACAAACACAAGTCCAAGCGGTACAAACAGATATGTCTTTAACGGTGTTACAATTCCCAAGAAGCAAAGTGTTGCACCAACAATATAAAGCACCTTCGGAATTCCAAACAACTGTGAAATGAGGATATTGCTGAAATCCGCTTCCTTGGATGCCTTGGTTACAAGAATACCGGTGGCAAGTGAAATCAAAAGGGAAGGAATCTGGGAACAGAGTCCATCACCAATCGTAAGAAGTCCATATCTCTGAATCGCATCTGCAAACTGAAGACCATCACGCATCATTCCCATTGCTGTTCCACCGATGATATTGATAAACGTGATAATAAGACCCGCAGTTGCGTCTCCTTTTACGTACTTTGTTGCACCATCCATGGAACCAAAGAAGCTTGCCTCTTCCTGAATCTTATTGCGTCGCTCCCTTGCCTGCTTTTCTGTAATTGCTCCCGTATTTAAGTCAGCATCAATTGCCATCTGCTTACCTGGCATAGCATCTAACGTAAATCTTGCTGTTACCTCAGCAACACGCTCCGAACCTTTATTAATGACGATAAACTGAATCAGAATCAGAACTACAAAGATAATAGCTCCAATAATCATGTTACCGCCGCCAACGAACTGACCGAAGGTCTCTACAACATTACCCGGATTTCCGGTAGTCAGAATCAGACGTGTGGAAGATACATTCAATGAAATACGAAAAATTGTCGTAAACAGCAACAGTGTCGGGAAGAACGACATATCCAGAACTTCCTGTACAAAAAGTGTATTAAACAATACAATCAATGCGACTGATATATTGATTGCCAGCATGACATCCAATAAGGTGGAGCTGATCGGCACTATAAAAAAGATGACTGCAGCCAATAAATACAGTGCAATACCTATGTCAGATTTCTTCATGCCATTTCCTCCCTGATTATCCCTTGTTCTTCATATTATAAACCATCGCAAGAATTTCCGCTACCGCCTGATATAATTCAGGAGGAATTTCTTCTCCAATTTCCACGTTTGCATAAAGCATTCTTGCAAGGGGCTTATTTTCTACAATTTCAATCCCGTTTTCTTTCGCTTTTTCCCTGATTTTCTGAGCGAGGTAATCTTCTCCCTTTGCCAGAACTACCGGGGCTTTTGCTTTTTCCGCATCATATTTGATTGCAACTGCAAGATGCGTCGGGTTTGTAATTACTACATCTGCTTTTGGAACATCCTGCATCATACGCTGCCTGGAAGCCTCTCTCATCCGCTGACGCTGACGTCCCTTAATCTCCGGATTTCCCTCGGTATTCTTATATTCATCCTTTACTTCCTGCTTCGTCATCTTCATATCTTCTTTAAAGCGGAATTTCTGGTAAATGAAATCTGCGAAACCGACAACGAGATATACGATGCTGATTTTAAGTCCCGCATTGATAATTACGCTGCCACAAAAAGCAAGTGCCTGATTTAACGGCATATCATACAGGACAAAAATCTTATCCGCATCTCCCCTAATGGCAGTATACGCCACATAAATGATAAGTGCAATTTTTATAATTGATTTTACTAATTCAAAAATTGAATCTTTTGAGACAATCCGCTTCATTCCATTGATTGGATTGAATTTATCCAGCTTTGGCTTTAACGGCTTTCCCGTTACTTTCCATCCTACCTGTAAAATATTGACAAGTACTGTGACTACAAAACCAAACACCAGAAATGGAAGCATCAGTTTTAAGATTTCAAGAAGGATTGAGCTGATAAAAGTGGAAGCCTCTCCCTCTGAAAAGCTCCCTGCACTCTGTTTTGCCAGTGTTCCCATAGAACCATAAGCATATCTGAATGTTTCTTCAAAACCTCCGCCGAGAAAACTGATAAAAATTTTTAAGAGAAGAAAAAACACGATTAAGTCAAATGCGGAAACCAGCTCCTTACTTTTGGATACTTTTCCGTCTTCTCGCGCTTCTCTTAATTTTTTTTCTGTCGCAGGCTCTGTCTTCTCTCCTCCGGGACCATCCTTGGCAAACCACTGAAGATCATAGATGAAAACCAGCTCGTCCGTCTTTAACTCCATTCTAATACATTCCCTTTATGAACATTACCATCATTCTTCTCATTTCCCGGAAAATAAGTTCTGAAACCTTTGGCAATAATGGGATTACTACAAACAAAACACTCATTCCCACCAGAACCTTCATCTGCATTCCGACAGAAAACATATTCATCTGCGGCGCAACCTTCGCCATAATTCCAAGAATACAGTTAAGAATCATAATACAAACAAACACCGGGAGTACAATCCGAAAACCGATATTGAACATATCTCCCATATAAATTGTCATGGACGAAAGCAGGCTGTCCCAATCAAACACCTGTCCATTAATCGGAATCAACTCATAGGAGTCGACCACTGCCCTTAAAATTACATGATGCATATCAGACACAATCATCAACAGTAAAATCAGATACTGGTATAAATTACCAGTAATCGTCACCTGACTGCTTGTGGTCGGGTCAAACACAGTCGCCATCGACAATCCGATATCCATGTCAATAATATTTCCCGAAAATAAAATAATGGAATTACAAATGTTTGCAGCAAGTCCTATCAGCAACCCTGTAATTCCTTCTTTTAAAACTATGATTGCATACCCAAAAAGACCTGTATACTCAATGCCCGTCTTATCTACCATTCCATATAACAAAAGTGCCACAAGAACTGAAAAGCCTATCTTCACTTTTCCCGGACTTGCACTGTTTCCAAAGAATGGCGCAATATATACAAAACAGGATATGCGTACTACTATTAAAATCAGTATTTCCAAGTTAGCAAGCGAAAACGTATATTCTACCATATGTCATTAACCGCCAAGATACAAGCTGAAGTTCGACCACAACGTTTCAATGAGCGTTGTGAGATTTTTTAAAATCCAGGAACCAAAAAGCAACAGCCCTGCAAATACCGCCAGAATCTTAGGAACAAACGTAAGCGTCTGTTCCTGAATGGAGGTAACGGTCTGGATAATACTAACAATCAATCCTACTGCCAGTGAAATTAAAAGCAGCGGAGCTGAACTTACAATAATTGTATAAACTGCATCTCTTGCCAGATCTAGAACCTGTCCTTCTGTCATATTTCTTCTCTCCTTTTGCTATCCTTCCTTAATAGAAAGTATTCACCAGGTTTCCAATCAACAGATTCCAACCGTCCGCCAATACAAACAGCAGAATCTTAAATGGAAGTGAAATAGTCGTCGGCGGCAGCATCATCATACCCATCGACATCAGTACAGATGCCACTACCATATCAATTACAATGAATGGAATGTAAATTACAAATCCCAGAATAAACGCTTCGCGGAGTTCACTGATAATGAAAGCCGGAACTAACGTAGTCATTGGAATGTCATCATAGGACTCATAAGTCTCTGACTGTGTATCCATGTCCACAAAGAGTTTTAAATCTTTTTCCTGCGTCTGTCCATACATAAACTGACGAATCGGTATTTCCGCTTCCTGAAGTGCTTCCTCCATCGTAATCTCACCCGCATCTAACGGTTTGATTGCATTCTCATTAATCTGCTGGAATGTCGGCCACATAATAAAAAATGTGATAAAAAGTGCCAGCCCAATCAATATCTGGTTCGGTGGTGATGTCTGTGTACCAATCGCAGTTCTTAAAAAATGCAACACTATAATGACTTTGGTATAAGAAGTCATCATAATGAGAATAGAGGGTGCCAGCGCCAACACAGTCAGCACAAGAAGCATCCGAATCGGTGTTGAAACCGATCCTGTATCATTGTTGTAACTGATAGACAGTCCATTATTGTTGTCACTTGTAGCACTCGCTGCCTTCTGACCATCCGTCTGCGTAAAACTGCTGATACTGTCAGGATCCATCGAAGCTGCATAAACTTTTGTATCATTCCAGGAACCGGCAAGCACGATGCCAAGCACAATCACTGCAAAAAGGAATGAAGCGATGCAATACTTTTTTTTCAATTTTGTCATAATCGAACCTTATTTCTGTCCCTTAATCTTCTCCAGAATTTCCTTGAACTGTTGTTTTGCAGGGATCGGTTCCGCCGTTTTGGGCAATTCCGTCAGCTGTTCCTCTGTTAGTTCTGCTAACAGAGATACTTCCTCTTTTCCAACAGCAACTACAAGGTACTTCTCTCCGGCCTTTATAATATGTATATATTTTCCATTTGAAATCTGCAGGCTTTCCAGCAACTGCAGATTCTTGTTGTGCATACTTGACTTTTGCACCCCTCCAAGCCATTTTGTGACAAAATAGGTGAGTGCCAGCACAAACAGGAAAATAACAATTGCCCCAAGGAGCTGGATAAAACTGTTTAAGGAAGATGTCAGTAAAATCATATTAGCCAACTACTTTTTTTACAGCTTCAAGAACTCTCTCTGCCTGGAACGGTTTAACGATGAAATCCTTTGCACCAGACTGAATTGCTTCAATTACCATTGCCTGCTGACCCATAGCAGAGCACATGATGACATTTGCACCAGCGTCAATTTCTTTAATCTTCTTTAATGCCTGAATTCCATCCATATCCGGCATGGTAATATCCATAAGCACCAAATCTGGTTTTACTTCCGGGTACTTTTCAACTGCTACTGCACCATTCTCAGCCTCTGCTGCAATCTCATAACCATTCTTTGTTAAGATGTCCTTAATCATCATTCTCATAAAAGCAGCATCGTCACAAATCATAATCTTTGCCATGTTTTTTCTCCTATTCTAAATTCATATTTTTATTTTTGTTTTTGTTTTTGTGTTCTATCTACTCATCTCGCCGATTTCCCGGTTTTGATGTCCTAGATCATTTTATGATTTCAGTTATTCTGATACCATAACTTTCTTCAATGATTACAACCTCGCCCTTGGCAACATACTTGCCATTAACGAGCACATCAATTGGCTCACCCGCAATACGGTTCAACTCAAGAATTGTTCCGGGTGCAAAATCAAGAATTTCTTTAATTGATTTTGTTGTTCTGCCAAGTTCGACTGTCACTTCAAGTGGCACGTCCATAATTAAATCAATATTTTCAGGTCCGTAATTCATCGGCACATTGCCATTGAATGCCTGAAACTGTGCTGGCTGCACATTTACCTGTTGTCCATACATCTGCGGCATCTCCTGACTCATCATAGGCTGTCCCATCATAGGTTGTCCCATCATCATAGGCTGTCCCATCATAGGCTGCCCCATCGCAGGCTGTCCCTGCGGATTCATTGACATCTGTTGCTGATTCATTGCCGGCTGTGACGCCTGCTGTGGCTGTGCCGGTTGTGTCTCCTTCAATGTTGCTTCTGTGTCTGCCTCCATGTTTGCTGCAGTACTACGACACATTTCTTTTGCAAATGAGAACGGATACAACTGCATCAACTCACTGTTTACCACGTCATCAATTTCCATCTTGAATGTAATTCTTACGAACTCACCCGATAAAAATTCATCAATCGTGCTTTCATCGATGGTCTCCTGCAAATCTATCAAATCCGCCTGTGGCGGGCTGATATCAATCACTTTACTTAACATGGAAGAAAGCGATGTTGCTGCAGAACCCATCATCTGGTTCATTGCTTCACTGATAGCACTCAGATGAAGCTCTCCCAGTTCTCCTGCTGTATTTGTTCCATCACCGCCCATCATTAAGTCGGTAATTGCCTTTACGTCATTTTCACGCAATACCAGGATATTGCTTCCATCTAGGCCAACGGTATATGCGATTCGGATAAATACGCAAGGACGTTCATAAGCTGCAACAATATCATCCCACGAAGCGAAAGATACTATCGGTGTAGATATATCTACTTTCCGGTTTACCAGAGAAGATAACGTCGTTGCTGCTGTACCCATACTGATATTCGCAATTTCTCCAATTGCATCCATCTCATCTGACGTCAATCTCTCAGAATTGCTTTCTTCGCCCGGATTAGAAGAATTGTTCAGCAACGCATTGATTTCTTCCTGAGACATACTTCCATCCATCTCTACTGCTCCTCCCTAATCACTGTTGTAATTCTTACTGCATAATTATCACCGGAAGCTCCCGGCAGAGCAGTAAACTTCTTTATATTTCCAACATAAACATCCAACTCTTCATCCACTTTTGTGTCAAGCCGGATAATGTCGCCTATCTGTAATCCCAAAAAGTCATTCACAGAAATCGCACTGTTTCCGAGAACCGCCTTAATTGGCATTGGTGCGCGTGCAATCAATGCCTCAATTGCATCTGTATATTCCTGCTCATCTTTTTCCTGCTGACTTGCATACCAGTACTTGGTATTCAGCTTATCCATAACATCTTCCAGCGTAATATACGGAAGACAGATATTAATCAGTCCCTCGACATCGCCAATCTTAATATTTAATGTAACCAATGCCGTCATTTCCGCCGGAGATATAATCTGCGCATACTGTGAATTCGTCTCAATCCGCTCCAGTCTCGGAGCAATTTCACATACATTTTCCCACGGTTCTGTCAAAAGATTTACACATACATTAAAGATACGCTCTATTATCAGAAGTTCTATTTCGGAAAATTCCCTGGTTTTCTCTAACGGTGTTCCTACACCACCAAGCATACGGTCTATAATTGCATAACCGATGTTATCTGCCATCTCTAAAATAATATTTCCTTTCAGAGGGGCAAAATTGACAATTCCTAACAGTACCGGATTCGACAGTGCATTTGCAAACTCAGAATAGGTAACGGCCTCGGAGCTCATTACTTCAACCTGTACATTTTTTCTCAGATAAACCGGAAGATTTGTCGAAAGTAACCGTCCATAATGCTCAAAAATAATCTCCAAAGTGCGCAAGTGTTCCTTTGAGAACTTTGCAGGACGGGCAAAATCATAGTTCTTAACCGACTTTTCTTTATCTTCTTTCATTTCATCTACATCAAGTTCCCCTTTGCTCAATGCATTGAGCAGGTTATCTATCTCATTCTGAGATAAGACTTCACCCATTCTCTCTCACCACCTAACATAATTTGATGTACGACCATGCTGTTTCTACTGCACATTTACTTCGGAGAAATTAACTGCAATGATAAAATCAGGGCCTTCAAACAGTTCCTGTAAGTTTGAGAGAATGGCATCTTTCACATCCTGATAATTGTTTGCATTGAATTCTTCAACCGTGTAGCCAGCTACAAGAGAGTTAATCTCATTGCGGATAATCGTTTCCTTTGTCTGAAGTCCCTCTGCACCGCCATAAGTCTTGTAAGATTTACTTTCTGTATTCAAAGATAACCCTACCTTAAAGACTGCATAATGATTGCCATCCCCATTTGACTTTAAATTAACGGTAAACGCGTCTGTAATATCATATACTTCAATCTTATCTGGAGAAACCTCCGGTGTATCCGATATTTCTTTGCCTGCTTCTAAATCCAGATTGATTGCCGTACAGATTGTGTTAATCAGTTCATTTGATTTCTTTGTCTGTGGAACAATTGTAAAAGTGAGCACTGCCGTCAAAACAAGATTTACTACCACCAGCGCCAGAATAATTACTGTTATCAGATTCTTTTTCATATCCGTTCCTTCCCAATTCAGTCTATTTCTGAATTATACGAATTGTATATTTTTATTTCAACACGCCGGTTTAAGGCTCTTCCCTCCGGAGTGGAGTTATCTGCAATCGGCCTGTATTCACCACGACCGGATGATTTCAGATATCTCGGATCTATTGTAGTCGTTTCCCTGAGATAATCTGCCACATTCAACGCACGGAACATTGAGAGTACATTATTATCCGCATAATCGCTTGAAACCTGTGGGACATTATCTGTATGACCTTCTACCTCAATAATATTCTTGTCATACTTCTGAATTACCTTTCCAAGTTTATCAATCAAAGGATATGCTTCCGATTTTACCTCTGCTTTACCTGAATCAAAAAGTAATGCACCATTCATGTTCAGCAATACATATTCAGCATTAAAGGAGACATCCACCTCATCTGAGATACCATATTTGTTAATCGCATCTTCAATTTCTTCCGCCATCTTTTCTGACTCAGAAAGTTCCTGCTCTCTGTATGCTTCTGTTACATCCTTATCATCGCTTTCCTCATCCGACTCGGAATTTGCCTTATCCTTATAGTAGGCGTCAAGCATTTCAAGCTGACTCACACCGGATGAAATCAAGGTTCCCTCTCCAATCGCTGAGCCTCCATTTGGAAGAATACTGAAGGTATTCTGAAATGAGGCAACTAATGCCTGAAACTTGTCTTCTTCCACACTTGACATGGAAAACAGCAATACGAAGAAACACAGCAGCAAATTCATCAGATCCGAGAACGTATTCATCCATGCAGGTGACCCCTTCGGTGGATCTTCTTTTTTCTTTCTTGCCACTATTCTTCACCTCCGCCATTGCCTTCTTCTGGTTCGCCTTCACGGGCTGAAGGAGAAAGAAATGATTTCAGCTTTTCTTCTATGACACGGGGATTCTCTCCTGCCTGAATGGACAGAATTCCTTCCACCGTTATTTCCTTTAACATCATCTCAGTATCATTGTTCTCTTTTAACTTTGCCGCTGTCGGGTTACAAATCCAGTTCGCAATAAGAGAACCGTACAATGTGGTTACAAGTGCAACCGCCATAGCAGGACCGATAGTGGATGGGTCATTCATGTTATTTAACATAAGAATAAGACCGATCAAAGTTCCGATCATTCCCCATGCCGGACCAAGTTCCGCCCATTTTTCCCAAACTGCTATATTTTTCTTATGTCTGCTTTCTACACAGGACATATCTGTTTCCATAATTCCACGTACAAGTTCTGGATCCGTACCATCTACAACCAGCATAATTCCCTTTTTCAGGAAATCATCCTCAATCTGGTTTGCAGCCTCCTCTAAGGCAAGAAGTCCTTCTTTTCTTGCAGTATTTGCAAGATCCAGGACATTTTTGATTGTAACTGCCGGATCCATCGTTTTCTCTTTCATGGTTAATGTGAAACACTTTAAACCATTAAGAAAATCCTTTAACTTAAATGATGCCAACGTACCTGAAATTGAACCACCAATTGTAATGATTGCAGACGAATAATCCCACATACTATGTAATCCAGCCACACCACTGTTTGAGATAACACCGAATATGAACATTACGCCGCCGAGTACAAGACCCAATAAAGAAGCTATATCCAATTTGTCCACCTACCGTCCCTGAATTTTTGGTTTCCAGATTATTTCTGGTTTTTCATCCGTGAAAATATGCATTATTTTCTCTTTTGTACCTAATTTTACTAAACTTTCGACTTCTTGTCTACTTTCTTTTGCATTTTCTTCCGCCTTATGTCGGAATGCACAATGGCTAATCCGTAAAATCTAGCCCAAAGCCTGTACCAAAGGACTAAACTTTACGGAAAGTATACCACATCTGGTAGCGGGTGTGAATACCTTTTACCAGATATATTTTAATTTTTTACCCTATCAGCAATACTATCTCTTCAGATTTACAAGTTCCTCAAGCAGTGTATCTGAAGTAGTAATAACACGGGAGTTTGCCTGGAAACCACGCTGTGTAATAATCATCTGTGTAAACTCTGTAGATAAATCTACGTTTGACATTTCCAACTCTCCGGTTGTCATTTTGCTTCCATCTGCAGAAATATCCACACCGATTCCATCGAAATCACCAGAGTTCAAGGTTGTCGTATAGCAGTTATCTCCTACTTTCTCAAGACCAGAAGCGTTTGCAAACTGTGCAGTTGCAATCTGTCCTAACAGAGTGGTATTTCCATTATCGTATGTTCCGTAAATCTTTCCGCTGGTATCAACTGAAAGACCAATCATGGCACCTAACTTTTTACCTTTTCCGGTTGTTCCGTCAAGATCTCCTGAATCAGCCCCGATTGTAGATTTTCCACCGTTGTTCTGGTTTAAGCAGGTCGTAAAGTCAATGGAAATATCCTTGAAGTTTCCATTTGTAAATAATCCGGAAGAAGAAAGATTTAAAGTAGCCTTTCCCTGTCCTGACATATTGATATAATCAAAGGTACCGTCTGCCGTGTTGAACTTTAAGGTATAGTTGACAGTCGGGCTTGCAATTGTGTAGGTTGCTCCGTTCATCGTACCAGTTACGTTCGTGGTTGCATTGTTCTGAATGTTCTGCCACTCAAGTGCAGTGAAGCCGAAAACATCCTGAGGAGTAACCGTCTGCTGTGCACCGTTCTCATCTGTGTAAGTGAAAGAGGTCGGATTAGTTGCATTATCCGGTGTCAATGCTGCTGTCGTTCCATCTGAAAGAACGATATTATAGGTTGACGTACCTGTATCATAATAACAATCTCCGCTAGACAATCCGGTTGCAGATGTCGGCAATGTATATGTGCTGTTGCTTGTTGTCTGATTTCCGAACAAGCTTGCTTTCTGGGCATCTGTGAAATTTGCAATGATATCTGTTCCGTTAGAATCCAAAAGGCTTGCCAGCTCAACGGTATATTCGCACTGGTCTTTGTCCACTGCACGGATTGCGAATTTTGCAGTATACTGATAACCAAGGTCATCATAGAAGTTCAGTGTCATAATTTTTCCCGCTTCACTGGTTACATCGGAATCATTCTTATCAAGGATTCCGGATACGGTTCCGTTTGTGGTTGCCTCCGGTGCAGAAGTCAGGTTCTCCTGCTTCATAACACGAAGTGCCGATACAGTATCCTTCTGAATCTCGCCAGTTGTCGGATCTACCTGCCATCCCATTACGTTATAACCGGTAGATGTCATACAAAGGTTTCCGGAACCATCAATATAGAAGGAACCTGATCTTGTAAACAGGTTCTCCGAACCGTTATTTACGATAAAGAAATTTGTTGTGTTTGCATCAGATAAACGAATATCCAGACCGTCACCTGTGGTCTCCGCTGCACCGGAAGAAGTAATATTTACTTTGGTAGATGCAGTAGTAGCACCAAGACCAATCTGTTTAGCATTCACACCACCGACACCGGTTGTTGCATTTGCACCGGATGCGTTGGATGTGGTCTGGTATAATAAATCACTGAACGTTACAGAAGATGACTTAAATGCCACCGTATTTACATTCGCAATATTGTTACCAATAACGTCCATCTTTGTCTGATGTGTCTTTAAACCTGACACAGCAGAGTACATTGATCTCATCATAGTTAAATTGACCTCCTAAATCTGTGCGCTGTCTTAATCCCTTCTGTCAGTCGGGGATTTCTGCCTCCTTAAGGTCCGGCTATACAATGACTGCGCCATCAATATTTGTAAAAATATTTTCTTCAGATTCTGCCTGATTCATTGCTGTCACCACTGTTTTATTTGGAACATTGACAATAAATGCCAGCGAATCCATCAGAACCAGTGATTCCCTGATTCCTTTTTCATTTGCTTTATAAACCCCGTTCTGAAGTCGCTCGTTCTGTTCATCGGAAAGACTGATATTCCGATCTGACAGGCGCATCGCTGCGTGTTTGGAGAACTTCAGTTCAAAACCGCCAGTAGTCTCCTGCTTTTGTTTTAGGATTTCCTCAAAAGAGACGCCGGAAGATTTTACCGCATCCGTGCTTTTCTGGTTCAGATACTGGTCAGTTACCTGCTCTATCGAAGCAAACCGGTTCCCGATCTTATTCATAAACCCATCTTCCTTTCTTATGAGTCGCTGTCTGTACTATCTGTTGTACTGTTTGTCGTGCTGTCAGAGCTGTCTGTCGTACTGTCAGAACTGTCTGTTGTACTATCAGTACTGCTCGCCGCTGCAACCAGTTCTTTCATCTTTGCAACCAGTTCATTAAATGTCGTAAGTGTATCACTGTCAATGAATGACTTCTGGTAAGATGTCAGACTGTTATATACCGTAGAAAGATTCTCCACGTCTTTCTGCCATGCAGTCGTGAGTTTGCTTACTGCCGGAAGCTGTGCAACTGCATCTATGAAGGACTGTGCCAGTGTCACTGCCTCTATATAATCCACATCTGCAACCTCATACACATCTGATGCCTTATAAAGGCTTCCATTGATACTTAAATAAGGGGTTCCATTCTCATACTGGATGTAATCTACAAACCCTGCTACTGCAGTTGTCTCTCCGGTTGTGCTGGAAGTTGATTTTACGATTACATACTGTCCTACAAGAGAATTTGCATTGCTGCTCTCAAGCGTATTCTGCATACTTAAAGTTGCTTCCATCTGAGAGAATGTTGCAAGCTGTGCCACATATTCAGTATTACTGGTAGGCTCTAACGGATCCTGGTACTGCATCTCTGCACAGAGCAACTGTAAAAACTGGTCATAACCAAGGTCATTATTGCTCGCAGTGGTATCTTCTGTTGTGGTTTCTACCACTTTTCCATCTTCAATTGGTGTAATTAAAGCCATTTTTCGCTCCTTTCTTTCTTCTGTAAGAAGAATCATTATGCCGTAAAATCTACGGTATTTCCCTGTTCTGCCATCATCTGTGCTACCAGACTTTCTTCCTCCGACATTAAGCCGGTCAGTTCATCAAGTTCACCCAGATTGATGCTTCTTGTTCTTTTTGCAGCTTTTTCCTGCTGTTCTGCCATCTGCTGTTCCTGTTTGGCATTCTGCTCGAGATTTCTCTCAAACTCGTGATTGCCAACCGTTACTTCCACTGCATCAACCTTCACGCCTGCCTGATTCATGTTCTGTCTCAGTTCTGCCACCTGAGCTTCTAAGGCTTCTTTCACAACCGCATTCTGTGCTTCGATATGCGCAGACACCACACCGTTTTTGCTGGTAATCTCAACAAAAAGTTTGCCGAGGTTTGCCGGATTTAACTCCATTTCCATGGTTGTCTGGTTTGCACCTAATGTCACTCTGGAATATTCCACAATCTGGCGCATGATATTTTGTACATCAAGCTGACTGGAAAATCCGTTCGTTGCAGTACTCTGCGGTACTGCCACACTGCTGTCCGTCTGGGCATTTGCACTTACCGCCTGTGAATGTGTCTGTCCCTGCTGATTCTGGCTCTGACGGTTTTCCTTTCCGGTATTCTGCTCCTTTGCAGTCTCCGGTTCGTTGATTTCCGGCTCCTCTAATACCGTTTCATCTGTCTGTAACGTATCGGTATCTTCGGTTTTCTTCACTTCCTCTGTCGGAAGTTTTTCTGCCACCTCAGGCTTTTCTTCCAGCGGTTTGGAACCATTTTCCACTTCCGTCTGTTTTGAAGTGGTCTGTACTGTCTCTGTTCCGGTAGTCTGCGCATTTTCTGTCTCTGACAATGTTTCCGGTGTCTGAACCAGCGTTTCGGATTCCTGTGTCTGTTCTACCTGCTGTGCTGCTCCGGTTACGTCAGTGTTCTGATTCTCATCCGTCATTCCTTCTAGTGTCTCGTCAAACCCTGCCGTCAGTTCTTCACAAATCTGTCTCAGCTGTTCCTTGGTAATTCCAAGTTCTTCTAATAACTGTGTATTCAGAAGATTTACTTCCTGCATGACATTCATAAACTCACTGTTGCAAAGCAAATCACTCACTTCCTGACCAGTCAGTTCTGCTACAAGTGCAGCAAGCTGGTTTGGATTCATCAGGTCAACCGTTGTCAGCCCAAGTGTTTCCATTGCCTCAGTAATCTGTTCATCCGTAACTCCTAACTCTTCTTTCAGGACGTCTTTTACATCCTTCTCGTAAGAATCAAGTCTTTCCACGGTTTTCGCAGTATCTACTGCCGGGGTATCCTGCTTTCTGTCTGCGATATTCGTCTCTTTATAAGAATACGCTGCAAAGTCATTTCCATCCTTTGCCTTTGTCTGCAGTTCAAACCGGCTGCTGTTGCCTTGTGAAAAAAGCTCACTGCCTGCCTGTGCCGTCATCTGATTCATCAAATCAGCGAACTGAATCTTTAAATCTTCATCCTGCGCACCGGAAATGTTTTTTCCTGCATTACTCTGTGATGCAAAAATCTTTCCAATACTGGAGATTTCTGTGCTTCCCACTCTTTTTCCCCCTTTCTTTCATAATAAATCTATATTCTAAGGCTCCATGATTTCCGTGACTTTTGCTGCTATATCGGAATTCATTTTGCCAAGAATATCTGCTCTTGACTGCGCATCCATATTTTTGAGGATACGTGCCACAAGTTTGAGGTCGCTTGTCATCGTATCAAAGATGGCAGCTGCCTCCTTCGGTTTCATGGAAGAATATGTTTTTACATAGTCTTCAATTTCTTCTTCGTCCTGTCTCTGCTCCACCACCTGTTTGTAGAGGATTTCTGCATTGGCAGGGTCGATGCTTTCATAATACTTCTGATATTCTTGTATATCGGGCGCCTCGTCAGAAAAAACAACCTCTTCATAAAATTGTTCTCTCATTGCCTCGAAATCTGCCTCGTTCTGCTTGTATTTCTGTAATTCTTCCGCCTGTGCCTCTAACTCGGTAATATAATCAGAATTTTCATTTGCTGCATTCTGTGCTTCCGCTAATTTCAGCTCCAGAGACTTAATCTGCTGTATGGCATCATCCAGGGAAGAATATGGACTTTCCTCTGTAGAAAGCTCATCCTCCGGTGCATCCGGCAAAATCTTATTGATATATGGAACGTCTTTGAGCAATGGACGTAATACCGTAGAACCAAATCCACCCACATCCCACTTAATCAAAAGTGCAATAATCGCCAGCCAGATGATAATGATGATTAATGTTACAAAAAAGACTGCTATTTTGCTTCCGGTGGTTTCTTCTTCCGTATCTAGGTCATCCGCGTCCCCTGATTTTTTCTTTTTTTCTGCTTTTGCAGCTTTTTTCTCCATCTTTGCTTTTGCCTTAGCGGCTTTTTTGTCTAAAACTTCTTCGTTGTTTTCTTCTGCCATTGTTTCACCGTCCTCCTCTGCTGTGTTACTTCTGGTTATTGTCCCGGTAAGTATAACTTACCAGTTCATCAATTTCCTTGCCCTCTGCATACGCAAGTCCCTGTTTAAATTCTTCAAATGCTTTCTCACGCAGTTTTTCATGTGTCTTCCGCTCTACCATCACTTCATTGAGCCGGATTCGTGCCGCTTCCACATTTTTCTCCGCAGCGTGCACGTTCATCATCTGATTTCTCTGAAGGCTTTTCATTGTGTCAATCGCGCGTTTACATTCTTTGATATCCTGTACGCAGATGGTTCCACTGACGAGTTCTCTCGCTTTTTTCTCATATCCCGCCCTGCGGATGATAATATCCTGTAACTTTTTCTGTTCTTCCGCAAGTTTTGCATTCGCAAGTCCATAGGCAATCTTTGCCTGATTTTCCATTTTTAGTTTAATATCTAAAATGCTCTGCATCCGATAAACAAATTTTGCCATTTTATCACCGCCTTATCGCTAATCGGTAAACAGATTCCGAAGCAAATCAATTTCTTCATTAAAATCAAACTTCTCATCTGTTTTCTGCATCAGATACGCATTTACTGCATCTATTTTCTGGATTGCATAATCGATTTCACGGTTAGAGCCTTTTTTATAAGCTCCGATATTTATCAAATCCTCTGCCTCATGATACGTTGCGAGAACATTTTTTAATTTGCCGGCAAGCTCTTTGTGTTCGCTGGTTGCAATCGCACTCATAACACGGGAGATACTCTGTAAAATGTCAATTGCCGGATAGTGATTCTTATGCCCAAGTTTTCGGTCTAACATAATATGTCCGTCAAGAATACTTCTTGCTGTATCGGTAATCGGCTCATTAAAGTCATCGCCGTCTACTAAAACGGTATAAAGACCTGTAATAGAACCTGATGCCGCCGTTCCCGCACGCTCTAAGAGTTTCGGCATTTCCGAATAAACACTCGGCGGATAACCTCTTGTTACCGGAGGTTCCCCGGACGCAAGACCAATCTCGCGCTGTGCCATGGAGAAACGGGTCAGAGAGTCCATCATAAGCAACACATCTTTTCCCTGGTCTCTGAAATACTCTGCGATTGCAGTTGCTGTCTTTGCTGCCGTCCGCCGGATTAACGCCGGTTTATCAGACGTTGCGACCACAACAATCGAGCGTTTCATTCCTTCTTCGCCCAAGTCACGTTCTACAAACTCGCGTACTTCACGTCCCCGCTCACCAATCAATGCAATCACGTTAATGTCTGCTTTCGTGTTTCTTGCAAACATACCAAGCAACGTACTCTTTCCAACACCGGAACCGGCAAAAATACCGATTCGCTGTCCTTTTCCAACTGTAATCAAACCATCTACTGCCTTTACGCCTAACGGCAATACCTCTGAAATAATTTTACGTGCCATAGGGTCCGGTGGTGGTGCGTCTACCGGATACTGCTGTTGCAAAACCGGCGTACCACCATCAGTCGGTCTTCCGATTCCGTCCAAGGTATGTCCTAACAGTTGTTCTCCAACCGCAATTGTAAGTGGGTGTCCTGTGTTCTCAACCAGACAGCCCACACCAATTCCTTCTACATTTTCAAACGGCATCAGCAACAGACGCTTATCCCGGAATCCTACCACCTCTGCCATTGCCGTAATCCCCTTTGCCCGATCTATCATAATCTGGCAAAGGTCTCCTAACTTGGCGCTCGGTCCCACCGATTCAATTGTCAGTCCTACAATCTTTACAACTTTTCCGAGATGATTAAAATACGTTTCATCCGTAAGCTGCAGATACTTTTCAAATTCATATGCCATCTTTTCTCACCAAATCCGTTTTTAAGAACACAACATGCGAATTTTCTTTATCAGATTTTCAAGTTGTATTCCCTGACCGCACTCAAAGATTCCAGAATCTGTTTCAATCATGCAGTCATCGTCTCCCATGGACGGGTCTACTGCAATTTCAAGTTCCACATCATGTCCCACACGGTCTAAAATATCTGCTTTATGCTCCTCGAGATAGGAAACATTTTTTTCTGCCACTTTAATGCGGAAATGTTTCTCTCCGTCAATGTGTAAAATTGTATTCTGAATCAGATGAAGCAGAATTTCTTTTTGTCCGGAAAACTCAACTCGAAATACTTTTTCAAACACCGGCAGAATCACATCCACCAGCTCTTTTTCCATATTATCGCGTTTTTCGCTATAACTCTGTTCCAGTTTCTGCATCCGGCTGTCATGTTCTGCCTCAAGTGAAACCTTTAGTTTTTCAAGCTCCTCTTCCCGGCTTCTAGCACCAAGCTCATAGCCCTCTCGTCTGGCATCCAGGCGAATCTGTTCTGCTTCATTTTCTGCCTGCGCCACAACTTCATCGGCATGCTCTTTTGCCTGCTTTAGAATGGTTTCTGCTTCTTCTTTCGCCTTCTCTATGTACCCGTTTGCAACTTCCGCATTTACAGCCGATTCCTCTTCCACAGCTGACAGCTGCTCCTGCGCTGTAATTCCTTCTACAAAACCGCCCGGTGTTTCTCCGGTGCCCTCGCGCACCGGCACCGGACGGTTAACTTTCTGCATATGTTCTGCTAAAATTGCATTGGAATCGATGACTCTCGCTTCCGTTGTCGTGCAGGGTTTAACAGACCATGGTTTAAAAAGATTAGACAACGATCTCGTCACCTCCGCCTCTGGAGATTACAATCTCTCCAGCATCCTCAAGTTTACGTATTACACTTACAATCTTCTGCTGTGCTTCCTCAACATCCTTCATACGTACCGGACCCATGAATTCCATATCTTCCTTAATCATGGCTGCCAGACGTTTGGACAGGTTCTTAAAGATAACATTCTGTACTTCTTCATTTGCAGATTTCAGTGCCATTCCAAGGTCCGCATTATCAACATCACGAAGAACTCGCTGGATTGCACGGTCATCAAGCAGCAGGATATCTTCGAATACGAACATCTTCTTGCGGATTTCGTCTGCCAACTCTGGTTCTTCGATTTCGAGAGATTCCATAATATGTTTTTCTGTCGAGCGGTCTACCGTATTTAAGATATTCACTACGGCGTCGACACCACCCACAATTGTGTAATCCTGGTTGACCAGTGAAGACAGCTTGCGTTCCAGCACGCGTTCCACCTCCTTGATAACATCCGGCGAAGTACGATCCATCATCGCAATACGTTTTGCAACATCTGCCTGTTTTTCCGGAGGCAGTGCGCCTAATACAACTGCCGCCTGTGCAGAAGAAAGGTAAGATAAAATCATTGCAATTGTCTGCGGATGTTCATCCTGAATAAAGTTTAATAACTGGCTCGGATCCGTCTTTCGTACGAACTCAAACGGGCGTACCTGTAAGGACGCGGTAAGTCTGGAGATAACCTCCTGTGCTTTTTCATTACCCAATGCCTTATCAAGCAGCTCTTTTGCGTATCCGATACCACCCTCTGCAATGTATTTCTGTGCCAGACAAATCTGATAAAACTCATTTAAAACGTCTTCCTTCACCTGTGGTGATACGCTTCTGGTATTGGCAATTTCGAGTGTCAGTTCCTCAATCTCGTCTTCCTTTAAATGTTTAAATACATCTGCAGACCGTTCCGGTCCAAGGGCAATCAGCAGAATTGCTGCCTTTTGTACCCCACTAAGTTCCTCCGTTGTCGTTGCCATATGTAAGTTACTCCCATTCTTCATTCAACCAGTTGCGCAGCAAGGATGCTGCAGCTTCCGGATTTTCTTCCACAAACTTTTCAATCAGAACACGAACTTCTGATTTTTCATTATATCCAATGTTTTCAAGGCTCTCTTCCTGATTCTCTTTTGTGGACTCAAGCAGGCTCTCCACAGAAAGCTCCTCCTCCAGCTCCGGTTCTTTCTCTTTTCTGGTACCTCTGAATACTACAAATCCAAGCAGAAGTAATACCAGTACCGCAAGAACAATCTGCATATAATCTGCCAGACTCCGTCCGCCTGTAGAATACTGGAAAATCGGTTCATCTACCACGCTGATATGAATATTTGCTTCCGGAAAACCGGTTGCATTTGCAATCATGGTATAATAATCCTGGTCTATATTTGTCTCTTTTACCGGAGTGCTGTTTGCTGCTATATATTCATCAAATGTCATATTGTCAAGAGCCCCGGATGCCCTGAGTGTATCCTCTTTATATACCACATAATGTGTTGCTACAACCGTAATGGACGAGCTGTCATAATTGATATTTCCCACTCCATCCTTTTCGTTTGTAATTCTTTCATTATTCTGATAATTGATTGTGCTGTCAGTTACAGTCGAATGTGTATAGTCGTTATCCTGTAACATATAATCCGTATTATCACCATTAGAATCTGTTCCCGGCTCAGCCGCAGTTCCGCCCTCTGATTCAGATTCGTAATTGCTCTCACTCGACTTCATACCATCGGTCTGTCCATCCGGTGCATAATACTCATGAGTTGCCACTGTTTTCTCATCAAAATTCATGTCCAGATTCATGGCAATTTCCACGTTCCCAAACAGGGAAGAATCAACCATAACATCACGGATTTCGCTCTTGATGGTGTTTTCCACTTTGTTCTTTAAGGAAAGCTGACTGCTGGCAGTTCCCATGGAGGTCTGTGTATCACCACCGATAAACAGTGCATTTGCATTTGAATCAAGAATCTTGATCTTATCAGTTGTATCATTGCCCACCTGGGTTGCAATATACTGTGCAACTGCCGCTGCCTGTTCCTCTGTCATTTCTTCGGAAAGGGTAAGAACAACTGCTGCTGATGTTTCCTGGTCTCTGGCAAGAATTGTTCCGTCATCCGGTGGGATACTTAAGATAACAGATGCGCTTTCGACATTCGAGAGCAGTTTCAGCTGTTCAGCAAACCGCTCCTCTAAGTATAGTTTGTACAACTTGGTCTTATCAGATTCCGTGGAACTGAAACCACCGTCCGTTACATTCGTGATGCTGAATCCTTCTGTCGGAATGCTGTTTGTTCCAAGCAGCATCTCCGCATTTGCGTAATCCTTTGCATCTACAGAAAATGTCAGTGCATCCTGTGATACTTCATAATTAATATTTTCGCCGCTCAGCAGGTCTTTTACCTCCGCTGCCTGTTTGGTGCTTTCGCACGTGATTAATGTCACCATATTCGGCTGGTTCATCACAGCTGCTAAAATAACAAGTGCCACAATCACTACAGCTACGCTGCTGATTAACAATGCTTTCTGCTTTGTGTTAAACTTTTTCCACCATTCCAAAACCCGATCTAATATTTTTTGTATCTGTTCCGGCATTTTTTCTTACTCCATTCATTAAATCTGCATATTCATAATCTCTTTGTATGCATCAAGCATCTTGTCTTTCACGGCAACCGTATACTGTAATGCGGTAAGCGCCTTGGATGCTGCAATCTGCATATCGTGAGGATTATCTGCCTGTCCGAGTGCAAATTTGATTTTTTCTGACTGGGCATCATTCTGCAAATCATTGGTTTCATTCACCATATCCATTGCCGCGGAAAGTACGGACTGGAAACTGGTATCGTCCACCTTCTGTGCCATATTGTCAAACCGGTTTACCTGGTTTAAATATTCTGCTGTAATTCCATTCATTGATGCAATATCCATATTATTGCCCCCGCTTTTCTCTCTATCTTACTTTACTGTCCAATCTTCAATGCCGCCTGCACCATACTCTTGCTTGCATTGAACGCAGTGGTATTTGCCTCATATGCTCTTGACGCATCAATGAGGTTCGTCATTTCTGTCACAGTGTTGACATTCGGATAGGAAACATATCCATTCTCATCTGCATCCGGATGAGACGGGTCATACTCCATGATAAAATCTGTGTCGGTATCCTCATGTACGGAAGTTATCTTTACACCGTTTCCAACGGCTCTTGCTCTTGCCGACTGGTAATATTGTGTAAAAGGTGTTACCGTCTTCTCTGCAAACGTCACAACCTTTCTGCGGTACGGCGTACCATCTTCCGTTCTGGTGGTGTTGATATTTGCAATATTCTGTGCAATGGTATCCATACGGAAGCGTTCCGCTGTCATTCCGCTTGCGCTGATATTAAATGCCTGAAATAATCCCATCTTCTGCCTCCTACCTAATTACGGCCTGCATCCGCTTAAATTCTTCGTTGATTGACGTAGTAAGCATCTCGTATCTGAGCTGTTCTGACGCCAGTTCCGTGTTCTCTGTATCCACATCCACATTATTCTCATCCAGGCGATAAGAATAGTTTGCAGAATCCGTATAACTAGAAACATCCAGTCCACTTAAATCTGTATTCAATCCTCTGATTTTGTGATCCAGAGAAACATATTTGAAGCGGCCAAGCTCCCTTGTCAGTACACTTTCAAAGTCAACATCCTGTCTCTTATAACCAGGTGTATCTACATTGGCAAGGTTATTTGTAATTACCGTCTCACGCAGCCAGCTTGCATCCGCAGCCTTATCCATGACATTAATATAATCAAATGCATTTGTGGTTATCATTTCTGCGTCTCCTTCCACTCCTATCATTCTACAAAATTCTATCTCTATTATAAAATATATTACCAAAAACACAAGTGTTTTTGGTTGCATCAAACATGATATTGTGCATTTTTGTCAAACAAAGTACTACATCTTCCCACCGGAATGTCAAAAATTGGTTTATCTTGTTGATAGGAAATTCGTCCCAGTCATAATTTTTTGTGCATTATGACGATTTTTCTTTTATTTTTTCTGCGTTTTTATTTTACACAAACAAAAAAGAACCTGCAACAATCCGCAAGTCCTTTCGATTTCATACAATTTTTTTATTTTGTCATGTTCTGTTTTTTAATTTTGTCCAGTTCATCAAAAACAACATCATTGAGTACCTTGATGTAGGTTCCTTTCATTCCGGAAGAACGTGATTCTATAACTCCAGCACTCTCGAATTTGCGCAGGGCATTCACAATCACAGAGCGGGTAATTCCCACACGGTCTGCAATTTTGCTTGCAACAAGGATTCCCTCTTTACCGTCCAACTCATCAAAAATATGTGTAATTGCTTCCAGTTCCGAAAATGACAATGTACTGATTGCCGACTTTACAATCTGCACTTTTCTGGTCTCTTCTGCGTTTTCCTCATTCACAGAGCGCATCATTTCAAGGCCTACCACTGTTGTTCCATACTCACATAAAATGATATCATCAATGTCATATGCCTGTTGTTCGCGGTATACAAACAGCGTTCCCAGCCGTTCTCCGGCTATGTCAATCGGTGTAATAATGGCAGTATAGCGCTTTACATCATCCACAAATCCAAGTGTCTCAAGATTCACGTTCTCCTTGGTTGAGAGGATGCCAAGCAGTCTTTCGTTTAACAGTGGGTCAATAAATCCACCCACTTCATCCACAATCAGTTCTCCGATTTCTTCCACCCCCGCACGGGTTCCGGTTCCTAATACTTTTCCTTTCTTGCTGATTACAAGAATATTGGACTCAAGTATCTCCTTTAACACATCGCAGATGTCATTAAATACAACTTTCGAGGAACTGTTGTTATGAAGAAGTTTATTAATTTTACGTGTTTTGTCCAATAGTTGAACACTCATATGGATGCCTCCTGTGTAACCACTGTAAATTTTCTTTCTATAGGATATATTACTACTTTATTTCAGAAAATTCAATATTTTCAATAAATTTGCACACTTTTACTGTTCATTTGCTTTCGTATAACCGCACTGTTCATCTGCGCAGGCAATCTTATTTCCCTTGATTACCATATAGCCGCCACATTTCGGACATTTTTCTGCCACGGGACGTGCCCAGCTCATAAAATCGCATTCCGGATTGTTCTCACAACCGTAATATTTTCTTCCTTTTTTGGTTTTCTTGAGCACAATTTCTTTTCCACACTTCGGACAGGCAACACCAATTTTTTCAAAATACGGTTTTGTATTGTGACACTCCGGAAATCCGGGGCATGCCAGAAATTTCCCATAAGGGCCATATTTAATCACCATGTTGCGTCCACAGTTGTCACAGATAACATCTGAAACTTCTTCTTTGATTTCTACTTTTTCCAGTCCAATCTGTGCCTGTTTGACTGCTTCCTCCAAATCTGGGTAGAAGTTTCGCACCACGGTTTTCCAGTTGACCTTTCCCTCACCCACACTGTCGAGCAGTGTTTCCATATTTGCAGTAAAATGCTCATCCACGATGGTCGGGAAAAATTCCTTCATAATCTGATTGACAACTTCTCCAAGTTCTGTCACGTAAAGATTTTTTGCCTCTTTTACAATATAACGGCGTCCGAGAAGAGTTGTAATCGTCGGCGAATAGGTACTTGGACGTCCAATTCCTAATTCCTCAAGCATTTTGACAAGAGATGCCTCCGTATAATGTGCCGGTGGCTGTGTAAAATGCTGTTTTTCTTCCAAATCTTTGAGTGTCAGTTTTGTATTCTGGTCTATGGAGCCGAGCAGAACATTGTTTTCTTCCTTCTCATCGTCCTCGTCGGTATAGACAGACATAAATCCCTCAAACGAAATCTTAGATGCGGATACAGTAAAGCGATACTCACCCGTTCCAATCTTTACATTTGTGGTTTCATATACTGCTGATGCCATACGGCTTGCTGCAAAGCGTTTCCAGATTAACTGGTACAACCGGAACTGGTCTCTGGAAAGAGAGTCCTTTACCATGGCAGGAGTACGCTCGATATCCGAAGGACGGATTGCCTCGTGTGCATCCTGAATCTTGGCGCCGTTTTTCTTTGTCGCCTGCTGTGTTGCCACAAACTTTTCTCCATATTTTTCTGCAATGTAGGTTCTCGCCTGCACATCTGCTTCCTCAGAGATACGAGTGGAGTCCGTACGCAGATAGGTAATCAGCCCGACCGTTCCCTGTCCTTTGACGTCGACACCTTCATAAAGCTGCTGGGCAATCCGCATCGTCTTGGAAATCGGGAAGTTTAACGCCTTGGAAGCTTCCTGCTGAAGCGTGCTTGTGGTAAAAGGAAGCGGCGCCTTTTTGACGCGCTCCCCTCTTTTTACCTCTAACACCTCAGCGTTTTCCTTACGGACAGTCTCCATAATCTTATCCATCTCTTCCTTGGAAGAAACAGAAAGCTTTCCTTTCTCATTCCCATAGAACTTTGCAAGCAGCGGTCGTTTTTCGCCCGGAATTGAAAATGCGGCATCAAGCGTCCAGTATTCTTCCGGAATGAACGCATTGATTTCATCCTCTCTTTCACAGATGATACGCAATGCAACGGACTGTACACGTCCGGCACTTAAGCCACGTTTTACTTTTGCCCACAGAAGCGGGCTGATTTCATAGCCCACCATGCGGTCTAAGATTCGTCTGGTCTGCTGCGCATTCACCAAATCCATATCAATTTCTCTCGGCTGCTTTAAAGATGCCTTTACCGCATTCTGTGTAATCTCATTAAAACTGATTCGTGCAACATCCTTATCGTCTAACTTTAGCGCCTGGCTTAAGTGCCAGGAAATTGCCTCTCCCTCACGGTCAGGGTCGGTTGCGAGATAAATTTTATCTGCTTTTTTTACTTCTTTGCGGAGTTTTGCAAGGATTTCTCCCTTTCCGCGGATTGTAATATACTTTGGTTCAAAATCATGTTCTATGTCAATTCCCAACTGACTTTTCGGCATATCGCGAACGTGTCCGTTTGACGCAACCACTTCATAGTTTTTGCCAAGGAATTTCTTGATTGTCTTTACTTTCGCGGGTGATTCCACAATTACAAGGTTTTTTGCCATCCGTCCTGCTCCTTTTCCATGTATCAAGCACTTCCGTCATTCCTGATATAGTAATTTTTAAAATATTCTTTCACAAGTCCCCGTTTGCACAGATTTATCAGCTTATCCGCAAGCACTGCCGCGTCCAAACCTGTCTGTTCCATCAGTTCACTCATGCTTTTCGGCTGTAAACTTAAACAACTATACACCATGCTCTCATCTTTTTCAAGTAATAATTGATTATTTTCTTTTACACCTGACGTTTTCTCTTTCCATGTCCCGCCTAGCTCCCGCACCAGTTCTTCCATATCCGAAATAATCCCTGCACCCTGCGCAATCAGCGCATTTGTCCCCTCACTTAACGGGTCAAACAGCCTTCCCGGTACTGCATATACATCTTTTCCCTGTTCAAGTGCGCAGTCTGCCGTAATCAAAGAACCACTTCGTACCTTTGCTTCCACGACAATCACTGCATCACTGAATGCAGAAATCAGGCGGTTTCTCATCGGAAACTGCCCGGCGCGTGCCTCCCTGTGTGGAGGATATTCGGACAGAATTCCTCCTGTCTGTATCATCTGTTCATACAGGCTTCTGTTTGATGCCGGATAGCAGACTTCCACTCCGCACCCCAGCACCGCAAATGTTGTTCCTCCTCCCGAAATGGCTCCTACATGTCCGGCTGAATCAATTCCTTTTGCCATTCCGCTGATTACCTGAATTCCCGCCTTAGCAAGCGTTTCCCCAATTTTTCGCGCCGCTGCCTGCCCATAGGGGGAACACATCCTCGCTCCTACGATGGCAACGCTTCTTCTGTCTGCATCCGGCAAATTTCCTTTATAATAAATACTGTAGGGTGCATCCGGAATGTTTTTTAACTTATCCGGAAATTCTTTATCTTCTGTCGAGATAAAATGCACACCTCCTGCCATTATCCGCTCGTATGCCCTCTCCCAGTCCACACTGCGGCTTTTCTCGATTGCCGCAATCTCTTTTTCTCCGATTCCGGGTATCTTCTCAAGCTGACACCTTGTCAGCTTATAGACCTCCCCTGCACTCCCTGTGTACTCTAAAAGTCTGTTTCTAAGTCTGTTTCCAATTCCCGGAATATTCGAAAGCCAGTATGCCTCTTTCATCCTGTTACCATCCCCCTTTATCTATATCCCAGAATTTCCGGTCGATGCTGCGGTAACAGACTGCTTCATTCAAATGGCGGTCTGCTATCTTTTCACAGCCCTCCATATCCGCTAGCGTCCGTGCCACCTTGAGCAGCTTGTGATAAGAGCGCGCCGTCAGATTCAACCGGTTATAAACAGCCTTCATATACACTTGCTGTTTTTTGTCAATCGCGCAATACTCTGCTATCCGCGATGCCGGAATCTGGCTGTTAAAACAAAAAGCTTCACCCCTGTAGCGGAATTTCTGTCTCTCGTGTGCCTGCATCACCCGCTCCCTGATTTGTGCAGAACTCTCCTCCTTCTGTTCCATCAAAAGGTCGTCAAACTGAATCTGTGGCGTCTCAACGCAGATATCAATCCGGTCTAATAACGGCTGGCTGATTTTGCTGATATAGCGTTCAATCGCGCCCGCACTGCAACGACACTTCTGCATATCTGGGTAATACCCACATTTGCAGGGGTTCATTGCCGCCACCAACATAAAATCTGCCGGAAACTCATATTCCCCTGCAAGTCTCCCCAGACGGATTTTTTTCTCCTCCATCGGCTGCCTTAAAATTTCGAGTGTTGCCTTTTGAAATTCCGGCAGCTCATCTAAAAAAAGTACACCTTTATGCGCCAGCGAGATTTCGCCTGGTCTTGGAATCACACCGCCTCCTGCGAGTCCCTGCATGGTAATGGTATGATGAGGATTTCGAAACGGTCGTTCCCGCATCAGCCCCGCACGTTCTTCAAACAACCCGCTGACGCTGTAAATTCGTGAAATTTCCATCTGTTCTGCCTCATCCATCGGTGGAAGGATTCCCGGAATCCGCATCGCGGTCATGGTTTTCCCTGCACCGGGCGGTCCTATCATCAGCAAATTATGCATTCCGGAAACAGCCGTTTCGCACGCACGTTTTACAAATTTTTGCCCATGAATGTCCGCAAAGTCCAGTTTTTTTATTTCTGAAGCTGTTTCTTCTATATTATATGGTTTCTGTGACAGTTCCTTATAAGTTCCATTCAGCACTTCCACTGCCTGTCCAATATGAGCAATTCCATACTGCTTCATTCCAGGAATCAATGCTGCCTCTGCTTCGTTTTCCAAAGGCAGAATCAGTTTTTTTATTCCACGTTCTCTTGCATCCGCTATCATCGGCAGGATTCCCCGCACCGGCTGCACCTTCCCATTTAACCCGATTTCACCAATCACAAAACAGTCCTTTAATTTTTCTGCGTCTATTATCCCTGTTGCTGCCAGAACTGCCAGTGCAATCGGAAGGTCAAACCCCGAACCGGATTTTCTGATATTTGCCGGTGTCAGATTTACCGTAATGCGCTTCGGCGGAAGTGCATAGCCAAGGTTCTTCAGTGCCGTCCGCACCCGTTCTTTGGATTCCCGAACTTCAGACGCTAAAAATCCCACCATTTCAAACATGGGCATACCGTCATTTACATCTGCTTCCACAGAAACAGAAACACTCTGTATCCCATGTATCATTGCTGTTGATACAATACTATACAACGTCTCACTCCTTTTTATGCTTTTTTCAATTGGAAATTATCTGGCAGACACGCCATAAAAAAAGAGAGTCAAAGCGGTAAGAACCCGCCTTGCGGATTTATTATACCACTTTGCCTCCGAAAAGAAAAGTTTTTTATTCCATCATATTTTTTCGTAATTTTTCGATAGCGCGTTTTTCGATTCTGGATACATAGGAGCGCGATATTCCAATCCCGGATGCAATCTCCCGCTGCGTCATTGCCTTGACCTCGAACAATCCATACCGCATACAGACAATTTCGTATTCCCGCTGTGACAGCACTTCCGGGATGAGTGCAAGCATCCGTGTAATCAATCGCTCTTTTTCCATCTGCTCTACAATATCCGGTTCCACGCTTTCCACTACATCGAGCAGATGAATCTGATTTCCCTCTTTATCCGTACCAATCGGCTCATAAAGCGACACATCTTTTGCACTCTTCTTTTTTGCCCGAAAGTGCATCAAAAGCTCATTGTCAATGCAACGTGCCGCGTACGTCGCCAGCCTGCTTCCATAATCCTCCCGATACGTAGCTATCGCTTTCATTAACCCAATCGTGCCAATGGAAATCAAATCTTCCATATCTTCCTCTGAATTCTGATATTTTTTTGCAACGTGCGCCACCAGACGCATATTATGCAGTATCAGTTCTTTTTTTGCCTCAAGGTCGCCATTTTTTACTCTTGCAAGGCAGTCGCTTTCCTGTTCCGGTGTTAGGGGAGATAAAAAAGTTTTCAAAATGCACCTTAAAAGCTTTGTTGATACATTCTATGAATAGGCCAGGTTCTGCGTGCTTTTCCCCCTTATTTTTCTCTCGGATACTCCCAGAGTTCCTCCTGCATATCATCCAGTTTTTTCTTTTCATACGGCACAATTCCCGTAAGAATGCCCTTTCGGATAAAATCATTGACCACGTCTTCCCCACGCAGTGACAGCATGACAAGCAGCAGTTCAAGCAGTGCTCTGGTATCTTCATGCATAATATAAAATTCTTTTCCTGTACTGTAATACTGTAATGGGCAGTCTGATGTATAGCGCTCCTTTAAATAATTTTTGGAAGCGCAGACACGGTCGATATACATTTCCACCACATAATTGACCGGCATCTTCATCCCACAGATGCCACCATGTTCCCTTGCACCGCCCGACGTCTTATTCATCCCATAATCAAGCCAGTACTCTAAATGATGCTTATTTCTTCCCTTGTGATGCAGCCAGGCAGATGAATAACCAAGTTTCTCCCGTTCTATTCCGTTTGGGCTTTTGTCTCCCTGATAATATTTACAGCCCACCAGAAATTCTGTCGGGGAATACTTCGACAAATCATGAAGCAGCCCCTGACAATATAATCCAACCTTAAAACACCCCTTCATCACAAGTATCTTATGACTTGTAATTGTACAAAAGTGGTTCCACGCATTTCCCATTTTGGTAACCTCTGTTTTCTTACTTTCCAATCAGATATACCACCGACTGCGGCGCCGTCTGAAGTCTGTTTTGTTCTCCTGCGCATATGCTATCCTCCAGGAATGCATCTCTGCCGCGTGCTGTATTCATCACCTGATACCATTTTTTCTTCTCCGGCAATTTTGGGAGAGCTAACTCGCAGACCCCGTTTCCAAAATTGTAGCCGATATAGAGGAAATCATCCTCACTGCCATCTGCTTTTTTTGCATATGCGCCGCAGTAAAGCATACCGATTGCCTGCCGCTCCGGTGCAACTCCTCCCATCCATGCCTTTTCCCCATGATAGGACAAATCCGGGACGCCTTTGTGGCCAGCATCCGTCAATGTCATCGGGACATCCTTTGACAGTACCGGGTGTTCTCTGCGGAAAGCCGCTAATTTTCTCACAAATTCCGTGAGCCAGCTATATTTTTCCTGCCGCTTCCAGTTCAGCCAGCCAATACGGTTGTCCTGACAGTATGCGTTATTATTTCCCTGCTGTGAATTACCAAACTCATCCCCCGAATAAAAAAGTGGTACCCCCTGCGCCGCAAACAGAATTGCAAACGCATTTAACAGTTTCCGTTCCCGAAGTTCCAGAATACCATGTTTTAAGGTTCTCCCTTCTGCGCCGCAATTACAGCTATAGTTCCAGTCATTTCCGTCTGCGTTGTCCTCTCCATTGTCCTCATTATGCTTTTGTGCATAGGAAAATAAATCCGCCAGCGTAAATCCGTTGTTATTGGCAATAAAATTGACGAATCCAAGCTGCTCATTCTGTCTGCGCTGCTGGTCGGTAAATTCCGTCATTCTTCCGCCCATCTGGTTGAGCATTTTGCGAATCGGATAATAATACTCATCATTATATGCGTATAAATGCGGATATCGGCTTTTCTGTTCGAGCAAAAACTGCTCAAATCCGCTGTAAAATATCTTAGTGCGGCTCAAAAGAAGATCCTGCGCAATTGCTGTCACTGGAAGGGATTGTCCCAGAAGATGGAAGCCATCCACATGAAACTCGCTTACCCAGTACCGTAAAACATCCAAAATCACATTCTGGTTCATATGTGCGCCAAAATACAGTTCCATCACACATTCCATTCCGTTTTTGTGCAGTTCCTTTATCAATGCTTTCCACTCTGCCGCCGCATTCTCCGTACTGCTGTAGGACGCTTTGACTGCAAAATAATTACCAGGCGCATATCCCCAGTAATTGATGCGTTCCACCGTTGTCTCCTGCGGCTGGTAACAGTCTGTTTCTTTCTGTTCCCACTGTACATAATCCGGCATCTGCGCCGGCTGTTTTAACACAAGCTCCTCAAACTCATACACCGGCATGAATTCTACGGTTGTAATTCCAATATTTTTCAGATATGATATTTTTTCCTGCACTGCCGCAAATGTTCCGCGTTTCTTTCCGCGTATTCCCGCATCCATTGAAAACCCACGCACATGGAGCTTATACATCACCATCTGACTTCTAGGGACTTCCGGTGCCACATCCCCTTCCCAGTCAAAGGTGCTGTCTGCAATTCCACCACATACTGCAAACCTCTGTGATTTCCGTTCCAAATCAGCAAAGCGTTCCCGCCCGATAATTTTTCCTGCGTACACGTCTGTCTGCACAACCCCGTTGATTTCGTAGTTATAGCGCAGCCGCTTCGGGGAAAGTCCTTCCACCGCAACGGAACGTATAGAGCCCCTGCAGTATTCCCCTGGAACCTCGATGCGTTCTATTATCTGATCTTCTTTTCCATAAAAAAGAATGGCACAGGTATCTTCCTTTTCTCCGGCAAAAGTAAAGATTGTCTGATTGCCGGAAATCTGCACGCCAAATTTTTCATAAGTTCCTTCTGTCAACCGATGTTCCATTCTGTAAAACCACCTTTTTCACATTCTATGCTGATTATAACACGGTTTTCTCCTGCTTGTATATCGGTTTTTATTTTCCCCACTGTTCATTCGCAGGAAAGTGTGATAGAATAAGCAAAGTTACTATTGAATTTATTTTAAAAGAGAGGTTTTCCTATGGCAATCAACAATCCAAATAACGAAGATACCGATATCTTAGTAACCTTAGATCTCGATGACGGAACCCAGGCAGAATGTGAGATTCTGACCATCTTTACTGTAGATGAGCAGGATTATATTGCACTGCTTCCACTCAATGAGAAGGGTGAGCCAAACGAGGACGGCGAAGTATTCATCTACCGCTACTTTGAGGATGAAGACGGCAATCCGACCTTGGACAACATCCAGGACGACGACGAATACGAAGCCGTTGCCGACAAATTTGATGAACTGTTAGACGAAGAGGAATTTGAAGACCTTGACGACTAATTTCCAGTCATTAAAACAGACCGGAGCCAGATTGGCACTGCGGTCTGTTTTTCTCTGTTGGGAAAGTTTTCCCTATGCCTTGCCCTGTGCTTCCGCGACAAACCGTGAAATTTCCACGTCCTTCTGGTTCATCTGTTTAACGGAAAAAATATGCAAATCTTTTTTCGCACGCGTCATTCCGACGTAAAACATCCGGCGCTCTTCCTCTAAATCCGGGTCTAACACCGCTTTTTTATAGGGCATAACTCCTTCATTTGCATCGATAATGTAGACGTGCTCATATTCAAGTCCCTTCGCACTGTGAAGCGTTGCAAGCGCCACACTCTCCGTGTTCTGTTTCTGCTTGTGATACATGGCTTCAAGTTCCTTTGTATACTCCTCAATATGGTCAAACCACGCATCATAAGTTTCAAAGCCTCTGGCACTCTCCTGCAATTCCTCAAGCACATCATAGAGGTCCTCGACCTTCATGCGCCTGTAATCCGCATACTCCTCGCAGAAATCGTCATAGCCAATTCCATGACGAATATAGTTTATTGCTGCATAGGGGCTCATTCTCGATAACATCTTAATATCCCCTTCAAGCTTTTCTATCCGCTCTGCCACCCACGGCTGCTCTATCTGTTCAAAATACCATGCCCACACGTCAAACGCCACCGTATCCTCATCAATCGACTCTCGGCTGATATAGCGTTTCGGGCGGTTCATAATCTGTAAAAAATCGCGTCTCGCCCTGCTTCCCTGCGCAATGCGGATATACGCAAACATATCTTTTGCAATCCAGTGCTCATAGAGATTCGGAATATTATCCCTCGTGCGAAACGGAATATTGTACTCTAAAAGCTGTTCCATCAGAAGTCTTGGCTGGGTGTTCGTGCGAAACAGCACCGCAAAATCCCGGTAGGCGCCACCGTGCTCTAACGCCTCCTGTATTTCCCAGATAATCCGTTTGTTTTCTTCTGCCTGGCTTGGAAAAACCGCATACTGCACCTGTTCTCCCGCCTCTCTTGCCGCACAGATTTTTTTATCAAACCGTTCCTTATTCTGCCCAATCAGATGTAAGGATGCCTTTACAATTTCCGCATTGGAACGGTAATTGGTGTCAAGCAGCACCTGGGATGCCTCCGGGAAGCTGTCCTTAAACCGTAGCATCAGTTCCGGCTTTGCCCCACGGAAACGATAGATAGATTGGTCATCATCCCCCACAACAAACAGATTTTTCGTTTCCCCCGCTAACAACTTTACGATTTCAAACTGAATTTTATTGATGTCCTGAAACTCGTCAATCAGAATATACTGAAACTTCTGCTGCCAGGCAGAAAGAATATCTTTGCGCTCCCGAAACAGTTCATACGTATAAACCAGCATATCGTCAAAATCCAGCAGGCGGTGTGCATACAGATATTCATGATATTCGCTGTAAATACGCCGGAACACATCCTCGGCACAGTTTTTTGCATAATAATTTGCAAGGTCAACACCGCTGTTTTTCACCATTCCGATTTCGCCGAAAATCTGGCTGATAAATTCACTCTCATCTTCATATTCCAGACGATGTTTTATGATAATCTCACGCATACACTGGTATTTTTGTTCTTCCCGGATAATATTATCCGCAGAATAGTGGTAGGCTGCCTTTAAAATGGAAAAGTAAACGGCGTGGAACGTTCCAAACGTCACCGGTAACGTTTTTCCTCCCATCAGGCGCACAAAGCGTTCCTTCATCTCTGTCGCCGCCGCCTTGGTAAAGGTGATGACAAGGATATTGGAAGGAGAGATACCACATTCTTCAATCAGATATTTTGTTCGTTCTGTAATAACGAGAGTTTTCCCCGAACCGGGGCCTGCTAAAACAAGCATCGGACCATCCTTATGACGGATGGCCCTTGCCTGAGATGGGTTAAAGCTCATAGAATACCTCTAAGAAAATTACGTGTGACGTAATTCTTACTTCTGTAGCAATTCGATTCCTTTTTTAATACGGGCAATGGATTCTTCTTTGCCAAGAACTTCCATTAACTCGGTTGCACCGCCCGGTGTCATCTGTTTTCCGGAAACGGCGGTACGGATTGGCCACATAACGTAACCGTTCTTTACTCCCTTTTCCTCTACATAGGCGAGTAACATCTGATAAAGCGCATCGTTGCTGAAATCTTCCTGTGCCTCAAGTCTCGGCAGTACGTCTTTTAATATTTCTAAGGAAGTTTCGGCATTTGTCTTCATCTTCTTGTGGGTGTACATTGCCACATCGTACTCCGGCAGCTCCTCGAAAAAATCAATATGCTCTTTGATATCCGGGAATACTTCGATTCGGGTCTTTACCATGGCAGCAATCTTCTTTAAATCGAGGTCTTTATGGATAACTTCTTTGATATACGGCTCAGCCAGTTCATAGAAGCGGTCAAAATCCATTGCTTTGATGTATTCGCCGTTCATCCAGCGAAGTTTTACCGGGTCAAAAACTGCTGGGGATTTGCTGATTCTGTGATAGTCAAACTCTTTGATTAACTCATCAAGGCTGAAAATCTCACGGTTGTCCTCCGGGCTCCAGCCAAGCAGCGCAATGTAATTTACCACTGCCTCCGGTAAAAATCCCTGCTCGATTAAATCCTCAAAGGATGCGTGTCCGCTTCTCTTTGAAAGCTTCTTGTGATTCTCGTCTGTAATCAGTGGCAGATGCACGTAAACCGGGGATTTCCATCCGAACGCATCGTATAAACGCTGATATTTCGGTGCGGAAGATAAGTATTCATTTCCTCTTACTACGTGTGTAATATTCATTGTATGATCATCTACAACATTGGCAAAGTTGTAGGTCGGATATCCGTCTGATTTAATCAGAATCATATCGTCAAGCTCGGCATTCTCCACGGTAATGTCTCCGTACAGCTCATCGTGGAATGTGGTGGTTCCCTCGTTTGGAATATTCTGGCGGATTACAAACGGCCTTCCTGCTGCAAGGTTTGCCTCTACCTCTTCTTTGCTTAAAGACAGGCAGTGCTTGTCGTAGAGTGTAATCTCCTTTCCTTCCACTACCTCTGTCTTTAAGGATGCAAGGCGCTCTTTATCGCAGAAGCAGTAATAAGCCTCCCCTTTTTCCACAAGCTCTTTGGCGTATTTCATGTAAATTCCGGTCTTCATGCGCTCGCTCTGCACATACGGACCATAGCCGCCGTCTTTGTCCGGTCCCTCATCATGCTTTAAACCTGTCATCTCCATTGTATGATAAATGATATCTACAGCACCTTCTACATAACGCTCCTGGTCGGTATCCTCGATACGAAGCATGAAATCTCCACCCTCATGCTTTGCAATCAAAAATTCATACAACGCTGAACGAAGGTTTCCAACGTGCATTCTTCCTGTCGGGCTTGGTGCGTATCTGGTTCTGATTTTACTCATATCTATTTCTCCTCTTTCCTGCTTTTAAATCGAAACTAAAGGCTATTATATAACAATTTCAGCATTCTGACAAGCATTAACAAAGGGAAGCCGGTTCTAAAACCACTCCCCCTTTTCCATGCTTTTATAATTTTGTAAAAATAGCTGTCTCTTCTTTCAAATCGCCTGCAATTTCTGAGTTTTCACCCATACGTTTTGCAATATGATCCATATCTTCCACTAAAACCTGTGTACTCTCCGCTGCTCCGGTCACACCTTTCACGCCCTCTTCAATTGCATTTGTAATGGAATTAATTGAGCCTGTAATCTCAGTCATCACCGTTTTAAGCTCGTCTGTCTTTTCTGCGAACTCATTCATGACACCCTCGATATAGGCGGCATCTTCTTTATACTGTCCACCGGTTGTCACAAACGTCTCAAACTCCGGCAGAATATCTTCCCGCATATAAGTTACCATATTGTTGGAGTGCTCTGCTAAATTATGTACTGCTCCTGTCACAACTGCATTGATATCCTGAATCCGGTTTGCCGTATCCCTTGTAGAATCCGCAAGCTGTCTGATTTCCTCCGCTACCACTGCAAAGCCCTTGCCTGCTTCTCCCGCTCTTGCCGCTTCGATAGATGCGTTTAATGCGAGAAGATTTGTCTGACTGGAAATCGATAAGATTTCATTTGTCAGCGTGTTGACCTGGTCAACACTTCTGCTGTCCTCAATTGCCTGATTTAATACGGAAAGAATCTCTTCTACCTTCTCATTGGTAAGTTCGCTGTTCTTGCGGGCTGTCTGTTCCATTTCATCTGCCCGTGCCTTCATTTCCACAGAGTACTGATTGATTTCACCTGAGCGTTCTGCAATCTCTGTCACCTGACCGTTTACGTCCCCTGTTCTGTCATTAATCACAGATGCATTGTTTGCCACTTCCTGCATCGTCGCTGAAAGTTCCTCTGTCACTGCGGACAAATCGGAAACACTTTCGTTTGATGTTCTCACACGGTTTAATACCTCATTTACCACATCCTCAAGACGACTGGAATCATTACTGATAATGGTAAAGATATGCTGTAATTTTCCAAGGAAGGAATTGATACCGCTTCCGAGCGCTGCGATTTCATCGTTGGATAAAACCGGTACACGACGGGTGAGGTCACCATCTCTCTCATCAATTCCCTTTATAATATCGGTAAGCTCGCGTTCTGCTGCCGTCAGTGGTTTTACAACACGCTTCATCACACTGAAAATGGCAACCAAAAGTGACAGAACACTGATTGCAATTGTAATATTTCCTGTTGATACCGATGAAGCGTAAGCCGTCTCAAGCTGTTTTTTTGCCGCATCGGACGCAATGGTCACGGACTCGTTTAACACAGTGATATTATCTTCAATCGCCTGTCCATATGTTGCGATATCTCCATTGGCATACGAATATGCAACAGCCGTCTGGCCGTTCGCACTCGCTGCCGCCATTTTTACGATTGCATGCTTGAAATTAGCATAATTTTCTAACAGTTCTTCATAAGTGCCCTTACTGTCTGCATCAAGGTACTGCGTATAAGCGTTCAGCCGGTTGTCTAACGCCGTCTCACGCTCCTTGATATTTTCGATAATCTGACGCATCGTGTCAAAATCTGTCGCAATGATATGGGAAAGCGCCTGTTTATGGATATCCTGTGCTTCCCTCTGAATTTCTGCAAGTTCCTGCAATTCCACCATATAGGTATTGGTAATCTCTTCGGCATTTTTATTTACTTTACGAATGTTGGTAATAGCCATGAGGTTTGACAGAATGGAAACCACACCGAGTACCATAACCGGGAGCAGAATTGCAATCCGAACGCTGCTCTTTTTCTTCTTACTCATTCCCAAGCCCTCCTTTATCCCCTTATAGTGCGTTGGATGCCGTTACAGCCTCCACCATGGTATCTAACAACTCCTGAAAATCTCTTTGGTCTGGGTTACCGGCAGCCATCGTCTTTCCGAATTCTGACACAGGATCCCAGTAAGCAGCACCTATCCGCTGTAAACTTGCGTACTGTGACTGGCTGATTAATGCCTGGATTGCCGGAGACTTGCTGACCTCCTCCGATGCGCCTGCCTTCGTATTGGAAGGTCCCTGTCCACGCTTTTCAAAACGAAGTGTCTGATTTTCTTCGTTTGTAATCCACTCAGCAAATTTTTCTGCCCATTCTTTGTTTGCAGAATATGCGTTCACTCCTAACATTTTATATCCTGCAAAAGATGCCATCTGCACCTGTTCTCCTGCACAGGTATAAGTCGGAAGTTTTACCGCACCATAATTTTTTCCCCAGGCTTCTTCAAGCGCAGTCGCATTCCAGACACCACTGACTCCCGCAATCACAGAACCGTCTTTGACACCTGCCACAAAATCACCATCTTCCATGCTGGCAAATCCCGGATTTTCCGCGATTGCGAGCATTGCCTCCGCAACATCCGTTCCCTTGATGTCACCGTCTGTTGCATTCCAGGTACAATAATTAGAGATTCCGTCCTCATTTAATCCCACTTCCATTCCGGTATTTCCGAAAAAGGAATACAGATACCAGCCGGAAGAAAAATCCATTACTATTTTCTTCTCATTAGCAGCTGCGACCTCCAGCATCGCATCAAGCGTCTTTACATCTTCCTCTGAAAAATATGCCTTATTATAATAAAGAAAGTATCCGTTATCCGCCGTCATCGGATAGGCATACAACGTGTCCCCAACGGAAGCGGCAGATACCGCACCTTCCACGTTAGCGGCTTTTATGTTGTCTGCATCCGGCACTTCTTCCAAAACACCTGCTGCCACCATTACCATCAACTGGTCATCTGCAAATGCGAATACATCGGCTCCCGCCTCCGGATCCCCAAGCAGCGTATCCTTGCAGGTGGATTCGCTCTGTGCTACAAATGTAATATCAAAATCTGCCATTTCTGCATAATTTGCCTTAAAACTCTCTATCATCTCTGAAAGAAGTGCCTCATCTTCTTCTGCCCCCCACACGGTAAGTGGAACCTTTCCGCCTGAAAGTTCACCGGAAAGATTACCAGCTTCCGTAGAATCAGACATTACATCTTCTGTCCCCTGTGTCTGGCCACAGCCTCCTAGTAACATCGTCGCTGCTACAAACAGACCTGCTTTCTGAAAAAAAAACTTTTTTCTCATTGCATCTTCCTCTTTTTTCCTAAATTTCTATTCCATTCTAACCGTAATCCCCCCAAAAAGCAACTATATAAAGAAAAAGAGATGCACTTTTTCATGTGCATCCCCCATTTTTCAGCTATTTCCGCATCCAGGATCAAATTCCGGATTACAGATATAGAAATTTTTGCTGTCAAGTTCTTCCTGTACCATTCGAAGTCCCTCTCCAAAGCGCTGGAAATGCACAACTTCCCGTGCCCTTAAGAAGCGGATTGGGTCGCATACCTCCGGATCTTTTACCAGGCGTAAGATATTGTCATAAGTTGTGCGTGCCTTCTGCTCTGCTGCAAGGTCTTCAAACAAATCTGTGATGGCATCTCCCTTTGACTGGAATTCACAGGCATTGAACGGGATTCCGCCCGCTGCCTGCGGCCAGATTCCAGCCGTGTGATCCACATAATAAGGTGCAAATCCGGCAGTCTCCAGTTCTTCTGCACTTAAGCCCTTTGTGAGCTGCCGTACAATTGCTGCGACCATTTCAAGATGGGCCAGCTCCTCCGTGCCAATATCCGTCAGTAATCCTGCCACCTTCCGGTAGGGCATGGAATAGCGCTGTGACAGGTAACGGAAAGACGCAGCTGCTTCGCCGTCGGGACCACCATACTGGCTTATGATAATCTGTGCAATCTTTGCATTCGGTCTTGTGATATTGACCGGGTATTCGAGTCTTCTCTCATAATTCCACATTTAACAGGCTCCTCCTTCCCACGGCAGCGGCATATCTGCCCAATCCCAGTCACATCGCCCGCCTGCCAAATCAATTACAAGCGGTCCGAACTGCTTTGCATATGCCTCCATTGCCTCCCGTCTCAGATTGATATAGTGATTAAAATATTTTAATGCTTCCTCATCCTCCGGATGTGTATCCAGATAGAGGGAAATATCCACAACGGCGAAGCTTACCATATTAATCCAGTGTAATAACTGTGCCTGATTCATCTGCCCCATCATCGAACCATCCCCCTTCTGCCCATAAACGGACGGTCTAATTCCGGGAAAATCGTTCCGATTTCCAACGCTTTATCCAGCTCGTAGGTTTCCTTGAAATATTGCCACGGAACATATGCCATGGCAACTGCAAATTCCGGCTCCCGCAGGCAGGACTCGCCTTCGCGGCTGTCGCAGTCCGCCGTTCTGCCTTTTGCAGAGTGCTGCATTTCCTGCCGCCTGCCGCAGTCTCTGTCTGCCATGCCGGACATTCCATAATTTCTCATGCCATTTACCTCCTGCTCTTTTACCCTTTATCTTATGTCTGAAAAAAAAATGTGTGATGCAAAAATTGTCGAAATTTTTCATGCGGATTTCTGGCTATCTATGGAATATTATACTATACTTTGAATATGAACTTTTATTCTGAAGATAAGGGAGCACACACATATGGAACAGAAGTTTAACACAGCTGTCAGTGCCAAACAAATTCAAAAAGATATGGCTCCCGGGGATTTTGAGCTGTATCTGTAAAATGTGTGGCAGACGCCATGTGCGAATTGATGGGCGAACATACCGTACTGTCCCATTTCCGTGCAGATATTTTCGGACTTTTAACCCCTTTCCTGACCAAAAAAGACCTGGTTGACATTGTAGTGCAGTTAAACAGCCGCATCCGTGCCCATAAGATTGCCTGCCGGACACTTCCGGCATTTGGAATCTGCATCGCGGACTCTCCTATGATGTCGATTAGTCTGATGCGTGATTACGCGACTATGGCGCTTAACACCATCAAAGGAAAATTTTATGCCACCTATGCTTTTTTTGATGAGGAAATGCGTCATCGAATGATGCTTGATAAGCTAATTGAAAATGATATTGCAGATGCCTTGGAACAGCATCAGAATTGGAGGTGAAGCCTTAGTCCGCTTGAATATGTCCCGTTAGAACTTACAGAAAGCGGTTTTTTAGAGGATGCCGATACGATGTACGACCATATGAAATACTTAAAACAGCATGGCTTCCTGCTTTCCATGGATGATTTCGGTACCGGATATTCTACCATTACCATGTTAAAAGACCAGCCGGTTGACGAGATTAAACTTGACCGAAGTTTCATCACGGACCTCGATAACCCAAAAACAAGAAGTGTTCTCTCCCACACACTCGATATGCTTCATGATTTAAACTTCCAAATCATCGCTGAAGGTGTGGAAGATGTCTCCCAGCAGGATTTTCTTCTATCCTACGGCTGTACGAGCGCGCAGGGTTTTCTTTATTACCGCCTGCTTCCCGCTGCCAAATTTGAGGCACTTTTAAAGTAGCCGTCTTCCCCTGAAGACGGCTGCTCTTTTCGAATCCTGTTATTCTGCTTCCATAAGCTGGTCTACTGCCAGAATAATATCCTCAATCTTATCTTTCATCGTTCCGATTCTGCCACGAAGCTGTTCCACTTCCCCGCGCAAAGACCGCATTTCTGTCATCTGGTCTTGCATGGTTCCACGCAGCTTCTGACGTCTTGTGATTAACGCATGCTTAATTTCAACCATTTCTTTTGGCTCTATAAGTGCCTGCGCCTGTACCACCCATATCTGGGTATCATACATCTTATACTTTGTAAGCATCCGCACCAGACGCCCGTTAAAGTATTCCAAATCTTCATTGGTGCGCTGATAACGTTCTCTCTCCCGCACTGCATCCATATAATATTCCCAATCCTGGTTTAATTCCTTGGAACTTTTTACATGATACACCTCGCAGGCATAATCGATTGCATTTGTAATTCCGACATAGCGCAGCTTCACTTTGTTCTGCAGCTGAATCGCACGGTTTGCGTTGCGCTCTGCCACTGCAATATCCGATGAATCCTTCATCATCTTAAGGTATAGGAATGAAATGGCTGCCACCGTCACAAGTACATATCCCATCCACACATACTCGAGTTTCACCTGAAATCCAAACTGTAAAATCAAAAGAAGAACTGCTGCCGTCACTGCGAGTCCGACGAACACATAAAGCAGATTGGTCAGACGTTTTTTCTGATGGGACAGATATTCCTTTTGAAATTTCCATTCTGATTTTTCCCTCTCTAAGTATTTCATATCCCGCTTGATGGTTTCCTGATATTTTTCATTTGCCGAAAGTCTTTTGATGGCTGCCGGGACCTCCTTCTCTTTCTGCTCTAACAGTGCAAACTGGGCGTCTGAAATTTTCTTAGCTGAATTTAAAAATTCCGTCCGTGCCGCATTCAGTTGCACTACATTTGAAGCAACATCATTAATCTTTCCCCGTTCCTCTTCCGGCATATCTTCGAGAATCTGAATGTCTTCGAGATAGGAATTTACAACCTGATATTCCTCAAGTTCTTCCTCACGCACCTTGGAAATATCTATAATCTGCTCTAAACATTCAATTACATGCTGCTCAATCCGCTTTGATTTTTTTAAATCCTTATCCGAAAGAACCGATACATCCAGTTCTTCCATTTTTTTCTCAAAGTTCTTTTCTTTTTGTTTTTTCTTGAAAAAAAGCATTCTGTTTTCCTCATAACCTGCAATTTCTGCGGTATTCCTGTTTCCACTGTTCTAAAAGTTCTAACCTTTTTGCTGTCTGGCCGTTCTGCTTTGCATCATCCATTTCTTTTTCAAATGCTGTAATATCCTCATCTCTGCTAAGTTTCGTGAGATATCCGCTGATGCATTCCTGTTCTTCTGCACTGACTCCGTAACGGTTTGCAGTTTCGTAAAACCCATTTTCGTCATGTGCGAACCGAAACGCCGCCAGACACTGTTCAAGTGACTCTTTTGTTCCTGTCACCTGGTATGCTTTTTCAAAAGCCTGCGCCGCCTGTACAAACAGGAACAGATTTGCATACGCACAGCCCATATTGTGAAGCAGGCTGCCGCGCAGTACAGCATCTTCTTTTGCAGCATCCTCAGATGCTAAAAGTGCCTGGTAGGTGGAGAGTGCATTTAGATACCGCCCTCTCTGCAAGTAGCGGTCGGCACGAATCTTTGCACAGGCAAATGCAGACTTGCCGTCCATCTCCTTTAAAATCTGTGCAATCTCTGCAATGCGGTTTGGCGGTGTATAACCGATTTTGCTGAGGATACAGGTTACAAACGAAGACAATGTCCCGTTATTCTTCCTGATATCCAGAAGTTTTTCTGCTAACTTCCGCTCGTGCAGTTCCTTTCCAATCCACTCTATCAGCTCATCGTCCATAAAGTCCTGTTCTAACAGATAAACATTATTTTCTATATAATAGCACAGTTCCTCTGCCGAATAAATATTCAAAGAAAGATTCTCAATATAATAAGGCAGTGCTGCCAGAGGCTTTTCGCATAAGATTAATTTTCCCATCCGGCTCCTCCTTCAATCGACATCACGTATTCCCACACCTTATCCGAGCTTTTAAAAAATTCGCCAAATCCAAGGTCTTTTATCTGTATCCGCACAGCGCTGTCGGACACCGGTTTTGCCGTAATCCGCACCCGGCTTGCCCGTTTCGGACGCTCCGGCAAATCAACGAGGTTTAGCTTCTCTACCTTTGCCTCCCTGCTTCCGGGAAGCTGAAGCCAGAAATCAATCTCCGGCTCCTCCGCAAGAATCACCTCGCACTCCCCCTGTGCCTCATACCAGCTTGTCCCCGCATCCAGCAGGGAAAAAAGCTCCGTATGCCCGTGATTTTCCACTTTCAGGCTCACATTGAGCTTCAGCTCATTTTCCCCCATGTATACAAACTGCCACAAATCGGGATGTTCTCTGGCAAATGCCGCATGACAGGCTCCCTTGGAATAAAGATTTTTCCCGATAAATGCCCTGCGCCCTCTGCACATAAATGCCAGGGAGCGTTTCATCCAATCCCCCTCAAAACCGTCTCCGGTCAGATAGACACCCGATATCACACGCCCCGCAAACACTTCCTGCAAAAAGGCCAGAAACGAACCGTCCTTATCCTCTGTGGATAGCACCCCTTCTTTTTCGGTGAGCGTAATCATCTGCGGAACCGTCCTCTGGTTGCGCTCCACCAATGCGCAGTGCACTTTTTCGCCACGGCAGTCAAGCAGACAGATGTCATGCAGCCAGAGTTCTTCCTTCTGGCTGTATGAAAAATAATAAAAGCTTTCCCTGCGGTCAAGCAGCATCAGCTGCTCCGGTGAAAATCCAAGCTGCGCCGTCACATTCAAAAACAGCTCTACTGCTCTCTCCGACAGGCTCTCCAACGTAATCGCAAGCTTATCTGCCCGTCTTCCTCCGCCAAGGCGCCCCGGCAGAAGCAGTAATTTTTTTAAAAACAGCGCCAGCAGTTCCTCCGCCTCATAACACATTTCTTCCACTAAGACTTTTTCCCGGTTTATGGCTTTTGTGAGCAGATTTTCACAGCACTCGTTTCCCTGCAGTGCCGCTAACTTTTTGGCATCCTCCCCGATAAACCATTGCCCGATTCCACGCTTTTTGGTCAGCACTGCCGGTATCTGGAACAGTTCACTTCCCGCAATGGGACTTACCGTCTCCGGCTCCTTTTTTTCTGTTGTATAATAACTGATGACCGCATTGGAATCATCAAGATCAATTCCAAGATAGTACCGACTTTCCATAATTCTCCTCTGCAATGGAATTTTCTATAAAGGCTTAAATACCTCTTCTGCTGCATGGCAATAACCGTAATACTTTTTCATAAGCCGCGTCATTGCCGCCTCATCCTGTAAGGTCACAGACATGAGCATTTCATTTAGCATCTCATATCTTCCCTGTGCCTGCTTGCCCGGAACATCATGATTTTCGACCGTTCCGCTTTTTGTCACCTGCTCCTTAATGCCTTCGCCCTCCAGAATATAATACTGCAGAGTTTCTCCGAAAAACAAAACAAACTGTTTCACAAAAATCCCCTCATATACTTCACTTAACTCTTCCTCACGGAACTCGCCGCCTTCTAAGGAATAGCGGATTCGCACCTGTGTCCCGGCATCTGCATGATATTCAACAAAAAATTTATCCCTGAGCTGATACTGGTTTACAAGCCGCGCATCAAGCTGTTTAAAAAAGGAAAATGAAATATTTTTTCCAATACAGTCCGCAAGAATCCGCTCTGCAATTTGAAGTCTTGTATCCGACCATTCTTTTCCGGCAGAAAGATACTTTAAAAATCCAATCCGGCATGCCGCGTTTAGTTCTGCATTCTTCTGTAAAAGCTGCTCTATCTGCAAAAATACATTGTCCGGAATCACCATATCACGCGTAAGATAACAGTTTGCAAAGTAGGACAGATACGCCATACACACAAGTTCCCTTCCACCGCCGGCACAATAACTGTCGTAGATTGCTCCCGCATCTCCGATAAAATCCGTCGTGTAAAGCATCTGTGTCAGGATGCGTTCCTCCAGGTCAAACGTATCAATGTCAAACTCCCCTGCTGCATGCCAGAGTTTTTCCATCCGTTTGGTCGGTCCGTTATAATACTTACAAAGGTAGACAAGCATCACATCGCTGTATTTTCCAAGGAGAAATGTGCTCTGCACAAAGCCGAGCAGGAAATCATCCTCCTCATACCCTGCCGCTGTAATCTCATAGCCGCACAACGCCACCCGGCAGGATAAATCCAGCTTCTCATAGCCATATAAACGCACCATCTGATATGCCTTCTCATAAAGTCTTATCTCCACCAGCAGGTTCAACAGATACCTTCTTGTCTGCTCCGGCAGAATCTCAAACTCCGCTTCTTTCAGATATGGCTCCACAGAAAACATATGTTCTTCCCCGGTGTCGTTCTTATAAAACTGCAAGATTAAAAGACACCAGGAGGCTTTTAACCGGTCGCTTACCTGTGGATTTTCCAGCAGTTTTGACAATTCCGCCTTTTCGTTTTCATCAAATTGTTCCCAGGACTTCTTTTTACGAAAATGATACAACAAAAACGGCAGTTCCTCCGGTGCAAGTTCCATACAGCGGTCGATGCATTCTCCCGGATTCATAAGCGGCTCTAACTGCCAGGAAATACTGCTTTCCGTAAATCTTCTTCCGTAAACATCCTCCACCAGAATACAAAAATCTTCTGTATAAATCGGGAAATATGCCTCTCCCCCATTTAATGTCACCACACGCGCTTCTTTCAGTGCATACTCCCACACAATCACACGCGCCGCCCGGCTGTCAAGGCAGACAAACTTGTGCATGAAAAGGACACCCGCCAGATGGGACGCAATTTCTTTATTTAAGATATCATGTCCTAACAATTCCCGGTAAAGAACTGCGAGGTTGTCATCCATGTGCCCCGCCTCAAGCTGTTCTAAAGCAAACTGTTCCATGCTTCTTGTATATTTACGGTAGACTTCCGGCTGTTTTTCTTTTCCCGCAATGATATTGACATAAAGCACTGCCTTCTGACGGTAGGATAACGCACTGTTGTACTGAAAATACATCTGTAATACACGTGGCACCTCCGACACTGCATGGGCATCCATCGTCAGAAGATATGCCTCATACAATCCGGTCAGCCGGATTTCCTGTTCAATCGCCTTTGCATACCAGACGTGATAGCGTCTTTCATAACACTGACTCCGAATCAGATAAGCACACACCGCAGTAATCGTCTCCTCACTCTCATCCACCTTGCAGCAGGCATTTAACACCCGGTAGAGACATGGGTCAAATTCCTTTCTGCTATCTAAGAGGCTTATTGCCTGTACGGCAATTTCTTTCGTGAGCGCCTCATGCCGTACCGCCCAGTTCAAAAGCCCGACTGTAAAAGGCGTCAGCCTTGTCAGAAGATATGGATCCTGCCAGATTAAATAATAGGCTTCCAGATACAGATATGGGCTGTTTTTTCCGCTTCGCTCCCCATCTGCTCTCATAAACTGTTCAATCGCCTTGAAGCGTTTCGCCCCATCCATGCAGTACTCTTCCTTTAAAAAGAGTAAAATCCAAAACAGCAGACCGCTCTCGGAATGCCTGAGGTATAATTGCTCCACTTCATTTCCCACACGGTCTACGTAAGAAGGTTCCCGTTCCAACAGCGTCGTCAGATACAGATAATATCCCCAGATGGGGGCATCGGTATCTTTCCACTGCCGTTTAAAGTCTTCTAAAATCCAGACGGCCTCCTGCCGCTGTCTGTTTATGATAAATGCCTGCGCTTTCAGCAAATCATACATCAGTTCTGTTGCATCCATCGCCGCAAGGTGATTAAGCCGCTCTATCGTCTGATTCGCCCACACTCCTGTGACAAGCCGTTTCAGACGATACTCAATATAACAGTTCACAAGTTCTGCGGACAGCCGCTCCCTCTCCGTGTGAATGCGCTCTTTCTGTTCTTCCGGCTCTCTGTCGCCCCTTGCACAGACCGCAAACTCCAGTTCCTGTCCCGGCAGGTGAATCCGTATTGTGCCATAATTTCTTCCACCATGTAATTTTTCCGCATCGATATAATATTCTAACAGACAGGTGTTTCCGATAAATGAATCCCCTGTCAAATTGGCCTGCGCCGGGCGTAGGAACTCTGCATCAGATGAAATTTTTGCATCCACGCATCCCCACGTATCCTTATAAAGTTCCACACGCTCTTTTCTTGTCTGTGTTACTTCCGCAAAAAATGCTTCTGTCTTCCCCAGTGAAAACTTCACGGGCTGCTTTCTTTTGCACCCTAACAGGAACTCTTCGAGTGCACGCCCCGGAAAACTACTCTTACAAAGCCCCTCATACAACAGACGTTCCTTTGTTTCCTCTTCCTTTAAAATATTCTTGAAATTGGGAGACTCAAACAGACGAACCGCCTCCGTCTCACTCACCTCTGCTAATTTTGCAAACTCTCCTAATGTGCGGATTTTCCCGATGGAAGAATCTGCATATAATCTGGATACGGACACAACAAAAGAAAGGTCATATTCCCCCTGATTGCAGATAAGAAAAAATTTCCCCGTCAGAACATCACCCTCAAGTAAACCCTCTGTATGAAATTGATATCGAATCCTGACTTCCTCGCCCTCAAACTGTGGGGTAAGACACTCCATGCGCTGGTCAGACGTTTCAACCGTTCCCCGCATCGGCACGTGATTTGCACTGGTAATGATAAAGTCTCCCGTGTAGTCCTTCCCCTCAAGAACCTCAATCTCAATCTTATCCGTTGAAAGTTCAAGAAGCGGTCTGGCATATTCAAATTTCCCCCTTGCCAGTTGTTGTATCCGTTTCCGCAAATCCACACCTGCTTTTACTTTTTATTTGCTTTTTTCCAAGCAATGGCTATAATAGATTATAAACTAATTTGGAGGAGTAATCAATGATAAAACACAAAGACCATTTTCACGGAAGTGATTTGGAAAAAATAGAAGAAATCTACGGCATCCGTAAAGAAGAAATTGTCAGTTTTTCCGCAAATGTGAATCCCCTGGGCGTCTCCCCTCTGCTTCGCACTGCACTCTCCGAGCAGATTGACGCCATCACCACCTATCCGGACAGAGAATATACTTCCCTGCGCAAATGTATCGCAGGTTATTGCGGTACGGAATACGAAAATGTCATTGTCGGAAACGGCTCCACGGAACTGATTTCCCTGTTCATCCAGATTGAACATCCGAAAAAAGCGATGATTATCGGTCCGACTTATTCCGAATATGAGCGCGAAATTTCACTCGGCGGTGGGACAACCCTCTATTATCCGTTAAAAGAAAAAGACGGCTTCCGGCTTGATGTAGACGATTTTATCGCACATCTCAGTGAAAGCATCGATTTACTCGTCATCTGTAACCCAAACAATCCGACCTCTTCCTGCATCGCCCGGAACGAAATGCGCCACATCTTAGATGCCTGCAAACAGTATGACATCTATGTGATGGTGGATGAGACTTATGTGGAATTTGCAAATAATGCCGACGAAATTTCTGCGATTCCGCTGACCAATTATTACAACAACATCGTCATCCTGCGCGGAACCTCCAAGTTCTTCGCTGCACCGGGGCTCCGTCTCGGCTACGCTGTGACCGGAAACCGCGACCTTATCAAGGCCATCAATACCAGAAAAAATCCCTGGACCATTAACTCTCTTGCCGTTGTTGCCGGAGAGACCATGTTCCGGGATACCGATTATATCAATCAGACACGCACGCTCATTACATCAGAGAGGACAAGAATGTATGACACACTTGCTGCCTCCAATGATTACCGCGTTTATCCGCCGAGCGGAAACTTTATTTTAGCACGCATTCTTCGGGATGATGTGACCTCACAGGATTTATTTGACCGCGCCATCCGTGAGAAGATGATGATTCGGGACTGTTCCACCTTCCCGTTTCTCGACAACAAATATATCCGCTTCTGTATCATGAACCCGGCAGACAATGACCGTTTACTCGCTTGTCTGCTCCGCGATAAATAGGCACTCCAGACAGCCATGCACCCGGAACAGGCGGAAGTTTTCCGTAAACTTCATTGCCTGTTCATAGGTGCTTTTTTTCACCTCTCCAATGCCAACCTGCGGGCAGAAATGCAGCAGGTAGCTCATTCCGTTGTGATAAGCGCGCTCCTTTACGCCGATGGCTTCTAAGCGGCAGGAAACTGCTTCCTGCTTTTCTTTCATCGCACAAAGAAGCTCTCTTAAGCGCTCTTTGTCCGTCTCGTCATAAGAGTTCCGGTAAAGAAACGCATAGTGCTCCGGCGGCTCTTCTTCCTCCCGCAGCAATCCGTACTGATTTTCCGGGTAATTATTTGCCCGCTGCTCATACTGCCACACACCATGAAAGTCAAGTCCACCCCCGCAGAGAAACCGGCTTTTCGCCCGTATTTCCTGACATTTCAATGGCTCGTATCCCAAAAATTCCGCCACCTTTTCTGCAACATCCTCGATTTTCTGCTGCATATTTTTCCATTTGTAGTAATAAAGAGCATTATAATAAGAGGTTCCGGTCCAGTTCAGACCGCACCCCTGTACCAATGCTTCTCCTTCTCTGTTATTTGCTTTCACTGCCCACCAGGCATTTGCATGGGAAAAATACTCATAGGCAAGAATAAAATCCGCTTCCCCGTGCTCCCATCTTCGGATACAGTAGTCCCGGAATCTTTCTGTAACTTCTCCTTCTTTACATTCTCCGTTAAAAAAACGCTCCAGAATCCCGGAGGAAACCGCATAACATGGATTTTCACAAATCTGCTGTACCACGGCAATCATATGCATCAGTTCGTCGTAGGACTCCTCCACTGCCTGTCTTAGTCTTGGAATACTGATTTCTAAAATGTCTCCCGTCGGAACCATCCGCTCCCAGAGACGCCCTTCCTCCCAGAAGCAGAGACAGTCTTCGTCTGATTTTTGGGCAGTTTTGTTCTCCTGTGTCATATCCGCTTCCAAAAGCGCCATCTGACGGCTTATTGTGCCGTCAAACAGTTCTCCCTGCTCGTATTCCCAGATTTTTTGCAGAATGATTTCCAGAAAAATTGCTCCTTCGATTTTTCGCTTCTGCCGTCTCTTTTCCTCAAGCTTTTGCCCTTTCTCCCGCACGCTCTGGATTTCTGCGGCCGCCTGTAATTCCAGCGTCTCTTTCATGCTTTTTTATCCTCGTCTGTTATAGATGCTTGCAGAGCTTTCGGTCGTCATTCCATAACGGTTATAGTTTGCACTGGCAGAATAGATCTGCTTCTCCAGGGTCTGAATCTTCCCCTTTGCATATGTCGTAATCTGCTTTAGGGTGGCCTGCGTCTTCTGTGCAAAGACAGCATCCGCCCCAAATACTGTCTTGATATCCTCCGCCTTTGCATTTTTTAAGGCAGTCTCATCAACAGACAGCGTTCCGTTTTTGCCCTGCGTAATTCCGATTTTTTTCAGGTCACTGCTATACGCACTAAACTCGTTTTGCAGTTTCTTCGCATAATTTTTATCGGCAGTCGTCCAGGCATCATTTAAGCGTCCCATCACAATATTGTAATTATTTACAAAACGGCTCACTTCCTTCTGCGCCTCTGTCCCATCCCCTTCAAAAAGGGATTCGTTCTCCTTGGAGAGAAGCTTTGTAAGCTGTGTATCAAGCCGTTCAGCGGCGTCCTCCATCACCGTATAGCCGTAAGATAATTTCGTGGCAGACGCAATCTGCTGTACCTTTGACGAATCTGTGCTCTGCTGTCTTATCGCGCTTAACGTCTGAAAAAGATTTCCGTACTTGGAACTGCTACTGCTGCTTGTTGTCTTTTTATACTTCTGGATATTGTGTGTGTAAGCTCTTATCTTTGCCAGCCTTGCATTTCTGGCACGTACTAATACCATGCTGTTTCTGTTTGCAATTTTCATACTCATTTCCCCCTGTTTCTAACGTTTTTTCAAAAAAGCAAGATACGCTGCCGCAAAATCATTGTATTTCTGCTTTGACAGCAAAATCACCTCATTGTTTTTTAACGTAATCGTTCCAGCATCAAAATTTTTGACTGCTGCCAGATTCACCAGATACCCTCTGTGACACCGGAAAAATTGCGTTCCAAGCTCCTGCTCTAATTCTTCCATTCTGGCATAGTAAGAAATCTCCCCTTCCTTCTGGTGCAGCACAATCTTGCGCGCCATATTTTCTGCATACAAAATCCGCTTTTTTTCAATCTTATGACAGGTACGGTTCACTCGGATAATTAACGGTTCTTTGTCCTTTTCCGCCTGCCGTTCCTGCGCTGCCCGCCTTAACACCTCCTCAAATTTCTGCTCGTCAATCGGTTTTAGCAGATAATAGAACGCCTCCACGTCAAATGCATCGAGCACATGCTCCTGTCCCGCAGATAGAAGAATAATCGCTGCATCCGAATGATTTCTTATTTTACGTGCACGCTCCATTCCGTCAGCCTCCCGAAAGTCGAGGTCTAATATCAGAATTTCCGGTTTTTTCGCACTCTTTAAAAGTTCCATTTCCGAAGAATACAGCTCCACGCGCTCTGTCAGTGTTCTCTCTACCAGTTTTGTCAGTTTTTTCCCAAGAACTGTATCTTCTTCACAAATTGCAACCTGCAACACTCATTTTCCTCCCCGAACCGCATTTCCCATCGCGGCTTTTTCTTCCTATAGACAAAAAGATGGCGTCAGTCTCCCTTGTGTTTTTCAACTCCCTGAAATCTGACGCCATCCTTAGCTTCTATATATATCGGCTAAAAAAATGTTTTTTTTAATTTTTGTAACGAAATGCGCATTTGGTGTAATGAATATCTTTTTATTGCTTATCATCCGCAAGAATTTTATCAATTCTCTGTTGCAATTCATTCATTGCCTCTTCACTGTTAATTCCTCCGACAATCGGCTCTCCGATGATATTTCCGTTTCTATCAACTAACATTGTGGTTGGAAATGCCACGATATCAGATGCAATTTTACCAGCCTCACTTGAAGAATCAAAATAAATGTTGCGATAGGAAGCTCCCTGCTCACTCATAATCTCCTTTGCCTGCGCAATGATATCTGCATCTCCATCAAGCGTCTCCGAATTGATTCCTATGACCGTACCGCCTTTTTCTGCTAAGGACTCATTTAAGCTGTTTAATTCCGGAAGCTCTGCAACACAGGGTGCACAGCCGTTAAACCAGAAGTTTACAACAGTAACCGCATACTGTGAAAAAATGCTCTCATCCACATCATTTCCGTCAAAATCTTTTCCGTTAAATGCCGGAAACTTCTCTGAACCAGTCTCTTCTGCTTCCGTCACGGTCTCATCATTCATCTGCCCCTGCAATTTTGCCATTTCTGTTTCAATCTCTTTAATTCTCTCTGCACCTGTCATTAACGTATTGTATTCCTCATCGGTAACCTCATCTTTCATGCTTTCAATCGTCTCAATCAGCGCATCCACATAATTATAATTTTCATCAGACATTGCCTTGTCCTTGTCCATATTATTAATGACTTTTTCCCAGAGTTCCATGTTCTCTTCCATAATGGCACTTTCTTCTTCCCAGAGTTCGTTCAGACGGTTCTCTGTATCTGCGGAATCTCCAGTCACTTCTGTGCCCGCTGTTTCTGTTGCAGCTGTCTCTGTCTGAGCCTTCTTCTCTTCCTTTGGTGTATTGCCGCATGCTGCGATGTTTAAAGACATTGCTGCGATTAAAATAAGTACGGTTAATTTTTTCATGATAGTTTCTCCTTTTTCTCTTAATTTTTGTCTTTTTTCGTTTCTTTCTGACCGCTGCCAAATCCATAGTGATAGCAGACGGCATTTGTCGGGCACGCCCCGACACATTTTCCACAGCGGATACATTCCGAATGGTTTGGTGTTTTGGTTACATCCACATCCATCTTACAAGCCCTTTTACATTTCCCGCAGGAAACACATTTTTCCCTGTCAACCTTCATCTGCAATAAGGACACATGGTTGCATAATCCGTAAAATGCCCCAAGCGGACACAGCCACTTACAGAACGGACGGTAAAATAAAATGCTTAACACAATGACTACAATCAGAATACACAGTTTCCAGGAAAACAATTTTCCAAGTGCCGCGCGGATTCCTGCACTTGAGAGAGCGAGTGGAATTGCACCCTCTAAAACTCCCTGCGGACAGAGATATTTACAATAGAACGGGTCTCCCATTCCAAGTGCGTTTGTCACAAGGATTGGAAGCAGCACGACCATTACCACAAGCACAACGTATTTTAAATACCGGAGTGGTTTTAGCTTTTCCGTCGAAAATTTCTTGCCCGGTATTTTATGTAACAGCTCCTGAAACCATCCAAACGGACATAAGAAGCCGCAGATAAACCGTCCGAGCAGCACCCCAAGCAGAATTAAAAATCCCGTAATATAATAGGAAAATTTAAACTTTGAGGAACCGACGACTGCCTGAAAGGCTCCAATCGGGCACGATCCTGCCGCACCCGGACAGGAATAGCAGTTTAACCCCGGAACACAGACATTTTTTCCTTTTCCGCGATAAATCTCACCTTTCATAAAATTAGGCAGATGGATGTTCGTAAGCAGGGTTGCCACTGCCTGTATCCATCCCCTGCAGCGGGCTAACAGGTGAGAGAACGTATGTTTCTTATCCAATTCCAATACACTCCAGACAAATTCTGACTGCCTTTGTGAAGACCGTTGCAACCTCGCCCCGCTGCGCACCCACTCCAATCATCACAACGCCTGCTGCTAACAGAATCATCTGTATGACAGCCTTTCGATTTAATATGATTTTCTTCAAAACGTACCTTCCTTTCCTTTCGATAGACCCATTCTACCGCATAGGAGATAAAATCTCTGTTAAGATTTCCATTTTTACACAAAATTTATCCGGATATGTTATACTACAGAAAAACACTTTTAGAAAGGAAGTTTCTTTGTATGAGACTGTTGATTATAGAAGACGAAAAAGAACTCTGCGACACGATTGCCAAAAGCCTGCACCAGAGCGGCTATGAGACAGACACCTGTTATGACGGGGAAGAGGCACTGTCCATTCTTAGCAGTGAGCGCTATGACCTTGTGATTCTTGATTTGAATCTCCCGGGTGCAGACGGCATGACCATTTTAAAAACACTTCGCAGGGAAGATGAAGAGACGAAAGTTCTCATTTTATCCGCACGGAGTCAGATTGCGGACAAGGTAGAGGGGCTTGACGCCGGGGCAAACGATTACCTTGAAAAACCGTTTCATTTGCAGGAGCTTGCGGCAAGAGTCCGGAGCTTAACACGCCGCAGTTTCATTCAGAACGACATTTGCCTTACTTGTGGAGACATCCGGTTTGACACACGCTCCCGTGTGGCAAGCGTGCATGACACACCGGTTTCTTTAACCCGCAAGGAGAACGGAATTTTGGAATATCTGCTTCTGCACCAGGGACGCCCTGTCAGCCAGGAAGAGCTTATCGAACATGTCTGGGACAGCAGTGTCGACGCGTTCAGCAATTCCATCCGCGTACATATCTCCTCCCTGCGCAAAAAACTAAAGGCGGCACTGGGTTATGATCCCATCCGCAACAAAATCGGGGAGGGGTACCAGATTGGAGGTACTGCCCTATGAAAAAAATTTCCCTGCAATGGCGGCTCACACTGATGACTTCCCTGCTCATCGCCGCCACCTGTATTATTTTAAATGTCCTGCTCTACCACAATGGAATTTTTTATATGGATTCCCTGACAGATTCCGTTCTTAGTTCCGTGGACAATACGTCCGACTCCGGGGATGCGGTACAGAAACTCTATATCAATATTTCACCTGAAAACTGGGAGGATTTTGTCTCCGATTTTTCCATCCAGCTCGTAGACACCAAGCATGGCTATGGCATCAACGGCTGGCTCATCACGGCAATCGTTACGGTTATCAGTGGTATGATTACCTATTTTATCAGCGGTCGTGCCCTAAAACCGCTACATGACTTTTCTGCCCAGGTAGAAAAGATACAGGCACAGAATCTGACCGAATGTGAAATCACAGGACACAATATTCCGGAATTTGAACAGCTCCGCCGTTCCTTTAACCAGATGTTAAAACGTCTCTCCAACGCCTTCGAGAGACAGCGGCAGTTTACCGGAAATGCCGCACACGAGTTCCGTACCCCACTCGCACTGATGCAGGCAAAGCTTGACCTGTATGCAAACAGCACTCACCCCACAGATGACCCCGGGACGGTTGAGACACTCGCCATGATGCAGACACAGACCGAGCGCCTGTCCCGTCTGGTAAAAATCTTACTTGAGATGAGCGAGCTTGAAACGATTCCAAGAACCGACCGGATTGCACTATCTCCGTTAATCGAGGAAGTATTGGCAGACCTATCTCCGCTGGCAGAAAAACGGGGCATCACCCTGCTTCAGCCCGCAGAGCCGGATATCACCATCTGTGGAAGTGATATTTTAATCTATCAGGTCGTATTTAACCTGACCGAAAATGCCGTGCGCTATAACTGCGAAAACGGCAGCGTAACCATCACTGCCGCAAAGCGTGGAAAAGATGCCGTCATCACAGTTTCCGACACCGGTCCCGGCATCAGTGAGGAATTTCGTGAAAGTGTCTTTGAACCATTCTTCCGCGTAGACAAATCCCGCAGCCGCTCTCTCGGCGGCGTCGGACTCGGTCTCGCCCTTGTGCATGAAATCACTACCCTGCACGGCGGAACCGTACAGATTACCGAAAGTTCCGAAAACGGCACCGTCTTTGAGGTCTGTCTGCCGCTCGCTGTATAAAACCCACTTACACATCTGTGCATATAAAAAGGAATCCTCCACACGGAAGATTCCTTTTTTCTGTCTTGTATTAAAGCGCACCCAAAGGCTTTAGCGCTTTACAAAATATTCCTCATACCATACCAGGAAGGTATAGACCGTCCATACTCTTCTGGAATAATTTCCCTGATTTTTGTGTGCCTTCTCTAAGATTTTGTCAAGGTAATCGGTCTTAAAATACTTCTTTGCCGCCTCTGAGTGGAACTGCTCTTTTACGATATTGTAATACTTATCCTCGGTCAGCCATACCTTAATCGGGGTTGGGAAGCCCAATTTCTTTTTCTTTGCGGTGCGCTCCGGCAATACCTTAAGTGCTGCCTCACGGAAAGCACGCTTTGTGGTCTCCCCGCTCACTCTTGCCTCAAGCGGAAGGGATGCTGCCACCTTCATGACCTCTTTATCGAGATACGGTACACGGATTTCCAGAGAATTTGCCATTCCCATCTTATCCGCTTTCTGTAAGATATCTCCGACTAACCAGAAGTTTAAGTCGATAAACTGCATCTTGTTTACCGGGTCTTTGTCCTTCACCTGTGCATAGTACGGTGCGGTAAGCTCCATTGCAGAAGATCTCACCGGTGCCTTTAACACCTTCTTTTTCTCACGCTCTGCAAAAATATTGGCGTTACCGATATAACGCTCTTCTAAGCTCTTGGAGTGACGAATCAAGAAGTTTGCGCCCTTTACATCCGGGAAATGCTCTGCCACTTTTGCAAGCCCCTTTCGAATCCAGAGCGGTACACGGTTAAATCCGGTATACTCAAGCGGCTCACGATAAATGTTGTAACCGCCGAACAGCTCGTCTGCTCCCTCTCCGGAAAATACAACCTTCACATATTTGGATGCTTCCTTTGCCAGGAAGTAAAGCGGTACGATGGACGGATCTGCCACGGGCATATCCATGTGATACTGGATGGTACCAAACGCATCCCAGTACTCCTCCGGCGTAATCACCTTGCTGTGGTTGGTGATTCCAATCTCCTCGGAAAGCTCCTTTGCATAGGAAATCTCATTATAACCGTTGTTGTCAAATCCAACGGTAAAGGTCTTGTCTACCTTGGACATGCAGGCAAGGAAGCTGGAATCCACACCACTGGAGAGGTAAGAACCAACCTCTACATCTGCAATCTTATGGAAGGAAACGGACTCTTCCATTACTTTTGTAATTTCTTCTACACACTGCTCGTAGGTCTTGCTCTCATCCGGCTTAAATTCCGGCTGCCAGTAACGCTTTACCTCTACCTTGCCATTCTCATAAGTAAGGAAATGTGCCGGCGGAAGTGCATAGACATCCTTGAAAAACGTGCTGCTTCCCGGTACGAACTGGAAGGAAAGATAATGCTCAAGCATTTCCTCATTCAATTCCTTGTGAAAGCCCGGATGTTCCAAAAATGCCTTGGTCTCTGAGCCAAACAGGAAGGTATCGCCCATTTTCGCATAATACATCGGCTTGATTCCAAAGAAATCTCTTGCGATAAACAGCTTCTTTTTCTTTACATCCCAGATACAGAATGCGAACATTCCTCTCAACTTGTCTAAAAGCTGCTCTCCGTACTTCTCATATCCGTGAATCAGTACTTCGCTGTCCGTATGAGTCGTAAAAACGTGACCGTCTGCAATCAGCTCCTCGCGCAGTCCCTGATAATTATAAATTTCTCCATTAAATAACAATACCAGGCTTCTGTCCTCGTTGTATAACGGCTGACTGCCGTCTGCAAGGTCAATAATGCTCAATCGTCTGAATCCAAGTGCCGCATCCTCATCAATGTATGTTCCCTCGCTGTCCGGGCCGCGGTGTACGATGGTCTGTAGCATCGCTTTTAAAATCGCCTGTTTATTTTCATTTCTATCTACAAATCCTGCAAATCCACACATATTCTATCTTCCAATCTTTTCTTTCCATTTTGTTATGCCAACGTGGACATTATATAACATTTCCGATGGTTATGACAATAAAATTTTCTATTAAATCGTCAAAAGGACAGAACCCCCTTTAAAGATTCTGCCCCTTTGCATCTTTTCTTATCGAATGATACGATTTATTTGCTCAAATATTCATCAATTCCCTTTGCAGCTGCCTTTCCTGCACCCATCGCAAGAATAACCGTTGCGGCACCGGTTACTGCGTCACCGCCTGCAAACACGCCAGCCTTGGAGGTTGCACCGTTTGCCTCCTCCGCCACGATACATTTTCTGCGGTTAATCTCAAGTCCCTTCGTTGTTGAGGAAATGAGTGGGTTCGGAGAGGTTCCAAGTGACATGATAACGGTATCTGCCTCCATCTCGTACTCGGAGCCAGGAATCTCAACCGGACTTCTTCTTCCGGACGCATCCGGCTCGCCAAGCTCCATCTTGATAATCTTAGCACCCTTGATACAGCCGTTCTCATCCACGAGCAGTTCTACCGGATTCTGCAATAAGTCAAAGATAATGCCCTCTTCTTTTGCATGATGCACTTCTTCTTTTCTTGCCGGAAGCTCCTCCTCACCACGGCGGTATACGATATGTACCTCCGCTCCGAGACGCTTTGCAGTTCTTGCGGCATCCATTGCCACATTTCCACCGCCGACTACGATCACTTTCTTTCCTGCGTGAATCGGGGTGTCATAATCCTCTAAGAATGCCTTCATCAGGTTATTTCTGGTTAAAAACTCATTGGCAGAGAAAACGCCCATTGCCTGTTCGCCCAGAATTCCCATAAATCTTGGAAGTCCTGCACCGGAACCGATAAAGACTGCCTCAAAACCTTCCTCTTCCATCAGCTCGTCAATGGTGACGGATTTTCCAATTACTACATTCGTCTCAATCTTGACACCGAGTGACTTTACATTCTCCACCTCGGCAGCAACAACCTTCTGTTTCGGGAGACGGAACTCCGGAATACCGTAAATTAATACACCGCCTGCCTCATGCAGTGCCTCAAAAATAGTTACATCATAGCCAAGCTTTGCCAGATCACCGGCACAGGTAAGTCCTGCCGGACCGGAACCGATTACGGCTACCTTGTGTCCATTCTTCTTCTCGGCTGCCTTTGGCTTGATTCCGTGCTCTCTTGCCCAGTCTGCCACAAAACGCTCAAGCTTTCCGATTGCAACCGGCTCACCTTTGATTCCGCGAATACATTTTCCCTCACACTGGCTCTCCTGTGGGCAGACACGTCCACATACCGCCGGAAGTGCGGAAGACTCGCTGATAACCTGATATGCGGCCTCAAAATTGCCTTCCTTTACCTGTGCAATAAATGCCGGAATGTTGATTGAAACCGGACAGCCCTTCATACACTGGGCATTTTTACAATTTAAGCAGCGGGCAGCTTCTGCCTTTGCCTCTTCTTCATTATATCCAAAACAAACTTCTTCAAAGTTCGCAGCACGCACCTGCGGGTCCTGCTCACGAACCGGTACTCTTGTCATCACGTCCATGTTCTATCCAAACCTTTCTGAAATTCAATTCTCTGTTTTTACCGTTGCTCCTATGCGTTGCAGTTACCACAGCCGCCGTGATGGGTGGCGCCCTCTTTAAGTTTTAACAGTGCACGTCCCTCTTCGGTCTTATACTGCTGCTGACGTTTCATCGCCTGGTCAAAGTCTACCAGATGTCCGTCAAATTCCGGTCCGTCCACGCAGGCAAATTTTACCTGGTCGCCGACTACCAGACGGCAGGCTCCGCACATTCCGGTTCCATCCACCATAATCGGGTTCATGGATACAACGGTCGGGATTCCAAGTTCTTTTGTCAGTTTGCAGACAAATTTCATCATAATCATCGGTCCGATTGCAACGCAATGGTCATAGCGCTTACCCTCATCGTAAAGTGCCTGAAGCTGGTTAGTTCCCATTCCGTGAAAACCATAGGAACCGTCATCTGTCGTTACATACAGATTGCCGGCAACTTTGCGCATCTCTTCCACCAGAATCAGTAAATCTTTGGTCTTAGAGCCCATGATGACATCACAGGCTACCCCGTGCTCATGCAGCCATTTTACCTGCGGATATACCGGAGCTGTTCCGACTCCACCCGCAACAAACAGAATCTTTTTCTTTTTTAATTCTTCAATATCTTCATGTACCAGTTCGGATTCACAGCCAAGCGGTCCTACAAAATCTTTAAAAGCATCTCCTGCCTCAAGCTCTGTCATACGCTCTGTGGAGGCACCGACACTCTGGAATACGATGGTAATCGTTCCTGCTTCTCTGTCGTAATCACAGATAGTAAGCGGAATACGCTCTCCCTCTTCATCTATTTTAACAATTACAAACTGTCCCGGTTCACAGTACTGTGCAACACGGGGAGCTTTGATATCCATAAGATAAATCTTATCCGCCAGCTTCTCTTTTCTTACAATTGGATACATCATTTTCCTCCTGTTTCTAATCCCTGTTATCACGGTTTTTTTGGTGCCGCATGCAGACAGCATCCTGTTTCCACACCGTGTCATAAAACATACACTTTATCATAATAAAGCATCCATCCGAAAATTTCAATGTCTTTTCCCACATTTTTCGCTATTTCCTGCATGAATTTTCATCTTTCTCCTGTATAAGGGCTGATTTTATGTTATAATCAAACAGGAATTTGTAATATTTTTACAGTTAAAGGAGGAATTCCCAATGTACGAATTTACGCAGGATTGTCTGATTGGCGTTCCGGAGATTGACGAGGAACACCGCCAGTTATTTCAGATGCTTAACGAGGCATTTTCCCTTTTAGGCGACCCGTCAAACACTACAATTATCATCAAAAATCTGATTCCGGCATTGAAAAACTATGCTGCAACCCATTTTACACATGAAGAGGCATATATGGAGCAGATAAAGGATCCTGAGCTTTCTCTTCAGAAAAAAGAGCACGCTGCGTTTGTCGCAAAAATTAACAATATCGAGCTTTCTTCCGATACTTCCGAGCAGACTCTGCGCGATTTGTTAGAGTTTTTAACCCGCTGGCTGTATCATCACATTCTCGGAAGCGACATGATGATTGGGCAGATTGCTCCGGATTCTGACGCAGAGGCAGCGTCAGACCCATTTGCATTCACCGATAAGTATCTGACCGGCATCACGCTCATTGATACCGAGCACGCGAAGCTTTTTGAACTGATTCGCGATGTCAACGATGTTATCCATAACGACACGCTCCACGACAAGTACGATGAAATCATGCGTCTTCTTGCCGGGCTTCGCAACTACACGGAAGAACACTTCCATGACGAGGAAGAATATATGGAATCCATCGGATATCCGGGCTTAGACGCACAGCGCCGCGCACACTCCGCTTTCGTGGAAAAGCTTGTCGGCATCGACTTATCCGAGCTTGATTTTATCGATGACAACCAGGATGCCTACCTGTCTGAGCTGATTAACTATCTTTTGGACTGGCTTTCAAACCACATCTTAAAATCAGACTTGCAGATTGCCGCTTTCAAGCAGCAGTAACTTCCTATAAATCCAAAAAGCCGCGCATTTTCCTGCGCGGCTTTTGCTGTGAAAGTCCCTAAAACGGTATTCTTTTTTATGAGAAATATACAAGCTCATCTTCCGGTTTTTCTGCCGGCTCGATGGAAACCGGATAAAGTACCGGTCCCTTTCCTTTGTACTCTTTTGCAAATTCAATGTGAACTTCTGCGGTAATTGTAATCCAGGATTTGTGCGGAATCTTATCCTCATCCGGATATTTGCACTTAAAGCCGATGAATGTCACGTCCTCAACGCAGCAGGTCATCGCAAAGCGTCCCGGTACAAATACGCCCTTCTTTAACTTATCCGGATTGTATACAAGCGCAAGGAATTTCACTTTCTTTCCTTCGTACTTCTTTGGATTGTCCATGCAATCCATGTACCAGATGGCGTAATCCGCATCGGAGATATCGAGTTCATCCGCCGTAATGTCAAACGGAAGCTCCTCCTCTCTCTCGTCAAGGGTTCCGTCTGTACGCTCATAGACAAGCTGTGCCTTGCGGTTTAACGCCTTTACATTCCGGCGGAACTTGCCCTTATCCGTGCTGTCGTCGCACCGGTTAAAGATGACAACGTCTGCCTGGAACAGCTGCTCCATAATCATGGCGCGCATATTCTGCAAATACATTTCAAACGTAGTTGCATCCACCGTTGCGAGGGACTGGACAATCACCCAGCCCTTCGGCAAATCCATCTCCATGAGGACATCCATTCCCCAGGTTCCATTGTATTCTATAAATACCTGATCCGGCAGATAAGAAAGATTGAGATTGTTTAAAAATTCTGCGGTAAAATCCTCTTCCTTTTCTACCATCACAACCTTTGTTTTTATCTTATCCAACTCTGCTGCATCGTACTCGACGTCGCCGTCCTCGCAGCAGATGATAAGGCTCTTGCCCTGCTCGGCAAATCCGTTCTCTACAAGGGTCTCCTTAATCAGGGTCGTCTTACCGCTGTCCATAAAACCGGTAAATAAATATACTGGTATTTCCTGCATTGTCTGTCAGATCCTTTCTATATCCATTAAGCAATTTCAAATAATTCTTCCAAACGGTGCTCGTCGATATCCGTTCCGATTACGCAGAGTCTTCCGGTATAATCCGGCTCTCCGTCTCTGAGCTCATACTCGCCCGGAACCATATCAAAATAAATCCAGGAACCGTTTACATCCTCTACCATGCCCTTTGCACGCAGAACCGTACCGTAATCATCGGTCTCGCACAATGTCTTTAAGATATCTTCCACTTTCTCTCTGGTGTACTTGTGCGGTGTCTCCTTGCCCCAGCTTGTAAACACTTCATCTGCATGATGGTGATGATGATGTTCGTGTTCGTGGTCATGGCAGCCACAGGTGCAGCCCTCTCCATGCTCGTGATGATGCTCGTGCTCCTCATGCTCATGGTCGTGGTCTTCATGGTCATGGTCGTGATGATGCCCGTGCTCCTCATGCTCATGGTCATGGTCGTGATGATGCTCGTGCTCCTCATGCTCATGCTCGTGATGATGCTCATGCTCTTCCTCGTCACGTCTGTGCTGTTCCTCTGCCAAAACCTTCATCTCCAAGGAGTCCTGTCCCTCTACTACTTTGAGAATCTGCTCTCCCTTGATGGAATCCCACGGAGTCGTAATCACGGCTGCCTTCGGATTTAATTCCTGAATCTGTTTTACACAGAATTCAAGCTGCTCCGGTGTTGCATTCTGGGTTCTGCTCAACACAACAGTTGTTGCATATTCAATCTGGTTGTTGAAAAACTCACCAAATGCCTTCATCTGCTTGCTTGCTTTCAATGCATTTACAACTGTAATTAATCCGTTTAATTTCACATCTTCTTCTTTTTCAATGTCAATGACAGACTTCATGACATCGGAAAGTTTTCCGACACCGGACGGCTCGATTAAGATACGGTCCGGATGATATTTGTCGATGACCTCATGAAGGTTCCTGCCGAAATCTCCGACTAAGGAACAGCAGATACAGCCGGAATTCATCTCTGTAATCTGGATTCCTGCATCCTTTAAGAATCCACCATCGATACCAACCTCTCCGAACTCGTTCTCAATGAGTACAATCTGCTCTCCTGCAAATACCTCATCAATCATCTTTTTAATGAATGTTGTCTTTCCTGCTCCAAGGAACCCGGAAATAATGTCAATCTTTGTCATGATTCTTACTCCTTCCATTTATAAACGCCCCTGCCCGAAAAAGTTTCCTGGACATGGTTCTATTGTTATGTGCCCAAATCACGTCTATTCTACTCTGTTTTTCCATGATTTGCAAATAATACCGGCAAATTTCATAAAAATTTCAGTTTATTTTCTATTTGTGAAACTGCATATTGTAAAGTTTTTCATAAACGCCGCCCTGGCGTAACAGTTCTTCATGTGTTCCCTCTTCCGCAATCCCATCCTCGGTCAGCACCAGAATCTTTTCAGCATTCTTAATTGTAGAAAGGCGGTGCGCAATTACAAATGTGGTTCTATTCTTTGCAAGCCGCTCTAAAGAATCCTGTACGACCTTCTCGCTCTCATTGTCAAGTGCAGAAGTTGCCTCATCAAAAATCAGAATCGGCGGGTTTTTCAAAAAGACTCTTGCAATGGAAATCCGCTGCTTCTGTCCTCCTGAGAGCTTGATTCCACGCTGTCCAATATCGGTTTCATAGCCATTTGGCAGTGACATAATAAACTCGTGTGCATTGGCATTTTTTGCCGCCTCTATCACCTCTTCCCGGGTGGCATCCGGTCTGCCGTAGAGAATATTGTCATACACCGTTCCCACAAAAAGATAGACATCCTGCTGTACGATTCCGATATGGTCTCTTAAGCTCTTTAACGTTACATCCCGGACATCCATTCCGTCGATGCGCACCGCACCTTCACTCACGTCATAAAATCTTGGAATCAGGGAGCACAGCGTACTTTTTCCTGCCCCGGAAGGTCCCACAAGCGCCATGTAAGCGCCCGCATCCACCTCCATATTGACGTGGCTTAATACCTTTTCAGAATTCTCCTCGTAGCGGAAGGAAACATCCTCAAATGTAATATTTCCCTTTACATCGGAAAGTTCCACTGCGTTCTCTTTGTCGACAATGTCCGGCTCTATGTCCATAATCTCACGGAAACGTTCAAACCCGGAATATCCGTTCTGAAACTGCTCCATAAAATCAATCAGCGTGCGCACCGGCTCTGTAAATACGCCAATGTAAAGCAAAAAGGTCACAAGGTCCGGTATCGTAACGCTTCCTTTCGCAATCAAAATGGCACCCGCTAAAATGACGTTCACCTGAATTAAGGTCGTAAACGTCGCAAGCCCTGCGGAAAAGCTTCCCATATAATGGTAACTGTTCTTCTTTGCCTCTAAGAATCCTTCGTTTCCCTGCCGGAACTTTGCGTTTTCAATTTCCTCATTTGCAAACGACTTTACAACACGGATTCCGGAGAGATTGTCCTCAATCTGCGCATTGATTTCTGCAATTTTGACCCGGTTCTGCCGGAATGCACGACGCATCTTTCCATTCAGAAAATACGCAAACAGAAACATCACTGGGAGCACTGCAAATGCGGCAAGCGCTAACAGCGGATTAATGTTGACTAAGATGACAAGTGCCCCTAAGATTTTGACCACGGACAAAATAATATTTTCCGGTCCGTGATGCAAAAGTTCCGAAATATCAAACAAATCCGTCGTAATACGCGACATGAGCTGTCCGACCTTCTGGTTATCATAGAACGAAAAGGAAAGCTTCTGATAATGTCCGAAGATTTCCGCTCTCATATCATATTCCATCTTTGCACCCATGACGTGTCCGTAATTGGAGATAAAATACCGGCTGTAGCAGTCTATCGCAAGCAAGACCGCAAGCAAGACCGCAAGGACGCCGATCTTTCCAAATATCTCCTCCGCCGTCAGATACACTAACGTATTGGTCACAAAACGCACGATTAACGGCAGAATTAACGCCACCGCAGCGCACAGCGTTGCAAAAAACATATCCGCCCAGAAGATGCCGCGATATGGTTTATAATAAGAAATCATTTTCTTTAGATTCTTACGCATTTTCCCTGTCTCCTTCTCTTTTTTCAAACACTTCCCCTATTTTATCTGTTTCCGGTGAAAAGTCAAGCCGGATATGCTATACTTTAAGCAGAAAAACTTGCACCGCGGGCACACAACCGGTGCGGAAATGAGGGAACGATGAATCCAAAACAGGCACATTATGAAACACTTGCAAAAACCGTTTTAAAAAATCTCGAAAAGCGAAACATCACAGGCTGCTACTGCGCCACCAGCGAGGATGCAAGGAAGGAAGTCGCATCCTTTCTCTCAATTGACACAAGCGTCTCCTTCGGTGGTTCCATGACACTTGAAGAAAGCGGTGTCTTAGACCTTTTAAGACAGGATGACTCCATCCATCTGATTGACCGTGCAAAAGCAAAAACGCCAGAGGAAACCGCGCAGATGTACCACGCTGCACTCTCCTGCGACCTCTATCTGATGAGCACCAACGCCATCGCCGCAGACGGAACGCTTGTAAACATCGACCGCACCGGAAACCGCGTCGCCGCATTGATCTATGGACCTTCCAAAGTTCTGATTCTTGCCGGCATGAATAAGGTTGTTCCTTCCGCCGAAGAGGCATTGAGCCGCGTCCATCATACCGCCACCCCGATGAACTGCAAGCGTCTTGACAAAAAAACGCCCTGCGCCGTCACCGGCGTCTGCGCAGACTGTCTTTCACCGGACTGCATTTGTAATCAGGTTGTCTTTACCAGAAGAAGTGCCATCCCCGGCAGAATCCATGTCATATTAATCGGGGAAGAGCTGGGATACTAAAAAAATCTCCGGCTCAAAAATTTCAATATTCCAAAAACTTCGACAAGAAAACACCGACATCACAAAAACTCTGCTGCCGGTGTTTTCTCAATTCTATGAATCTTTTCTTTTCTCAAAATATTTCTTTGTCTCTGCAACCACCACACCGTTTAGTGCCACAAGTGCCACCAGGTTTGGCAGTGCCATCAGTCCGTTAAAAATATCTGCAATCGTCCAGACTGCGGACACCGTCATAAACGGACCAATAAATACAGCGATGATATAAAGCCAGCGGTATCCTTTTAATACGCCCGGCTTATTGCCGACCAGATATTCCAGACATTTCTCACTATAATAGTTCCAGCCGAGTATCGTGGTGAACGCAAAGAACACCAGACAAACCATCAGCAAGAAGGAGGACACCTGTTCTGGAAACGGCAGTCCAATCTGAAATGCCTTCGTTGTGACATCCACACCGTCAAGCCCGATGTTCCAGGTATCCGTAATTACGATAGATAATCCTGTCATGGTACAGATAATAATCGTGTCAATCATGGTTCCCATCATGGAAACAAGTCCCTGTGCAACCGGCTCGTCTGTTTTCGCAGTCGCAGCCGCAATCGGTGCACTTCCAAGTCCTGCCTCGTTGGAAAAAATTCCTCTTGCGATTCCCTTCTGCATCGCAACCACAATCGCTCCAACCGCTCCACCTGATACAGCGCGCAGTCCAAACGCACTCTGTACGATTTCTGCGAGTGCTGCCGGAATCGCAGTCAGATGTGTTAAAAGAATGATGAGCACGGTTACCAGATACAAAATCGCCATAAACGGAACCACCACCTGTGCCACGGAAGAAATACGCTTGATTCCTCCGATGATTACAAGCGCAACGCACAGCGTTAAAAGCAGACCCGAAATCACGACGCTCCAGGAATATGTATTGCCAAACAGCTCTACTGTCCAGGCATTTGCAGGGTCAAAGAAGCTGTTTACAGCACTTGTAATTCCGTTAATCTGTGTAAACGTTCCGATTCCAAGCAGTCCGACGCCAACGCCGAAAAAGGCAAATATCTGACCGAGCCAGCGCCATTTTTTCCCCATCCCTTTTTCGATGTAGTAAAAAGGACCACCGACGATGTGCCCGTCCGATTCCACAACACGGAATTTGACTGCCAGAAGGCACTCGGAATATTTTGTTGCCGTACCAAACAGCGCTGCAATCCACATCCAGAACAGTGCTCCCGGTCCGCCGGCAACTAACGCTGTCGCTACACCGACAATATTTCCGGTGCCGATTGTGGCGGACAGCGCCGTACACAGCGCGCCAAAACTTGAGACTTCCCCGTGCTTTCCGTCTTTTTCATTTGCCGCGATATGCCGGATTGCAAGCGGAAGCTTTGTAATCTGCAATGCCCGAAGGCGGATGGTAAGGAAGATTCCAACCGAAAGAATCAGAACAATGAGTGGAACTCCCCAGACAAAATTATCAATCGCTTTTAACATAACCTCTCTCTTTCACCGTGTCTACATCCGATCCGGAGCAGAAAAACCAAGTACATCGATACAGCATTCCAGCACTTCCTTTGTCAGTATCAGAAGTTTGATATAAGACTTCTGTACATTCTCGCGCTCTTCTGCCATAATCTTTGTTTCATGGTAAAAACTGTTAAAAGCATTCGCCAGTTCATAAATATAAGCACATACCTTATGCGGTGCTGTCTCCTCAAACGCATTTTCCATCATTGCGTTAAAGCCTGCAAGTGCAAGCATCAGGTTCTTTTCACTGTCTGAGTGTGCTGCCTCAATGACTGTGCCCTCTTCGCTCTTTCCCATACCGTGGTATTTATTCAGGATAGATTTGATACGCACGATGGTGTAGAGGATATAAGGACCGGTATTTCCCTCAAAGGAGGTGAAACGGTCAATATCAAAAATATAATCCTTGCTTGCCTGGTTGGAAAGGTCTCCATATTTGATGGCGGCAAGTGCAACCATCCTGGCAGTCTCCTTTGCTTCCTCTGGGCTGATATCCAGATTCTCTTTCGTCTTCTGGTTCTCTGTAATCTTCTTTAACATCTCTTCGTTGATACCGGAAACCAGATGCTCCAAGCGCATTACGCCGCCCTCTCTGGTCTTAAACGGTTTTCCGTCTTTTCCGTTCATCGTGCCGAAGCCTAAGAATTTTAATTCGGTCTCCGGCTTTACAAGACCAGTCTTTCTTGCACAGCGGAACACCTGTGTAAAGTAAAGTTCCTGACGCTTGTCTACTACATAAATCAGTTCATCCGGATTGTAATCCTTCATACGCCATACAATCGTTGCAAGATCTGTCGTATTGTAAAGGGAAGCTCCGTCAGATTTTAAAATCATACAAGGCGGAATCTCCTTGGTGTCGGTTTCTTCCTTGACGTCCACGACAAGCGCACCCTCACTGATATAGGCAAATCCCTCGTCCTTCATCTTCTGTACCATATCCGGGATATAAGGCTGTGCATCCGACTCACCCTTCCAGAGTTCAAAGGATACATTCAGATTCTCATAATTTTTCTTTAAATCGGTCACAGACACATTTAAGATATGTGATAACAATGCCTGATAGCCTCTTCTTCCGTGCTGTAATTCAAAGGTCGCCTGCATGGCAGCCTCTTTGTATGCTGCATCTTCTTTTGATTTGCCACTGGCTGTCGGATAGATTTCCTCAAGCTCTGAAATCGTAAACGGAGGCTCTGACGGGTATTCTCCGGTATAATTTTCATCAAAGTAAACCAGCTCCGGCTTACGCAGCTTTAACTCTGTGATGATAAGTCCCATCTGTAAGCCCCAGTCACCTAAATGCACATCGCCGATTACGTTGTGCCCCATAAATTTTCCAATACGTTTTACGCTCTCTCCGATGATTGCAGAACGAAGATGTCCTACATGGAGCGGCTTTGCCACGTTTGGTCCGCCGTAATCAATCATAATCGTCTTTGGCTCTGCCGTCTTCTCACATCCAAACCTTCCGGCATCTGCCTGCATCCCTGCCACATACTGTGCAAGCACTTCATTTGCGATTTTTAAATTCAAAAATCCAGGCTTTACGGATTCCACCATCGAAAACAGCGGATTTCCTGCAAGCTTTGCCGCAACTTCATCGGCAATCATAAACGGGACCTTCTTATATTCTTTTGCAGCCGCCATGGCACCATTACACTGATATTCACAGAGATCCGGACGATTCGATACTGTTACTTTTCCGTATTTTTCATCGTAACCGCAGGCGGTAAATGCCGCTGTCACTTCGTCCGAAATCAACTCTAAAATTTTTTTCATAACTGTATTTCCTTTCTCTGTGGTCGTCCCACAATACTGTTATCTCTTATTGTATAATTTTCCCATGGTTTTTGCAAATGTTTTCTATTCTTCGTTCCGAAAGATTACTCTGCGCGCCGGATAAAGTGCATTTAAAAGAATCGAGCCAAGCACGCAGCAGCAGATAACTTCCCCTGCCCCAACGGTCAGCATATAAAATGGAATGGACAAATCTTTTCCGTTCCACATCCAGATTAATCCATATGCGTAGCGCAGTACCCACGGAATAATTAACACATTTGCAATGACCGGCGGCAGCGTGCATAAAAATTTATGTTTGCGCAGCAGATAGGTTCCAATTCCACCAAGCAAGGTTGCAAGGCTTCCGAACACGATATCAAAGATACTTGCTCCGGTAATCAGATTCGCTAGCAGGCATCCAATGGTCACACCCGGAATTGCCGCCGGAGTAAAAAACGGTAAAATGGTAAGGGCTTCCGAAATCCGTACCTGAATGGCACCGGAAGCAAGATTGAATGTGTTGATTACAAGTGTAAGCACCACATAAAGAGCTGCAATCAACGCAGCCTGGACAATAAATAACACCTTTTTGTTTCTCATATTCTGTTCTCCTTTAGTTTTGTTTTACGAGTGGAAGGTCTCGAACACTCGATTACGCATTATAGCAAAAAAAAATACAGCTGACAAGCACTTTCTGCTGTCAGCCGCATCATCTCTCATTCATTCCTGCAAATACTCTAGCTTGGATTTCCTCCCTCGCTTTTGATAATTTCCCGCAAATGTTCATCCTTTTCGGACAGAATCTGGTCAATCTGTCCACGTGTAACCTCATCCACATTTTCAGCATCGGCTCCGTACAGACCCGAATAAGAACCCGTTGACTCATTATAAAGACCCTCATGCACTTCTGCTTCCGGCGTGCCAGAGCTTCCCGACTGTGACGCCACGGTCTCCGATTTCGCTTCCGATGCAGGTTTTTCCACAGGTGTAGGAATATAATTGACATTCCAGAATTTCACAATACTGTTGTGAATCCGTTCTCTTTCATTTCTCTCATCAATTAAATCTTTCATAACCGCTACCTCTTCCAACTGATGCTTCTGTTGCATTCATTATATCACACTCTTCTTTGAAAAAATAGATTTGTTTTTGCATAAATCCATAAAAAATGAAGCATCCTTTTTTTGAACACATCATCAATTTTAACCCGGAGGAACATCCATGGCTTCATATAAAGTAGAAATCTGCGGTGTCAATACCGCCACACTCCCGATTTTAAAAGAAAGTGAAAAAGAGGCTCTCTTTGTGCGCATCAAGCAAGGGGATAAAAAAGCCCGCGAAACTTACATCAAGGGAAATCTACGCCTTGTTTTAAGTGTCATCAAGCGTTTCTCCAATAACCACGAAAACGTGGATGACCTGTTTCAGATTGGCTGTATTGGTCTCATCAAATCCATTGACAACTTTGACCCGACGATGGGGGTCAAATTCTCAACCTATGCCGTTCCAATGATTATCGGTGAAATCCGCCGCTATTTAAGAGACAATAATTCTATCCGTGTCAGCCGCTCTCTGCGTGATACTGCCTATAAGGCAATCCATGCCAAAGAAATCCTCTCCAAAACTTCCTTAAAGGAGCCGACGCTCGATGAAATTGCAAGAGAAGCCGGCATCCCCAAGGAGGATATCGTGTTCGCCTTAGACGCCATCCAAAGTCCTGTCAGCCTCTATGATCCGGTCTATACAGACGGCGGTGACACCCTCTATGTCATGGACCAGATCAGCGACAAGAAGAATAAGGAGGAAAACTGGATTGAAGCCCTCTCCTTAAGCGATGCGATGGAACGGCTGAATGAACGGGAAAACTATATTCTGAAGCTGCGCTTTTTTGAAGGAAAAACCCAGATGGAGGTAGCGGAAGAAATCCATATCTCCCAGGCTCAGGTGAGCCGGCTGGAAAAATCCGCCTTAAAATCCATCCGGAACTATCTCTCGCTCTAGCGCTCCCACTTATTACAAAGTGCATTAATCTGATCTGCAAACCTTGCCAGTTCCTTATTTGGCAGTCCCTCACATTTACCGATAACCGTAAGCAGGCGCTGTCCGGCTGCCACAAGACGGGCAAATACATTGCTCGAAGCACGGGAGTTCTTCTCCTTTTTCTGCATGAGTTCCTTTGAGCCTTCTCTTATCTGTTCTCCGGTAATCAGATCAAATGCATCACCACTGAACGGTGCATAGGCATCCACTCCGGCTTCCTCGTGAATATAACTTGCAAAGCTCTCCGTCACCTGGTCTTCCCCATGTACGACAAAGACTTTCTGCGGCTTTTTCTCAAATGCCTGAATCCACTTTGTAAGCTGTCCCCTGTCTGCATGACCGCTGATGCCCGGCAGATTTTCAATCTTCGCCTGCACCTCAATGGTCTCACCAAAAAGCCTTGCCTCTTTGGCACCATTTAGCAGGGAATGTCCAAGCGTTCCAGGCACCTGATATCCGACGAACAGAATCGTGGAATCCTTGCGCCACAGATTATGTTTTAAGTGATGTCGGATTCGTCCTGCCTCGCACATTCCGGATGCCGAAATAATAACCTTTGGTTTATCATTGAAGTTTATCATCTTTGATTCGTCACTTGTAATTGCCATTCGAAGACCCGGAAAACTAATCGGGTTAATACCCTGATTCACTAACTCCATCGCTTCTTCATCAAAACAGTCCTGCATATTCTTATTAAAAATGGTCGTTGCCTCGACTGCAAGCGGACTGTCCATATATACCTCAAAATTCTCAAATTCCGGTAAAAGTCCCTCCGTCTTGATACGGCGGATAAAATACAGCATCTCCTGTGTTCTGCCGACAGAAAACGCTGGAATTACCAGATTTCCGCCTCTTGTGAAGGTATCTTTTATCACTGCCGCAAGTGCCGGTGCAAAATCAACCGGTGCCATATGTTCCCTGTCTCCATAGGTGGATTCCATCACGACATAATCCGCATCCTTTATGTACTCCGGGTCTTTAATAAGTGGACGGTTTCCAGGTCCGACATCACCGGAGAACACCAGTTTTCTTGTTTCTTCCCCTTCGGTCACCCATACCTCAATACTCGAAGAGCCAAGCAGATGTCCTGCATCCACAAACCGGATGGATAATCCCTCGCATACTTGTACCATCTGATGATAGTCACATGCTACAAAGTGTCCGAGAACTCCCATTGCATCATTCATATCGTAAAGCGGAACCACTTCCGGTGCACCGGAACGCTTTGCCTTGCGGTTGCGCCACTCCGCTTCAAACATCTGAATATGTGCGCTGTCCTTTAACATAATCTCACAGAGCTGATTCGTTGCTCTTGTGCAAAAAACCTTTCCACGGAATCCGTGATTGTAAAGAAGCGGTAATAGTCCCGAATGATCAATATGTGCATGTGTGACGAGCACATAGTCAATCTCCGATGCATTTACCGGTATCTCCTGATTCACATACAAATCCGGTCCCTGTTCCATTCCACAATCTACCAGAACGTGAACATCCCCAAATGTCAGATAATGACAGCTTCCTGTTACCTCATGTGCTGCCCCAAGAAATTCTAGTACCATGATAAGTCCCCCCTGTCGTCTTTGTTAGGACTATTATACTATTTTATTTGTGTTTCTACAATTCTTTTTATTCAAATTTCACAATTTCCTTTTTCAGACGTCCCATTATTTTTTTCTCCAGTCTCGAAATATACGATTGTGAAATTCCTAACATATCCGCAACCTCCTTCTGGGTCTTTTCCTCTCCATTTCTGGTATTTAACCCAAACCTAAGTTCAATAATCATACGCTCCCTGCCGGAGAGTTTTTCAATTGCCGCGTTTAAAAGCCGCCTCTCCACATCCGTCTCAATATCCCGGTAAATCACATCCTCATCCGTTCCAAGAATATCAGAAAGCAACAGCTCGTTTCCATCCCAGTCCACATTTAGCGGTTCATCAATTGACACTTCCATCCGTGTCTTATTATTTCTGCGCAGATACATTAAAATTTCGTTTTCGATGCACCTGGACGCATAGGTGGCAAGCTTGATATTTTTATCCGGGTTAAAAGTATTGATTCCCTTGATTAACCCGATGGTGCCAATCGAAATCAAATCCTCCACCCCGACACCGGTGTTGTCAAACCGTTTTGCAATGTAGACCACCAGTCTTAAATTGTGCTCAATCAGTCGTTTTCTGGCATATTCCGGGTGCTCACTCCCAAGCAGATTAATGCAGACCGCTTCCTCCTCTCCCGCCAACGGCGGTGGCAAGACCTCCGCACCCCCGATATAATGTACCTCATCCCGTTCTTTTACAAAAAGCTGGCAGAATTTTGGAAGCAGTTTCATTCTCCGGTATTTTGGAGCCACAAATTTTACATACACGTTTTTTTCCTACCTTTCCTATTCATGCAATGAGGCATGAAGTATCAAATCATATTCCTTTTTTTCCAACAGCCCATCCCCGGCGGCTCCGATAGCCGCCTGTGTGACACGGATGGTATGTTCTCCCTGCGAAATCACAAGTTCATCCGCATCCGCAACCGGAATGACACCCTGTTTCTCTCCCAGCGAAGTAAACGGTATATAACGTACCTTCGCGTTTTCTCCGAAAAATTCCGTAAATTTTCTGCCGCTTAAAATACAGACTGGTTTGCCGGTATAGATATCCCGTAGCTGGTTTCCGCTGTCCCAGTACGCTGCAAGCAGCATCCTTTTCCCATCCTTTAAAAGCTGTACCTCAAAGAGATGATTTCCGAAACTTTTTTGCCCCTCCAGCAGAAAAGCTGCAATCCCAATCACCAACAGGACTCCAAGCAATGAAGCGATTCCCATTCCACCCATCCACTCGATTCCTCCACCACACAGCAAAACGGCTATGTAAGTGACGGACCATGTCTTCAAAAACTCCCGCTTTCCCATCTTCCCAAAGGCAAGCCATACCATCGCAGTATTTAAGAAAAAATGCGTAAAAACACAGTACAGCAGATACTCCTTAAGCACAAGCAACAGACAAAGTCCAAAAAGTGAGCCAGACACCGCAGCTAAAAAAAGCCGCCACGTCTTCGCTCTCTTGCGCAAAAAAAGTTTTGCCGCAAGCAGTGCAATGACATCCATCAGAAGATTCTGAACCAGAAATACATCTGCATAGAAGACATAGATATTTCTCACCTCTTTTCCATCGTTTCCTGTCCTCATTCTACTCCTAAAAGCACACATTTTTTGTCAAATGGACGATGGCAAAAGTCCAGAATCATCCGCAAAATATGACAAAAGAGACAGGATAAAAATCCTGTCTCTTGGAAATCTTCGTGATTCTGTTAACGTCTGGAATTCTTAAGGAAATCCGGAATCTTGATGTCTACCTGCTGTACGGTGCTTTCCGGCTGGCGTGGCTTCTGAATTCCATTGAAGGTCGGAGTCTGCTGCGGTGCCTGCTGGGTCTGAGTAGCTGTTCCAAAGCTTCCTGTTCCAAATCCACTTGTTCCCATATTGCCCATGGTTGGTCTGTTCATCGTAGCTGCACCTGTCGGTCTTGTCACATTCGGTGTGTTCTGGTACTGCAATGTCGGCATAATCTTATTCGGCTGCTTTGCTGCTGCATTCTCAAGTCCGGTTGCAATAACGGTAATGGTCGCCTCATCGGTCATTGTCTCATCATACTTCGCACCAAAGATGATATTTGCCTCGTCTCCGGCAAGATCCTGAACATAGCTTGCTGCATCGTTTGCATCCATTAAGGAAATATCACCGGAAATATTAATAATCACATGGCTTGCACCATTGATGGTTGTCTCAAGAAGCGGGCTGGCTACAGCAAGTTTTACTGCCTCAATTGCCTTATCATCGCCCTTGGCATTACCGATACCGATATGTGCCATACCCTTGTCCTTCATAACGGTTGATACATCCGCAAAGTCAAGGTTAATGAGTGCCGGCAGGTTAATTAAGTCTGTAATTCCCTGCACTGCCTGCTGTAATACCTCGTCTGCCTTCTTCAACGCATCCGGCATGGTTGTCCGGCGGTCTACAATCTCTAATAACTTATCATTTGGAATCACAATCAGAGTATCAACGCTGTCCTTCAAACGTTCAATACCGGAAAGTGCATTAATCATACGCTGTTTTGCTTCGAACTTAAACGGTTTCGTGACAACTCCGACCGTCAAAATTCCCTGCTCTTTTGCAATCTTGGCAACAACCGGAGCTGCTCCGGTACCGGTACCGCCACCCATACCACAGGTAACGAACACCATGTCTGCTCCTTTGACTGCCGCAGACAGTTCTTCCATACTCTCTTCCGCAGCCTTCTCACCAACCTCAGGCTGTGCACCTGCTCCAAGTCCCTTGGTGAGCTTCTCTCCAATCTGAATCAGTGTCGGCGCCTTGCAAAGTGTAAGTGCCTGCTTATCAGTATTCACTCCGATAAATTCCACTCCACCAATATTCTCATCAATCATTCTATTCACAGCATTATTTCCAGCGCCACCAACTCCGACTACGATTATTTTTGCACTGGTATCTGCTTCTGTTGTCATAATTTCCAGCAAGGTACTTCCTCCTTCATTCTCTCCCTATATTTGCACGGCTACAAACACACCCCGGCTTCCTTCCTCAAGGGACGCCTGCGTCTGCATACAAACCTATTATCATGAATTAAACTCATATACACTATAATATAATTTTTCGTTTAATTAATCAACTAATTTTTTTCAAAAAACGAAATTTTTCTGAACTTTTATTCCGCACGGTCAAAAATAATGTCTGTTGTGTCAGGCGTCCATGTTTCCAGATGAAGCGTTCCGTTCAATCCTGCAAGCTGTGGCAAGATAGAAGAAATCCGCACCACCTTCTGTGTCAGATAGGTTTCATCCCCGAGCACAACTGAAATTGTTCCATAGGTAAGGGTTGGGTTCAAACTGCTGTCATAATGGATTTCTTCCGGGAGCAGCCCATATTTATTAAGTGTCTGCGTCAGGGTAAGAAGTTTTTTTAACACCTTGCCATTTTCAAGCGGAAGCTGTTCGTAAAGCACCACTTCGTTACACTCCACTCCACTGATTTTGGGCACACCCTCTATGGTATCCGTAGATGTTTCCACCACAAACCCGTCCTTGTCAAAATAAGCATTCTGCCCGATAGAGCTGATATATAAATATCCTAAAATTCCTTTTTCATAAACGGAAATCCGGAGTGTATGCGGATCGTCGAGCGACACCTCCATGGTATCCACAAATGGTACCTCTCCCACATCTAAGAAATGATACTTCAAATCCACATACAGCGAATTCCAGGAATACTCATCATTTAATACCAGGGATTTAATCTGTTCATCCGAGTACAGTTCATTTCCCTCTACTACAACTTTTTCCACGGTAAAGACGTTCATCACCACATATACAGAAACCGCCGCGGCCAGTACAAAGAGTAAAAAAACGGTCATTCCAATCTTGCGCCGCTTTTTTCTTTTTCTCTGTTCTCTAATCATAATTATTCAACCTCAAGCTTAATTCCCCTTGACACGCTTAATGCAAGCCCCATTTCCGCTAACAGGATGGAAATTGATGTACCTCCATAGCTGACAAGCGGAAGTGAAATACCAGTGTTTGGAATCGTATTTGTAACAACTGCGATGTTTAACACAACCTGGATTGCCAGGTGTGCCATAATTCCAACCACCAAAAGCGCGCCGTATAAATCTGCCGCATTGTTTGCAATTACCATTAAACGCCAGATAATCAGCAGATAAAGCACAATCAGACAGACTGCCCCGAATAATCCCAGTTCCTCACAGATAACAGAAAAAATCATATCATTCTGTGCTTCCGGAATAAATCCGAGTTTTTGCATACTCTCTCCCAAACCCTTTCCGAACAGCCCGCCGGAACCGATGGCATAAAGTCCCTGCAAAGTCTGATATCCTTTCTCATAATCCTCCGGATGAAGCCAGATCGCGATACGCTCTGCACGGTAACTCACAAATGCAATAAATACCACACCGACCACAGCGACTAAGAGTGCCATCACCACAAAGTGCACGTATTTGGGACTTGCCACAAATAACATACACACAGAGATTCCAAGGATAATGATTGCGGTACTTAAGTTCTGATATGCTACAACAGCAACAATTGGCATAACAATCAGTAAAATCTTTATCAGACTCTTTAACTCCCCAACTTTCTTTGGCGTCTTATAAATAATCGTCGCAAAGAAGATAATGACCGCTACCTTGGCAATTTCGGATGGCTGGAACTGGATTGGTCCAATTCTGAACCATCTCGTCGAACCCTTTGCTTCATCTCCCAGGAAAATAACCGCAATACAAAGTCCCAGTGCCACAAGGTATGCCAACCCGCTGACCTTCATCCAGAATTGATACGGAATTCTGGATATCACAAGCATGGCAGCCAGTCCAAGCAGAGCTGCCACCATCTGACGTTTTACGTAATAAGCGCTGTCATCATAACGGGTCGCCCCATAATAGGAACTGGTGCTGTAAAGCATAATCAATCCGAATGCAAGTAAAAACAGCAGAAGAATCATCAGGCTGTAATCAAAATATCGAATCGGTTTTTTCCCCATTTATTCCTCCAAGTTTCGCACATACTCCTTAAAAATACGTCCACGTTCCTCATAATTTGGAAACATTCCCCAGCTTGCGCAGGCAGGCGATAAAAGCACTGCATCTCCGCTTACGGCATTTGCATAGCAGGTATCAATCGCTTCCTCAAAAGTATCGCATAACACTACATCTGTAAAATCATGCTTTTTTGCACACTCCGCAATCTTCTCTCTTGTCTGCCCGATTAATACCAGTTTTTTTACTTTGCCGTCAAAGCTCTCAATCCACTCGTCATATTCATTGCCCTTGTCATATCCGCCGCCAATCAAAAGAGTCGGGCGGTTCATGGCACGGATTCCCTGGATTGCCGCATCCGGATTTGTTCCCTTTGAATCATTGTAGAACTTCACACCGCGTTTTTCCGTGACATATTCAATTCTATGCTCAACAGCCTGGAAACGTTTCAGCACCTCAACAATCTTCTCAAGCGGTACGCCAAAACTTAACGCCATTCCGGTGGCCGCCATCACGTTCTCATAATTATGTTTTCCAAGAATATTCAGTTCGTTCACATTGATGACTTTGACTGCCTTCGTACCATCATGATAGAAAATGTCCTCCCCCTCAAGGTAAAGTCCGTTCTCTAATTTTTGTCTGCTGCTGAAATATAACACCTTTGTCTTTAAATGGCTTCCAAACTCCCGCAGCACTTCATCCTCATAGTTGAGTACACAGGTGTCGTCCGCAGTCTGGTTCTCTGCAATGCGTTCCTTCGTCTTAATATAGCACTCCATCGTATGATGGCGGTTCAAATGATCCGGCGTAATGTTTAAGATGGCAGATACCTTCGGGTGGAACTCATGAATCGTCTCTAACTGGAAGCTGCTGATTTCCGCAACGGTCACGGTCTCTTCTGTCGTCTCTGCCGCCACCGAGGTATACGGGATTCCGATATTTCCGACCACTTTCACATCCGAAAAATAGTTTTCCATAATCTGTCCGACAAGTGCAGTTGTCGTCGTCTTCCCGTTTGTTCCGGTAATTGCAATCACACTGCCCTTTGCACACTGATATGCCAGCTCGATTTCTCCCCAGATTGGAATATGTTTCTCCCGCAGGGCACATACCATCGGAATATCCGTCGGCACGCCAGGGCTTAAGACCACAAGGTCAAACGCACTCATTTTTTCTTCCGGCAATTCGCCAAGGATTATTTCCACATCTTTAAATACCGGATGTTTCTCCCGCAGTGCCTGCACATCAAGCTTCGGATTACCATCAAATAAGATAACCTCATCCCCCTGTTTCTTTAACAGCTCTGTGGCAGCTACGCCACTGATTCCGGAACCTACCACCAAAACTTTTCTGCTCATCATCTTCACCATGCCCTTTCCTGTTGTTTTCTTCTATAAGCCAAGCAGTGCAATCATGCAAAGAAGCGCTGTTGTAATGGCAAATACTGCTACTACTTTCGTCTCTGACCAGCCGCCTAATTCAAAATGATGATGAATCGGGGTCATACGGAAAATACGTTTTCCCTCACCGGTCTTTTTCTTGGTATATTTAAAATAGCTGACCTGTAACATAACTGAAATGACTTCCACCAGATAAATCAGTCCTACCAGAAGAATAAATAACGGCATCTGCATCACATAGGCCGTGGCGGCTACAAATCCGCCCAGGGCAAGCGATCCGGTATCTCCCATAAACACGCTCGCCGGATGTACATTAAACAATAAAAATCCAAGCAATGCACCTGCTACTGCACAGGTAATCGGTTCAATTCCCGCATTGTTGCCGATAGCGACAACCGAAAAGAAGGTCGCAACCATAATCGTAACGCTTGAAACCAGTCCGTCCACACCGTCCGTAAAGTTTACACCGTTTACCGTTCCAATCACTGCAAGATACATAAGCGGAATCGCCCAGAAACCGATATCCAGATATTTACCGCCGGAGAACGGAATCAGCATAGAAAGTGAAATGCCGGAATATTTCCACATATAGACCGCAAACACTGTCGTCACCACAATCTGAAGCAACATTTTCTGCCATGGGAGCAGTCCGTCTGATCTGCGAAGTACTACTTTTAAGTAGTCATCTAAAAATCCGATAATTCCAAATCCTACCATCATAAATAAAATCGGCACAATTTTCGGATAATCTTTTACATAAAACAGGGATGTAATGATAATACTTGCAAGTATCATCAGTCCTCCCATCGTCGGGGTTCCATTTTTCTTCAGATGGGATGCAAGCTCTTTGCGCTCCGTCTGCCCCACTTTAAGCCGCCTTAAAAACGGGATTACAATCGGTCCTAAGACTGCACTGATTGCAAAGGCAATCATCACCGGAATTACAATTTGATATGTCATAATTTCACTCCTTGCGTACTTTTTTCCATGACGTGAAAGACATTTTATAAAAATGCCTGCCGTCTGTCTAGTATACGTTATTTTCCATCATTTATCAAGGTACGGTAAAATGTTTTCAAAGATTTCTTTTACTACAGGTGCCGCAATGATTCCCCCGTAATAGGTTCCCTGTGGGTTTCTTATGATTGCGATGGCTAGCACCTTTGGGTCATCCGCCGGGTAAAACCCAAGAAAAGAAGAAATATATTTGTGGTCACTTCTCGGAAGTGTCTGGGAGGTTGCCGTTTTTCCACCGATGGAAAAGCCTTCCACCTGCCCGTTTTTTCCGCCGCCCTCCGATACCACTTTTTCCAAAAGATACTGCATCGTTTCGGATGTCTCTGTACTGCACACACCCTCATAAGTATCATAGGTGAGTGTCTCCACCAGATTTCCCGCCTCATCCCGCACTTCCACCCCAAAGTGCGGCGTCACTCTCGTTCCGCCGTTTATGATAGAAGAAACGGTCGTCAAAAGCTGAATCGGCGTAATCTGAAAGGACTGCCCGAAAGACATGGTTGCAAGTTCCACCGGTCCCACATTTTCCTTCTGATGCATGATGGTAGCCGCCTCACCCGGAAGGTCGATGTTCGTCTTTGTCAAAAGTCCGAACTGCTTTAGATATTTAAAATAGTTATCCACGCCTAACCGCTCGCCAAGCTCGATGAAAACCGGGTTGCACGAATTCATAATCCCGGTTTCAAATGTCTCCGCCCCGTGCCCTGAGGTTCTTGCACAGCGAATCTTGCGGTCCTCCACGATTTTATAGCCCGGGCAGTAGAACTGATCGCTCACGTGCACGACGCCCTCCTCGAGTGCCGCAGCCGCCGTGATAATCTTAAAGGTCGAGCCTGGTTCATAGGTATCGCTGATGCAGGGATTGCGCCACATCTGATTTAACAGGTTCTGTTTTTCTTCTGCGGTGAGTCCCTCCGTTTCGACATTTAAGGTAAACGGGTCATTGAGATTAAATTCCGGGTAATTTACCATTGCAAGAATTTCCCCGTTCTGCGGATTCATAACCACGATGGAGACACTGTCTGCGTTTTTCTTTAAGTATGCCTTTTCTGCTGCCTGCTCGCAGTAAAGCTGGATATTATAGTCCAGAGAAATATACAGATCATTTCCATTTACCGGTTCAAGACGCGTTTCCCCGGCATTTTCAATCTCCACGCCCCTCGCATCCGTAAGAGTTAAAATCTTTCCGGCAGTTCCCTGCAAGTAGCTGTCATATTTTACCTCAAGTCCTACGATGCCCTGGTTATCTGCCCCCGTAAAGCCAAGTACCGTAGAGGCAAGCGTATCAAACGGGTAATAACGCTTATAGTCCTCATCCACCTTGATTCCCGAAAGCCCGTATGCGCGGATGGCATCCCCCACTTCTTTCGGAACATTGGTCTTTACACGCTCAATCGAGCTGTTCTTCTCCACACGTTTGCGAATCTCCTCCTCGGTAAGCCCCAATTCCTTCACAAGTGCCGCAATCACCGCCTCCGAATCCTCAATCTGGCTGTGTATGACAGATATCGTACAGACAGACTGGTTCGTGGCAAGCACCGTTCCTGTCGCATCTATAATTTTTCCGCGCGCTGCCTTGATATCACGTTCTCTTTCATGCAAGTCTTTTGCCTTCTGTCCATAATATTCGGAGCAGAACACCATCAGGTACACGAGACGCCCCATCAGAAACAGCAGTACAAAGAAAATCGCAAAAAATATAATCATGATTTTTTTTCGATTAAAGGTTTTACTTCTCCAGAAAGACATAAAAAACCTCACAGAATCCTTCATATTATCCTATTCCGGGTTCTGTGAGGTTATGTTTTTATTGTGTCTGTGCTGCGCCGTCTCCCGACGTCTGATTGTCATCCGTTGTTCCAGCATCTCCCGCCGTCTGGTTCTCTCCGGTCGTTCCGGCGTCTCCCGATGTGTTGTCGTCTCCGGCCGCCTGTCCGTCATCCGTCGTAACCGGAACAGAAAAAGTTCCTTCGTCATCCGAAAGATTCCCGGTAATGGTTCCGTTTGCGATGTCGGCAACAGATGTTTCCTCTACATTATTTCCGGTAACATCAAGCCCGGCATTGATTCCGGTCGACTCTTCATCGCGGTAAACGTTCATATACGGAAGTACCTCCTCTAAAATTTCACGCACAATGTTCTGTGCAAAGGTACTGTGTGCCTGCTCCTCGGCGTTTGGTTCGTCGACCAGACAGTAAATGACCAGCTCCGGCTTTTCCACCGGCGCAAATCCGATGAAAGATAATACATAGTTGGTATCGTCTCGCTGTCCATCGGAATTAATCTTCTGTGCCGTTCCGGTTTTACCACCCAGCGAATATCCGTCTACCTTTGCCGCCTTTGCAGTACCTTCCGAAACAACGGACTGCATATACTTACGAAGCAGCTCGCTTGTCGACTCCGAAACCGTCTCACGCAAAAGCGTCGGTGTGATATCTTCAATCGTGTTTCCATTTTCATCGGTAATCTTCTGCACCAGACGTGGCTGATAAAGATATCCGCCATTCACCAGGGAACAGAAAGCAGACGCCATCTGAATCATGGTGCAGTTAAAGTTCTGTCCAAATGAGTTTGTGGCAAGTGAAAGTTTTGTCATTGTATCTTTCGTATAAATCAGGGAATCGGTACGCGTCTCGCCTGGCAGGTCGATGTTCGTCTTTTGTCCGAAACCAAATATCTGCTGGTACTTGATAAAGTTATCAGCTCCGATTACGTAGGACATCTGCATCAATGCATCGTTGCAGGAATCCATCAGTGCCTTCTCAAGCGTCTCTACCCCGTGTCCACCTCTGTAATATGCGGTACAGCGGACACGCACGTCTCCCGGAAACATCTCTGAGCCATCACAGTAGAATGTCTCTCCGTCATAGAGCGTTCCGGTTTCAAGACCTGATGCAATGGTAAATGCCTTTGCGGTAGAACCCGGCTCATACGTATAAGTAACACAGTAGTTCTGCCATAATTTATTTAAAATATCAAGTTTTTCATCATCGTTCATCGCGTCGATGGCTTCCTCGGTGTAATACGCCGACAAATCCCTCGGATTGTTCAAATCGTAGTCCGGATAATTTGCCATCGCAAGTATATTTCCATTATCTGGGTCCATGATGATGACACTGATATTCGAGGCACCCTCTTTTCCATCGATGTAGGTGTTGCGGTATGCCTCATTCCATTCTTTGATTTTCTTCTCTGCGATTGCCTGAATATTTGCGTCAATCGTAGTTACAATATTACTTCCATTTTGTGCCGGCTTGATAGTCTTTTCAAAATTATTGTCAGAATTCAAATAGCCGTATTCACGTCCGTCTACGCCGTTTAACGTGTCATTGTAATAATTTTCCAGACCGTTAATTCCCTCATTTCCGGAGGTTGTAAATCCGATAACAGAGCTTGCCAGCGAATTATACGGGTATTCTCTCTGGTATTCTTTTTCAAACCAGACACCCTTAATATTGGGATTTACCTTTTTCCCTTTCTCGTCAACTTCCTCCTGTAGATTCACAAACGGCTGGATGTCCTCATAGGCAGCCCTTTTCTTCAACACGATGTAACGGCTCGTCGGCTGCTCTCTGACATAGGTATACAGCTCCTCGCTCGTGATATCTTCAAAGCAGCTTGTGAGTGCGGTAATGGTCGGCTCAATGTACGTATCTTTGCTGGTAAGCTGATAACAGTCAAGGATAACATTGTAAACCGCAATGCTCGTTGCAAGCACGGTTCCCTTAGAATCGAGAATATCCCCACGCTGATACGGAATCGTCTGACTGTCATACTCCTGCTGGGACAGAACGATTTTTTCATATTTCTCGCCACTGGTGCGTTCAATATACATCAGTCGTCCCATCAGTCCAAACAGCATCAGCGCAATCAGTCCAAACATGACGATTAGCTTTTTCTGCATCATCCGGGGAAATTTTAATAACGGTTTTTTCTTTTTTCGGCGTTTTTTTCTCTGCTTTTCTGCCATGGCACTCCTATTTTGCCGGGATGTCACCATACTGATTCATGTAATCATCATCACCGACACTGTAATAAACAATCTGGGATTCCTTCACATAGCTCATCCCAAGTTCCTCTAATGCCGTTTTTTTCACGCTTTCTAAATCCACCGAAGTACTTAAACGTTTATACGCCTCATCGTTTTCTGCCTTTAAATCTGCAATCTGGCTCTCCAAATTTGAGACCGTATCCATACGGCTTGTCACATCGGACTGGATTTTGATGTAGGTGCCCGCAAAAACACCAAACACAATCATCACCATCGTAAGGAATGTCAGATAACTTCTTCCGACGCGAAGCGTACGCTCCTGCTCCCTCCGCACCATCCGGCGTCTTCTGCGCTCTTTTGCTTCCTCTTCCTCGTTGATTCGCTCCTGTCTGCGCTGTCTGTAATCCGGTGCCGCCTCGGCACGTCTGACGGTATTTCCATCTACATAGTAGTCATTTTTTCGTCTTTTTTCTTTTTCCATTCTCAAGACTCCTCTGCTCTATCACTCTAACTTCTTTCAAATACCCGTAATTTTGCGCTCTTTGATCTGGAATTTTCCCCTAATTCCTGTTCCGATGGCAAAATCGGTTTTCTTGTCACCACATGTCCTTTTGAGACTTTTCCGCATACACATACCGGGAAATCACTCGGACAGGTACATGGATTTTCATTTTTCTTAAAAATACTTTTTACAATCCGGTCCTCTAAGGAATGAAATGTGATAATACAGATTCTTCCTCCCGGATTTAAAATGTCTATCATATCATCCAAATTATCCTGCAATACATCCAGTTCGTGGTTTAACTCAATCCGGATTGCCTGAAATGTACGCTTTGCCGGATGTCCTCCCGTCACCTGAACTTTCATCGGGATTGCCGCACGGATAATTTCTGTCAGTTCTCCTGCCGTTTCAATCGGCTTCTTCTGTCGTTCTTTTGCGATGTGCTTTGCAATGTTCTTTGCAAATTTATCTTCCCCGTAATCACGGATGATACGGAACAATTCCATCTCACTGTAGTCGTTTACAATGTCTTTCGCAGTCAGCGGATTTCTGTCATCCATCCGCATGTCAAGCGGCGCATCCGGGTCTCTGTAGGTAAACCCGCGCTCCGGTGTATCAAGCTGGAAGGATGATACTCCAAGGTCTAGGACAATTCCATCCACCCGCTCTACTCCGATTGCATGAAGCTCTTCTTTCATGTTGGCATAATTGCTTCGGATGATGGTAAGCCTGTCCTGAAACTCGGACAGCCTCTCGCCTGCCGCACGAATCGCATCCGCATCCTGATCGATTCCAATCAGTCTTCCTTTTTCAGAAAGACGTTTTAAAATCTGGTAGGAATGACCGCCCCCACCGAGCGTTCCATCCACATAGATTCCATCCGGTCTGATATTCAGTTGCTCGATTGTCTCATTTAAAAGGACTGAATAATGGGAAAACTCCATGTGTCAAACTCCTCCGTTCTGCTAAATACTAAATCCAAGATCTGCCATATGTTCTGCAATCTCGTCCATCTCATCTTCTTCGTATGTATTCTCCTGCCAGCGTTCCTTATCCCAGATTTCTACGTGATTTAGTACTCCCGCAAGGACAACATCTTTCTGTAGTCCCGCATATTCCCTCAGCACCGGCGGTAACAGGATACGCCCCTGCTTGTCCAATTCCACCTCTGCAGCGCCTGCAAAGAAGAATCTGGCAAACTTTCTGGCATCTTTTCCTGTGGAGGAAATATTACGGAACTTCTCTTCGACGTCACGCCATTCTGTGGAAGGATACACAAATAAGCATCCATCAAGTCCCTTTGTCACAACAAATTCATCGCCCAACTGTTCTCTGAATTTGGCTGGAACTATCAGTCTGCCCTTCGGATCTACTGTGTGGTTGTATTCTCCCATAAACATAACGCAAACCACCTGCCTTTAAAGCGGATTCCCGTTCCGGCTCTCCTTGGAATGACACCAAAAGTGATTTCTCCACCACTTTATACCATTCTCCACCACTTTCCACCACTTTTATGACTATATTACCCCACTTCCTTAAAAAATGCAATACAAACCGTTTAAGAAATTTTTAACAATTTGTTCGAGAGACAAAAAAAAGACAAACTGGTTTTTCCAGTCTGTCCGGTAGTAATTTAAAACGATATTCATCCATTTCTTCCTTAAGCACTTTTGCGCATATACTTCATAAAATTGCACATGAAAAATGCGCCAGCGTTTTAAACGCTGACGCATTTTTCCATTGTTTCAAGATACTCTTCTATCAATTTATCCAATTCTGTGCTTTTTTGATAATACATATCAAATTTATCCTTCTGAAGTAACGCCTCGTCAAGTTCCAGCCTGACGATTTCAATTTTTTTCTGCAGTTCTTTTACCTTGTTCATAGGAGTCCTCCTGACTGCCAAAAAATATACTGGACTGCCTTCCCTTCTTACTCATATTACTCCATTATTCTTCAAAAATCAAACAAAACCGCACGTCATGAGTTGTCATTATTCGACAATACGCACACATATCCCCGTTTTTTCAACGGCTTACGAGTGTTTCAAGAAATGTTCGATGCGCTTTTCCGCCAACACATCCATCATCCCGGCAAGCGCTTTGCGATTCACTTCGACAATATGTCGAATGTCATCCTCTACATCGTGCTTGTGCGCCAGATAATCATCGTGCGCCCTCTGGATAAAATCACACAGCTCCTTTGCATTTTCAAATTTTTCTTTTTTTATCTGCTGCTTTGCCGCTCTGCCGCTTTTTATGTATTCCCGCAGATCGAGCTTTAATTTTTCTTCATAAGAACAGTGGTCCTTTAAACTTCCCGGATACGTCCGGTTATGCGGAAATGTAAAATAATCCGCAAGATAATGGCTGATCTGGCCTAAATCCAGATAATACTTCCGGTTTTTGTGTTTTAAAACTTTTTCTCCTTCGGAGAGCCTTTCAATATGTTTGCTGATTGCCGGAAACGTACTCGTCATCTCATGCCGCTTGTAGAGAAACGACGGTTTGATATCCGGCAGTACACTGCCAATATAAAATAAGAATCTGTGTTTTTTTAATTCCGCATCATCCGTGGTCGCAACGATATGGCGCGCCAGGGAAATATGTGATTTTTTTCTCATGATTGTTTCATCTCCCAAAAAATCCATGACCTTTTTCCTAATTCACAGTATACTCCATCCTCTTAAGAATTCAAGTAGATTCTTTGTTAAGAATTTGTTAAGACTAACCGCAGAAAATATTTGTTCTCTAATGTTTTGAAATTTTCGGGGAAACTTCCGCTTCTGGAAAGCTTCCCCGAAACAGAAATATCTCTTATGCCGTACAGCACTCAAAGCTTGCGCATCTGGTCTGTTCGCAGTCGCAGGCATTTCCGCCCGCAATTCCGATATGGTCGGCAGCGCATTTTAAATTCTGGTTAAAAACGCATTTGGTCGCCTGACAGGAAACATCAATCTCCTTTCGGTTCTCTGTCGTCGCATTGCACCCGCAGCCACAGCCATTCTCGCGCTCCTTAAAGCTTCCGCAGCAGGTTTCCTCCTGCTCCTTTGCCTCTTTTCCCTTCACCTCAATATCGCCCTTACAACAGCAGCGGTCCTCATTATAAAAGCATCCGGTTACTGAACAATCTAAATAGGTCATACTAATCTGCTCCTTTCTTTGGTTTCCAGATTAGTATGACCTGTTTTTTAAATCCTATGAACTGTTTTTGTTTCCTTATTTTTCTTCTGTTACAACTTCTTCCCGGATTTCCTTGGTGCGGATTTCCTTACAGATTGCATCGATGAACTCGGACAACGGCTTCACACCCTCGTCTCCTGCAAAACGGCTGCGGACAGATACGGTGTGGTCTGCCTCCTCCTGCTGTCCTACTACAAGCATATACGGAAGCTTGTTAAGACGTGCTTCACGAATCTTAAAGCCAATCTTCTCAGAACGTGCATCAACAGTCGCATCAATTCCGTTTGCTTTCAGCTCTTTTAAGACTTCATTTGCATATGCTTCGTATTTCTCAGAAATCGGAAGGACACGTACCTGTTCCGGACACAGCCATGTCGGGAATTTGCCTGCGTACTTCTCGATTAACCATGCAAGTGTTCTCTCGTAGCATCCAAGAGAGGTTCTGTGAATGATGTACGGACGAATCTTGTCACCGTTCTGGTCAATGTAGTACATATCGAAGTTCTCTGCAATAGCGCAGTCTAACTGGATGGTAATCATCGTGTCCTCTTTGCCATACACGTTTCTTGCCTGGATATCAATCTTCGGTCCGTAGAAAGCTGCCTCTCCGTCTGCCTCAGTAAACGGAAGTCCTTCTTCTATCAGAATCTTGCGCAGTGCTTCCTGTGTAGACTCCCAGTAATTTACATCACCGAGATATTTTTCTTTGTTTTCCGGATCCCATTTGGAAAGACGGTAGGTAACCTCTTTCTCAAGACCAAGTGTCTTTAAAACATAAATTGCAAGGTGCAGACAGTTCTGCAACTCTTCCTCTGCCTGGTCCGGACGGATAACATTGTGTCCCTCTGAGATGGTAAACTGACGGACACGGGTCAGTCCGTGCATCTCACCGGAATCCTCGTTGCGGAACAGAGTGGAAGTTTCACCCATACGATATGGAAGGTCACGGTAAGATTTCTGTGAATTCTTGTATACATAATATTGGAACGGGCAGGTCATCGGGCGGAGTGCAAATACTTCCTTGTCGGTCTCCTCGTCTCCTAATACGAACATTCCTTCTTTATAGTGATCCCAGTGACCGGAAATCTTATACAGGTCAGATTTTGCCATCAATGGTGTCTTGGTGCGGACATAGCCCCACTCATTGTCCTCAAGGTCCTCAATCCATCTCTGTAATTTCATCACCATCTTGGTTCCCTTCGGAAGCAGCAACGGAAGTCCCTGTCCGATTACGTCAACCGTGGTAAATAATTCCATTTCACGACCGAGCTTATTGTGGTCTCTGCGCTTTGCATCCTCTAATTTTTCAAGGTGTGTGTTCAGCTCTTCCTTCTTGTTGAAGGCTGTTCCGTAAATTCTCTGTAAACGTGCCTTGTTGGAATCTCCTCTCCAGTATGCCATGGAAGAAGAAATTAACTTGAATGCCTTGATTCCCTTGGTAGACATCAGATGCGGGCCTGCGCACAGGTCTACGAAGCCGCCCTGATCATAGAAGGAAATCTCTGCGCCTTCCGGAAGGTCACGGATTAACTCTACCTTAAACGGCTCCTCGCGCTCCTCCATAAACTTGATTGCCTCGTCTCTCGGAAGTGTAAAGCGTTTTAACTCATGTCCTTCCTTGATAATCTTCTTCATCTCAGCTTCCAGACGGTCTAAATCGTCTCTGGAAAACGGTTCTGCATCAAAGTCATAATAGAATCCATCTTCAATTGCCGGTCCGATGGTTACTTTTGCATTCGGGAACAGACGTTTTACCGCCTCTGCAAGCACGTGGGATGCTGTGTGGCGGATGACCTTTAAGCCCTCCGGGTCACTTGCTGTTACAATGTTTAAGGTGCAGTCCTTATCAAGAACGGTACGTAAATCTACGATTTCGCCGTCTACCTCACCTGCACATGCCACACGCGCAAGTCCTTCGCTGATGTCGGCTGCAATTTCATATACGGATTTTGCTTCGCCATACTCCTTTACGGAGCCGTCTTTCAATGTGATTTTCATAGTTTTTCCTCTTTTCTTATTCTATCTGAATGAAATTTTTTTATTCCTGCTCTTCCTCGTCGAAAAATTCTTCCTCTTCGTCATCCGGATACCAGTGATTAATGGTGGTAGTTCCGTTTTCACAGCCATATCTGGCATTTTTTCTCGGTGAACATAACATCCCTGCGATTACTCCGCTAAGCAGTGCAATCAAAAGCATCAGGATTCCATCGATTTTTGTGACGGAAACCGTCTCAGGAAGTGTGTTCCAAAATTCTTTGATTTTTTTCATCGTCATCCTCCCTTCTCGAAGAGAAATCGTAGTTCCTAATCAAGTGTGCGCTTGCTGCGCATAACGCCCGAAGGATTTTTAAATTCATAGGGACGCAAGTTCCTATGAATTTAAAAAATCCCTGACATTGCTTGTAAAACTGCAATGTCAGGGACGCTTCTTCTACGTGGTTCCACCCTGATTCACTCTGTAACTACAGTCATAATTATGTAATCACAAAATCTCATAAGATGATAACGGTATCACCGGACCGGATTAGGGTCACTCAGAGGTGGTCTTCGGCTGTCTCCCGCCGGAATGCTTTCACCACCCGCTTTCACGGGACATTCCTCTCTGGTGCCTTCGCACAGCTTACTCTTCTCTTCTACGTATTGCCTTTAAATAATTCTATACTAGATTGTAGTACGCTTTTGCTGTTTTGTAAAGTACTAATTAACGTCCACAGCAGAATTTGTATTTTTTACCGCTTCCACATGGGCACGGATCGTTACGTCCAACCTTCTTGCCTACAACAACAGTGCCGGACTTCTTCTGCTCTAAGTAAAGACGCTTCTTGGTCTCTGCATCAAAAATAGCATCCCACTGCGGTAATTCATACAACCAGTCTGCTCTTGCGTCTACCATGTTCTTGTATAACTTCTCTTTGTCAAATACAAGGCTTACCTTGGTGTCCTCTTCCATGGTGTCAATCGGATTCGGAGTTACAAGGCTGTCATTGATTCCATCTAAGAAACCGGTCATATCCATAACGCTTAATTCATATTTATCGGCAAGCTCCTTTACTGTTCCCTCTACCTTCTCATCCGGGTTGGTGAGAAGCTTCTCGTATACGCCCTTTTCCAGAAGGAAGTATCTCTGCCAGAATCTCTGGAGTTCATTCTTATCTGCTTTTTCATTATAGGCAACTTTCTGCCACTGCTCTAATAATGCCATGATTCATTCCTCGATTACTTATAATATTTGCAGTTATGCAGCGTGCAAATCACACCACCACATAAATACCTATCCTATTATAGCAGATATTCTGCCATTTTTCCAGCACTTTTTCCAAAAATGCCGACAAACGTGTCTTGTCCATAAAAACATAAGAGAGTATAATGGTTGTATTGTATCGATTATGAAATATCAGAAAGGGCTTTTTATGAAAAAATTTCCATTCCAGAAAATCAAACAGATTCTTGCCATCTTAGGTGTCATCGTTTTAGTCGGGCTTTATGCTGCGACTTTAATCTGTGCACTCTCAAAAAGCGATAATTATATGAATCTGCTCATGGCATCTGTCTATTCTACCGTCATTATTCCTGTTTTAATCTGGGCATATTCCTTTATTTACAAACTTTTGAAAAATTATTACAGTGAAAAAAATGACACAAAAGAAAATACAAACGAAGATACAAAAGAGGAACCGTAAGTATTCAAACCTGCGGTTCCTCCTTTTATTTCTAACCTTTTTCTTTCTGTGCTCTTATCGGTCTTCGAGTTCTTTATAGGTTTTCTCTTCCATAATGCTTAAGTAAGCCGGACGGATAATCTTATCCATATTTACCAACTCTTCCATGCGGTGTGCGCTCCATCCGACGATACGTGCAATTGCAAAAATCGGGGTGTAAAGCTCAAGCGGAATATCAAGCATACTGTACACGAATCCACTGTAGAAATCCACGTTTGCGGAAACACCCTTGTAGATGTGACGCTTCTCGGCGATTACCTCCGGCGCAATCCGCTCCACTGCACTGTAGAGTGCAAAATCCTTCTCTCTTCCCTTTTCCTTCGCAAGGCGCTCCACGAAGGACTTAAATACACGCGCTCTCGGGTCAGAAAGTGAATAAACCGCGTGTCCCATTCCATAAATGAGACCCTTTCTGTCGAATGCTTCTTTATCTACAAGCTTCTCGAGGTAAGCCCGCACCTGGTCCTCGTCATTCCAGTCGGAAACATAAGTCTCAAGGTCCTGCATCATTTCCACAACCTTGATATTCGCACCGCCGTGCTTTGGTCCCTTTAAGGAGCTGAGCGCTGCTGCCATAACCGAATACGTATCAGAACCGGACGATGTTACTACGCGCGTGGTAAACGTAGAATTATTACCGCCACCGTGCTCCATGTGAAGCACCAGCGCAATGTCAAGCACTCTCGCTTCCAACTCAGTGTATTTCTGGTCCGGACGTAACATTCTTAAAATATTTTCCGCAATGGATAAGCCTTCCTGCGGTCTGTGAATATATAAACTGTCGTCTCGCAGATAGTGGTTATAGGAATGATATCCGTACACCGCCAGCATCGGGAACACACTGATAAGCTTCATACACTGCTCTAACTGGGTGTGTAACTCCTGGTCGCCAAGCGATTCATCGTAGGATGCTAAGGTCAGCACACTTCTGGTCAGAGAATTCATCAAATCTTTGCTCGGTGCCTTCATGATAACGTCTCTGGTGAAGTTCGTTGGAAGCTGCATGCACTCCGATAACATTCTCTTGAAGGAAGCAAGCTGCTCTACATTCGGCAGTTCCCCGAACAAAAGCAGATAAGCAACCTCCTCAAAGCCATAGCGTTTGCCCTCAAAGCCACGGATTAAATCCGTCACCTTATAACCGCGATACCATAACTGTCCGTCACAGGGAACCTTCTTTCCATCCTCCATACGAAATGCAACAATTTTGGAAATATTGGTGATTCCTGTCAAAACTCCGGTTCCATCTAAATCTCTGAGTCCACGCTTTACGCCAAACTCTTTGAATAATTCTGTCGATATCTGGTTGTTCTTCTCGCAGATTTTCATCAATTCTTCTGTTTCACGTCCAAAATCTCCGTACTGATTCATTCTGGTTCCCCCTTTTCGTCTCTGTCCGTCTGTTTCCTGAAATTACGCCTTTTCTTCGATGTAACTTCTGGCATTGTCTGCAACTTTCTGCGCAATCCGTTTCATGCATGCTTTTTCTTCCGCGGTAACGCCGGAAAACAACTGCTCCACTACTTTCTGATGAATGGTTTCAAATTCTTTCACAAGCGGGAGTCCTTTTTCCGTGATATGGATATGCGCCTTTCTGTGGTCAGTGCTGTCCTCCTCTAAAAGGATGTAGCCCTTCTGCCGCAGATTGTCCACAGATTTGGAAATATGTGCCTTGGAGATGTGCTGCGCATTGATGATGTCTCTGGCAGTATCCTTATTCCCTGCGTGGGCGATAAAATACAAAATGTCCACTTCCACTTTTCTGAGACCGAAATCTTCCATCCGCTCTCCATAGGCATATTCCATAATCCGTTTGATTTCATGGCTCAATGAAATAATATCATAATCGCTGTTCATGGCACTCTCCATTTAGTTCATTAATGAACTTTTAATCTATGGTAACGGATTACGCTTTTTCTGTCAACAAAATTTTCATTAACTTTTTGTAAACTCTTTGCACAGACGGTTTTTATTTTGCATCCTTAAAGATTCCACGGAATGCAAATTCAGACAGTGGTTTCCGGTATAAAAGGCTTCCAAGCAGATACTCAATACCGCCCCCGAGGAGAACAACCGCATAGCCAAGCACCGCAAGCCAGCCAAGTCCTATCTGGCAGAGCCATGCACCGATGCCGTTGTTCCACAGAATCACCGCACCGGTATCAACACCTATAAATAAAATCAGAAAGAGAATAAATCCAGCCACAAAATACTTATAACAGATACTGGAAAAAATATATACGGTTATCATGATAAGAAGAATGGTAAACAGCGTATAAAGCAGTTCTTCTCTACTCTGCGGATTCTGATGGATTAAAATCACGCGTTCTACCAGAAGAAACGTATAAGATGCCAGATAGACAACCGTGCTTGCCACTACCGGAAGTCCCACCTGCAATTTCCTTTTCGCAGCAGAAGACTGTACCATCTCGGAAATGTCCATCGACATAATGAGCTGATAGGCAAACATTCCAGTCATCATCAGATAAAACCCTCCAAGAAAGGAAGTCCCTTTACTGCTAATCTCAGCAACGATTCCAAACGCCAGAATCACAACCATCATTATCACATTCATTTTTATTTTATAACCATATTTCATCAGCTGAAAACCCATTTTTAAATCTTTTAACATTTTCTTCCTCCTCTATACATCCAGATAGGATTTTTTCATCCTCATAAGCATATGAAAATACGTCAGCACAATCGTAAGCAACAACAGTACTGCCAGCACCACCGCCATGATATCTGCCGGAACCCCGGTGAAAAATGACAGTGCAATGATGCCTGCCACCGGTGCTAAAAAAATGGCTGACACCAGCATCAGATAATATGCCGTGTCCAGATACCGCGTCACATTGAGTGAAGCGATGGATATGATTGCCAGGGAAACAATCCCTTCAAACAAAAGCCAGCCGTTTAGATACGTTCCCATCCATGGGAAACACACAATCATCGCAAATACCGCCAGCCGGAACGGTCTCACCAGAATATCAAGGAGCAGTGCATCCGCAAAGCAGTGCATCCCGCCAAAGCTGCTCTTTAAGAAATTCATCCCAAAGGAATTCTTTTTGCAGATACATCCAAATGAAAAGTAATCCCCCATCATCTCTGCCATCATCACAAACACAAATACCAACAGTGCAAGACCATACCATATATCACCCAGATGCACAAGCAGACGGATTGCGGCTGCAGAAGCAAGTGGAATTATGAAGTTCGTTGCGATTCGGTACTTTTTATTTGTGAGCGTCCTGTAATTTTTTATCATTTTTCCGATATCACTCATCCCGTTTACCTACCTCATCACAATTTTTGTATTCCGTTTCATGACTGCGACACTAATCTGATACAGACTTGCAATCTCTTTTGTGACATTCATTCCGGCAAGCTTGTCAAGATTTTCTGCCAGACAGATTCCCTCAAAGCCATACGGATTCTCGGTGATGGTATATAAGATTTCTTTTGCTTTTTGCGTATCCGCCACATCTCCCTTTACAAGGATATATTTTTCTTTCAAATCTTCGATAAAGCCCTGCTCAACGATTTTTCCCTGTTCCATGATGATGGCATAATCGGTGACATTTTCCATATCTGAGATATTATGTGTCGAGAAAAATACACTTCTTTCCCCATTTCCTTCTGTGATATATTCCCGGATCATTTGGCAGAGCTTATCGCGCATCAACGGGTCAAGCGGTGATGCCGGCTCATCTAGAAGCAAAAGGTCGGTCTTTCGCGCCATCACACCCGCTAACATCAGCTTTACCTTCATACCGTCGGAATAAGAGCTGTTCGGCTTCTTTACATCATTGCCCTTTCCTGAAAAAATAGCGAGTTCTGTGCAATACCGGTGAAATTCTTCCCTGGAAAAATCTTCAAACAAAAGACTGCTGATTTCCTCGATATCCTTTGCGTTCCACTGCGGCAGATAATACTTTCCGGTGCCCGTGTAGCCGATTCTGTTTTTTACATCCGCACTCTTTTCCTTCTCTATGTCTGAATACTGTCCAAAATAGGTAAGCTCCCCTTTGTAATCGAGCCGGATTCCCGCAAGAATATTTAAAAGTGTCGTCTTGCCGGCTCCGTTCTCTCCAATCAGAGCTGTTGCAAAACCCTTTGGAATGGCAAAATTCTCGACATCAAGGCAAAAGCCTTTCATCTGTTTGCGGATATTGTGTCCCTCTAATGCATACTGTACTGTCATTTTTTAGAATCCTCCTGTTATTTTCTAACTAATCTTCAACTCTCCATATTCAGCAGGGCATCTAACATCCCCCGCAGTTCCTCATCGGACAATCCTGCAATCTTCGCTGCGGCAATCGCATCCGTCAGTGCGTCCTCCACCTTTCTTAAATGCTGTTCCCTTATCATGTCGCTGTCCTGGGCATTCACATAAAATCCTTTGCCCTGCGCCGCTGTCACAAGTCCTTCCTGCGCTAACTGTTCATATGCCTTCATCGTCGTGATAACACTGATTTTCAAATCCTTCGCAAGTCCCCGGATGGACGGAAGAAATTCTCCCTGTTTGTACTTTCCCGCCAGAATGTCTGTCTTGAAACTCTCCGCTATCTGTTGATAAATCGGCACGCCGGAATTTTGCTTTAGCTGCATCGGCTCACCTCCTCAACTGTTTATGTGTTATATATACGCTATATACGCGTAGTTGTCAACTATTTTTTACCAGAAAAAAAATCCATGGTACCTTTTTTCATACCATGGATTTCAATTCTTTTTTACTGTTTTTCCAGAAGTTCCACAAATTCCTTCTGCGGCAGCGGCTTCGAGAAATAATAGCCCTGGATGTAATCACAGCCATAATCTCTGAGAAAATCCAGCTGTTCCTTTGTCTCCACGCCCTCTGCAACCACCTTCATATCCAGACGGTGCGCAAGCTCTATCACCGAAATTAAAATGTTGTTATTCTTCTTGTTGTACCCTATTTTCTGTACGAATCCCATATCAAGCTTCATCACGTCAAACTCAAAATCCTGGATGGTGCTAAACGAGGACACACCGCTTCCAAAATCGTCAAGCAGTACCCGCACTCCCGCCTGCCTTAAGTCTGACAAAAACTGATTTCCGGCAGCATCAATCGTCGTATATGCCGATTCTGTAATCTCATAACGGAGCAGATTTTTTGGAATTTCAGAACTACTGATGCAGTTTTTAATCTCATTCATGATGTTTTCATCCATTAAATCCATCCGGGACAGATTGACGGTCAGCGGAACGACCGGCTTTCCCGCTTCATAGCGTTCCTTCTGAAACTGAAATACTTTCTGATTCACAAACGAGTCAAGTCTTGTAATATGCCCGCTCTCCTCAAGTGCGGCAATGAAATTGCCTGGCAGTATCACGCCGTTTTCCTTTGAAATCCAGCGTACTAAAGCTTCCGCAGCAATAATCTCTCCCGTCCACGCATCATAGACTGGCTGGTAATAAACAGAAAATTCATCATTTTTCATTGCATAATCGAGACTAATCATTGCGATACTCTTCTGTTCATATTCCCGTTTCATCTGCTCGTTAAATATCGCATATGGGCGGACATATTGGTTGGGAATATGCGATTTTGCAAGTCTTGCGAAATCACACATATCGGATATGCTGAGTTTTGAATCTTTGGGAATATAAAAGATTCCACATCTTCCGTAAATATCCATTTTCATCTGGTTTCTTGTATACACAACATGCAGGACTTCCGAAAGTTTCGTCAAATCCAGATTTCTTACATCCACAAGTGCCGTAATGTGATCTGCCTCCATTCGCGCAATTGCCAGGGGTTTTAAAAAACTCATCTGCAAATCATTCATCATATTGCATAAGATACTGTCCCCTGCTTCATATCCCAGCAAATCATTGAATGCCTTAAACCTCTGGATATTAAAATATAAAATTGCAAACTCTTCCTTCGGATTATGTAAAAGAATTTCCTCTGTCTTGCGAAAAAATCCCATCCGGTTCAAAGAACCGGTAAGTGCATCTGTTTCCGATTCTTTGGTCATATTTTCAATCACAAAAATCAGGATTCTATGTTCTTCATCAAACCAGTGATAGGTATACCGCTCCAGTTCATGTTCCACATTGTGTGCAAGAAAAGAAAAACATCCCGCAATCGCCATGTTATCTGCCAGATACTCCAATGAAGTACAACGTGCAAAACGTTCTCTGTCTTTTTCATAAATGCGCATTGTCTCCATCTGCTTCACACAATCTGCATATGAAAAAACTGCTTCCTCTTCCAGTTCCATCTCTTTAAAGCGATTGGATCGGATATATATCATTCCCTTTTCCACTTCAATAAGTCCAAGTGCCTGATAATCTGTCTGATACAACACTTTCTGAATTTCTGAATCAACATACTTAAGCGTATAATCCTTCCAGGATGCACACGCTTCAATATGTCCATTTTCCGGATTCTGAAACATATTGACGTCAATACGGTAACACAAAATACGATGATTCTTTCTGAATCTGTGTTTCAGCCGGAGTTCCGTCTGTCCTCTCTGAAAAAGTCTTGTCAGGTTATCCCTGCTGAAATCCCGTTTCAGCGCTTCTAATCCGTTTTCCCCCTCCACAAAGGGATAAATATTGGTGATAAGCCAGTTTTTGACGTTCTCATCCCCGTCCCAGTCGTCTCCACCCCAAATAGCTGAAATAATGCGGTTTGCTGTCACATCGATATAAAGAGTACCGACACTGTTCTTTCCGCCGGACATCAGAAAATCAATCCGCCCCTGATAGGTCTGTTTGGACTTGAAAACATCCAGACTGATTTCTTTTTTCTTTTCTGTCTCCGCTGTATATTCCACGCCTTTTCCTTCCTTCTGTCTACCGTATCGCCTGAGCCGATATACACATTTTCTTAAAATAATATTTTGACACGTCTTTCTGCATTTTCCAATATCAATTTTAAACAATTTTTTCTAGTTATTTTTTCCTGTTTTTGACAAACATCAGATAAAGTGTGCGCATTCTAAAAATTCTCACGAAGTAAAATAATAGCCATCACATACCGTGATGGCTATTTTAAATACATTAATTGTATTTTCTTTTTCTAGCTGCTTCAGATTTTTTCTTGCGTTTTACACTTGGCTTCTCGTAATGTTCTCTTTTACGAATCTCCTGCTGGATACCAGCTTTTGCACAGTTTCTCTTGAATCTGCGTAAAGCGCTATCTAAAGTCTCGTTTTCTTTTACTATTACACTAGACATTATCTCACACCTAACCTCCCTCCAGTTGCGTATTGTGCATATTCAACTGTTTGGGTAAT